>CAZKBK010000080.1:0-2715 GCA_964551035.1 uncultured Roseivirgaceae bacterium | reverse complement strand
TCCGTAGGAGCCTCCCGCAACACACGTTGCTATCAGGTGCACCATCGATCGGGGTGCAAACCCTTCGGCACGCTTCGCCCCGCCGACGGAATCCACCGAACGGATTGCCGGCGGAAAATATGAAATGACGAATGGAAATCGCGAGGTTGAATTGGAGATTGGGCTTTTTGGATGAAGACGCGGTCACGAGAAGAGCTCCGTTAGGAGCTCCCTATTTGTAGAATAAGGCCCCAACGAACCGCCGGGCTCCGTAGGAGCCTCCCGCAACACACGTTGCTATCAGGTGCACCATCGATCGGGGTACAAACCCTTCGGCACGCTTCGCTCCGCCGACGGAATCCACCGAACGGATTGCCGGCGGAGAATATGAAATTACGAATGGTAGTTCCCGATTGGCGAAAACCGTTTCCTGCTCCGGGAAAATTCCGGTGTTCGCGCGTCTTACTCATGGCGGTGGTCGGTAGCACCACCACAGCGACAAACACTAACCTGAACCTAACCTCATATGGCAACAGAAGTAAAATTCCCCGTATACCTTCGCGTGATTGGCGTCTTTAACATTATCCTGGGGCTGATCCAGCTCGTGTCGGGCCTGGTGTTGATGATCGAAGCGTTTACGGCAACATATCCGTCCATGGGCGGTTTTTATGCCATGCCGTTTGTATTGGCTGGCGGGATCATTACGCTGATCTGTTCCATAAACTGGCTTTTCGGCATGAAGGGCAGCTTCATCAGTCTTGTTATTCAGACGATAGTGTATTTAGGCTACGTGGCTGGTCTCATCTGGAGCGCGATAGGTTCTTCGTTCTGGGAAGGGCCGATCGTCATTTCATTCATCCTGATATTCTTTTCCGCGTTTATCGTGGTGGCGATCTTCTATAAACCGGTACGCGAATGGCGCGATCAGTTTGAAGACCGGCGTGCCATCGTTTTTCCCAGGACGTTGCTGGCCAGCTGTGTTGGACTCGCCGTGCTGCTGCCGTTGATTTTCATCGGCGGAAACATGGTGATTACCAGGTCGGTTCCCCGGTTTCCGAACAGCGTTTCGTACGGCGGGACAGAGGGGTATCTTTTGACATTGATGGATACGAGCAGAACAACGGGCTGGTCAACTTACCTGATGTCCGACGTGAATGGAGAGGCCTATCTCGAACTCAAGTACGATCAGCCCGCTCTGCTTGAAATGATCAGGATCAACGGAAGCCAGGGTACCAGCCACAGTCGCCTCAAAGATATCAACGTTGTGATCAACGACACCCTGCAACTGAAACATACCCTTGCCGACAGCGATGAGGACCAGGATTTTCATTTTGGCGAAATGATGGTTAGAAGTATCGTGCTTTATCCGGTATCCGTTTATGAGGGCGAGAAGGACAAGAACACGTTTCATCTTGGTACCGTTATTCCATACGGCACCGCGCATCTGGTAGAGCGGTCGGAGTATATCGACAACTATGAGAAAGTGGCGATTTATTATTTGCCCCGCAATGATGAGACCGAGGCGTACATGCATGAAGAAGAATACGAAGAAGAGTACGAGGAGTACCAATACGTCGATGCCGGCTTCGACGAAGTGACCGCGTTGAGGTTGTTGAATTATGTGGTGAGCTATTCGACGATTGTCGAGGATTATCGAAGCCTATTTTATATTGACAACGAAAGGCCCGCGCTGATGAAGGGCTCGGATCGGCTCGGGATGTATTACGGTGGAACTTCGAGCATGCTTTATGAGCTGGAGTTGGCCGCGGCGGCGGTGGCGGGTGTGGAAGACAGCGATGCATTGGGTAGCCTGATTGGTGTTTCACTCTTTGAAAACGATCCCGCTGCACCGGACTATTACTTTCGATATGTGGACCCGACATTCATCAAGCTGGCCGCGGAGCACCTCATTCCCGAACCGGGGGATGAGATCGGGGATATCACCTGCCAGGAGTACTATGATTACGTCTTTGCCCGCTTTTTCCGTCTTCTGCTTGCTTCTCACTATTACCTGGATTATTACAGGAATTTTGAGGAAGAAGTGGATATGTATCAGGCCTATCTTGACTCGGGTGGAAATTATGCGCCGGACTACCTGGCGATGCGCTATGAGGGTGCCCTTTCAGAGTACGCGGTCCCTGTTGATCTTGAGGAATACTGGGCGCCTTTCAGACCGGAAGCGGCCGTCGGCTTCTGGCTACGACGCCGGATGGATGGATCCGAATCGGCCGTGTGGGAAGCCGTCTATGCGATCATGGAGAAATACGACTACGAGGAACTCAATTTCATTGAGGATCAATACGTGGGGAGTATCTGAGGTGAGGTTTTTCAAATTACGAATTACGAATGTAGAATTACGAATGGAAAGTGTGAGGTTGAATTGGAGATTGGGCTTTTTGGATGAAGACACGGTCACGAGAAGAGCTCCGTTAGGAGCTCCCTATTTGTAGAATAAGACCCCAACGGATCGCCGGGCTCCGTAGGAGCCTCCTGCAACACTCGCTGCTATCAGGTGCACATTGATCGGGGTACAAACCCTTCGGCACGCTTCGCCCGCCGACGGAATCCACCGAACGGATTGCCGGCGGAGAATATGAAATGACGAATGGAAATCGCGAGGTTGAATTGGAGATTGGGCTTTTTGGATGAAGACGCGGTCACGAGAAGAGCTCCGTTAGGAGCTCCCTATTTGTAGAATAAGACCCCAACGGATCGCCGGGCTCCGTAGGAGCCTCC
>CAZKBK010000079.1:0-3110 GCA_964551035.1 uncultured Roseivirgaceae bacterium | reverse complement strand
TCGGCTCTGCATTTTAAAAACCTCCTCCGCGGTAAAAAACACCTCGCCGCATCGTGCACACCACAGAATCCACGAGGGATGAAGTTGAGTAGAATTATGAGCGGAGACAGACGAGTTATGAGTTTTTAAGTGTCAGCGCTCTTCGGAGAAAATTATAGTTTACGACGAAAGCTTTGTACGAAGACCAGAATCTATCCAACCATGCGGGTGAGACGCGCGACGTTACTTCAGCGGTCGCTTTCGACCAGCCTCTGCGACCGGGCAGAGACCGGAGGCCATCCCGTGCTCAATTCAACAAGAACCTGATCGGCATCTCGACACAAACGTCCTGTGGCTGGCCGTCGCCTTCGGTCGTCGGCGAAAATTTCAGGGCCCGAACGACCCGGGCAGCTTCCTTGTCCAACACCGGGTCAATGCCCTTGCGAATTGCGACATCCCGGACAATCCCTTCTGCGGTGACTGTGAAGATAAGGTATATTGTTCCCTGAATGCCAAGTCTTGCCCTTGCCGGGTAGCGAAGATGTCGACTGATGAATTGCATAATCTCCTCTTTCGATCCGAGATCAGGCACGTCCTGCAGCGGTCGAGGATCGGCGCATGGACTGTCTCCATAAATAAGATCAAAATCGTAGTCCATTTCCTCCGGACCGCTTCCGGTGAGGCCAATCCATTTACCTACCGGCTCATCTCCACGCCACGCATTGCGGCTTTCGATCTGGCCTTTTTTCAAATTCGTAATGGTGGTGGTGACGACACCGTTTTCCTTTGTGACCGTCTGGGAATATCTAGCCTTTTCTTTCGTTACTTCGTTGTCAAATGTTCGACGCCGATAGTATTTCGTTTCGCTTGTTTGCGCGCTTGCAAGAAGGGTCAGGAGAAAGACAAATGGAAGGAGGAGAAGGGTTTTTTTCATTTTGGAGTTTTTTTTGGTGTGAAAACGTTAGGCGGGTCGTATGCTACACCGGGTCGGCGGTTTTGTTTTGCAATGATTCCAACCGAGTGATCAACTGCGACAAGGCGCTTTTGATTTCCGGCGTCTCCACCTTTTCGTGGATATCTTTTGTGGTGGCTATCATGCTAGTGTAATTTGCCGTTGGAAACGTTTCAATCAGACTTGCAAAATGAATGTTGATACCATCCGCAAGCCTTGCTGCATACGTTCCGTACGACTTCTCCTGTCGCAGGCCTTCCAGGTGATTGTTGAAGTTCTCGATGATAATCTGTTCATTTCTCCTGATCGTACTTTTGTCATCGGACTGGCTGGCGATCCGTTCATTTCCCACGCGAAAATAGACGACCTGGAATCCAAGGAAGAAGTTTTTCAACTCGGCGAGTTCTTCGGCATAGATGAACTTATCCTGAGCATCCATGCCCGTGTAGGCGTCCGCGATGTAGTTGATGTTCTTAAAGAACCCCTGTGAGACCTCGTTGCGATAGGTCAGACCGAGTTCAGGGTCCTCGAGAATGACCTCATAATTCTTCGGGTCAATAATCTTCCTGACCACCGGCGCCGATTCCGGATCCGAGAAACGCGGATACGCTTCGCCCTTTGGCGTATTGAATTCTATTTCATACCATACCTTCCTGTAATCATCAGGCGTCCAGAACCTCTTTTCCATGGGAAACCGGGACTCACATGCGAATAACATGGTGACGACAAGGAGCGCCGGTAGGGAGTTTATTTTATTCATAAGTGATAATAGATGATTCATACTCCGCCAGTAAATTTAGTAAACTATCGACTTCTTTTTCCCACTGTTTTTGCTGTTTCATTATATAGCCATGATAGCTTTCTTCGTCATAGCGTCGCTGCATGTCATTTTCCAACTGCCTGTTGAAATTAAGTATGGCCATGAGGGCATCGTTGGTAGGAGCTTCCGTCCCGCGGGAGAGCGCTTCACGGCATCGTCGCGCAAATATTTCCGTGATCCGGAAGTGGTAGAGTTCATGCCTGAGGAGAAGGTCATTAGCGATCCTTTCGTTGTAAACGTATGATCTCGCAGGGTGAAAGAGCGCCTCTACCTTCACGCGCTGACCGTGCTGGTCTGTATGTAGTGAGGTGGTGACAAAGGCAAATTTTCGGCCGCCGTCGAGGGTTTGAAACGGCCTGCGGTATCCTTTGAAGTCTCTCAAAGTGATCTGGTCAATTCCGCTGAATGGTATCGGGCTGGAATAACGGAAAAGGTTTACGTGCAACAGCACGGAAGTGATCAGCATGGTGAACCCGAGGATTGCCACCGTGACGTTGATCCTGGATTTAATGTGGCGCACCCTTATCTGCGGCGCTACAATGGTGCGGTCTCTCATCCAGTTATAGACATCATATCCAATCACGGTAAGGAACACCGATGAAACAATTATATAAAGGCTATCTGGTGACATGAGGACGTTTTCGTAAAAACGGAAGGGCGATCAAGAATGGAATGAAGCAAATAGCAAGCAGGAGGAAATTGAAGACAACTTGAGGGAATCCGAATCTGAGGTACACCAATTGACCGTAAGATATGTTTAGCGCCACCACGGCAACGGCCCAGATCACGTATGCCCTGGTACTTCGCTTCAACGATCTCCTATTGCGCGTTTCCGTCTTGTATAGGAAGACGCAGAACAAGGAGGCACAACAGAAAATGAACGCCAGGAAAACGATGGAAGGCCACAACACCAGGGCTAGCTGACCACCCCCAAGGGCAAACACCGCCCATGAGAGTGCGGAGGATAGATCGGAGTGGAGAGGGGGTTTCATGGGGGAAAAATAGGCAAATTGGGCTTTGCACGCAAAGCGGTTCGCGTGCCGGAGATAAGGGTCACACGGGAGGATTAACCCGTGGGTGCTGTGGAGCTGAGCCCGGTCGCCGGCTGGCCAGCCTGCCTGCCGAAGCGAAGCGTAGGCATGGTTGCCGGTTGGGTGAGACTGCCTTTGAAGGTTGGGGCATTGGGGATTAGTTTGAAGTTTGAAGTCTGGAGTTTGAAGTTTGGAGTTCAGGGTCTCGACAAGCTCGGCCTACAGGGAGGGAATGCGGCGGCATCCGGGGCAGCTCGTTGCAACGATACGTATTTCGCTTCCAGAGGGATGTTCAATTTTGAGTTTTCTCCCGCCCCGGATGCCGCCG
>CAZKBK010000078.1:0-3126 GCA_964551035.1 uncultured Roseivirgaceae bacterium | reverse complement strand
AGGAGTTCAGGAATCGGGGCAGCAGGTAGGGTGCCAGCGTGGGAATGACACCCATGCGGAACTCTCCCTCGATCGATTCCTTTTCGGCGCTGATGAATTCGCGCAGGTTTTTTATTTCCTGGAGGATCAGCCTCGCCCGGTTGAGGATCATCTCGCCGGAGGGCGTCGGTCGCAGGGGCTGGCTTTTTTCAAAGATCCGCACGCCAAGTTCATCCTCGAGTTTCTTGACCATCGTGCTGAGCGTGGGCTGGGTCACGTGGCAATGCTCGGCGGCTTTCACATGGTTGCGATGTATGTCTAAAGCGACAATATATTCCAGTTGCTGGAGGTTCATTCCTTTTCTTTTATCAAAAATACAAAAATTGACAGTATCAATATCATGATAGGAAATATTGATGAGGTTTATATCTCCGTTTGTTATACTTTCGCGCTGGATTTAAACAACAACAAACATGATGACGAGAGGTATTTTAGCGGTAGGGCAGGCTTTTCCGAAATTCAAAAAAGCAGCAGTGGTATCGTTGGAGAAAGGCAAGGAATTTTTTGACATTTCGTCCGACGAACTCATCAACGACGAAGGACGCTGGACCGTTATGTTTTGGTGGCCGAAGGATTTCACGTTCGTCTGTCCCACCGAAATTGCAGAGTTTAACAAGAGTTTTGGCGAATTCCGTGACCGGAGCACCAACCTGATTGGCGCTTCAACGGATTCGGAATATGTCCACCTGGCGTGGCGAAAAAATCACGACGACCTTCGCGACCTGAAATTTCCGATGCTGGCCGATACGTCAAAGTCGCTCGCTGAGGAATTGGGCATCCTGGAGGCGAACGAAAAGGTAGCTTACCGCGCGACGTTCATTATCGACCCTCAGGGGATCGTTCGCTGGGTGAGCGTCAACGACCTCGGCGTGGGTAGGAACGTGAAGGAGGTCATTCGCGTCCTTGATGCGCTGCAGACCGACGAGCTCTGCCCTTGCAACTGGGAAAAAGGACAGGAAACGCTGAAAGTGTGACCGCAATAGCTAAAAGGCATCCGGCCGGGCCGCGGCTACGATCCGTGGCCCGCAACCGACGGCCAAACATGAATTTTTAAACCAATAGATCGATGGAGTTGACACAGACTTATTCAGAAACAACCCAGGAACTCCTGGAATTTCTGAAAGCGGAGAAGGATTACAGAACGGAGGCGTTGGACATGCTCGAGGAGGGAACGTCTCGCTACATCGCCGACCTCAAGGTAAATTTTAAGAACTCATTTGAAAGTGAGCACCTTACCAAAAAGGAGGTGGCCCTGCTGGGCGTAGCGCTGGCCGTGAATGCGGGCCACGCCCTGCTGCGGGAATTTTTCAGGAGCAACGCGCTGGAAGAAGGCGCCACGGCGGCAGAGGTTGCCGAGGCCGTGGGTTGCGCGTCCCTGCTGAGCGCCAACAACGTTTTCTATCGCTTCCGCCACTTTGTAAACAAGGAGAAATACAACGAAATACCGGCCCGCATCAAAATGAACATTATGGCGCGCCCGGTAACCGGCAAAGAGTTTTTTGAACTCATGAGCCTCGCCGTCAGCGCGGTGAACGGCTGCGAGATGTGCGTGCGCTCACACGAGAAATCGCTGATTGAACTGGGCGCTCGTGAAGAGCGGATCTTCGAAGCCGTGCGGCTCGGGGCGGTACTTACCAGCGTCTCGAAAATATTTTAATGAGTTGTAGTTTGGGGTGAGTTGTTGAACCAGGGGACGAAAGGAACCTGGTTCTTTTTTTACGACCCGCCGAAGGTTGGATGGAACCGTTGGTTGCAACGATTGGCCCAATCTTTGGGTCTAATGCTGGTGAACAAACAGTGGAACCATGAAGTCATACCTATTCTTTGCTTTCTTTCTCGCCATCCCACTCTTCTCCTTCGCCCAGGAAGGCGAGCGGCAGGAACATTTTATCGAGGTCACCGGCAGTGCCGAGGAGGAAATCGAACCCAATGAAATATTCACGATCGTGCGCCTGCGCGAGTTTGAAGCGAATCGGGAAAAATCGTCGCTGGAGAAGCTTGATGCGGATTTTCTTAACGCCCTGAAGAAGGCGGGCATCGACCGCAAGCGTCTGGAGTTGGCCGATATCGGGTCGAACCTCGACTCCTTCCGCCGCAGGGATAAAGAATCGTTTCGGGCAAAGACCTACCAGATAAAGTTGACAAGTGCGGATGAGCTCGAAAAACTCCTTGAAAGCCTCAAGTCCGTGCCGGTCGACTATGTCGACATCACCCGCGTGCATCATTCAGACTACGAAAAGATCCTGTTGAACCTGAAGGTAAAGGCGCTGCAGGAAGCCCGCGCCAAGGCCGAAACCCTGCTGCGTTCGATCGACGCTGAAATTGGCAAGCCGATCATGATCCGGGATTGGGATGTGCGGCCATTCGACGGCGCCGCCCGCGATATGGTGATGATGAAGGCTGAAGCCGATGCAGAACCCATCGCATTCCGGAAGATCAAACTTCGGGCACAGGTCACCGCCCAGTTTGAGATCCAATGAGCTTGAGCCTGGGAGTTCGGGTTTATGTATATTGAGCCTGACAACACCACCCACAATGACCATCGCGGAGGCTCAACAACAAGTGGACCAATGGATCAAGACCCATGGCGTCCGGTATTTTAATGAACTCACCAACCTGGCGATGCTTACTGAAGAGGTGGGCGAAGTGGCCCGCGTCATCGCCCGACGGTACGGCGAGCAATCTGAAAAAGAGACTGACAAAGACAAGGATCTCGGCGATGAGATCGCCGACGTGCTGTGGGTACTCATTTGCCTCGCCAACCAGACCGGCGTGGACCTGACGGAAGCCCTTCAAAGAAACATCCAAAAGAAGACGATACGCGACCACGACCGCCATCGTAAAAATCCGAAGCTGAAAGGGGATGAGGGCTGACGATGCGGTGGGTTTTTTTTTTACCGCGAAGGAGGTTTTTGGAAGGCAGTGCTGACGGTGAGTGGAGGGGGCATCGGGCGTGGGGGCGGATGTTTTGTTGGGACGCAGAGGCCGCGGAGGCTCGCATGGCTCGCTTGTGCTTCGATCTGAAAGCGTGGGGAACTTCGAACTCCAAACTAAAAACTCACATCTCGTGGCTTCTCTGAGGTTGAC
>CAZKBK010000077.1:0-3603 GCA_964551035.1 uncultured Roseivirgaceae bacterium | reverse complement strand
ATAGAATAGAAGTTTCCTAAACTTTTGATGCAGGTTCGATTCCTGCCGGGACTACATGGTATTTTACAGATACCGTATAAATCAGCGTTTCGATTCCGACCGGTCCGACTCCCAAACTATAAAGCCCGAGGTCGTACACCTCCGGGCTTTATTGTCTCAATACGAACAGCTAACCACCTCACCCCAGCCGTTGTCGCGAAAAAGCGCGTGGCTGCTTGTACCTTGATTTCTCGATTTGCGAAAGCCGCGATCAATTATTTATGCAGGATCAAACTGCGCAGCCGTTCGCTTTTGAGCCAAAGCGATCCCCACGCCAGTACACCGAGGTAGACCGGGAATAAAATGTGCGAGAACAGCGGATTATCAAGGCGCACATGCGTGGCGATGGCGCCGCCAAAATAGCCCGTCAACAAAATCGCGCCGAGGATCTGCGTGCGCGGAATGGCAAACAGCAGGATGGACGTGAATCCCAGCGCGCCGAGGATCGGAATATGGTGCGCCTGGTAGCCAAGTTCGACGGTTCCCGCGGTGACGGCTTCATTCGGGATGAATTTGAAGATGCTGTCCAGGAGCATGAAGGCGATCACCAGACCACCCATAATACGCGCGGTCCAGAGCCGGACCTTTGAAATAGCCGGAGCGTTGACGGAAGTTTCGATGGTTGTTGTCATGATTGTAAGTGTTTATTTTTTGTCTTGCGTTTCTTTTGTAATACAAATTTACGTCGCGTGTTGGTAAGGGAAGGTGCGTATGTGCGTCGTTGTCGGGGGGCGATTGCGGCAATTATCCGGGAAGGCGTAGGGATGTGAGGTGGGTGATCGGTGAAGACACCATTTCAGTTCAGCCGACCGCCTGGCCCCGGATGGAAACCCTGACTCCACCGTCCGGAGGTGAACGTTTACGCATGTTTTCGGACACGCCAGCGCCCTATTTGCCGCAAAATCGCCCAAAAATCAAACGGCATGCCTGTTGATTGTGAGGGACGGGTCATTGGCTGAATTCGGGTGACGGCTGGTGATCGTCAGCGGACATAATTTTCGTGGTCGCACAACTTTTCGCGTCTCCCCGTCATCCTGTAAACAATTCTCCTTCCAAACCTATGCTCAAGAACCTGCTTAAGATCTCCATCCGCACGCTGCTAAAAGACAAGACCTACAGTTTTCTCAACGTCGCGGGACTGACCATCGGCATCACGTGCAGTATGTTCCTGCTGATGTACATTCTTCACGAGCTCAGCTACGACCGCCACCATGAACATGCGCCGAACATCTATCGCGTAGTCTCTAACATCAAAGAGCCGGACAACGCGTTTACGTGGGCGGTAGCCCAGATACCACTCGCCCAGGAGTTACAGGACAATTATCCCGAGGTGCTCAACGCCGTTCGCTTCTTTGGGACCGGACGCGCGATGTACCTGAACGGCGACAAACAGTTCTTTGAAGAAGAGTTCTATCTGGCCGACTCGACGGTGTTCGATATGTTCACCTACCCGTTCCTCTACGGTGATCCGGCCACGGCGCTGGACAACCCGTTCTCGATCGTGCTTACGGAAAGGACCGCAACGAAGTATTTTTCGGACGTGTCCGCAGCCGTGGGCCAGTCGATCCAAAACCAGCAGGGCGAGCAGTTCAAAGTGACCGGCGTGATGGAAGACGTTCCCCTCAACTCACACTTCATCTTCGACGGGCTCATTTCACGAAACACCCGGCCCGACATCCAGGGAGGTTGGGGCGGCTTTGGCGTGTTCACCTACCTGCAACTCCCCGAAGGCTATGACCTCAATAAGATGTATGCGAGCCTCGACACGATCATCAAGGAAAGGGTGAATCCCATCTTCGAGCAGTTCCGCATCAGCGTGAAGTATGAACTCCAGCCCATACTCGACATTCACCTTTACTCGAAAATACAGGATGAGGCGGAAGAAGGTGGCGACATTACCTACATCTACATTTTTGCGTCGGTGGCGGCATTCATGCTCATCATCGCCTGCATCAATTACATGAACCTCGCGACGGCGCGATCCGTTAACCGCGCGCGGGAAGTGGGCGTGCGCAAAGTGATGGGATCGCCGCGGGGACAACTCATTGCGCAGTTCCTGACCGAGTCGGTGGTCATGGCGTTGCTTGCCATGGTCATCAGCATCGTCCTGATCTACGCGCTGTTGCCGGCCTTCAACAGCCTGGCGAGCAAATCCCTTCCCTTCTCCTATGTGTTCCAGGCACCCGTGATCTTCAGCCTGGTCGGCATCGTTTTGCTTGTCGGCATCGCCGGCGGAAGCTATCCGGCCTTTTACCTGTCAGGGTTCAATCCGGTGCGTGTGCTCAAAGGAAAGGTAAGTGCAAAGGGCGGAAACGCTTTCCTCCGCAAGACGCTGGTCGTTTTTCAGTTCGGCATTTCAATTTTTATGCTCATCTCCACCCTGATCGTATTCGACCAATTGCAGTTCATGCGAAACAAGGACCTGGGATTCGAGAAGGAGCGTGTCGTTCGCCTGAGCCTCAACGAGCAGGCCCTCCGCGAGAAATCGCAGGTACTCATCGACCGGCTGCGACAGACCCCCGAGGTTGTCACCGTGGGTACCGCGTCCAGCTCGCCCGGACAAGGGATCGGAAAACTTTTGCTCAAGGTTGAAGACAACGACGGAACGATGTCGGACCGCGGCGTGGACCTTTATAACGCCGACTTCGACTTTGTCAGCACGATGGGGATGGAGATCGTGGAAGGCCGCGACTTCTCCCGCGATGTGCCTTCCGACACCACGTACGGAGCACTCGTGAATGAATCCATGGTCGAGCGCATGTCGTGGGAAGACCCCATCGGCAAGAAATTCGTTTTCGACGACGGCAATCCCGACACGCAGGACCAGGAGCGACATGTGGTGGGAGTGGTGAAGGACTACCACCAGAACTCATTGTATGATCCTATCGAGCCGCTGATGATCGTGCAAAACGATAACAACAGGCTCCTGTTCGTCAGGACACGCGAGGTCGATCCCAGGCAGGCGTTGGCCGCCATCGAAAGGGCATGGAAGGACGTGTTCCCTTCCTATACCTTTGAGTACAATTTCCTGGACGCGGACTTCAACTCGCAGTACCAGGCGGACGAAAAGCGGAGCCAGATATTTACGGCGTTTTCCGGACTAACGATCTTTATCGCATGCCTGGGGCTGCTGGGCCTTGCCGCATTTACAACGGAGCAGCGCACGAAGGAGATCGGCGTGCGGAAGGTCATCGGCGCGAGTGTTCAGGCCCTCGTGGCGCTGGTGTCGAAAGAGTTTTTTATCCTCGTGGGTATCGGGATGGTCCTTGCGTTCCCCGTTGCGTGGTACTTTACCAGCACGTGGCTGGAGAACTTCGCCTACCGGATCGAGTTGGAGGGGGAATGGCCCACGTTTGTGTTGTCCGCATTGATCGCCTTTGTCATCACGTTCGCAACGGTAGGGTTCCACGTCGTCAGGGCCGCATCGGCGAATCCGGTGAAATCGTTGAGAGACGAATAGGGAATGACGGGTAACGAGTTACGAATGACGAATTTCGAATGACGAATTGCGAATCATTGTTGTCCGGTAAAAATTAGAATTTTACATGTAACCTTGCTCGTAGA
>CAZKBK010000076.1:0-3665 GCA_964551035.1 uncultured Roseivirgaceae bacterium | reverse complement strand
TTAGTGTGGAGCACATTCATGGGGAAGTGGTGCAGGTGGATGATTATTACCCGTTTGGGTTGACTTACAATTCATTTCAAAGAGAGAACGCTCTTGTGAATCGATGGCGGTTCCAGGGGCAGGAGCATATCGATGATCTTGACCTGGGATGGGATTCGTTTAAGTGGAGAAATCATCAGCCGGACATAGGAAGGTTTTTTAACCTTGATCCTCTGGCCGAAAAGTATTACTACAACTCTCCCTATGCATTTAGCGAAAACTGTGTTACGACGCATGTAGAGTTGGAAGGATTGGAAAGGGTTACCATTCATGTCTCTCGATTTGAGCCAGATAGACAGAGCTTCCAACGAGCGCAGGAAAAATTTGCGAAGCCTGCAAAGGTCAGAAATACGAAGTTTGGTAATGTCTCTACGCCTTGGACAAAGGAGGCCCTTGAGTTCCGTGTCGATTTGAGCACGGGCGAATTTGAAATCCTACATGCAAGCGATCAGGATAGAAACCTGTTCTCACAAGCCTTTGACCTATTATCCGGGCGCGACGTAAACGAACTTGAGCATTCGATTGAGGTCAATGTTGGAGGCGGGGAATTTTTAATTAGCGGCACTGTGGATGAATTCAATTTTTCGATCGAAGGAACAGTTGATGAGAAAACAATTAATGTAGAGAGCCAACTACTCGATATCTCTGAGGATGACGGTGGATTGATTTCGATAGATAATGGTGGCACAAGTACACCGGGGCCATCGGTCATAGTCGGTACAAAGAAGGGTGGCGCGATGGAGTCGGGGATCCAGAAGACAACGTTGACCTACAAAGTGAGTCCCGATGGAAACGCTATAATTGACAAATCGAATGATAAAAGACGCAATGAAAGGACGCGCGAAGATTAAACTACTTATTGTGGCATCCGTCGCCGTTCAACTATTCTATCTGCTTTATCTATATGTGAGAATCTCACAGGTAAAGTGGTTCCTTGAAGGCATAGACGCCGATCAAAAAGGTCAAACAATTGAAGTAATTGTGGATCAGATTGATGCGTCCTATGATTTGGCACACCGCATTGTCCTTTCCCTGGGCATCGCAGCTGCAGCTTGCGTACTACTTTCAATATTCATTTGGCGAATGGTCTCGCGACCTATGGCCACAAAATAGTAGGGAGCTAGTTAGACTTCTCTCCAGAGGCACGTCTTCGATGCAGTGTCCATTGGCCGCGATTTCTTACTAAGGATGAACAACACGGCTTACCAGCACACCGGGACAGGAAACGGCGGCGACGGCGGGATTTGAAACGGCGGACATGGCGGAAGAGCAGGGTGAATTTCTCAGGTACGAAAACGCTCGGCGTGTGCAGGCGGCGTTGTTTGACCGCGATGGGACCACTACAGGATACTCCCAGCGCCTGAACGGATCGTCTAACGAGATCTACGGGCTGGCAAAATCGCTTACCGTGATGCCTGGCGACATTGTCAATGTCGAGGTGTACGCTAAGTACATTGATCCGAATACGGCGAACTGGAACACGGCATTGACCAATCTGATTGCTGCCATCGCCAACAACACGGGCGGTATTGTATCGACGGGAGAAAACTACGACGCCAGTACCGGCTCGTTTCCCTACGCGAACATGTCGGGGGCTACAGGAACGGAAGGATCCGCTCCTAAAGCGTACCTGAACTGGCTGATCTTTGACCAGGACTTTAACCTCCTGGACGCTGGTTTTGACCGCATCTCCGAATCCGCCCGTGAAACCGGCACTGACGCGCCGCACGACCGGCTACACAATGCGGCCCCTATCACTATTGATCAACCAGGATATGTGTATATTTACTTTAGCAACGAGAATGGCTCGCTCGTTGAGGTGTTCTTTGATGATTTTAGTGTCGAGCACATTCATGGGGAAGTGGTGCAGGTGGACGATTATTACCCGTTTGGTTTGACATTTAACTCGTACTCGCGTGAAAACAGCACACCTCAGAATTTTAAATTTAATGACAAAGAGGAACAAAAAGATCTTGGGCTTGGATGGTATGATTACGGTTGGAGACAATACGATCCTGGGATTGGAAGATGGATGGTAGTAGACCCTTGGGCAACTAAGTATAAAAGTTGGTCACCATACAATTATGGATTTAACAATCCAATAAGGTATGCTGACTTTATGGGGTTAGGGCCTGAGGATAAGAAAGGGCCAAATGGTATGAGTGAAACACAAGTGTATTCGAGGGATGATGTCGGTAAAGATAAAACCGTTACAACCGTTACTCAAGAAACTCGTACAAAGACTACTACGGAAAATAAGGATGGCACGACCACGACCACAATGACGAGAAGCACCACCACTAACACCGTTACAAAAGATAATGAGACAGGAGAGACCTCAGTACAATACGGGAAAACCAAAACGGCTACATATTCTGAAACGACTAACAGTGAGGGTAAAGTTGTAAACTCCTCAAACTCGGCAACGGAATCCAAAACAACAAGTCAGAAGGATGAGTCGATGAAAAATCTGAATGCCTGGACAAATAAGATCAGTGGCTTTAATGCTTCTCACGACAAAACATTCAATCAAACAATAGCATCATTCGGTCGAAAAGCAATGGCCGCAGCAGCCCTCTCGACTACCTTTACGCTACCAATCAGTGGCACCGTTGGCTTTTTGAATGCAGGTGGTGGAATGATTATCACACTCAGTGATCAGGCACTTACTGGCTCGATGCTATTCATCGGTACAGCTCCCGCGATAGGAGCCGCTGCCCTTACCGATGTCACGACATCAGGAGGAGTATATTCGCATAGCACCTCTCAAACCAAAATTAAAGATGGTGCAGCCATACCATTAATACGACATAATGTTCTCGATAGATGAAAAGATTCGTATTGATTGCAGTATATGTATTTATTGCCTTTTTTGTGTTAGCCATCGCATCAGTCTACTCAGGTTTGTATCTGCAGCTCGTAGGAGATAGATATGATAGAAAATACAACGATGAGCGTATTAAGAAAGGCCAACCAATTATTGAAGAGTGTTTTGTAAAGATGCCTAAGAAGGATAAACAGTTGATTGTTTGGAGTGACACTACGAGATCGCACATACATACGGACAAATCGTATTATCTAAGTGAGCTCGGGACATTGCAGTATGAAATCGATTATTATAAAGTACCTGCCGATACTGCTTGGTTAACAAAGCAGTTGAGTTTAACTGAACATGATACCTTAGAGTCTGTTGAGCTCCAGCGCATGTTTTATCCGAATAAGGGAGTTGACTCATATCGAATATTGTTTAATCTAAAGGGGCAGCCCCACAGAACAATAATTTTGAATATGGATACAGGAGATAGTTTATATCAAACGTTGAATTAGACAGCTTACAAAAAGCTCTTATTTACTTCACATCACTAAGGACGTTCGAGAGGGCGTCCTTTAGTTTTTTCTTGCCGATGAAAGCATAGCATAGGAAGCGATCTTGTCTTCTTTATCAAGCTGTTCGATGAAGGCGAGTTTTTCAGCCAGTGAAGGCGAGTTTTTCAGCCAGTGACTTATCGAACGAGTTACGTCCTAAGAATTTGGTCAGCCTGGCCCCTACGCCGGGGAGATGATCTTCGAGAACAACGAATTGCAGTTCATCAACCACGAGGAAGGCCGTGTGGTAATGACGGGTG
>CAZKBK010000075.1:0-4320 GCA_964551035.1 uncultured Roseivirgaceae bacterium | reverse complement strand
TGCAGCCAATAATGGGAACTTAGAGAACATTGCCACTGCCCGGGTGCCCACACGTATTCGGAGATCATGACGATGGCTCGTCGAATGGTGTTTTGATGGCCGTTGGTCAAGGCTGGTTCAGCCTGAAACCAACCAGCAGCTGGTAGGTGGCCACACCTTCTTGCTCACAGCGAATGCCGGATCTTTCCGCGTAGGTGATCTCGAAGGTTTTGCCCTGATATTTGGGATTCACCACCACTTCGCCCGACTCAAGCTCGACAGGCAGATCACGCCACAATGCTGAGGCGGCCTCATCAAGATAAGGGTCCGCGTTGCCAAAATCACCACAGTCGAAGATCACGTGGGCACAATCGCCCAGGCCATAGTCCTGTAACACGCAGGTAGATACTTTGGCATAGTCCCGCGGCATCAGGACGGCCCACACCGCGTCGGGCGCGAAACCCGATAACTCAGGGAGCAGGATCTTATGGTCGCGTTTCTTTTTGAAACGGTCACGTCTGTTTTCCGCGTTCTTTTTTCTGACAACGATCTTCCCCTTGTCCAGGTCATAATCATAAGTTTCTGTGACCGGGCCCGACTCGACCTTGTAGGTGGCGCCGACCAGCGCAACGTATACGCCGTTGTATTGGTACCGGTGCGTCGTTGTCCATTGCTCGCGCGATCCTCCGAAGAACGCCACGCGCAGCACGTTCTTCCTGATCTCCATGGCCGAGAATGGATCTCCGAGCAAACCACCAGACGCATTCCCCAGGATGACATCGTCACCGCGCGCAATCAGCGTGTAGGTATCATCGACTTTGTTATTCTTAAAAAGTATGAGTAAGGCCCGCTCCTTCTCACCTTCATCGTTGGGCGTGGTATTCTCGATGATCAGGGCGCTGTCGTCCAGGCCGTCTTTATTCAAATCGCCTATGGCCTCTTCGAAGCGTATCCAGTTGTCGGGGATGTGCGATTCTTTTGTGCCAACGTTATCCTGGCCGTGTGCTGCGAGGGCCAGGCTGACCAGTAGAAGAACACGAAATGTTGCTTTCATGGATGAAGTGGGGAAAATGGAAGGTACGTTATTTTCCAGGCTTTTTAAAATCGGCTGGTACGGTGAAACGGTCATCACGTGTTCGGCTGACCTCAGGGCGTGCCCCCTCCCCCTTCCAGCTACAACTCCCCGCCTTTTGGCTACACCCATGTCTTCCCTCCAGCCGACTTTTGTATCAAACAAAACATCAAAACACCAATGAGCACACAAAACAAGATTGCGCTGGTTACGGGCGGTAGCCGCGGACTGGGTAAAAATATGGCGATCGCGCTGGCGAACAAAGGCATCGATGTGGTAGTCACGTATAACAGCAACAAGGACGCTGCCGGTGAGGTGGTCAAACAGGTTCAATCGCTGGGACGCAAGGCTACGGCCTTTCAGCTGGATACCAGCAACATCGGGCGGTTCGATGCGTTCATGAAGGACCTCGCGGCCTGGCTGAGCAAAACGTACGGAAGCCCAAACTTCGATTTCCTGGTGAACAATGCCGGGACGGCGTTGTATGTGCCCGCGACAGACGTCACCCCCGAGCAAATGGACGCCGTTTTCAACATCCACTACAAGGGCGTATTTTTTCTCACGCAGAAGGCGCTGCCGCTGATGAACGATGGCGGTGGCATTGTAAACATCTCCTCGGGTCTCGCGCGGATCACCCGGCCGGGTTCATCCGTATATGGCTCCCTTAAGGCGGCAGTGGAAACGCTCACCCGCTACCTGGCTAAGGAGCTCGGTCCGCGGAAGATCCGGGTGAATGTGGTCGCCCCCGGTGCCATTGAAACCGACTTCGGTGGCGGGCGCGTCCGGGACAACAAGGAGCTGAACAACGAGATCGCCGCGGTTACCGCCCTCGGCCGGGTCGGGCTGCCGGATGATATCGGTGGCGTGGTGGCGTTCCTCTGCACCGAAGACGCAAGGTGGATCAACGCCCAGCGCATCGAAGTTTCCGGCGGACAGGTGATTTAAATCCTTAACTTCGAAGTATGAAACCCTTACGCCTCAAATCGATCACCGAGTTTCACCGGCTGAACCACCTGCCGCCGCCGGAGCATCCACTCATCAGCATCGTGGACTTTGCCAAAGTAGCGGAAGCGAAAACACATAACCCGGTGCAGGCGCTCGTGGGCGATTACTACACCGTTTCTGTAAAACGCGGCCTCGGCGGAAAGATGCGATACGGACAGCAGGAGTATGACTTCGACGAAGGCATCATGTACTTTCTGGCACCCGGCCAGGTGCTCCGACCGTCGCCGCCCACGCCGCCGGATGCCGCCGTGCAACCCTCGGGATGGATCCTGCTCATCCATCCCGATTTCCTGTGGAATACGTCCCTGGCGAGATCCATCCGCCAATACGCATACTTCGACTATGCGGTAAATGAAGCGTTGTTTCTCTCTGAAAAAGAGGAAGCTACGATCTACAACATCATTGAAAACATCAGGCAGGAATACCACACCAACATCGACCGGTTCAGCCAGAACATCATCGTTTCGCAAATTGAAACGCTGCTGAATTATGCCGACCGGTTCTATCAACGCCAGTTCATCACGCGCAAGGTCACCAATCACCGGATCCTTGAAAGCATGGAGCGCACCCTGACGTCCTGGTTTGAAGATGAGCACCTGGCGGAGAAAGGACTGCCCGGCGTTCAACACCTGGCCGATGCCCTGAACGTTTCCCCTAAGTACCTCAGCAGCCTGCTGAAGGTGCTGACGGGACAGACCGCGCAACAACACATTCACGAAAAGCTGATCGCGAAAGCGAAAGAAAAGCTCTCTACCACCGACCTGTCCGTTAGCGAGATCGCGTTCGCACTGGGCTTTGAGCATTCGCAGTCGTTCAGCAAGCTGTTCAAGCTAAAGACGAATGTCTCGCCGCTCGAGTTCAGGCAGTCGTTTAGTTGACGATTGAATGGCGCGGGGGCAGCACATGAGGATTTCATCATGATCTCCAATGCGCTCCCAAAGCATCAACACACAGGGTGCGGTCCGCGCGACCTTCCCCGGCACCAAAGCTTTTCAACATGGGTTTCCCGGCATTTGCGTGTGGCTATCCCGTGATATTTGTGCCGCTCACGCACTGAATATACGCAATCTTACCAGTCTTGGTAAAATTTAATGGCTTCCTGCTTGTGCAATTGTATCTCATTATTTACATTCGTCTCAACGAGCCCATCGTGCATCGCCTACCGCAAATAGGCGTGCGATGGGTTTTTTATTTCCTGGCACCTGATGGATCCATTCTCGCGTGGACTTATCGGCCAGGAGTGCTATGTGAAAAATTCCGGGCATCACATCGAGGTGTGTCTGTACAACCTTTAAAAGGCCGGCTTGAAAACACCTTATCACCTTATTAATCTTGAATCGGTGGAAAATGAAACGGGGGTATACCCCGTGATGGGGCTTATCGACGGCGCGGTGGAGAGCAACCACCCTGACTTTGCTGATTCCGTGATTACGAGTCTTGATTCGACGCAATCGGTTTGTCGGTCGAAGGATAGCCCGGCGTGCGTTCATGGCACCTTTGTCGCGGGGGTCCTGTGTGCGAAGAGGGCGTCGCGGCCTTCGGGGATTTGCCCCGGCGCAACATTGATTACGCATTCCCTGTTTTGCGAGGCGCGGGATCTGGCGCAATGCCCGGTGGTGACGCCGCAGCATCTTGCCGACGCCATTATAGAGGTCACGGATGCTGGCGCCAAAGTGATCAACCTCAGCCTTGGCTTGTCGCAATCGAACCTTGGCGCAAATGCTGCGCTTCACCGCGCTTTTGATCACGCATTTCACAGCGGTGTACTGCTCGTCGGGGCGAGCGGGAACCAGGGAAGAATTGGGCACAACCCCCTGTTCGACCACCCCTGGGTGATTCCCGTGGCGGCATGCGACCTTCAGGGCAGGTTGACCGGCAGCTCGAACATCGGGAAGTCAGTTGGCATGCGGGGTTTGCTTGCGCCTGGCCAGGACGTTATAAGCACGTACTCCAAAGGAGGATATGTGAAGTTGTCCGGTACAAGTATTGCCACGCCCTTTGTTACGGGCAGCATTGCGTTCCTGTGGTCGTTGTTTCCGGAAGCGACGCCTTCACAGATCAAAAACGCCATCACAGGAGGGTCAGCGATACGAAGAAGTATCATTCCTCCGGTACTGAATGTGGCGCAAAGCAAATCGCTGTTAGCCGCATCGTTGAGCCATCGTCCCCTCTTAACCTCATATTAGCATGGAACAACTGACTGAAGAACTCACCACGACGTCGCCGGAGCCGAATCCGGTGGAGCAGATACCCTCAAAGGTCAC
>CAZKBK010000074.1:0-6032 GCA_964551035.1 uncultured Roseivirgaceae bacterium | reverse complement strand
ATTTAACGATTAAACTTTATTTTTAACCGCTACTGTTTTTGGGGAAGCTTTCAGTCTTATTCCCGAACCGCACCCATGTTTCCAACTCCACTTCATCTCCGGCATTTACGTTCAGGATGATCGCCGGACCAATGGTTTTTTCTGCGGCCTCCGATCCGGAATTAGCAAAAGAAGTAGGCTAAGGGTGACAGCAAAGCGCTCAATCGTTGGCCTGAGAAAACCCGTCACCTTGGTTGGTCACCTGCTCCTATAATAACCAAGGAATCGCCCTCAAGCTTGTAAAATCTTTCTCGAGCATCAATCGCCAGCGGAATGGCACTGGGAGGCTCCGTCTCGCTTTCCAACTGACAGTCGTACTCTCCCGTCCATCGAACCAATGAAGAATGATCATATCTTACAATAAAATAAATTACAAATTCATTTTTACTTTTTAACGAGCCAACAACACCTTCACAAGAATGTGGCTCCTTGTTCTTAAAAGACACTTGATAGTGCTTTCCATTAGTGTCGATGAACACGGTCACCACCTTTCTTAGTTGAAAAGGTTCCTGCAAAAGATGTGTCAAGAAATCATTTAATTCCTCATCAAGACTTTTACTAGTTATCTCTATGGTGCGGCGCTCAGATCCACATTTGACAAGAAAAAGAATTAAGAAAATAACCAATATCTTTTTCATTTCCAGAATTTATACTCGTTATAGTATATCACGTCCCCGGAAGACGGAACATATATTTGCTGATATGGCATTTTATACCCAGGCAGATCTTGCATCAACTGAAAATATAGCCCCCGGTCTGAGCGATTGTCATTCCAATCAATTTCTCCCGAAGGCAAGAAACCGGAAGGATACGCTGGCCATCCGGTCTTTGGATCATATTCACCCGGATGACTGTGTATGCTTTCAAACAAGTCGTAACTTGGAGCAAAAGCTGCTGCCGCGTAAATCAGATCAACGCATGCTGCAAGACTCTCTGTAGAATATGAAGTGGACAGGACTGAAAAACTTAGATTGTTATCGCCGAAGAAGGAATCAAAGCCCCACTCAACATTCGAATAGGTACTAAAAAAATAGAACGCTGGCTTCGCTTTAAACATATCATCAGCAAAATAGAAGGTATTGACTTTTCCTGGAAACAGCGAACTGATTTGCGTTATACTATTTGAAATAAATCCTTTATCAACTTGAATTGACTTAGTCATGTCAGAATTAAAAATAACATCAAAATTATCAGATGTCTCTCTAAGGAGGCACAATGTTCCGTCCCGGTTTAGCATATAATCATCAAATCCACCATTCGGATCGGTACGGTTAACTGGATCATTACCCATACCTACATAAGGCGACCAATGCTGCCCGTAAGGATCCACCACCAACCACCTTCCAATCAAAGCATCATACTCCCTCAACTCAAAGTGATTCCACCCCGTCTCCTCATCCTTCTCCGCAAACTGACCCTGGTAGCCGAACCGGTAAACACTTTCATCCGTCTTCTGCTCCCTCAGGACGTCTCCCCACGCGCCGTAATCCGTGGCTTGCGCAACAAAGGTTCCCGTGTGAGTCACCTTCAGGTCGTCAAACCAGACCTCGGTGTTCTCGCTCTCATTGCTTACCCACACATAAATATAACCACTTTCCTGCGGAACGACAGGGCTCTCGAAGTATACCCGGCGGTGCATGTCCTGGAGTGCCTCCTCCCCCGGATCAAAGCCAGCCTCCAGCGGCACGCGTCGCCAGCCTGCGTGAGCGACGGTGTAATCATCTCTAAACAAGACGTAATTAAGGTACGCAAATGGTACATCGCCGTCATCATCGTCGCTGCCGAAGCCGAACGCGCCCAGGCCGGCGTTGACGTTCGTACCCAGTTGAGCGGCACCAATACCGTCAAATTCCGGAAGGGCTGCGAGGTCGGTACCCAAGAGTATCGAGAGGAAAAGCACGTCAAAGTCGCGGGTGTAGGTCGTTTTGTTCTCAAACCGCGCCCAGGTTTCAAGCTCGACTTTATTGCCGGCGTTAATACGCAGCACGATGCCGGGACCGACGGCCTTGTCGCCCGCCTCCATACCCTGCATGCCATCCTGCCAGAACAGGTAGGCTGATTTGTCGGGTGTCTCAACGACCCCCGGAATCGGCGTGGTGTGGTTCATGTTAACGTCGGTCACCGCTGTCTCCGTAATCTTCTCAAAGAACGTCAACTCCTGCACCCTCGGGTTCGACAGTTCGGCAGAGCCGTTATCCTCCATGGTCGCCGTAAAAATGCTGAGGTTTTCCCTGAACAACGCCCGCACATTGCCGAGGTGGTCCGTGATCTCATACGCCATGGACCCATCCTGGCCGGGATAGAAAGTTCCCAGCTTTCCCGAGCCGTAAACGGGTACTTCCACCATGTCAAGCGGTTCGGTCTTTACCAGGGGCACGCCCGCCGCATCGTAACTCACAACACCCTCCTGCTCATGCACGCTGATGATGTTGCCCGAGGCGTCGCGAATGTACCAGGTGGTGCGGTTCTCTTCATGGTTTACTTTTGCGAGGCGGAAACCGCGGTCGTCGTAGATATTCTCAATCCTGAGCTTCCTTGAACCGTTATCGTGCATCAGCGCAATTTCCGGGTCGGTCAGCGCGCGCCGGTAGATCCTGATATCGTCGAATACGGAGTTATTGTAGTAGCCGCCCCCGATCCGCCCGATGTACACCGGAAGCGAGGTGTTGTTAAGGACGGCATTTCCGATGTCGAGGGTGCCTTCGAGTACGCCGTTCACGTATATCTTTAGGTTGGTGCCCTCGCGCTCACAACGACATGGTGCCATGCACCCGTCGCCAACGCCGTCGTAGCCACTACTTTGTGGTGAACAGTGCCTGACTGCACGCTGAGGGCGGGAACATTTGAGGAAGTACCGTTGCCTACCGACAGCAGCCATTCATTGGTCCCGGGTTCGGCGCCGTGTAAAATTTTGCCTAATGCCTTCTCAAGTCATCGACAGCCCGTCTCTCAAACGAACTCAAGTTCACAAGATTCTAGAACTTCCATTCCTGTGACCCCTGCAGCCACCAATTCATCCCTAAATTCCTTCGAAATAAAAAAGTCAGGTATTCCTTGAATACATATTATGTTCCTATCGAACTTTTGAGGTAAAACTACCTTCTCAAAAAAGTCAGACGCGTTTGATGCTATGAATTGTTTATAAGCATCATAATTCATGATTGGCACCTTTATTCTTCTCAATTTAGTGCCTGAGAAAATTTCCGACTTCGAAAAAACGATATTATCACTAGATATGTATGGTAAAAACAGAAGGTAAAATGGGCCAACAGCGGCCCTAATCTCAACTGGAAATAACAAATAGTCATTTTCCCGTCCATATTGTTCAAGGATTTTTCGAAAGGTATCACTTACAATACATTTGAATCCGAGAATATACGGGGAGTAACCCATGAGATCAGTCACTTTAGCGTTTTTAATCAGTTTACCATCAAATGTCTTTCTCGCACACCCAAACAGTAGATCCTGTTTTGAAATAAAAATATTAGCATCCCTTTCGCTTATCAGTTTAGTAAAAACATCATTTGAATCACTGTTTGGAATGTTAACTAACTCAACCTGGTAGATACCATTATTTGTGCCGATGATTTTGGGATCGGCGGAGGTTGAAATCTGATAAAACATATGTTTAATTTAGAGCCCTAAAATAGTCATTTAGTCGTTGTCCACTATTAATTGCATTTCGGATTTCACCATGCAAATGTTTGATTAATCCATTTAACGAATCACGATTAAGCAAGCCACGGTCGATTAACGCTTTGATCTTCATTTCTACGTATTTATTATACTGAGGATGATTACCGTGAAACGGTGCGTGCAAATTTATAAGGTTCCTCCACCCATTTCGCTTCATAATAGGCGTTAGATAAGCTTCATACCGCTTAAAGACTGCCTTTGGTATTTTGTGATGTTTTTGCCATGTTATACCCGTCTTTAAGAGCCCCAATGCCTTTGCAGGGCCTGTCTCCACATATTCCAATGCGCCAAGCCCTCCAATTACGTAGTCGGGATCTATTAGATCGGGGCCACCAAAGTAGTGATCAAAAAGGTTTGCTAAAGTTAATTCACTATAAGAGTTCAGCCTGCCGTAAAATTGTTTGTAAGCATCAGCAATACCCACTGCCGAAGTAAACCCAAACCAGTTAATTTCATTGGCAAAAAATTTAGCTTCGAGAAAATCTGTATCATTGACAACTATCGTTTTATCAATCCCATCATGCACCTCCACCTCCTCTCCCGTTGACCGATTCCTGTAAATTGTAAATCCTCCGTCGGAGTCAATCCCTGTAATCGGACTATTTCCCATACCAATATATGGTGAAAAGAACTGCCTCATCGGATCCACCACCGCCCACCTCCCCACCACCGCATCATATTCTCTGAGTTCAAAATGATTCCAACCCGTCTCCTCATCCTTCTCCGCGAACTGGCCCTGATAACCGAACCTGTACTTCCGTTCATCTGTTCTCTGCTCCCTCAGCACATCCCCCCACGCGCCGTAGTCCGTGGCTTGTGCAACAAAGGTTCCGGTGTGAGTCACCTTCAGGTCGTCAAACCACACTTCAGTATCCTCACTTTCATTGCTTACCCATACATAAAGATAACCATTTTCCGCGGGAACGACAGGGCTCTCGAAGTATACGCGCTGGTGCATGCCGGGCAAAGCTTCTTCACCCGGGTCAAACCCCGCTTCGAGGGGCACGCGCCGCCAGCCGGCGTCGACCACCGTGAGGTCTTCCCGGAACAGCACATAATTCAGATAGGCGAACGGCCGCGTAGCATCGTCTCCGTCGTTGCCGAAGCCAAATGACCCCAGGCCGGTATTGAACCCGGTGGCTACCTGCGTCGGAGTAACACCGTCAAAACCCGGCGTGCCGGCGATGTCGCTACCGAGCAGCGCTGAAAGAAACCTGAAGCATGCAAAAGCGATCCGAAACCTATCTCAGATTCTTATATTGCTTGAAGCGTCGGACTTCAGAAAAGACGGCTCTAAGGGAGTCATTTCTGAAATAACCGAGAAACAGCCCGCGAAGACCATCCGAATAGGTTACGATAAACGTGCCTTGATCTCGAGTTACATGTACGCGGAATGAGACGGGCCCATGTCTCGTGTGAAGGGTGCACTCAAATAATCCTTCAGAATGGGGATGATTTATTGATCGAAGGGGCTGTAGGTCATTTAGCTGATTTGTAAGCTTTTCAATGAATTCCCTATCCCTTGTCATGTAGTACCCATCTGTCAACATATCAACTATTTCAACACTATCCACCAAATCGGGGTCCGCATCCAAAATTTCGTTGATCACCTTCTCCCTATCAACACAAGCCGTACACAATGCAATAAGAAAAAAAACACAACCTTTCTGCAGAATAATCATGCTGTTAGTCCGTTAACTGTCCTAAGTAATACGTCTCCGTTCTATAGGCCGCTGCTCCGGGAAAACCCGCACCTACTCCACCAGAATGGCCCACATAAGTACGGTCATCATTCGTAAACATTCCAACCGATAGCCAGCCAGCGCCAACATTTAACTGAGATCCATATCCCACAAGGGTTTGTGCGTTAAAATCCCTCGTGCCCATTTGAAATATTGACCCCGCCCCCACCGATCCACCACCAAGCCAGCCGCCTCCAAAGCCGCGCGTCCAGTATGCGTGCAATTGTCCTTCTTGAGGTCCTGCGTGGAAGAGCACCAAATCCAAAGAGAATGTGTCTCCAAATCCGGCAGAGACGTCGACCGATGCCGTTAGGATACCGGCATCACCGGCCGGTATGGCGCTTAACAACGCAGCAGGGCCCATAAACATGTGGTCTAAAAATTCTAAGGAGACTTCAGTTGGCCGCGGGCTGTTGGTGAATACGTCGTGCCCTTGAAGAAAATCTAAGTTGTTGTGATCAAGGTAGATGTCCTGATCAAACAACTTCGTCTTAAGGACTAGGATTGGTTGATCATTTCCAGGAGAATAAATCCGTATATCATCCGGCTCGCCGC
>CAZKBK010000073.1:0-6149 GCA_964551035.1 uncultured Roseivirgaceae bacterium | reverse complement strand
CCGGGGAATGCACACGCGGGCGCGCATGAAGTCACCATTTCCGCCACGGATGGCGATTTGTCCGACAGCAAAGCCTTCACCATCACCGTCAATGCGGTGAACGATGCGCCGGTGTTGGCCGCCATCGGCAATCGCGAGGTGGACGAGGATGTGGAACTCGGCTTCACCGTTCTGGCTGAAGATGTTGACTCGGAAGCGTTGGAATATTCCCTTGACGAAACTTCGTCAGGGAAGGGGATGATGTTGAACGCCACTACGGGCGTATTTTCGTGGACGCCGGGGAATGCACACGCGGGCGCGCATGAAGTCACCATTTCCGCCACGGATGGCGCCTTCTCCGACAGCGAAGCCTTCACCATCACCGTCAATGCGGTGAACGATGCGCCCGTGCTCACCGCCGTTGGAGATAAGTCCGTTGAAGAAAGATCAACGTTGACATTTACCGTCCTGGCCAGCGACCCCGATTCGCCTTCGCTCACCTTCAGCCTGGATGACGCATCATCGGGTAAAGGAATGGCGATTAGCGCAGTCGGCGAGTTCACCTGGACGCCATCCGAAACAGACGCCGGCCCGCACGACGTTACCATAACAGTAAGCGATGGCATCCTGGCAGACAGCGAATCGTTTACCATCACCGTGAGTGAAGCCAACCATGAAAACGATGCACCCGTCCTTGCAACCATCGGCGATAAGACCACGGCTGAAAATACAACCCTGGCGTTTACCGTAACGGCAAGCGATGGCGATTCCCCGACGCTCACCTTCAGCCTGGATCAGACCTCATCCGGAAAGGGAATGACGTTGGATGGATCTACGGGCGCCTTTAGTTGGACACCCAATCATGATCAGATCGGTTCGCACGACATAACGATCACCGTAACAGACGGTGACCTGTCCGACAGCGAGACTTTTACTATTTCCGTAAGCGAAAACGACGGTGTAAACGATGCGCCGATACTCGCCGAAATTGGTGACCGATCCGTGGGCGAAAATACGGAGATTGCCTTCCCTGTTTTAGCCAGCGATGAAGACTCTCCGTCCCTCACGTTTATCCTGGATGCCGTCTCGTCAGAAAAAGGCATGGTGCTGGACGCATCGACGGGTCAGTTCAGGTGGGTGCCAACCAGCGATCACGTCGGTATACACGATGTTACGGTTACCGTCAGCGATGGTGAGTTGAGTGATGGCGAGATGTTTACCATTACCGTGAATGGAGGTAACAATGCCCCTGTGCTGTCAGCAAACACAGGCTTAAACGTCGTGCAGGGGGAAAGGGCGCTAATCACCCATACCATGCTGAATGTAACGGACGCAGACAATCCGCCCGAAGAAATTGTGTTCACGGTATCGGGTATTCCTGCCAACGGCGCCCTTCTCAGAAATGAAGTTGCCCTCACATTGAATGGAACATTCACCCAGGCTGATATCAACGAGAACAGGATCAGCTATGCGCATGACGGCCTCAACAGCGCCGCAGACGAATTCAGCTTCACGGTTTCCGATGGGTTGGGCGGAACCATAGCCTTAACAGATTTCCAAATCACGATAGAGATCATTTTGTCGGCTGAGACAGGCTCCAGCGCCGGGATTGACGTCTATCCGCTTCCGGCAAGGAACGAAGTAACCATTAAACTGATGAATGCCTACCGCGGAATAGTGACTTTTGGAATCGTTGACCTTTTCGGACAAGAGGTTATCACCAAAAATGTAATGAAGGAGGGTGCTGAACTGATCCATCGCATGAACGTCGGTAGCGTTGCTTCAGGTGTCGCCTTTGTGAGGGTGACGATGGGCAGTCGGTTGTATTCGCTTAGACTATTAAAGCATTAGGTTGGCTTGTGTTGGCAGTTTGTGATTTAATCCACAACTGCCAACCTCTTTTCCAGGCCGCCGGGTTCCCTTGTTTACAACACCGATTGACCCCTTGTCCATTAAAACCGGTTGCTTGAAGACGTCCGTATTACGAAACAAAAAATTTAAAAAGATGAAATACATCGGTATAGTTGCCTTCAGCGCATTGCTGGCCTCCCTAACCATGGTTTTGGCCGGCTGTAAAAAAGATGATCCTGCACCTTCCCTCACCGGTCAGCAGCAGGCAGCGCAGACATTATCCGTAACCTGGGGTGCAACGCAGATTGTTTCCGCACCGGTAGGCGGTGCTGATGGAACCCTTGAAGATCTTGTGTTTACGTTTACCGCGACTGAAGATCTTCAGCCCGCGTCATTTTCGGCAACCGGCGCGCCGGAATTTTTTCTCACCGATGCTACCAGCGGTTGGTCGTGGGAAGGCACCAGTACCACCGCCAGCATACTGCTGTTGAACGTGTCGCCCGTACAGGAGTTTACCATCGAGGAACTGACCGCAACAAGCCTGACCATCAGTTTCGCCTTCGATAGCCCCTTCGGTGGGAGAACGGAAGGGATAGGTGAATACCGCGTGACGATGACCAGGCAATAGGCGTACGTGTACGTGTGGGAAGGTCGTTGAATAGGGTGGTCGTTTCGTTGTTGCGGTGCAGATCCTGGCAACGTCAGCCGCAATGCAGCCATGTGACAGAACCCAAACGCGCAGAAGCGGTCAACAGCCGGAAGACACATCTCGGTACCTATGGAAAAACGGACAGGTCGTCTGGCCCTCCGGCCGATGTTCCTTAACCAGATGATGGTCCCGCTCCCACCAGGTAGCTACCCACAAGAACGTTGAAACCGCGGCAGGGATGGTAGCGGAAAGCCCGCAGCCGGGCATGCAGGGTGGTTCGCGCGCGGCGAGGACTTGCAGCGGACAGCCCGACCGAGGAACGAGGGCCGCCAAAATCAATCATCACGCACACGTATCCATGCAGAATACCGGGATAATCCCGGGCCCGGCGCCGAATCCATGTTCCCGGCTGGCAGGAACGCCCCCAATTGTGTAAATTATCTGACCATGCCTTATGAGATCCCTCCTGCTCATATTGCCCTGCATCCTCGCCATGCCTGCCGCCAACGGTCAGCCTGGCACGGACAGTCTGTTGTCGGCGCTGTACAAGACGCAGGACAACGACTCGCTGTTTGAGCACCTGGTCATGGCTAACCGCCGCAGCATTTACAGTCATCCGGAGGAGACCTATGCATTGTATGAAACGATACGCAGGCTTGCGATGGAAAGGGGGCTGCCGAAGGTCGCGGCTGCCGCGCTCGACGTGCAGGGAATCTATTTCCAGAACACGGGCGTCTTTGACTCCGCGGAACTGAAATACCGCGCGGGGCTCGCCCTTCGACGGGCGCTGGGACAACCTATCCTGGTGGCGCAATCCTACAACAACCTCGGCGTACTCAACAGGCGAAGGGGGCAATATGACAGCGCGTTGTACTATTATCAGCAAGCCTTCGCTGTTGCGGAAGGTCAGGGCGATTCGCTACACATGGGCGACTACCTCAGCAACATCGGACTGGTGTACCAGAATCAGCAGGACTTCGACAACGCGGTGCAATACAACCTGAGAAGCCTTGCCATCCGGCAGGCGTTGGGGGACACGCTGAAGATGGCTGCGTCCTACAACAACATCGGCATTATCTAGAACGACCTCGGGAATTACAGCGAAGCGCGTGTCTCCCTTGAAAAGAGCCTCGCGATGAAACGGGCCATCGGGGAGCAACGTCCAATCGCGAATTCGCTGATAAATCTCGGCAGCTCCTGCTATTATTTAGGGGACCTTGCGGCCGCCACAGCACACTTCATGGAGGCGCTCTCCATCTATGAAGGGTTGAACGACGCTCAGGGCAGCGCCTCGGTGCTCGACAACCTTTCCTTTGTGGCGCGAAAACGCGGCGACCTTACTTTAGCTTATGAATATGCGAATAAGGCGCTGACGTTGCGGCTGGCGCTCGGTCACGCGGGAGACATCATCGATTCCTACAATAACACCGCGCGGATATTGATCGACGCGGGCAGGACCTCGGCCGCTGCCGCGATGCTTGACCAGGCTTACAAACGGGCGATTGAATTTGGAGAGATCGGTCCGATCAAAGGTGTGGCGCAAACCAAAGCCTACCTGTACGAGACGGTGGGCGACTACCGCCAGGCGTACCATTTTCAGTTGGAATACGCGGCCCTCAGGGACAGCCTGTTGAACGAGGGCACGCTGTCGCGGATAGCGGAACTGCGCCAACAATACGAGTCTGCGGAAAAGGACCGGGAGCTGCAGTTCCGGGAGGCGCAGTTGTTGCGGCAGGAGGCGGTGATCACGCAACGGTCGCAGCAGCGCAATGTCCTCATCGTGGTGGCCGCGGCGCTGCTGGCGATATTCTCGCTGGTATTCTTTTCCTATCGTGCCCGACTCCGGGCGCGGGATGCGCTGAACCGGAAGTCCGTGGAAATGGAGGAGATGCGTTCGCATTTTTTTGCGAACATCAGCCACGAATTTCGTACGCCGCTCACGCTCATCCAGTCCGTTGCAGACGAGCTGACGGAAAAAGACGTGGAGACGGAAATGATGCGGACCGTACGGGCCAATGCAAACCGGTTGTTGCAACTGGTCGATCAGCTCCTCGACCTTTCGCGCGCGGATGCCTCGCGATTGAAAGTAACGGTGCGACAGGGCGATATCGGCCGTTTTGTGCGCGCGATCTCCGCATCATTTGAATCGCTCGCTGCCCAGAAGGATGTCTCCTACACCGTGACGGTCGAGGACCCGATCGTAGGCTTCTTTGACGCGGACAAGTTGGAAAAGATCATCGTAAACCTGCTCTCCAACGCCTTCAAATTCACGCCGCGGAAGGGTGTCATTGAACTTCGCGCGAATGCGGAAGGGGAGACGTGGTCATTGATGGTGTCAGACACCGGAGAAGGCGTGCCCGACCCCGAAAAGACGCGAATCTTCGAACGGTTTTACCAGGTGTCGGGTCAGCAACATTACGGCGCGGGCATCGGTCTTTCCCTGACAAAGGAATTTGTCGAGTTACAGGGCGGATCCATCTCTGTCGACAGCGGGGAAGGCGGGGGCGCGCGCTTTCGGGTGACGTTGCCGTTGTTCTTCAGCACATTTGAAACACTGGGTGCCGTGGTCGATGGCCATGCGTGGGAGGAACCCGATCGGGGGTTCGTTCCGGAGGCGCTCCAAAAGGATGACCCCAACGACGTCTGGATTGCGGGAACCAAACCCAGCGTCCTGATCGTGGAAGACCATGTGGATTTGCGACGGTATGTGAAACAAATACTGGCCGATACCTACCAGGTTCTGGAGGCGGCTAACGGTGAAGAAGGATTTGGCGTGGCGGAGAAAGTGGTCCCGGACATCATCGTCACCGACATCATGATGCCCGTCATGGATGGCGCGGCGCTGTGTGAAAAACTGAAGACCTCGCTGACGACGAGCCACATCCCGGTAATATTGCTGACGGCGAAGGCGTCTGAAGAAGACAAGCTGGCCGGGCTAACCCTCGGCGCCGACGAGTACCTGGTCAAACCCTTCAGCAAGAATGAACTCAGGGTCCGCATTCAAAACCTCGTGAGACAGCGCGAGATGCTGATCGCCAAATTTTCGAGATCGCTCAACCCCAGGGAGGTAAAGCTCAACTCTGCCGATGAAATGTTCATGCAAAAACTTCGCGACGTCATTGAACGCCACATGGACGACGGCGCGTTTTCGGTAAACCAGTTGAGCCTGGAACTTGGGATGAGCCGGACACAGATCTTCCGCAAGATCCAGGCGCTCACCGGGTATTCGGCTTCGGAGTTCGTCCGCGTCGTACGCCTCAACCACGCCGCCGAAATGCTCAGGAACAAGGCTGGGTCGGTTTCCGAGGTCGCCTACAGCGTTGGATTCAACAACCTCTCGTACTTTTCGAAGTGCTTTAAGGAACGTTTTGGTACGACGCCGGGGAGGTATGAGTGAGGTGCGAGTTACGAGTTACGAATTACGAATGACGAATGGGAAGGGAGAGGTGGAATTGAAGGTTGGACCTGGTGGATGGTTTAACCCAAACGTGAGGTACGAGGTACGGCAAGAGTTACGAATTACGAGTTACGAATGACGAATGGGAAGGGAGAGGGTAGAATTGGAGGTTGGACCTGGTGGATGGTTTAACCCAAACGTGAGGTACGAGGTACGGCAAGAGTTACGAATTACGAGTTACGAATGACGAATGGGAAGGGTGAGGTGGAATTG
>CAZKBK010000072.1:0-8996 GCA_964551035.1 uncultured Roseivirgaceae bacterium | reverse complement strand
CAAACATCCCTGGTGGAAACGGTGTCAACCCCGATCCTGCCGGCGGCGCTCTACAACCTTGTGGCCTCTTACAATATCCGGGCGAGTGACGACCTGACGTTTCTTTGTGCCCAGGCGACGCTGCCGGGTGACACCAGTCCGGAAAACGACCGGGCCTGCGTTGAGTTGGCCGACCGGACCACTTTCCTGCCCCCGCACCCGAATCCGGTTAAGGACCTGCTTACTGTTGAATGGGTATCACCTGCCGGCGATGATGTGCGTTTGTGGATTGCCGATGCCTACGGACGAATCGTTTTTCAGTCCCACGTCACCTCAACCGTGGGGCTGAACACCTACACGCTCAACCTCGGGGGGAATTCACCAGGCGTATACCTTCTCCGGCTTGAGGGCGGCTCGTCGGCCATCCAGCGCCGGATCTTGATCAGCCGTTGAAAAAATAGTTCGCAGTTTCCGTCTCCGCACGGGGTTTTACCGTATTTTTACCCAAATATTATTTGGCAAATAATCTACTCCGACCATGAAGCCCAATGTAAAAATAGACGGTACTGACAGAAAAATTCTGGAAATCCTCCAGGCCGACAGCAATATCACCAACGCGCAGTTGGCAAAAGAGATCGGCCTTTCGCCGGCACCAACCCTTGAGCGGGTAAACAAGCTGGAGTCGTCGGGAGTGATCAAAAGCTACCACGCCGTTATCGAGCCGGCTGCTGTGGGCTTGGGCGTGAGCACTTTTGTCATGGTCACCCTGAAGGGACATAATAAAGAAAACATCGAAAAGTTCATCAAGGCGATACAACAGATCACCGAGATCATTGAATGCCATCACATCACCGGCGCGGGAGATTTCATCCTGAAGATTGTCGCCGCTGATATCGCCGCCTACCAGCAACTCATGCTCGAAAAGGTTTCCAACATCGACGTGGTGGACAGCCTGCAGTCGATGGTGATCCTTTCCACATTCAAAGACAGCAAGGCATTACCGATCGCCCTCTAAGCCAATGGTAATGGAGAAAACGCTCATCCTCGATGCCGGCCAGGTCAAACAAAAGATCCGGAGAATGGCCTACGAGATCTATGAGCACAATTTCAAGGAAAAATCGATCGTCGTTGCCGGGATTGACGGACAGGGTTTTGTCTTGGCCGGCCTGCTGGTGAAGGAGCTCGAATCGATCGCCCCGTTGAGCGTGCAACTGGTCAAGGTCACCATCGACAAGGCCGCGCCCCAGCAAAGCGAGGTCGCCCTCGATGTTGAACCGAAAACACTGGCCAGGAAATGCCTCGTCATTGTAGACGATGTACTTAATACCGGCAGAACATTCGCCTACGGATTAAAACCGTTCCTCGACATCGAAGTGAAGAAGATTGAAATCGCTGTCCTTGTGAACCGCAGCCACACGTTGTTTCCGGTTTATCCCCAGTACACCGGCTATGAGCTCGCCACCACCATCCGCGACCACGTCGAAGTCAACCTGGGCAAGTCGACCGCCGTGTATTTGCGCTAAAACCTCCACCCATGTCAGTACACAAGCAGGACGTTAAACGAATCACCACGCACCAGTTGCAGGAGATGAAAAATCGCGGCGAGAAGATCGCGATGCTGACGGCCTACGACTACAGCATGGCGCGGATCATTGATGGCGCGGGAATCGACGTGATCCTCGTGGGGGATTCTGCGAGCAACGTGATGGCGGGCCATGAGACGACGCTGCCGATCACCCTGGATCAGATGATCTACCATGCGGCGTCGGTAGTCCGGGCGGTGAAGCGCGCGCTTGTTATTGTTGATCTTCCTTTTGGCGCCTACCAGGGTAGTTCCGGCGAAGCCCTTCGTTCCTCGATACGCATCATGAAAGAGGCGGGTGCCCACGGGGTAAAACTTGAAGGCGGTAGCGAAATTCGTGAGTCGGTGGAACGTATCCTCAGCGCGGGAATCCCGGTGATGGGCCACCTTGGGCTAACCCCGCAATCGATCTACAAATTCGGCACGTACACGGTGCGGGCGCGCCAGGAAGCCGAGGCCAAGAAGCTTAAGGACGATGCGCAAATGCTCGCAGACTGTGGTTGCTTCGGCGTCGTGCTTGAGAAAATACCCGCTGCCCTCGCCAAACAGGTTACGGAGGGGGTGCACATTCCCACCATCGGCATTGGCGCCGGCGCCGATACCGACGGACAGGTACTTGTGATGCAGGACATGCTTGGCATAACAAAGGAATTCAAACCGCGCTTCCTGCGGCGATATGCCGATCTGGATGCGGTCGTAACCAAGGCCGTCAACAACTACATTGCCGACGTCAAGGCCAGGGATTTTCCCAACGAAGAAGAGAAGTATTGATTCAGGGACAGGCCGGGATGTTAGGGTCATCTTCGACCTCCCCAAACCATACCACACCGTAGTCTCCAAAGAATCCGACGCCAACGGCCTTCCAATTTACCTTGCTCCAGATTCCTTCATTGACAATGACCGGATTGTGGGCCGGGCTAGCTTTCCACCCGCGGAGCCCCTCTTCAGCCGTGGCTCCTGCCGTGCTGTAGTAGGCGATCTCGTAGCCATTACCGGGATAGCCTGTTATTTCCCGCGGTTTGTTCCACATGCATTCGGCCTGCTTGTGGTCGCTGGTATAGCAGCAGGCCGTCCACTTTCCTTTCCCGGACCAACTGTGGGGGTTGCACTTGTTGCCGGCTTTGAATGAATAATTTTCAGCGAGGTCACGCGCATGGGTTTGCGCCACCACCGTCAGCCGGATGGAAAGGGGGATGGGTTCCAATCCCTTCGCGTCCCGGTATTGCATCATCAAGTCATACAACTTTCGCTCTTCGGCACTCAGACAGACCGGGGCGGGCATCAGGTCTTCCGCGGCAAACCCGGTCAGGAAAACAACGGTTAGCAGGAAAGCAAACGTTTTCATTGATAATGGGTAAACGGTTTCACCCGCTTTGAAAGTGCCTTTGCGGCCGCAAATTGACGCGACGCTATCCCGCATTTTAGAGGAAAAATAGAAACGGATGTTAATGGAAGTAAATTTTTTTAATTTTCGGGGCTTTTTCGAAGGCGCCCCAGATGGATAAGAACGAATGTCGTTTGATTTAATCCTTCTGGCATCCGCTAACTCCGGCATCAGGGCGCTCGGGAAAGTAACACGACATGCCTTGTTAAACGGCATTGAAACAGGAACATAAATAATCAGAAATGAGCGATCAGAAAATCAGCATCAGCAACGGTAAACTTTCGGTACCCGATAACCCGACTATTCCTTTCATCGAAGGCGATGGGACCGGCGTCGATATCTGGCCGGCATCGAAACACGTTTTCGACTCGGCGGTTCAAAAGGCCTATAACGGCAAGCGGAAGATCGAATGGAAGGAAGTATTGGCAGGAGAGAAGGCGTTTAACAAGACGGGTTCGTGGATGCCCGACGAGACCCTTGATGCGTTCAAGGCTTACCTTGTTGGCATAAAAGGTCCCCTTACCACACCTGTTGGTGGCGGTATTCGCTCGCTCAATGTGGCGCTTCGCCAGGACCTGGACCTTTACGCATGCGTTCGGCCTGTCCGTTGGTTTAAAGGCGTGCCTTCACCCGTCAAGGATCCCCAAAAGACGGAGATGGTGATCTTCCGCGAGAACACGGAAGACATCTATGCTGGTATCGAATTCCAGGAGGGGTCGGATGACAACAAGAAATTCCTCAGCCTTTTCCAAGAGTCTTTTCCGAAACTCTATAAGAAGATACGCTTTCCTCAAACCTCCGGCATCGGTATCAAGCCGGTGTCAAAGGAAGGATCTGAACGGCTGATCCGCTCGGCGATTGAATTTGCAATCCAGCATAAGAAACCGAGTCTTACGCTCGTTCACAAAGGCAACATCATGAAGTTTACGGAAGGGGGCTTCCGGGACTGGGGCTACGCCCTGGCGAAGAATGAATTCGGCGCCAAGGACCTCGATGGGGGCCCATGGCAGGTCATCGAGAAAGGTGGACACAAACTGGTGGTCAAGGATTCAATTGCCGACGCTTTCCTTCAACAGATCTTGTTAAGGCCCGACGAGTATTCCGTGGTGGCTACCCTCAATCTTAACGGGGACTACATCTCTGATGCCCTCGCCGCAATTGTTGGCGGCATCGGGATTGCTCCGGGCGGTAACATCAACTACAAAACCGGTCATGCCATTTTTGAAGCGACCCATGGCACGGCGCCCAAGTACGCCGGTCAGGACAAGGTGAACCCCGGTTCGGTCATACTTTCAGGCGTGATGATGTTTGAATACATGGGGTGGCAGGAGGCGGCGGACCTCATCGTCAAAGGACTCGAGGGCGCCATCTCGTCAAGGCGCGTGACATATGACTTTCACCGCCAGATGGAAGGTGCGACGCTGTTGAAATGCTCTGAATTCGCGAATGAAGTGGTTAAGAACATGTAAACGTTCACCCGTCTGACAGCAGAGATTGGAAAAGGGGCGCAGGCCCCTTTTTGTTTGTGCGTACCAGCACGGACATAAGATACCACTTTCTTGGTATTTGAACTGGCGGGACATGGCTGCAATTTCGTGTAAGATTTTGACGCGAAATCAATGATTGCCCACATGAAAGTCTCGATCAGTTCCCGTGAATTGGAAATCCTGAGGAAGTCCGCGGATGGCTTGACGGTTCAACAGATCGCCCGGGACCTGAATGCCAGCCACCAGTCAATCTCAAAATGTCAAAAGGAAATACTTCAAAAGACGGGTGCTTCCAACGTGTTGTCGGCGCTTCAGGTTCTTGCGCGGAAGGGATTTATCCTGACCGAAGATTGCGGTTAAATGCGGGCGCCACAGCCCCGAAAGCTACTCCGTCAACATTTGCATCACGGTAAGGGCGGCCTCTTCGCCTTTATTCCCCAGGCGGCCACCCGCCCTTTCGAGCGCCTGCTTTTTGTTTAGCGTGGTCAATACGCCAAAGGCAGTCGGCTTGCCCGAATCGAGATTCACGCGCATGATCCCGTTGGCCACAGCATCACAAATGTAGTCGAAGTGGGGCGTCTCACCCTGGATGACGCATCCGATACAGATTACGGCGTGAATATCTTTTCTCGACGCCATGCGCTGCGCGGCGAGCGGTAACTCGAAGCTTCCCGGCACGTCGACCCGGATGATTGACGCCGCAGGCACACCGTGCTGAATTAACGTTTGAACGGCGCCTTCAGCGAGTGCCCCCGTGATCTCTTCATTCCATTCGGCGACGACCAATCCAAATTTCTTTCCGGAGAGGCCTGTGGGAAGGTGCCCTGCGTTTGACTTAAGCGGTCCTGCCATGCTGTTCCTGGTTGGGTATGCGCAAATTTGAAATAAAAAAGGGATAGCGCTTATCCTATCCCTCAAAATTCCTTTTTTTCGCTGACTACGACTCGCCCGAGATCCTGGCTTTGTACTTCCGCGCGTTCTGGTATTCCGGGGCATCCCAGTAGTCGCTGATAACGCGGTCGTAAGCTTCGATCGCCTTTTCGGGTTGCTCACTCCTTTCATAAGCCAGGGCCGCCTTCATAAGGTAGCCGGGCGTGAAGTATTTATTCGGCTTGTAATCCGCGGCCATGCCGTAGTAGCGGGCAGCTTCCTCATAGTTCTCTTCCTCCATGTAGGTGTCGCCGATCAGGCTGTAGGCGCGCGCTTGCACCAGCAGGTCGTTGGCTTTGAAGTCTTCCAGGTAGAGGCGCGCCACATCAAATTTCCCTTGCTTCAAAAAAGCGACGCCCGCGTAATAGTTCGCGAGGTTGCCGGCATCCGTGATCCCATAGTCCGATGCAATGTCTCTGAATCCAAGGGCATTGCCATCGCCATTGATCGCCAGGTCCAGACTGTCGGCCTCAAAATAATAGACGGCCTGAAACATCTGTTCCTGTGCTTCCAGTTCGCGCGAATCCTTGTAGTAACGGAACCCGAAATAACCGCCGACGACAAGCGCAATAGCCACGGATATCGCGACGACCGTCTTAGGATGTCGCTCCGCCCAGGTTTCCGCGTTCGCCAGGCGCTCGGCAAGGGCCTGTGGATTTTCCAGCAACTCGTTCTTGTGATCTACTACCTTCTTTGCCATTGTTGTTTGAATATTTTCATCTGCAACCAGATGCGGGGCGCAAAACTACCGATTTAGATCGTACCAAACAAAGGTCGTGCTAGTCGGTGATGTAGGGATAATCCTGCTGCGTGTAAATGTCTTTCAGCGCTTCCGATGGATCGGGGAAATTTGACTCCTCGGCAAATTTCACGCTCTCGTCCACCAGGCCAACTACCTTCTGGTCGATCGCTTCCAGGTCTTTTTCGGTCGCCAGCTTTTTGTCCAGAATGGATTTCCGGACGACTTCGATCGGATCCCGCTGCTTGTATTCTTCAAGTTCGTCCTTCGTGCGGTACTTGGCCGGGTCGGACATCGAGTGCCCCTTATAACGGTACGTTCTGAATTCCAGCAACGTCGGCCCCTCGCCTGCGCGCGCCCGCGCTGCGGCCTGGGCAACGGCGTGATGTACCGCCTCCACACTCATGGCATCCACGGCCTCGGAGGGCATATCGTAAGACTCACCCATGGTGTAAAGTTCGGTGACATTGGAAGTCCGCCGCACCGACGTCCCCATCGCGTAGCCGTTGTTTTCAATTACAAAAATCACAGGAAGCTTCCAGAGCATGGCCAGGTTCAGCGCTTCGTGAAACGCTCCCTGCCGGACCGCGCCATCACCCATGTAGCACATGCATACATTTTTCGTCTTGTTGAACTTTTCGGCAAAGGCAATGCCGGCGCCGAGCGGAATCTGGCCCCCAACAATACCATGCCCGCCAAAGAAATTCTTTTCCTTGTCGAAAAGGTGCATGGACCCGCCCTTGCCCCTGGAGATTCCCGTCTCTTTCGCAAAAAGTTCGGCCATAATCGCTTTGGGGTCGGTGCCAAGCGCCAGGGGATGGCCGTGGTCACGGTACGCCGTGATCCATTTGTCATCCGGTGTCAATGCCGAAACCGCGCCGGCCGCACATGCCTCCTGACCAATATACAAGTGGCAAAAACCCTTGATCTTCTGCATGCCATATAACTGTCCCGCCTTCTCCTCGAACTTGCGCATCAACTGCATGCGCTCATACCAGAAAAGGTAGGTCTCCTTTGAAAATCCGCCCTTACTTCCCTTTTCGGTCGGCTCACTCTTCGATTTGGTCTTCGTAGGCATATTCCTAATTTTGAACTGAACTGCGAAAATAAGCCCCCAACGAACATTCGCCAAACTTTCGTTGTAAAATACTACATGCACCTTCACAAGCTGAGGCTCATCAATTTCAAAAACTACGAACGGGCCGACCTGACTTTTTCGGCCGCCGTGAATGTGCTCGTGGGCCGCAATGGAAGCGGCAAAACTAATCTGCTCGACGCCATCTACTACCTGTCGTTTACCAAGAGCGCTTTTTATTCCGATCAGTTTTCGGTTCGCCATGGTGAGTCGTTCTTTTCCATCAAAGGAACGTTCGTGAAAAACGAGCGGGAGGCCGATGTCTTTTGTTCGGTGCAGGGAGGAAAAAAGACCTTCAGGGAAGAAGACAAAGACTATCAAAAACTCAGCGACCACATCGGCAGATACCCGGTGGTTATGATCGTTCCCGATGATACCGACCTGGTAAGGGAAGGTGGCGAAAACAGGCGCCGTTTTTTCGACGGCATGCTTTCGCAGTTGGACCCCCGCTACCTGGATGACCTGATCCACTATAATCACGCCCTGCGCCAACGGAATGGCCTCCTGAAAATGTTTGCTTCCGGAACCAGTGTCGACCATGTTGCGCTCGACAGCTATGACCGGTTGCTCATTGAAAAGGGCGATCGCCTGTTCGAAAAACGGCGTGCCCTTGCTGCCGAATTCCTCCCCGTGTTTCAGAAGTACTATGGATTCATTGTTGAAGCCGAAACCGCCGGATTGGAGTACCGCTCGGGCCTGTCCGGGACCTCGTTTGCCGATGGACTGCTTGCGGCCCGCAATCGCGACATGCTCCTGCAACGGACGACCTTCGGCGTTCACCGCGATGACTTCTATTTTACACTGGGCAGGGGTGACCTTAAGCGCCTTGGGTCGCAGGGGCAACAAAAGTCGTTTGTCATCGCCCTCAAGTTCGCCCAATTCGAAATTGTGACGCGGCATTTTGGATTTAAACCCATACTCCTGCTTGACGACATTTTCGATAAATTGGATGACTTCCGCATCCAAAAGCTTTTGGAATTGATCCAAAATGAATCGGTCGGCCAGCTTTTTATCACCGATGCCAGACCCGACCGCACGGCAACGCTGCTGCGCTCAATACATGCTTCCCCGCGGATTTTCAACATAGAATCGGGTGTCGTGGAGCAATCAGTCGATTTATCTTATTAACATTGTGTCCCTGTTGGGCTAAAGGGCGGGGCGTTGCAATGAGAAAAACGGGCGGTCATGATAAGGCGCAGTCATTGGGTGAAGCAATTCGCGAATTGCTGAGTTCATACCGCCTGTCCACGAAGTTTGATGAGACGCAACTGATCAATTCATGGGAGCGAATGGCGGGAAAACCCATCGCCCGCAGGACCAGGAAACTCTATATTCGTGATAGGGTCCTTTTTGTTGAACTCGATTCTCCGGCCATGCGACAGGACTTTACACTGCATAAATCTCGCGTTCTCGACCTCCTCAAAGCCGAATTTGGTGCGGGAATCATTACCGACATTGTTGTAATGTGATGGACGGGAAATCCAAAACGCCCAGGCCGCGTTTTGTGGTTGACCGGCTGTTTAAGCTGTCGAGGCGCTCACCGGATTTCCCCGGGTAAGGAAAACATGCGTGTTTACCCCATGCCGCCATGAATTTGCCCGATTAGTTTTGAAAAAGTGGAAAACCGTATAATTTTGCACTCCTGTTTTTTCCGGCCAGGCAGAAACAGGCGTGCGTTCTTTTGATTTAGTGACCAACCAATTTGAGGGGGAATACCAAAGCGGCCAACTGGGACAGACTGTAAATCTGTTGTCTTATGA
>CAZKBK010000071.1:0-9042 GCA_964551035.1 uncultured Roseivirgaceae bacterium | reverse complement strand
ACGGCAACGGTAGGCATAGTCGCCTGATGGCCGACATCATCATTGAGAAAATCTATGAACAACCTGTATTCACCTGGGGTGGCGCCAACCTTTCCAGCGAAGGCGATGTCCGTGCCGCCTACCTCAACGTCGTAAAAGCAGCCGACCAGGGCGACTACAGTTTGCTGCTGGCCTTTGCCCGTTCGTAGTAATCTTTAAATGGTTATCTACAAGCTTCGTCCGGTATAAGCAATGGCACCGTTGTCGACCCGAAATCCGTCTTTGTGGCGGCGATCAAAGCCAACGCCAGCGCGCTGGTCCTGGCACATAACCACTACCTTCTCGCTTCCTGCAACTCTTCAAGGTCCTGAAGCTTTATTTCCAGCTCGCGCTTCTTTCCGTCGCGAAGCACCACCACGTCCAGCACATCGCCGGGGGCGTGGCTGGCCACGATTTCCTGTAGTCGGGGCGTCCCTTCAATGGGCGTCCCTTCGATTTCAAGGATGACATCCCTGACTTCCATGCCCGCTTCGTCAGCGGCCCCGTTGCGCGCAAGGTTTACCACGACGACGCCCTGCGTCTGGTCCAGGCCCATGTCCTGCGCCAGCTGCCACTCGAGGTCCTGAATGACGACACCCATGTAGCCGCGATGCACTTCCCCATACTGGATCAGGTCATTCATCACTTTACCTACGATGTTGCTCGGCACGGCAAAGGCATATCCCGCGAAGGTACCGGTAGGGGTGGCGATGGCGGTGTTGATCCCGATGAGTTCGCCCGCGATATTGACCAACGCGCCGCCGCTGTTGCCCGGGTTTACGGCCGCGTCGGTTTGAATGAAGGACTCAATGGCCAGGTTGTCGCTGAGGATGTGGATGTTCCTGGCCTTGGCGCTGACAATTCCCGCCGTTACCGTGGAAGCGAGGTTGAACGGATTGCCCACCGCCAGTACCCAGTCACCCACGCGCACATTGTCGGAGTTTGCCAGCACCGCCGGCGAGAGGCCGTCTTGTTCGATCTTGATCACGGCGAGATCGGTCGCCGGATCCGCGCCGATCACTTCTGCCTTGTAGTCACGGCCGTCGTTAAGGGAGACAATGATCTCCTCCGCATTGGCGATAACGTGGTTGTTGGTGACGATGAACCCGTCTTTTTGCACAATGACACCCGACCCCGACGCTTCCTGAAGTTGTCGCCGTTGATATTGCCGGTTCTTGTATTCTTGTCCCCAGAAGCCTTCGCCGAAGTATTCGAAGAACGGATCCTGTGGCATTTGTGTCACAATACGCGAACGGATGTGTACCACCTGGGCGAGCGAACGCTCCGCGGCTTCCCCAAAGCCGACGTTAAACACGTTGTTGATGGAGTCCACCGCAGCCGTGTAGGAAATGGGCCGTCCCATCCCGTCGGTGCGGGGATAGTCGCGTGGTGACGCGGGCCTTTCTTCGAAGGCCTTATACAGCGTGATGGCAATGATGCCGCCCAACAGCGCAATCACGAAGGAGGTGAGTATTTTCATGGTCGTGTTGGACAGGGATCGTAATAATCGCATACCCTAAAAAACGAAAAGCCGGTTTGACCCCGGTTTTAAACGACATTGACACAACAATGGGGATGCGTGGGGGCCGAGCCGATCGCCGGGATCGATCCGGTGGGGTGTGGCCTCAACGCAAGGTCGTCTTTCGGCCGGTTTCGATCACCTTCAGCGTTTCCCTGACAGCGATGGCCGGTAATGTGTCCCGGTTCGATTCCACGTAAGCCTTGATTTTTTTCTTGTGGAGCTTTACCGCACTCCGAAGAATCCAGGAAACCGCTTTGGTGATCAGCACATGCTTTTCATGCTTGAGTCTTTCGACGTTTTCCAGCGCGACGTTGAGTATGCTTTCGTCGTCGATTTTTCGAATCGGGGCGCACAAAAAGACCAGGGAAGCCCGTCGTTTGTGGATATTCCGCGACCTGGAGAATTTTTCTAACAGCGGCACCCATTTCTTCCAATCGAGCGGAAGCTGCTTTACTGTGTATTTGTTCGTGCAGAGCATGTCGACTTCCGCCCACCCTTCCAGATGTTCGAGCCATCGATCAAAACACCTGGGGTCGATCGCGCGTTGCGCATTCCCGGCATAGTCCAGCAGCATGCCCGCGAGCATTTTCTCGGTGGCGGATTTTCCTTCCACCAGGCTCGTCAGCAGTGACTGAAACTCCCGTACGTGCATGTCCTTATGCATGCGGGTCCATGTTTTGGCAATCTCGCGCAAGGCGGGTACACGCAGATCGTACAGGGGATGGGTGGTCCCGAGATAGTGGTTAAGGAAAGGATCGGTCTTCGGTGCACCAAATTCATCTCGGATCACCGCGAGGAGATCCTGGTGGTGGCGGTTTTTCATCCGGGTGAATATCTTTATCTTCGGGGATATTTCAATTATGCGGCGGCTGATTTTTCCCGGGATTGTCCTTCTCCTCTTATCCGTTGAGGCCCGTCCTCAAACATCCTGGCAACGGGATGCCCGCACGATGCACGAGGTCTTCATGGCCAATCATGTGAGTCCCCCGGTTGTCGACGATGCTTTTTCGTCCTGGGTCTTTGACCGGTTTCTCGACGAACTCGACCCGGAGCATTTGATATTCCTGAAGGGCGAGGTGGAGGCCCTCGCGCAATACCGGCTTACCGTAGACAGCGAGTTCCAGGGACAAGGATGGTCGTTCATTCCGGCGCTTCAGCCGATCTACCGCAATGCGCTGGGCCGGACGATCTCCGTGGTCGACGGCCTCACAGCCCACAAGGTGTTGGCGACCTCGGGCTATCTCACCCATGATTCTACCTGGGCTGACACGGCTGAGGAATTGAAGGGGCGCATCAGGGCGCGACTAAAGGCGGAGGTGGTGGAAAGGCTTGCGTTCATGCGCCGGGGATCACCGGATGCTGGTGAATCGGAATTTATTGAGACGAAGTCAGCCTCCGCGCTTACGGCGGCGAAGGCATTTGTCCTGCGAAACCTGCGCCGGGCCCTCGTCGCGCCTGCGGACATGGAGCGCAATCTCAGCGAACGCTACCTCGGGACCATCGCGCGGGCGTTTGACCCGCATTCGGCCTACCTGTCGGCGACCGACATTGAAGACTTTGTGAGTTCGTTGAGCAACGAGGGGTATTTTTTTGGATTTTCCCTTGGAGAAAATGAGCGGGGTGAAATTGTCATTGAACACCTGATCCCCGGTGGATCGGCGTGGCGGTCGGGGTTGTTGAACACCGGCGACGTCATCATCGGCCTGCAATGGGCTGGACGTGAACGCGTGGATGTACGGGGAGCAACCCTGGACGAAGTGGACGAAATCCTCAATGAAGACAACCATGCCGAACTTCTCCTCGAGGTTGCAAAAGTCAGCGGCGCCACGGAGCGCGTGGCCCTGCGGAAGGAGCGGATGAAGAATGAGGAGAACATCGTCAAGAGTGTGATCCTCGAGGCCGCCACGAAGGTGGGCTATATTTCCCTTCCGGGCTTTTACACGGATTGGGGTGACGAAGATGGTGCGCGGTGTGCAAACGACGTCGCCAGGGAGATCCTGAAGTTGAAAAAGGAGGATGTCACAGCGCTGATCCTGGACCTCCGGAACAACGGCGGCGGATCGTTGCTCGAAGCCGTTGCCATGGTAGGGATCTTTGTTGATGCGGGTCCCGTATCTGTGACCCGCGAGCGCAGAGGCGAAACCCTCCTTAAGGATATCAATCGCGGGATGGTATTCGGCGGTCCCCTGATCGTCATGGTCAATGGACGCAGCGCTTCCGCGTCGGAATTTGTGGCCGCTGCCCTTCAGGATCATAACCGCGCAATCATTGTGGGAAGCCGGACTTTTGGAAAGTCCACGGGTCAGGCGTTGTTGCCCCTGGAGCAGGACGCGACGCAAGGTGGTGTGGCGAAGGCGGGATTGTCGTACGCCAAGGTGACGGTCCAGAAGATCTACAGGGTTACCGGCAAGACCGTACAGCAGGCGGGGGTGACCCCGGACATCGCAATCCCGGACGTGTACGACTCAATTCCGTACCGTGAAGCCGTCCTTTCCCGGTCGTTGCCAATGGATTCGACCACGAAGAAAACATGGTTTCGGCCGCTTTCCCCTTTGCCCGTCGATACCCTCAGGCACCTCAGCGAAGCCCGTGTCGCGGGGGACAAGCGCTTTGATTCGGTCCGGAAACTGGCCGGGCTTATCGCTTCATCGGGTGACGATGACCGCATTTCGCTTGATGCACGGGAACACTTCCAAAACGCCGCGCCCGTCTACCAACTGCTACAGGCGTTGGATTCAGCCGGCGACTCGCAGTTCACCGTCACCCACCACCCTTTCGATGCACAGCGCATGGAGATCGACGACTACCTGCAGCGCGCGAATGCAGCGTGGCGGGAAAGACTCGTTGGGGATATGCAACTCGGCGAAGCGTTTAGAATCGCAAATGATTATATTGAACTTCAAAAGAACCGCGACTGAGTAATGACAAAAAGACTCATCCTCCTCGTACTCCTTTCGGCGCTATTGCCCGACACCGCCCGTTCGCAGGCCGCTGAAAGCCCGGTAGACCACATGACCGCGCTCAGTGACCGAGAAGACGCGTTGCGAAAAAAATACCTGAGTTATATCAGCACCGTTGCCCATGGCCGCAGCGCCCGGAAGATGGAAAGGCGCCGCGCCGAGGTCATCAAAGAGATACAGGCGAACCTTAGGGATGGGGGGCGGCTACGGCCTTATAAGGGAGACGTCAGCCTGAGGAATGCGTATCTGGAATACTGGAACGTCTTGCTTCACGTGTTCAAAGAAGATTATCAGAAGATCGTGGACATGGAAGAGGTGATTGAACGGTCGTATGACGAGATGGAAGCTTATTTGCTGTTGCAGGAAAAGATCGACGAAAAACTGAGCGCGTCCTACGACGTTGTTGGAGACACCTATCGCCTTTTCGCGGCGACCCACAACGTCCGGCTCGTCGCCGGGAGTGCATCGAAACTGGACTTGAAACTCAAAGCGGCGGGAGAAGTCAACCACTACGTCAACCAGCTCTTCCTGATCTATTTCAAAAGCACGGTACAGGAAACTAAGCTGGTGGAGGCCTTAAACAAAGGCGATCTCGGCAGCGTCGAACAATTGAGATCGGCCGTGTTGCAATTCAGCAACGAAGGTTTGTCGCGGCTGGATACGGTCAGGACGTACAAGGGTGATGGCTCGCTCATCAGCACCTGCAGGAAAGTGCTGGAGTTTCAGCGTGAGGAGGCGGAGGCCAGGATACCGCCGTTGATGGACTTTCACATCAAGGCAGGAGAGTTTCAGAAGATCAAGGAGGCTTTCGAGGCCATACCCGCCAGCAAGCGCACGCAAAAGGATGTTGACCATTACAACAACGCCGTGAATGATTTCAACCGGCGTATTCCCGAATACAACAAGAACTCGGAAGCGCTGTTCGATGCGCGAAGCAAGACCATGGCGGGCTGGGAAACAGTCCGGAAACGATTTCTTGACCAGCACACGCCTTATAAATAGAGCAGACAAAAGTCGTTTCAGGCGTTCGGCTTGATCAGCACGTCGTAGTGCAAGCGCTGCCCCTCCGAGCGAAGAATATAATATTGACCAAGGGCATGAATAAGCAGAAGCGTTCCGCTCATTTCCAGGATCTCTTCTATGGTGTAGAGGATTCCGTATGAGAAGGTTTCCCTAAAGGTGTCTCCGTAAAGAAAGACCAGGCGTCCGGAGACCATCTCCATGCCCAGGGCTCCGGCGACAAACAAGATGGCTGCCAGCATCACCTGAACCTTCGTCTGGGTGGGCAAAAGGACGATGAACTTCAAAAAGAACAATCCCATCACAACAATAAGGATCGCATAGGGCACCACCCAGGCAAAATGGAAATACCCACCGGCGTTAAAGCCATGGAGGAGGGTCTCGGACTCGTTGCTGGTGTTTTCGTGAATGCCGATCATTTCGTCCACGGAAAGAAAGATAAATAACACCCCGAGGATCTTCCAATACCAGCGTTTCAGGTACTCGGATGGGAGACCCCCAATGCGCAACATCAGCAGTCCGCAAAGAAGCAGGGTGAGTGTGGCGTAAAGGGAGGGGATGTTGTACTCCCGGTTAAAGTCGAACGTGTGGATGAATTGAAAATCATAGCCCAGGAACGTGCGGCAATAAATACTGGCCAGATCGGCGAGCAGGAGCACGGCGACGATCATGGAAAGGAACCGCACCAGGGAGGCGGGTGTGACCAGCAAACGTTTACTCATAAACGGGGGAGGGGCAAAAAAAGGTGTTCCAGGTGCGGATACGGTCCCTCTGAGGACTTATGGGGGGCTTGCGGGGACCCCATGAGGGAAGGCTTGGGAAAAGCGTTTTTTCCATAGCGTTGTGCGGCCATATTTTTGAGAACGTGAACTTTCCGTTAATTTGCAGCATTAATTTCTGGCCGGCCGGCAGGGCGCGGCACAGCCTGGCTCCGTATTTCAATGGATAGAATTTCAGATTCCGATTCTGAAGATGCAGGTTCGATTCCTGCCGGGGCTACTTCGCCCGACATAGCTTTAGCGAAGTCGGGCCAAACAGGACAATCAAAAGAATTCAAAACCGCTTAATTCGTATGGATGGCGGTTTTTTGTTTTTAGCGCCTACCCAAACTTTCATAAAAATCCGTCAATTACCTGTCAAACGCATCGGTGTTGATCGACAAAGGGATCTTCACTAACCGCTAAGACCAACACACTTTCACAGATTCCTTGCGTCCGTACCAATTTGAAACGGTAAGCAAGATGTTAGGTCATAAGAGCCTGAAGACGACTCAGCATTATGCGAAGATTGTGGATAAGAAGGTGAGTGAGTATATGAAGGCGTTGAAGGAGAATTATCCAAGTATTGTCGCTTAAAGAATTTTAGTTATATTGGGTCGGAGCCCATCGTAGCACGAAACATGTGATACAGGTGGGCTTTCTTCATATGCTACTTATGGGATATAAGGATTTACATGACAAGCCATTTGATAAAGGAACAATCGTCAAATTGGAAATATTTGAGGACTATGCACAAGCCTGGATACCAACCTTTGTCATGCTTCGCTCTCGAGAGATCCACATCTTTGATTTTTTCTCAGGCCCAGGATTCGATTCAAATCAAGTGCCCGGAAGCCCAATTAGAATATTGCAGAAGATTGCCGAACAATTGGGCAACATCTTGCAACAACAGACTAAAGTGGTTCTGCATTTCAATGAATTTGAGCCAAACAAAAAAGAACAAGAAAAGTATGAAGCCCTACAAAAAAATTGCAATCGGTTTCTTGGTGAAAACCCCAAATTCAAGTACTTTTTAACAATCAATTATTATAATGAAAATGCAGAAGACCTATTCTTCAAGCTTCTTCCGCTGATTCAAACATTTCCCTCTCTTGTCTACTTGGATCAGAACGGCGTCAAGTTCATCTCTGACGAATATGTACAGGCGCTTGAGAAAACTAAGACCACTGATTTTCTGTATTTCGTTTCTTCATCGTACTTTAAACGACTGGGAAATACCAAGGAATTTAAGAGGGTTCTTGAATTCGATAAAAATGAATTGGAGACACAAGAATATCGAAATATCCATCGATTGGTACTGAATAAATTAAGAGCAAAAATTTCGCCGCATTCTAGGTTAAAGCTCTTTCCCTTCTCAATAAAGAAATCGGCAAATATCTACGGAATCATCTTTGGAGCTAAGAGCTACGCAGCGGTTGATAAGTTCTTAAAAATCGCATGGGATCGAAACGCTATGAATGGAGAGGCCGATTTCGATATTGATGAAGACCGATCAAAAGGCCAGATCGACATGTTTTCGGGAAAGAAGATGACGAAAATTGAAAAATTCCAAGGTGACTTAGAAGAGAAGGTTCTGAAGGGTGAACTTTCGAATAACCGTGATGCCTTACTTTACACTTACTCCTGCGGGCACATCCACTCCCATGCTGGGCCTGTGATAAGGAAACTAAAATTGGATGGAAAATTGACATACGTTGGCAAGACTCCGGCGTTAAATTATGAAAATGTCTTCCGGAAAAACAATATTGTACAATTTAAGCTTAATTAACTTATTATGGCTCAATCAAGGATAGAATGGACTGAAATGACTTGGAATCCCACCACGGGGTGCGATAAAATTTCTGCTGGTTGCAAGTTTTGCTATGCCGAAGTAATGTCGCGTAGGCTCAAGGCCATGGGGGTTGAAAAATATCGGAATAATTTCAGGATCACAGCCCACGAAGACGAACTAGGAACCCCTTATGCCTGGAAAAATTCAAAGGTTGTCTTTGTTAATTCAATGAGCGACCTCTTTCATAAAAAAGTCCCCGTTGAATTCATTCAGAAGGTTTTCAAAGTGATGAATGAAAATCCCCAACATGTTTTTCAGGTCTTGACTAAAAGAGCTGATTTACTTTTTCAATATGATAAGGCGGGTTTATTGAAATGGACCCATAACATTTGGATGGGCGTGAGTGTAGAAGATAGCCGGGTGGTCGATAGGATCCAGTTTCTTCGCAAGACCAAAGCCAAGGTCAGATTCTTGTCCCTTGAGCCATTAATAGGACCCCTTCCAAAGCTTAACTTAAAGAAAATGGATTGGGTCATTGTCGGTGGCGAAAGCGGAAGGAAACCGAGGCCCATGAATGCGGATTGGGTTCTTGACATACAGGAACAGTGCGAAAAAGCCGACGTGGCATTTTTTTTTAAGCAGTGGGGCGGAACTAATAAGAAGAAGACAGGCCGGATACTCGAAGGCCGCACGTGGGATGAGATGCCTGAATTTCCGGAGCTGTACGGTCGCAGGAACTAAATCGTTGTAAGAATGAAAGAAAACACAGGCTATTTCCGATCCTGTTGCTTGGAGTCGTTTTATTATTCTAGGAATCATAATGATGGCCAAACGACCTATACGGCGTCGGCTTTCGGGAGGAGTATAACAGTTACAGCTTTCTCACTTTTTCGATTTTCCTTTGGAGATTAGAACGTTTGAAAGCTTCCCTTAGTTAGTAGCATTCAAAACTATAGAATTCCAGTCATAATC
>CAZKBK010000070.1:0-9175 GCA_964551035.1 uncultured Roseivirgaceae bacterium | reverse complement strand
GGATGTATTGCAGGAGCGCAGAGGCCGCGGAGGCTCGCATGGCTCGCTTGGGCTTCGATCTAAAAGCGTGCGGAACTCCGAACTTCAAACTCCAAACTAAAAACTCACGTCTCGTGGGTTCTGTGAGGTAGATTTAAGGGACGAGATTTTTCTTACCGCGGAGGAGGTTTTTGACAGGCAGTGCGGAAAGGGGTGGTGGACGGGAGCATCAGATCTGCTTGACGTATTGCTGGGGCGCAGAGGCCGCGAGGCTCGCTGGCGCTCGTGGTTCGCGCGGAGGGCGCTGAGTACGCAGAGAATTTTTGTTGACAGGTTGCAACTCGCCGGGGCCCGAAACTCTAAACTCTAAACTCCAAACTTCAAACTCCAAACTAAGTCCCCAGCATCCCCAACGCCCAATCTTTAAAGCAGTCTCACAGGACCCGGCTACCCGGCAACCGGCTAGCCGGCTACCGAAACCCCGTTTCTCAGCACCCCCAAAGCCCAATCCCCCGTAACCTCCGATCAATGGTTGCTCCTCAGCGCAACGCTACCCTTGTACTCTCTGTTTGAGAAGCGCAACGTATAGTAGTACACGCCCGTGGCGTCGTCGTCGGGATACCAGCGGAAATTCCGGTCGTTGCTGGTGAACACCTCGCGGCCCCAACGGTTGTATACCGAGATGCCGATGAACTGTCCCTGGCAGTTGTCGGGGGGAAGGATGGACACCAGTTCCGCGTCCACTTCCTTCATCATCGCAAAGAACTCGTTGTAGGTGTCGTTGTTGGGTGTGAGCCGGTTGGGGGGAAGGAATTCGGTGAAGGCGCTGGGAATATCGCTGATGTGGAATTTGACGTCGACGGTATCGGCCTTGAGGTTGTGGCAGCGGTCGTCGCGGGCGATGAAGCGGAAGGTATACGCGTTCGCGAAGACATTGTCCTGGAAGATGGCGCAGTCGGGATTCCAGGCGAAGGTGGTCTGCGCGCTGCCCACGCCTGTGACGGGAGCGAACACATAGCCCACAGGCGCCACGTTGCCGGTAGCTTCGAACAGGTCGATGGTGATGTTATCGTTGTTGACGTCGGTGGCGTGCAGGCCGAGGGATATCTGTTGGCCTATGCGCAGCGACTGTTCGTGGTTGTCGAACACCAGCTCGGGGTTCGTGTTGACCACGTTCAGGTCCGGGGTGATGTTGTCGGGAGGTTCGACGTGGACGTTCACGGTCAGCACATCCGACAGGAAAAGGTTGCAGTAGTTGGCGCTGTCGACCACCACGAAGTGAAGCTGGTAATCTTCGCGAAGTTCTCCCGCCGGGCACGGCACATCCCAGGAGAACACCGAAGACACCGCGCCGTTGCCGACGTCCTTCGGGAATGACATGCCGTAGTCGGCGAGGTTGAAATCCTGTCCGAGGGCCACGAGCACGAGTTGGTCGTCATCGTCGTCGGTGCCGTTGACGTTGAAGGTGAGCGGGTCGTACACTTGCCGCACGACACCGTTGGCAAGCTCTTCGGGCGTGAGGTCTGTCGAGATCTCCGGAACGGAATTGTCGGGAAGGATCACGCCCAGGTCGACAGTCAGGATGTCGGCGTCGGTGGACGTGCAATAGTCGTCGTCCTCCAGCAGGATGGTCACGGAGAACTGTGTGAACTGGCTGAAGTCGTAGACATTGCACTTCGGGTCCCACACCAGCTCACCCTCGTAGGTGCCGTTGTCGTTGAGGAAGTGATTTACGGACATGCCGATGCTTTCGAGCGTGAACCCATTCGTCACGATGCCCACCGTGAGGGAGTCGCCGTCGGGGTCGACGCCTTCAATCGGCCACGAGCGCACCTCGCCTTCGTTGATCTCCTCCGCGATGTCCGCGGTCAGAAACGACGGCGGGGCGTTGGCGGGCTTGTCGATGTTTACGGTGATCTTGAGGGTGTCCATGAGGGGAAGGCTGCATTCATCGTCCATGGCGATGATGCCCACCTCGAACGGCCCGTCTATGGGCGGACATTTCTCAAAGCAGATATCGAATGACACGGTACTCCCGTTGTTTAACGTGCCGCTGATGACATCGGGCAGGACACCCGACATGTCGCCCTTGAAGTTCAGCGCCACGGCTTTGATCTTTATTTTTTCGGAGAAATTGTGCGCCGGGTTCCCGGCATCGGGGTCCGAGATCTGTACGTTGACGCAGCGGTCTTCGTCGGTAACCGTGTTGTCGAAGGTCACGGTCATCTGTTCATCGTGGGCGTAGTCGCTCTCGTCGAGGGCCTTGCCGAGGATCTGCGGCGGGTCCGCGGGCTGACAACCATCGACGACAAGCATCTGAAAGTCGCGCCGCACTTCGCCGATCTTCACGCCATCGCGGAACTCTTCGCACTTCACGGCAAACACATACAGCCCCTGCTGCGTGGGCACCACGCGAAGGAGTCCTTGTTGCGAGATGGTAAGGTCGGGGTCGCCGTTCATGATGTTGTCGAGACTGTAGCCCGTTTCCCATTTTACCTGCGGATAAGGTCCCGGCCGCGTGGGGGGGGCAGCCTCGGCGAGGTGGGTACTCAACGGCACCACCAGGGAATAAGCCAGCGAGTCGCCGTCATCGTCGACGCCGGCAAAGTCGGCAAAATAGGGCCGGTAGGGGCAGCCGAAATCATTGAGGGGAGGGAAGAGGCGCGGTGTGGAATTGATAAACGGCTCGCCGTCTTTCACCACGGGAGGGAACTCGAGGTAGAACGTCTGGCCCGCGGCGTCGGGGAAATTAGGGGTGTTCTCTGGAGGTTCTTTGCTCACGATGTTGGTGATGGTGTAGTTGCGGCAACAGCGCTCCCAGGCGATGTAGTATCCTTCGGGGTGGTTGAAAGACACCGGGGAAAAGATGTACTCAGCGGAGTACAATACCCTTTCCGTGACGATAAAATCCGCCGTACACTCGGGCTGCGTGTAGTTTACCGGCGTCCGCGAGACGAACGTGAGCACCACATAGTCCATCAGCATGTCGTTGGACTTCTGAAAGATCGCCGTGTTGATGGTGGGTTCACTCAATTCGGGGGGCACGCCGCCGAAACCGTTGTTGAGGACGTCGAAATAGTAGATGAGGTTGATGCGGTACCGGTTGCCGGCGATATGAATGATTTCAAATTCCCCTCCCACGATGTGAGAGGCCATGGTGGGAAAGGCGACGAGACAGAATGCGAGCAGTACAAATCTTTTCATAGGCTCCCGGGGCTGACGTCAATATACGGAAAGCGAACAAGGCCCGAAAATAGCTTTATTCCGTAGCTTTGACCCTTTTATTACGGGTTTTGGTTGTAAAGTAACATGCGAAAAGGCGATATAATCGAGAATATCCGGGTGGATACGATGGCAGCGGAGGGCAAGTGCGTTGGCCGCGTGGATGGCAGGGTTATCTTCCTGCAGGGCGGCGCCCCCGGCGACGTGGTCGACGCGCAGCTGACAAAGATCAAGGCGGCGTTCCTGGAGGGAAAGGTGACGCAGGTGCGGTCGCTTTCACCCTCGCGCACGAGTCCTTTCTGCATCCATTTCGGTCTTTGTGGCGGGTGCTCCTGGCAGCACATCGAATATCCAACGCAGTTAAAATATAAACAGCAACAGGTGGTCGATCACCTCGAACGCCTCGGGGGACTGAAACTTCCGGCCGTCAACGCGATCGTTCCCTCCGCGAAAACGCGGTTCTACCGCAACAAACTGGACTACACCTTCTCCGCGCAGCGCTGGTTATATGAGGAGGAGATTGCCTCCGGCCGGATGGTGGTGGAGCCCGCGTTGGGGTACCACATCCCCCGAAAATATGACCGCGTGTTCGACGTGAAGGAATGCCACCTGCAGCCGGACCCGTCGAACGCCATCCGCCTCGCCGCGCGCGACGAAGCCTTCCGCAACGAAATCCCGTTCTTCGACCTCCGCAAGCAGGTGGGGTTCCTGCGCACGCTCACCATCCGCACGGCAAACACCGGCGAGGTGATGGTGATCCTGCAGGTCACCTACGACAAGATGGCGTGGACGGAGAAGATCCTTTCACGGCTGGAGCGCGACTTCCCCCAGATTACGTCATTCCAGTTCGTGATCAACGGCAAGCGCAACGACACCTTCGCCGACCTCGACATCCAAACCTGGAAGGGCAACCCGTGGATACGGGAGAAGATGCCCCGCCCCGGCGGCGGCGACGACCTGGAGTTTCGCATCGGGCCAAAGTCCTTTTACCAGACGAATTCAGACCAGGCTTTTGCGTTGTACCGGCTGGCCTGGCGGATGGCCGCCCTCCGCGGCGATGAGCAGGTGTACGACCTTTACACGGGCACGGGCACGATCGCCAACTTTGTCGCCGGTCACGCGCGCAAGGTGATCGGCCTGGAGTATGTGGCCGAAGCGATCGAGGACGCGAAGGTCAACGCGCGTATCAACAACATCGCCAACACGGAATTTTACGCCGGCGACATTCGCGAGTTGCTGAAGGAAGATTTCCTGGACCGCCACGGTAAGCCGGACGTGATCATCACTGACCCGCCGCGCGCTGGGATGCACGAAGACGTCACCCGCATGATCGTGAAGGCCGCGCCACAACGCGTGGTCTATGTGAGCTGCAACGCCGCCACCCAGGCCCGCGACCTGAAGATCCTTACAGAAAACTACGACATCCTCGAAGTCCAGCCCGTGGACATGTTTCCGCATACGACCCACGTGGAGAACATCGTGGCCCTGTCGCTGCGCTGAGGGGGAGCGGGAGGGGAGGAGGTTACGGGAGATTGGGCTTTGGGGTGCTGGGGACTTTAGTTTGAAGTTTGGAGTTTGGAGTTTGGAGTTTAGAGTTTAGGAGGACACGCGGGATTGAGCCTTGGGGATCCTGGGGGACTTTAGTTTGGAATTGGAGTTCCGGGCCTCGGCGAGCTCGGCCACCCAATGTTAAGCGGAGGGATGTGCGGCGGCATCCGGGCCCCGTTGCGACGGTCTGTATCCGCTGCAAAAGGGGAATGGCCAATTCAGATTTTCTCTCTCACCCCGGATGCCGCCGACACAATTATCAACCCTCGGGTGGCCGAGCTTGTCGAGGCCTGGCTCATCACCACCCGCGTTCACTGCAGCCATTCGTATTCGCAACTGTTCGGAGTTTCGCACGCTTTTAGATCGAAGCCCAAGCGAGCCAAGCGAGCCTTCGCGTCCCCTGCGCCCTAACAAAAGATCGGCCAGCAGCCCTGATGCTCCCGTCCACTACCCGTTCCGCACTGCCTGTCAAAAACCTCCTCCGCGGTAAAAAAAATCTCGCCGTATCGTTTGCACCCTGTCAACCAAAAATTCTCTGCGTACGCCGCGCCCTCTGCGCGACCGCGAACCACGAGCCCTACCGCTTCCCCTTAGGCTCGTTGCGCTCCATCGCGAGCTTAACCGCCTCATACGCATTCACGAGGCCACCCGTTTCGCTGAGTTCGTCAAAAGCGACTTGCTCATCCGTACCGGGTTTGGTCACCATCAGCCCATCGAACTTGCGGGTGGACTGCTTGATGATGTCCTTGACTTCCTCGGCCGTGAGGTGAGGGAAGTACGACATCAGCAGGGCGGCGATGCCGGCCGTTGCCGGGCTGGCCATGCTGGTGCCATCGAGCGCTTCATATTCATCGTCGGGAACCGTCGAGTAAATCCTGACGCCGGGAGCAAAGACGTCGACCGTTTTCTTTCCGTAGTTGGAAAACGAAGCGACGAAGTTGGAGTCGGAACCCCACGACGAGGCGCCCACCTGGAGCCAGTTTTTCACTTCCTTGCCATTGTCCAGCTCGGGGCTGGGGAAGTTGTCGCGCGTGTCGATGTTGTCACCGTCGTTGCCGGCGCCGTGTACGAGCAACACGCCCTTGGACTCGGCGTATTTTATTGCTTTGTCGACGGCTTCCTTGTGGGGTGAATGCTTCTTGCCAAAGCTCATGTTGATGATGTGTGCGCCGTTGTCGACGGCGTAAAGGATGGCGTTGGCGACATCTTTGTCGCGTTCGTCACCATTGGGTACGGCGCGCACCGCCATGATCTTCACATTGTCCGCGATGCCCTTCACGCCCAGATCGTTGTCGCGGTCGGCGGCGATGATGCCGGCGACATGGGTGCCGTGGCGCGCGTCAGGTCCTTCCACATCGTTGTTGCCGTATCCCTTTTCATAAAGGTCATCGGGATTGTCGCCGACGATGGTGCGGGGGTTGAAGTCGAGGTTGTAACCGTACTCGATCGCCGTGCCGTAATGGTTGACCATTTCGCCCAGTTGGCCGAGGGCGAATTCCAGTTCGGCGATGAGGTCCGCCACCGGCAGGTCTTCCGCTTCAATGTTGTCGAGTATCTTGGTCAGCGTCTCCTTGGCGAAGGCGATCGTGTCGTTGGTGACTTCGATTTCGGAAAGTGTCGCCTTGTTCACGGGCGCGCCGCTGGCTTTTTGAAGGACGCTGTCGCAGAAATGGATGGTACCGTAGATCTGCGCGTAGAGTTCGTACTGTGCGGAGAACTGGTCGAGTTGGCCTTTGTTGAAAGTGGAATCGTTCTTGAATTTTTTCTCAACACTTTTCCAGTATGCGTACTCGTCGCGCTGCTTCTTCGGGACATCTTCCTCCTTCACGTTCCCGTATTTGGGCTTCAGCCGCGCGTATTCGCGGGTGACTTCGTAGGTGTCTTCGGCGACGTTGCCATCCTTGCCGCCGATGAAGTTCCAGCCGTGGACGTCGTCGACGTAGCCGTTCTTGTCGTCGTCGATTCCGTTTCCGGCGACCTCATCTTCGTTGACCCAGATCACCTCTTCGAGGTCCTCGTGTTCTATGTCGATGCCGGAGTCAACCACCGCGACGACCACCGTGCGGGAGGGTTTGTCTTTGAGTAATGTTTCGTAAGCTTTTTCAACACCTACGCCCTGGTATTGTTCGGTCTGAGGGTCCTTGAGGAACCAGTCCGGTGGTGGGCCTTGCGCATCCTGTTCCTGGAAAGCATAAGCAGAGAGGGTGATCAGGCTTGTCAGGACCGTTGAAGCAAGCCATACGACACGTTTCATCATAATTGGGTTTGAAAATTCTTTGCAATATAGGTTATAGCGAAAACTATTCCGGATTATGTTATGGGTGGCAACCCCCTTGAAAACGACAAAAAGAGACAAAAACCTTACCCCGGTGCCGGCGGGCCGCTTTGTCGGTGGAACGGGAAAGGGACAGGAGAGATATTGAGTACATCAAAATCATTCACCATGATTCTTGTAATAGCCACGTTAATCCTGTTTTACACGCTCTTGTTCTGGAATGCTGCGAGATTCAACCGGCTGGCCGAGTGCCAGCAGCATTGAAGGGCCACGATTTTCAGTGTAAACCGCGACTCGGAAATCATTCGGGAGGGTGTTTCCGCGGGTTGAACCGAATTGGGTAATGATCCGTTGTTAAAATTCCAAAACCTTTTTACATTTGTCGCCCCGTTGAAAGCGGGGTTTTTCATTGTCCTGCCCAGGTGGTGAAATTGGTAGACACGCTACTTTGAGGGGGTAGTGCCTTAACCGGTGTGCTGGTTCGAATCCAGTCCTGGGCACTGAGCCGAAAGGCCAGACGTTCACCGAAGTGGTGGAATTGGTAGACACGCACGTTTCAGGGGCGTGTGTCGCAAGACGTGAGGGTTCGAGTCCCTCCTTCGGTACGAAAGCTGTCCGGTAAGGGCGGCTTTTTTGTTTTTGCCTCCTGCAAATACATGGTAGACGTAGATATTGACCCTCGGTTATGTCTTATGTGTATGCCTTACGAAGCTTGCGCCGGAATTATGTCTATGTAGGACTTACGGACAATCATGCACGGCGCTTTCACCAACACAACAGTGGACAGAATGTCACCACACGGGCATACGCTCCATTCGAATTAATTCTCCTCGAGCAATACTCAACCAGACAGGAGGCACGTAACCGGGAAAAGTACCTGAAGTCAGGAATTGGAAAGGAATTCCTTAAGTCCCTGCCAGGGATTCGGCATTGAGGTGTCGGCAGATGCCCCGACATCTTATCCACAAGGCAAGGGTTCGAGCCTGCCTACCGAAGGCTAGGCTTGCCTACCATAGGTAGGCCTGCCTCTACCGAAGGCCTGCCTCAGTCGTAGGTAGGCTTGCCTGCCGTAGGTAGGTCCCTCCTTCGGTACGAAAGCTGTCCGGCCAGGGCGGCTTTTTTGTTTTTGTATCCTGCAAAGGCATGGTAGACGTCGATATTGACCCTCGATAATGTCTTATGTGTATGCTTTACGAAGCTTGCGCCGGAATTATGTCTATGTAGGACTTACGGACAATCATGCACGGCGCTTTCACCAACACAACAGTGGACAGAATGTCACCACACGGGCATACGCTCCATTCGAATTAATTCTCCTCGAGCAATACTCAACCAGACAGGAGGCACGTAACCGGGAAAAGTACCTGAAGTCAGGAATTGGAAAGGAATTCCTTAAGTCCCTGCCAGGGATTCGGCATTGAGGTGTCGGCAGATGCCCCGACATCTTATCCACAAGGCAAGGGTTCGAGCCTGCCTACCGAAGGCTAGGCTTGCCTACCATAGGTAGGCCTGCCTCTACCGAAGGCCTGCCTCAGTCGTAGGTAGGCTTGCCTGCCGTAGGTAGGTCCCTCCTTCGGTACGAAAGCTGTCCGGCCAGGGCGGCTTTTTTTATCACTTAAAGCCAGAGAAATCGCCGGTTTTCAGGTGAAGCCTTTTGATGATCCGGTAAGATAGACGATCCTTGAATCCTGTCCGCAGGCGCGGATGATACCCGTTAATCCAGGCTCCTACCCACCCAAACCCCGGCCGCCACGGCCACGACAGACAACACCAGGCTCATCGCCACATAAAGAACCAGTGTTCCCCAGGCTTTTTGGACCACCAGCCCGTAGTTTTCAAAGGCAAACGCCGAAAACGTGGTGAAGCCACCGCAAAACCCCGTGGCGAGCAGCAGCCGGACGTTGCCAAAGCCGCTCTTGAGGGCTATCCAGCCGACGATGACGCCAAGCACGAACGATCCGAGGATATTGACGGCGAACGTGCCGTAGGGAAGGGATGCGCTGAACCGCTCATCGACGAGGCGCGAGGTCAGGTAGCGGGCGATGCTGCCGAAAAAACCGCCCGCGCCGACCAGCAGGAGGTGATGAAAGTTCATGGAGCCGAAGATGGGACTTGAACCCACGACCTACGGTTTACGAAACCGTTGCTCTA
>CAZKBK010000069.1:0-11239 GCA_964551035.1 uncultured Roseivirgaceae bacterium | reverse complement strand
GTGCTATTTTCAAACTCAACCCAAATCGCCGATTCTGGTCTACGAGCAAAGGTTATATGTAAATTCCAATTTTTACCGGACAGCAATGATTTTGAATCCGGAATCCGGACTACCCCGGAACAGAATTTACCTCCCTCTCCCTGCATCATTCCCCAGGACAGCGCGTCTTACCAGCGAAACTTAACCACAACGATCATGAACGTTCTTCCCATAGCCATTATCGGCGCGGGGCCCGTGGGCCTGGCCGCCGCGGCGCACTTGCAATTGAGGGGTATGCCTTTTCTGTTGTTCGAGGCCGGCGATACGGTGGCGGCGAACATCCTTTCCTGGAAACACATACGCGTGTTTTCGCCGTGGCGATATAATATAGACAAGGCGGCACAGCAACTGCTCCTGGAAGCCGGGTGGACGCATCCCGATGAAGAGGCGCTGCCGACCGGCGGCGAGTTGTTCGACGGATACCTGGCGCCACTGTCCCGCCTGCCATCGATACGGGCGCACACATTCCTGAATGCGGCCGTGCAATCAATAGGAAGAAGAAACATCGACAAGATGAAAACCTCCGGCAGGGAGAAGGCGCCATACCTGGTGCAGGTGTTGCACGCGGGTGAAGTGAAGCGCTTCGAAGTACGCGCGGTGATCGATGCCAGCGGCACGTGGAACGCGCCCAACCCCGTCGGGTCTGGCGGCGTGTATGCCGTGGGCGAAACAGAAAACCACGACCGTATTTTTTACGGCATCCCCGATATCACAGGCACGCACGCGGCACGCTACGGGAACAAGCGTGTGCTCGTGGTCGGCGCGGGTCACTCCGCCATCAACGCCATCGTCGAACTCGACAAGCTCAAGGACATTTACCCCGACACGGAAATCCACTGGGTGCTGCGAAAGAATAATATCCGCGACGTGTACGGCGGGCAGGGAGACGACGCCCTCGAAGCGCGCGGCGCCCTCGGCATCAGGATCGAGGAACTGGTAAACAACGACCGGGTCAATGTGTACGCGCCGTTCCGGATCCAGGAGATCATGCGCGCGGACGGAGCGCTCACGGTGGTGGGCTTTCAGCATGACGAACAGTTTGCGCTCCCGGGTATCGATGAGGTCATCAGCAATACCGGCTCACGCCCCGACTTTTCCTTTCTCCGCGAGGTGCGCATGAGCATAGACCCCGCGTTGGAGAGCGCAGGCGCCATCGCCGACCTGATCGACCCGAACGTTCACAGTTGCGGCACCGTGCGCCCCCATGGGGAGATGGAGCTTCGTCACCCGGACAAGGAATTTTATATCGTGGGATCCAAGAGCTACGGCCGTGCGCCAACCTTCCTGATGGCGACGGGGTATGAGCAGGTGCGCTCCGTTGTTGCTGCGCTGGATGGCGACGCCGAGGCGGCGATGCGCGTGGAACTTGAACTTCCCGAGACTGGCGTCTGCGGCGTGGGTGCAGGAGGCGCGTGTTGTGGATAGACGTTGCGAGGTACGAGGTGCGAATTACGAGGTACGAGGTACGAAGTACGAGGCACGAGGTGTGAATTACGAGGTACGAATTACGAAGTACGAATTGCGAAGTACGAATTGCGAGGTGCGAAGTACGAGGTGCGAATTGCGAGGTACGAGGTACGAATTGCGAGGTACGAATTGCGAGGTACGAATTGCGAGGTACGAATTGCGAGGTACGAGTACAACCATCCACAAAGACCAAATTTCAATTCAACCTGACTCGTCCCATTCGTCATTCGTAATTCGTATTTCGTCATTTGAATGAACATTACGCCCAAGTCCGCTTCCGCTCTGGCCCTGGCTTTCGCTTCCCTGGGCGATGCTTTCCTCTACCCGTTCCTTCCCATGAACGCGGCGCAGGTGGGGGTGCCGCTCGCGGGCGTGGGTGTGTTGTTGTCGGCAAACCGGATTGTGAGAATTTGTCTGAACCGGTGGATGGTGCGCCTGCATGCACGGTATGGGTTACGATGGTTGATGGTGGTGTCGGCGGCGGCGGCGGTGATGTCAACTTTCGGCTACGGCCTCGCCGTGGGGATAGGCGCGTGGCTTGTGCTGCGCATCGTGTGGGGGATGTCGTTTTCAGCGATGCGGCTTGGGACGCTGGCGTATGCGTTGGGTGAAGCGCGCCCCGCCTTCGCGATCGGCATCAGCCGCGGTGTCCAGGAAGCGGGGCCGATGGCGGCGTTGTTCATCGGTCCGCTGCTACTTCGATACGTTGATGCCCGGTCAGTGTTCCTCGTGTTGGGCGTGCTCTCCCTTCCGGCGCTGTGGTTTGCCTGGAACCTTCCTGTCCGGGACGACAAGCCCGTCGCGACGCCACGCGGTTTTTCTCTTCAGTGGCCCTCGGCGTTGAATGTGATCACGATGGTGTCGGCAATGGTGGTGGAGGGAATTCTCGTGGTGGTGCTGGGCGTCTTGTTTCTCAACGGAGAGGCGCACATCGACCTGGTCACCGCAACGGCGATGGCGGCGGCATACCTGTTCTACCGGCGGATCGCCGTGATCGTGTTGTCACCCGTGGGCGGATGGATGGCCGACCGATTCGGTTTCGAGGGTGTGCTGAACGTAGCTATGGTGTGCACGGTCGCGGGACTGTTGGCGATCGTGTCGGGTTGGACCGGCGCGGGCACGCTGGTGGTGTTCACGGCCTACAGCGTGACCGTTGCGGTAGTGCCGGCGTCGGCATCGAAGGGCAGCCTCCGGCCGATGGTGGCGGTGGCGGACAACGCGACGTGGCGTGATATCGGCGCGGCGTCGGGAACTCTGCTGGGTGGGATGCTGATCTCCTCTCCTTACCTGGAGGGTGTGTTGCTTTTGGCTATCTTCGTACAGGCGTTCCTGCTGCTTATCTACCTGCGTACGGCACGCCTCGCCCTTAAACTTTTGGATCTATGGAAGTAGGCGCTATATATAATGAGTTCCACCGGGAGCTGCTGGGCTATGTACGCAGCAAGATCCGCTCGAAGGAGGACGCGGAGGATGTTGTCCAGAATGTCTTTATAAAGATCGCTGCCAACGTCGACAAGCTCGACGGAAAGGAAAAGTTGAAGAACTGGATCTATACCGTAACCCGTAACGCCGTCATCGACTTCTACCGCGCCAACGCCAGGAAAGGGCGCGTCGCCGTCGTGGGCGAGATCCCGGACGACGTTTTTGATGAAGCCGACATTGACCCCACGAAGGGCCTGGACCAATGCATGCACACCATGATCGCGTTGTTGCCGGTGGCGTACCGGGACATTCTCATCGACGCGGAGATCAAAGGGATCAGGCAAAAGGAGCTCGCGGCCCGGTATGGCATGGCGTACGCGTCAATGCGCTCGCGCGTGCAGCGGGGACGGGAGCGGTTGAAGCAGATCTTTTACAATTGCTGCCATATCGAGACGGACAGGATGGGGAATGTGATGGAGATGCGGGGGAAGGACGGGGCGTGCGAGGGGTGCGGGTAGCCCTCGCTGTCGCTCGGGGTTTTTCGCGCAGAGGCGCGGAGACCGCAGAGGTTGGTTGGGGTTGTGTATTTTCCGTGGGGTTGTTATCAATCCAAATCTTAGTTCTTCGATCAGGAATCTTCAATCAATGGTTACGTTTGATGCAGGCCGGGATGGTTGGATCCCCTCGCTGGCGCCCGGGGTTGTTTCGCGCAGAGGGGCGTAGACCGCGGAGGGGTAGCGATCATTTCATCCGTGCCCAATTTTTTCTTTCTATTCCTGCATCGGATTTCAATTCCGGCGTCTTTAACAATGAAACATCACTTTAGAGACTATGGAAACACAAACACAAATTCCCGTGCTGAAGAAAAGCAAGATCACGAGTGAACGCAGTGAGCCCGCCGCGGCGGCGTGTTGTGCGCCTAAGAACAATGCGTCGGTGTGTTGCACACCCAGCGAAAAACCGGAGGACAATGGTGGCGCCTGCTGCGCACAGCCGTCGGACGGGTCGCCCTGCTGCGATAAGTAGGCGTCTGTTCCAAAATGCGGTGATTTTCCGCGCGTGGGCTACCGCTGTAGCATGGGGACGGAAACCCCTCCGTCCTCACTCGCGCATCATCAGTCCTTCGATCGTGCGCCTCCGTTTTTCGACGGACGCGTTGTTCTGAAACCACACGTGGTTCGTGTCCGGCGAGGTGCTCCACTTGATGGTTTGCCGGTAGGCCTTCACGCTACCGGTCGTGTTGGTCTTGAAAAGGTCGCCGACACCCCGGACGGCGACGTAGACGCCCATCTGGTCCCACGAGGGCCGGAACTCCCATCCCGGGTGCGCCTTCCGGTACAACGCATAGGCTACGTGGATGGGATTGTCGGAGGCCGTTTGTTGTAAAAGTTCTGTTCCCGTCATCACGTCGCCACCCAAGGCATTGGGTACCAGCCAGTGTTCGGTGGGCCAGTTGTTGATGACGTACTCCGATTTTTCCGGGCTGATCCTGAAGTTGTAGCTCGTTCCTTCCGGGAGGTTGCCGCCCGCCATCACAAAGCGTTTCACCTTCCTGCGGATGAGTTCCATCCCGTCCAACGTGCTGTGCGCGTCCGGTCCGGACTTCATGAGGTGGTAAAGGTTGGTGAGCGGGCCGACGGTAAGGATGACGACACTTTCGTCGGGCTCGCCGGCGAGGAGCTGTCGATAGAGGTCGACGGCGTTGGGTGCGTTGCGCGCGTGTTCGAGGTCGTTGGGAAATTGGGTGGCCAGCGCTTTGTTATAGACGAGCAGGTCGTCACCCTGATCGGCACCGTCGCGCGAGTTCTTCAGCGTGCCGATGGGAATGTCGGGACGTTTGTACCAGGTGTTGATCGCGTCCAGTGCCGGCGCACCGTAGTCCACGGGCATGGAGACCATCATGCCGAGGATGTCGACTTCTCCGAGGTTGGCGAGGGCGTGCAACACGGCCATCGCGCCCACGTCGTCGCAGTCCTCGGCAATGTCCGTGTCCAGGATCAGGGTGAGACGTGTGCTGTCCCCGGCGGGCGCGTCGGTGGCGACGGAATCATGGTCGACCGTATCTGCCGGGATGGTATCGGCGAGGTGGTGGTCACCTTCCGGGGAGACGGTCTCCCTTTCCATGCAGCCAAGCGTCCACAGGGATGTTATCAGGATCAGTAAGAACGTTCTCATTAGCCTTCAGTTTTCGCGATCAGGTAGTTGAATGCGCAAAAATGGTTCTGTTTCGTGGGTTGGCGTTCCCGTTGTCGTTGAGCGGGGATAGCAGACGGTCGTTGCGCGCGGCTGGTTGGTTGTGGGTTTGCCCTCGCTACGCTCGGGTGTTCTCGCGCAGAGGTCGTGGAGAACGCAGAGGGGCTGTTGAGCAGCGATGATTTTTTGGTTGGGGTTGATCTTCAATTTTTGAATCTGAAATCTTGAATCGTTTGCCCTCGCTGACGCTCGGGTGTTTTCGCGCAGAGGCGCGGAGAACGCAGAGGGGGCTGCCGAGCAGCGATGATTTTTTGGTTGGGGTTGATCTTCAATTTTTGAATCTGAAATCTTGAATCGTTTGCCCTCGCTACGCTCGGGTGTTCTCGCGCAGAGGTCGTGGAGAGCGCAGAGGGGGCTGCAGAGCAGCGATGATTTTTTGGTTGGAGTTGATCTCCAATCTTTGAATCTGAGATCTTGAAATCGTTTGCCCTCGCTACGCTCGGGTGTTTTCGCGCAGAGGTCGCGGAGAACGCAGCGGGGGCTGGTGAGCAGTGGTGATTTTTTGGTTGGGATTGATGCCCAATCTTTGAATCCCTGAACCCTGAATCAATTAATCTTCGAATCCTTCACCGTCAGCTTGTCAACGTGCGGATGGATGAGTTCGATGAGGGCTTCGTTGAACTTGAGGACGCCTTTGTGGTTGAGGTGGTGGTGGTCGTAGAAGAGGGTTTTGTCGGTGTAGGCGCTGTCGCTGAAGTTGAAATAGGTGGAGGCTTTTTCCATGAAGTAGACATCGTACTCTTGCTTGTTCTCGATGGACAAATAATAATCATGAAGGATGGGCGCCTGGATGAGAATGACTTTGACGTTGTTGGCCTCCAGGTAGGCGAGACAGGACTCGAACGCGCGTTTCTGTTTGTCTTCAATCGGGCGGGGACTCGTGGTGAATTGTTCCGGCCCCTCATAGTCGCTGTCGAGGTTTTCGACGAAACCGCCGGCGATGTAGCGTTCGTCCTCATCGGCGAAAGCGGCGTTCTCCAATCCCAGTATTTTTTTCCGGAAGAACGCATAGGCCAACGAGTTGTATACCGTCACCTCGTTGACGGCGAACACCATTTCCAGCAGGTCACGGTCAAAGCGGTCCACGTTGGAGAGCACGTCGACGGCGCTTTCGACACCGTCGGAGGAGAACGTTTTGAAGCCTACTTCAAAGATCACGACCCGGGGGTTCATCCGATGCAGGTATTTTTTCAGGAGGTATTCCGTTTGCACCGGCGTTTGCAGGCTCGACCCGAGATTGAACGCTTCGATGCCGTGTCGTTGCAGTATGCGCGGGTCAATGCCGCGGTATGCGTGCGACGAGCCCAGGACCAGCAGTTCGAGATCGCGCGTGGTATCCGCTTGCTGAAGGCGCAGGTTGAGGTAGCCCAGGCCGCCGTAGGGGTAGATGAGGTTCTTTTGATACCTGGTTTCGAGTATCGTCCCCCACACGCAGATGAACACGAACCAGACGACGGGGAGGAACACCGAAAGGATCAGGATGCGTTTCACGAAATATCGGAGGGAAGCGTTCATGTCAAAACTGGAAGTAGATGAATTTCGTCTGGGAGAACGTGCCGTACAGGATCAGGACCATCAACAGGAAGTAGTAGGTGGCATACCGCAGCGGGCGGTACTCCAGCAGGCTGAACACATAGGTGATATCCGACCTGCGGGCGAACCACTCCACGACGAAGGTGGCGATGATGAGCACGAGCATGTACAACGGCAGGGGTGCGGTGCCGGGGGAGAGATCGGGGCGAAGCATCTGCCCGAGGTAACCAAACGCGTGGCCGAGTGACTCCGCGCGAAAGAATACCCACGCCACACACACGAGGCTGAAGGTCGTGACCATCTGGACGATCTCCTTCAGTGACGGAAGCGTGCGGTCTCCGGCGACGACTTCAAGGTGGGCCCTGTTCTTTCCCAGCAGCATGAGGGGGAGGAAGTACAGGGCATGAAGGAAGCCCCATACGATGAACGTCCAGTTGGCGCCGTGCCAGAAGCCACTGACCATAAAGATGATGAACGTGTTGCGTATGCTCTGCGCCACCCCGCTGCGGCTGCCGCCGAGGGGAATGTAGAGGTAGTCCCTGAACCACGACGACAGGGAGATGTGCCACCGTCGCCAGAACTCCGCGATGTCCCTGGAGAAATAGGGGAACCGGAAGTTCACCAGCAGCTCGAACCCCAACAGCTTGGCGAGGCCGATGGCCATATCGGAATAGCCGCTGAAGTCGCAGTAGATCTGCACGGCAAAAAGGACCACGCCTATGGCCAGGGTGACCGGCGGGAGTTGGTCGTACGTGCGGAAGATGTCGTCCACGGCGTGGGCCACGCCGTCGGCGATGACGACTTTCTTGAAGAGCCCCCAAAGGAGGATCTGCATGCCCGCGACACCCTGGGTGAAGTTGAAAGTGCGCGGCCTGACCACCTGCGGCAACAGGTGGTTTGCGCGTTCAATGGGCCCGGCGACGAGGAGTGGAAAGAACGACACAAACACCGCGTAGTCGACGAAGCTTCTTGTGGGGGTAACGCGCCCGTAGTAGATGTCGAAAACGTACGACATGCCGTGAAACGTGTAGAACGAGATCCCGACCGGCAGCAGGATCTCGAGGGTGTAGGAGTACGTTCCCAGCCCCAGCGTGGAGAAAAGACCGGCGAAGGAATCGGAGAAGAAGTTGAAGTACTTGAAGAAGGCGAGGATACCCAGGTTGTTGACGACACTTAACCACAGGTACAACTTCTTTCTTTTTTGCGGGCTTTGGTGGATCGCCAGCCCGAAGCAGTAGTCGATCACGGTGGAGAGCAGGAGCAGGGACACAAAGCGCCAGTCCCACCAGCCGTAAAAGAGGTAGCTTCCCAGGAGGATCAGGATATTCCGGGACTTGCGCGTGGTGGTGACAAACCAGTAGAGGAAGAAGAATACGAGAAAGAAAACAAGGAAGACCCCAGAGTTGAACAGCATAACACAATCCCCACACGCCCGCGGTATTTTTTAAAAATCTGTGCCGGTTGGCCGGAGGTGTGGCGGCTAATGCAGGCGCGAACGTCGGGGAAAGAATGGTTGGTTGGCGTTAGGACCGGGTACCGGCGCTTTTCACAAAAAAGGCCATCGTGCGGCATTAAGTTTTTGCCGGAAACGGGGGAAATTTTACATTTGCAGTCCCAAACAGAGGAGTGGCAGAGCGGTCGAATGCGGCGGTCTTGAAAACCGTTGAGCTGAAAGGCTCCGGGGGTTCGAATCCCTCCTCCTCTGCAATAAAGGAAAGCCTGCAAGACGCAGGTTTTTTCTTTTTTTGTGAAAATCTATCAGGCTTCGAAAAGGAGGGATTTGAACGAAGGGCTGGCGGTTCGAAACCGTAGCGAAGCGAAGGTTCACGAGGGGCTAGCGCGCATGGTTTGCGGGTATGAGTAATCCCTCCTCCTCTGCAATAAAAGAAAAGCCTGCAAGACGCAGGCTTTTTCTTTTTGTGAAAATCTATCAGGCTTCGAAAAGGAGGGATTTGAACGAAGGGCTGGCGGTTCGAAACCGTAGCGAAGCGAAGGTTCACGAGGGGCTAGCGCGCATGGTTTGCGGGTATGAGTAATCCCTCCTCCTCTGCAATTTGAAAAGGCCTGGCGTTTCGCCAGGCTTTTTGCTTTTTGGGCTGCCGAGCCGAACGCTTCGTTCGAGCGAAGGGAGCCACAAAAGTAAAAACGAGCGAAGCGAAGCTTTTCAAATTGCTTGACACTCCCCCCGAACGGGATCACCGCAGGTAATCCCGTCTTCTCTGCTGAGTAGAAATCAAACCTGCCTATAATTGAAAAGACATTCCTGATGCCACACATGAACCAGGTCCGGGATATCTTCATTTTTTGTTGTTACACCGGCCTTGCGTACGTGGATGTAGAGAAGCTCACCAGGGAAGAGATTACGGCCGGAATAGATGGTGAGAAATGGATCTGGACGAGTCGGCAGAAGACGGAGACTGCGACGCGGGTTCCGCTACTTCCTCCAGCGTTGGAAATTCTTGACCGGTATAAGGATGATCCGCAATGTTTGATTAAAAAGAGGTTGTTACCGGTACTAAGCAATCAGAAGATGAATACGTATCTAAAGGAAATCGCTGATGCGTGTAAGATCACGAAGAAGATGACCTTCCATACGGCGCGGCACACGTTTGCCACGACGGTGACTTTATCGAATGGGGTGCCGATTGAAACGGTGGGTAGGATGCTGGGGCACAAGAATCTGAAGACGACGCAGCACTATGCGAGGATTCTGGATATGAAAGTCAATACGGATATGAAAGTACTACGCTCGAAGTACACCAAATCAGCGAAATCAAGTTAAAAATCGCAATAAGCGGCGATATTTCCCCCGACTTGAAAAGTTCACCTTTTGTGAACTTTTCTCTATTTAAATCGTATATTTGGATGAAGGTTCATTTAATCAGGAAGGAGACGATTGAAAGCTATGTTGCTGGCAATGCTCGAATTAACCGTTCGTTCGCCATTTGGCTCACGGCGGTGAAATATGCTGACTGGAATGCACCTTCCGATATCAAGCAAACATTTGGCTCTGCCGACCTATTAGGCAAGGGAAGCAACCGGGTTCTGTTTGATATTGGAGGAAATAACTACCGGATGATATGCAAATATGCATTCGGTGACACACAGGTTCATCTATTCATTTGCTGGATTGGCACCCACGCTGAATACGATAAGCTCTGTGACAAGAACGAACAATACACAATAACGAATTACTAGTATGGTAGCGCTGAAGTACAAAGTGATCAAGTCAAAAAGCCAATACAAAGAGTATTCTAAAATGCTCGAAGACCTTGCTATGGCTGACTTCAAGAGTAAAGAAATGAAAGATGAAATCGAGCTACTCACACTCCTTATTGAAAAATGGGATGAGGAAAACAATTCCTTTGAAGATGTCGATCCGGTAACGCTTCTTCATTCGTTAATGGAAGAAAGAGGTCTCAAAGCTAAGGATCTTGTTGAAATTCTTGGTGTGAGCAAGGGCCTCGTTTCAGATATTCTCAATTATAAAAAGGGACTTTCGAAGGAAATCATCCGAAGCCTCGCTGACTATTTCAAAACCTCGCAGGAGGCATTTAACAGACCGTACCAGTTATCAGCTAACTGAAATGAAAAAGTTATTTCTAGACGACATTAGGACGGTTGAAATGGTCTATGAGGCTTCTGAAGTTAGCAACTTTGATGTCGTAAGAAATTATGATGACTTTGTTTCCTATATAAAATCAAATGGACTTCCTGACTTTATAAGCTTTGACAACGATCTCGGTCTTGATGCAAATGAGGAAGTCGCTCCAGATGGATATGCTTGTGCCAAATGGCTCGTCTATGAATCAGGTCTTGACCTAAAGAATCTTGAATTTAAAGTTCATTCTGCAAATCCAGTGGCAGCAGAGCAAATAAAGGGTTTGCTTAGGAATTATATTAAATATTTGAGAACAGAGCTTTGACTTCGTCTGGCAGATTCGGGCCGATCGCAAAGTCGAAAAAATAGCATTCTTCTCCATTACTAATAGCTGTCTCGTCCATTTCACACTGGAGATAGACAAAACTCATTTCATTTTGCAATATCTCTTTCGAATCATGAGATGAGGGTGCATTAATGACCGCCTGCTTAATCTTTTCCGTGACTGCGTTTGGCACATAATAGAGATCTGAAACACTATGGGCAGCTAACCCCACATATAATGCCTTAAGGCGATCTTGCTTTAATACTTTCAAAAGTCCCGCTTGCCCGGGAATAAAAGATAGAAATGAACTCCATTTAGGACCGCACCATCCAGTCCATAAGATTTCGATCTCGGGATCTTTGTTCAGATTGTTGTAAAACGATTTGCTTTGTCCCCCTCCACCGTAAATCAGCAAATCATAGTCTTTCAGGTCGAGATTGCCAGAGGTACTAAGTGCCTCGAGTATCGAGTCTAATTTTGTGACGGAAATTTCTTTGTACTTTGAAAACATAACTACCTAAGATAAATAGTTCGACGAATCTCAACTAGTGCATCGTCTGATAATTAAGTGTACACATTCTTTCTTTGGAATTCTTTCG
>CAZKBK010000068.1:0-11628 GCA_964551035.1 uncultured Roseivirgaceae bacterium | reverse complement strand
CGCGCACCGTGCGTCGAGATAAAGTACTCCAACACGTCGAGGCCTTCCTTGAAGTTGGAAAGGATAGGGTTTTCAATGATCGAGCCCACGGACCCGGCGAGGTTCTTCTGCGGCTTGGCCATCAGGCCGCGCATACCACCCAACTGGCGGATCTGTTCTCTGGATCCCCTTGCACCGGAGTGCATCATCATGTAGATCGAGTTGAAGCCCTGCTCGTCTTCCTCAAGTTGCCTCATGAGGGTATTTGTGAGCAAGGTATTGGTACGGGTCCAGATATCGATCACCTGGTTGTAGCGTTCGTTATCGGTAATGAGACCCATCATGTAGTTGTTCCAGACGCCGTCCACTTCTTCCTGCGCGTTGGCCACGAGTATTTCTTTTTCAGCAGGTACCTTCACGTCATTCAGACCCATGGACAGACCACCCTTGTAGGCCATCTTGAATCCAAGGTCTTTGATGTCGTCGAGGAACTTGGCAGCCTTCGAAAGCCCGGCGATCTTGAACACATCGGCGATAATCGTCTGAAGTTTCTTCTTCGTCAGCAGTTCATCCACAAATCCGACTTCTTCCGGAACATACTGGTTGAAGATGACGCGACCGACAACGGTGTCGATCATCTTCATTGTTACCTCACCGGTCTTTTTGTCTTTCGCGCTTACACGAACTTTCACATTCGCATGCTTGGACAGCCTGCCTTCGTTGAAGGCAATGGTCACCTCTTCGGTGGAGAAGAAACGCTTGCCCTCGCCCGCCACGGGGAATTCGGGTGTACTCTTCCTCCCTTTGGTAAGATAATAGAGCCCCAACACCATATCCTGCGACGGGACGGTAATCGGTGCGCCGTTGGCAGGGTTCAGGATGTTGTGCGACGACAACATCAACAGGGAAGCCTCCAGGATCGCCTCCTGGCCCAGCGGCACGTGCACGGCCATCTGGTCACCGTCGAAGTCGGCGTTAAACGCCGTACAGACGAGCGGATGAAGCTGGATGGCCTTTCCCTCGATAAGTTTAGGCTGGAATGCCTGGATACCCAACCTGTGCAGCGTTGGCGCGCGGTTCAACAGCACCGGGTGCCCTTTCAATACATTTTCAAGGATATCCCAAATAACGGGATCTTTCCGGTCGACGATTTTCTTCGCCGACTTCACGGTCTTAACGATGCCCCTTTCGATCAGCTTGCGGATGATGAACGGCTTGAACAATTCCGCCGCCATGTCTTTGGGAAGGCCGCATTCGTGCAATTTCAATTCCGGACCAACGACGATGACCGAGCGACCTGAATAGTCGACACGCTTACCGAGCAGGTTCTGACGGAAGCGTCCCTGCTTGCCTTTGAGCATGTCGCTGAGGGATTTCAGCGCGCGGTTCCCATCGGAACGAACGGCGTTCACTTTCCTGGAGTTATCGAACAGGGAGTCGACGGCTTCCTGCAGCATCCGCTTCTCGTTTCGGAGGATCACCTCCGGCGCTTTGATATCGATGAGCCGCTTCAGGCGGTTATTTCTGATGATGACACGCCGGTAAAGGTCGTTGAGGTCTGACGTTGCGAAGCGTCCGCCGTCCAATGGCACGAGGGGGCGCAATTCCGGCGGGATGACAGGCACCATCTTGATGACCATCCACTCGGGCTTGTTCTCGATACGTGTGCGCGCTTCGCGGAAAGCTTCAACCACTTTCAGGCGTTTCAGGGCTTCCGCCTTGCGCTGCTGCGAGGTATCGGTAGCCGCCTGATGGCGAAGTTCATACGAAAGAGAATCCAGCTCAATACGCGCCAACAACATTTCCAGCGCCTCGGCGCCCATCCTGGCGATGAATTTCTTGGGATCGTTGTCGTCGAGCATCTGGTTCTCTCTCGGCAACTTATCCACGATATCCAGGTACTCTTCTTCCGTAAGGAAATCGAGTCTGTTGATACCGTCTTCTTCCTTCATCCCGGGTTGGATCACGACATAACGTTCGTAATAAATGATCTGGTCGAGTTTCTTCGTGGGCAGTCCCAGCAGATAGCCGATCTTGTTGGGCAGCGAACGGAAGTACCAGATGTGCGCTACGGGGACCACCAGTTCGATGTGGCCCATGCGCTCACGACGTACCTTCTTCTCCGTTACTTCAACCCCGCACCGGTCGCAAATGATGCCCTTGTATCGTATTCTTTTATACTTACCACAATGACACTCCCAATCCTTTACGGGACCGAATATTCGCTCACAGAACAACCCGCCCATTTCGGGCTTGTAAGTCCGGTAGTTGATGGTCTCCGGCTGGGTCACCTCGCCGTGCGAACTCTCAAGGATCGACTCCGGAGAAGCCAGGCTGATGGTGATCCTGGAAAAGTCATTGTTGATCTTCTTGTTCTTTCTGAAAGACATATTGTAAGTTTTCAGTTTATCGTCGTGTCCACTTCCTATTAGTTTCCGCTGACTGTGAACAGGTCGGCGTAAACCTTGCCTTCGGGCAAGCGGGCCGCTTAGCGGCGGGAATCCACTGTTTAGTCCATGGTGATCTCCAGGGCAAGACCCCGTAGCTCATGCACCAGCACGTTGAACGACTCGGGGATATTGGGCTTGCGCATGTTCTCCCCTTTAACAATCGCCTCGTATGCCTTGGCACGTCCGATCACGTCGTCAGACTTCACGGTCAGGATCTCCTGGAGGATGTGTGAAGCGCCAAACGCCTCAATCGCCCAAACCTCCATTTCTCCAAAGCGTTGACCTCCAAACTGCGCCTTACCACCAAGCGGTTGCTGCGTAATAAGCGAGTAGGGTCCGATCGACCGCGCGTGCATTTTGTCATCCACAAGGTGCCCGAGTTTCAGCATGTAAGCGATGCCCACGGTTACCGGCTGATCGAATTTTTCACCCGTCAAGCCATCGAACAGGTAGGTCCGCCCATACTCGGGCAAGCCAGCCTGGTTAAGTTCGCCCTGCACTTCCTCGAGCGTTGCGCCGTCAAAAATTGGCGTAGCGTACTTTCTTCCCAGCTTGTGTCCGGCCCACGCCAGCACCGTCTCGTAAATCTGTCCGAGGTTCATCCTCGAAGGCACCCCGAGTGGGTTAAGGCAGATGTCGACCGGTGTTCCATCTTCCAGGAACGGCATGTCCTGTTCCTGAACGATCTTGGCAACAACGCCCTTGTTTCCGTGACGACCCGCCATTTTATCTCCGACCTTGAGTTTGCGTTTTTTCGCAACGTAAACTTTCGCAAGCTGGACGATGCCTGTCGGCAGTTCGTCTCCCACTTCCAGCGTAAACCGTTCGCGCTTGAATTCGCCCGCATAGGAGTTGCGCTTGACCAGGTAATGCTTCACCATCTGGGCAACGAGGTCGTTCGTGTGATCGTCGTTGGTCCAGTTTTCCAGGCTCACGTCGGCGATGAGGTTCACCTCTTCCGGCACATTGTAGTTGCTCTCGTCCCGATATATATTCTTGTCGGGGAAAAGGTTGTTGTCAATGACTTTCGAGCTGAACTTCACTCCCTTGCTGATGAGTTCGTCTCCGAACTTGTGCTTCACGCCATTGCTGGTCTTTCCATTCAGCAGGGTGCTCAGCTTCTTGATCATTTCATCACGAAGTTCACCCAGTTGCTTGCTGTATTTGTTTTTCAGCGCGTCGAGTTCCTTCTTTGACTTGTTTCTGACGTCCTTGTCGCGCTTCGGCCTCGAGAAGAGTTTGGTATCGATGACCACACCCTTCAGTGATGGCGGCGCCTTCAGGGAAGCATCCTTCACATCGCCGGCTTTGTCGCCGAAGATGGCGCGCAGGAGTTTCTCCTCCGGCGTCGGGTCCGTCTCCCCTTTCGGAGTGATCTTTCCGATGAGGATATCGCCTTCCTTCACTTCGGCGCCGATGCGAATGATGCCGTTCTCATCGAGATGTTTCACAGCCTCTTCGCTCACGTTCGGAATTTCCGAAGTCAGTTCCTCTTCGCCGCGCTTTGTATCGCGAACTTCGAGTTCAAATTCTTCAATGTGGATCGAGGTGTAAATGTCATCACGAACCACACGCTCGGAAATCACGATCGCATCTTCGAAGTTATAACCTTGCCAGGGCATGTAGGCCACCAGCAGGTTCCGGCCCAGGGCCAATTCACCATCTTCGGTCGCGTATCCTTCGCAAACAGGCTGTCCCTTCACCACTTTCTGACCCTTCTTCACCAGCGGCGTGAGGTTGATGCATGTATCCTGGTTTGTTCTCCTGAATTTGATGAGGTTATAGGTCCTGAACTCGTCGTCAAAATTCACGAGGCGTTGTTCGTCGGTGACCTCGTATTTGATGATGATTTTCTTGGCGTCCACAAATTCCACCACCCCGTTGCCTTCGGCGAGGATGAGCGCGCGCGAGTCGAGCGCGACCTGGCCTTCCAGGCCGGTGCCAACGATGGGCGCTTCCGGGCGCATGAGCGGCACGGCCTGGCGTTGCATGTTCGAACCCATGAGCGCGCGGTTCGCATCGTCGTGTTCCAGGAATGGAATCAGCGATGCCGCCACGGATACGATCTGGTTCGGCGCGATGTCCATGTACTTGACATCCTTCGGCTCGACAACAGGAAAGTCGCCCTCATAGCGCGCCTTTACCTTATCGATCTGAAATTCGCCGCTGGCGGAAACCGGCGCGTTCGCCTGCGCAATGTAGTTAGTGTCTTCTTCCTCGGCGGTGAGGAAGATCACAGGATCCTTCGACTTCACCTTGCCATTTTCAACCTTGCGGTAGGGCGTTTCGATGAAGCCCATCTTGTTCACTTTCGCGTGAACGCACAATGAGGAGATCAGACCGATGTTGGGACCTTCCGGTGTTTCGATCGTACAGAGGCGGCCATAGTGCGTATAGTGTACGTCACGGACCTCAAAGCCAGCGCGCTCTCGCGAGAGTCCACCTGGGCCGAGTGCCGACATCCGGCGCTTGTGGGTGATCTCGGCCAGCGGGTTGGTCTGGTCCATAAATTGCGAAAGCTGGTTGGTTCCGAAGAACGAGTTGATCACCGACGACAATGTACGCGCGTTGATCAGGTCAACGGGTTTAAAGTCCTCATTGTCGCGAACGTTCATCCGTTCCTTGATGGTCCGCGCCATGCGGGCAAGACCAACACCGAACTGCGAGTACAACTGTTCGCCAACCGTTCTTACCCTTCTGTTGGAAAGGTGGTCGATATCGTCAACAACGGCTTTGGAGTTGATCAGGCCGATGAGATATTTTACAATGAGGATGATGTCCTCTTTGGTCAGCACGCGCTGGTCGTAACCAAGGTCGAGACCGAGTTTCTTGTTGATCCTGTAGCGGCCGACTTCCCCGAGATCGTATCGCTTCTCACTGAAGAAAAGGCTCTGGATAATGTCGCGGGCGGTCTGTTCGTCCGGTGCTTCCGTATTCCGCAACTGGCGATAAATGTATTCGACCGCTTCCTTTTCAGAGTTGGAAGTGTCTTTGGCCAGCGTGTTGAAAATAATGTTGTAATCGGAGATGTTGATATCCTCGCGGTGAAGGATAATCGACTTCACGCCCGACTCGAGGATCACGTCGACGTCTTCGGCCTGAATAACGTGGTCGCGTTCCAGCAACACCTCGTTCCGGTCGATGGAGACCACTTCACCGGTATCCTCATCCACGAAATCTTCCGTCCAGGTCTTGAGCACCCGGGCGGCAAGTTTGCGTCCTACCGTTTTCTTTAATGTGTTCTTATTGGCTTCAACCTCCTCGGAGAGCCCGAAAAGATCGAGTATATCCTTATCCGAACCGTAGCCAATGGCGCGCAGCAGGGTCGTTACGGGGAACTTCTTTTTCCGGTCGATGTACGCATACATTACGGCGTTAACGTCGGTTGCGAACTCGATCCACGAACCTTTGAACGGAATGATCCGCGCCGAATAGAGTTTGGTGCCATTGGTGTGCTTACTCATGGCAAAGAACACACCGGGCGAACGGTGCAACTGGGATACAATGACCCGCTCGGCGCCGTTGATCACAAAGGAACCCTTTTCGGTCATGTAGGGGATATTGCCCAGGAACACTTCCTGTTCGATGGTCTCGAAATCCTCGTTATCCTCATCGTTACAGGTAAGCCGCAGTTTGGCTTTGAGGGGGACCGAGAAAGTCAGGCCCCGGTCGATACATTCATCGACGTTGTATTTTGGAGGGTCGATGGTGTAGTCAACAAATTCCAGCACGAAGTTTTCCCGCGAATCGCTGATGGGAAAATTTTCCGCAAACACCTTGTAAAGGCCTTCGTTTTGTCTTTTTTCCGCGGGTGTTTCGATTTGCAGGAAGTCTTTGAACGACTGGAGTTGAAGATCCAGAAAATCCGGGTAGTCGAGTACTTTGTCAATGGATGAAAAGTCAATCCGACCGTTATTATTTTTCTTTGCCAAGGTTATTTCTTTTAAGTTTCTAAATCCTGGACTTGAAGGAACGCTTTCGGCGCTTAATGCTTACACTATATCGCCGCGGCAAAGGCCGTAGCTATAAATGGGGATAGACCCCGTCGAATTCCGATCCTGTGGATGGGAAAAAGACCAGGGTCTAACCGAAGCTTGTCAGACGGTATTCTCCTGTTCAGAAGATTACTTCAGCTCAACTTCGGCACCAGCCTCCGTCAGTTGTTTTTTAAGGTTCTCGGCCTCGTCTTTGGGGAGACCTTCCTTGATTGTCTTGGGCGCTCCGTCAACCAGATCTTTGGCTTCTTTCAGGCCAAGGCCGGTAAGTTCCTTCACCAGCTTCACGATCTGGAGTTTGTTGGCTCCGGGAGCCTTCAGCACCACATCGAAGTTGGTTTTCTCGGCAGCAGCGGCGCCACCACCAGCACCACCGGCGGCAGGTCCAGCCACTACGGCAGCTGCAGCGGGCTCGATGCCGTAAGTTTCCTTAAGGTAAGAAGCTAGCTCAGTAACTTCTTTGACGGTGAGTTCAACGAGTTGATCTCCGAGAGCTTTAATATCAGCCATTTTTGTACGTTTTATTTAATTCAGGTTCAACAATTATTTACTGCGCGCGACTTTCCAGTGTTTTAACAAGCCCGGCGATGGTATGCTTGCTATTCTGCAGGGCAGAGATAACATTCTTCGCCGGAGATTGCAGCGCCGCGATGATATCACCGATGAGCTCGTTCTTGGATTTCAGCTCGCTCAGCATACCGAGGTTCTCGTCGCCAATGTAAAAGTCTTCGCTGATCGAAGCCGCTTTCAGTACCGGTTTGCCTTCCACCTTCCGGCGAAATTCCACCATGATCTTTGCCGGCGCGTTGCCGATTTCAGGGGAGAACATAATCCCCGAAAAACCGCTCAACGCCGCAAACAAAGGCGAGTAGTCCGTCCCTTCCCGCTTTTCAAGCGCTTTGCGGATCAGGGTGTTTTTATACACCTTGTATTCCACGCCGTTCTTGTAGCAAATCCTTCTCAGGTTGTTCACCTGTGCTACGGTAAAACCGGAGGCATCGGTGATGTAGAAGTGGGCGTTGTTGGCAAACTTCTCTGAAAGCTCGTCTATGATCTTTTCTTTTTCTTCTCTGGTCATGTTTTTAAATCTTAGATACCAGCAATAGAATTCGTGTCAACCGCCACACCGGGACTCATGGTTGTCGAAAGGGTGATACTCCTGAAGTACGCACCCTTCGCAGAGGCCGGCTTGAGTTTTGCCACGGTCTGGATCATTTCTGCGGCATTGTCCCTGATTTTGTCAGGGGTGAAGGAAGCTTTTCCAATGCCTACATGGATGATACCTTGTTTATCAATTTTGAAGTCGATCTTACCGGCTTTCACTTCTTTGACAGCCTTACCGACTTCGAGCGTAACAGTTCCTGATTTAGGGTTCGGCATTAAACCGCGGGGGCCAAGCACCTTTCCGAGCTTACCCACCTTTGCCATGACGGTTGGCGTGCAGATGATCACATCGATGTCTGTCCACCCTTGTTCAATTTTCGTAATATAATCGTCGAGCCCGACGTGGTCTGCGCCAGCATCGTTTGCTTCCTGGTGCTTGTCAGGTGTCGCAAGCACCAGCACGCGCACCGTCTTGCCAATCCCGTGGGGAAGGGACACGACGCCGCGTACCATCTGGTCCGACTTCTTGGGATCGACACCCAGCCGGATATCAAGGTCCACGGAACCATCAAATTTGGTAAAGGAGATATCTTTAAGGAGGTTCGATGCCTCCTCAAGGGTATAAAGCTTTTCCGAATCGTATTTTGCTAAAACAGCCTTTCTGTTTTTCGAAATCCTAGCCATGTCTTTAAAGATTATTATTCCCAGGGAGCGTTTCCTGTCACAGTAATACCCAAACTTTTTGCTGTTCCGGCCACCATCTTCATAGCAGACTCGACCTGGAACGCATTCAGGTCAGGCATCTTGGTTTCGGCAATGGTCTTAACCTGATCCCAGGAGATTGACCCGACCTTATTGCGGTTGGGCTCGGCGGAACCTTTTTGTTTCTTGGCTGCGTCAAGGATGAGCACCGCCGCAGGTGGGGTCTTGATGACGAAGTCAAACGATTTGTCATTATAGATCGTAATCAACACGGGCAGCACCTGTCCGGGCTTGTCCTGGGTACGCGCGTTGAACTGCTTGCAAAAGTCCATGATATTCAGACCTTTAGAACCCAATGCCGGGCCGATCGGAGGCGCCGGATTGGCTGCCCCGCCCTTAACCTGCAGTTTCAGATAACCTGTTACTTCCTTTGCCATATTGCTTTAGCTCAAAAACTCAGTCTAATTTTTCCACCTGCATGTAGCTCAATTCCACCGGGGTGTTACGGCCGAAGATCTTCACCATAACATTGAGCTTTTTCTTGTCTTCAAAAATTTCCTCAACCGTTCCGGTAAACCCGCTGAAAGGTCCGTCCATGACCTTGACCGATTCGCCCTTAATAAAAGGGGTCTCAAGTTTTACCTCGAATTCGTCGATCTCGTCGACTTTACCCAGGATGCGGTTAACCTCCGACTGGCGCAGGGCAACAGGTTCTTTAGATTGTCCCGTGCCATTGTCGCCCAAAAAGCCGATCACACCGGGAATGTTGTTTACGGTGTGATATGCCTCTCCATTGGACAGGTCTGCCGAAACCATCACATAGCCGGGGAAAAAATTCCTTTCCCGGACCCGCTTCTTGCCGCCCCGCATTTCATACACCTTTTCGGAGGGGATCAATACCTGTGGAATGTAATCCGAAAGCTTAGAACGCTCAATCTCAGTCTCCAGGTAAGATTTGACTTTTTTTTCCTGGCCACTGACGACCCTGAGTACGTACCATTTCAGTTCGCCCATCCCGTCAATGATTAAAATTCAACGTAAAACCACTGGAGACCGGTCTTGAAAACCCAGTCAATGGCACCGATCAACAAGGCGAAGATGGTCGATGCAACCAAGACCAGGCCGGCGCTTCCCTGCAATTCGCTTAATTTTGACCAGGTTACCTTGGTGGTGAGCTCCGACCAGGACTCCGTTATATAATTCTTTATCTTATCCATGGTACTTTCAGGTCAGCCTTTATTTCTCGCTTTCTATGCACGGGTGGAGAGACTCGAACTCCCAGCCAACGGTTTTGGAGACCGCTACTCTACCAATTGAGCTACACCCGTTTGTCTAATGGTATTTATTGCCCTTTTGCCGCTATCCCGCAGAGTATTGCCCCAATCCCCTGAGCCGCACCCGTATACTCAGCCCAAAAGGACTGCAAAGGTAGCGGAAAAAGCATTAATGCAAAAAAGTATGATCAAAAAGCTTTAAGATTTTGAGCCCCGGGGCGACAACCCCAATAATTCCGTAATTATCAACGTGTTAGCCACACAAGAGGCCTACACAGAAAGCAAAAAGCAGAAAGCAATGATTCCTGCTTTCTGCTTCCTGCTCTTTTATAGGTTCACCGACCTTAGTCGACAATTTCAGTCACCTGACCGGAGCCTACCGTGCGGCCACCTTCCCGGATCGCGAACCGGAGACCTTTCTCCATAGCAATCTTGTTGATCAGCGTTACTTCGATCGACACATTGTCGCCAGGCATCACCATTTCAACGCCCGCGGGCAGTACGATTTCGCCTGTCACGTCCGTGGTGCGGAAGTAAAACTGAGGACGGTACTTGTTAAAGAACGGTGTGTGACGTCCGCCTTCTTCTTTTGACAACACATAAACCTCAGCCTTGAACTTCGAGTGAGGAGTTACCGAGTTCGGCTTGCAAATAACCATACCGCGGCGGATCTGGTCTTTTTCAATACCGCGGAGCAGGAGACCTACGTTGTCGCCAGCCTCACCCCTGTCGAGGATCTTCCGGAACATTTCCACACCCGTGATGGTCGACGAAAGGTTCTCCGCACCCATACCCAGGATTTGAACCGGGTCACCGGTCTTGATCACACCACGCTCGACACGGCCGGTAGCAACCGTACCACGTCCCGTGATGGAAAACACGTCTTCAACAGGCATAAGGAAATCCTTGTCGATGAGGCGAACGGGAAGGGGGATATAGTCATCCACCGCGTTCATCAGCTCTTCGATTTTCTCAACCCACTTCGCCTCGCCGTTCAGACCGCCAAGGGCGGAGCCGCGGATCACGGGAATATCGTCGCCCGGGAAACTGTAAGACGAAAGCAATTCACGAACTTCCATCTCAACGAGGTCGAGAAGTTCAGGGTCGTCAACGAGGTCGACTTTGTTCATGAATACCACAAGTGCAGGTACGCCTACCTGACGGGCAAGCAGAATGTGCTCGCGGGTTTGGGGCATGGGACCGTCAGTAGCCGCTACCACGAGGATAGCGCCGTCCATCTGCGCGGCACCGGTAACCATGTTCTTCACATAATCGGCGTGACCCGGACAGTCGACGTGCGCGTAGTGGCGCTTTTCCGTCTGATACTCGACGTGCGAGGTGTTGATGGTAATACCCCGTTCTTTTTCTTCGGGTGCGTTGTCGATGGAGGAGAAATCCCTTTCCGACGCCAGGCCTTTTCCGGCAAGCACTTTGGTGATCGCCGCAGTAAGAGTGGTCTTACCGTGGTCAACGTGACCGATGGTTCCAACGTTTACGTGTGGTTTCGAACGATCAAATGTTTCTTTAGCCATATTTGATAATTCCAGTTAAAGTTTAAAGTGTATAGTTTATTTAGTTGTTACTACGTAAAGCTTCTTTTTCAAGAAGTACACCCTAAACATTGTAAGCCTTTCGAATAAGGGTAAACCATTTCTGATTTATTGATCCTTCATGTTCGGTCATTTATCGGCCGATCCCGATTGCGCTACTAATCGGTTTCAGCCAGCCTTCCATGCCGGATCTCCGGTGCCTCCACCGGAAGTAAAAATCTGCCGCGGCAGCACATCATGCATCCGCCTGAGCCGTTGAACAGGATTGAACTGTCGACCTCTTCCTTACCAAGGAAGTGCTCTACCACTGAGCTACAACGGCAAATCCACGCATCGGGCATTGCAAATTAGGCATGAGGGCAAGACCCAGCGCCTAATACCCAATTCCTAATACCTAGTGCCTAACCAGAGCGGGAGACGAGGTTCGAACCCGCGACCTGCAGCTTGGAAGGCTGCCGCTCTACCAACTGAGCTACTCCCGCATTTTAAGTTGACAGTCTGCCGACTGCATACTTCTGATGTGGGGGAAATAGGATTCGAACCTATGAAGTCATAAGACAACAGATTTACAGTC
>CAZKBK010000067.1:0-13625 GCA_964551035.1 uncultured Roseivirgaceae bacterium | reverse complement strand
GAGCCGAAGATGGGACTTGAACCCACGACCTACGGTTTACGAAACCGTTGCTCTACCAGCTGAGCTACTTCGGCAGGTGCTCGCGCAAAGATAAATGAACTTTGATTCCGTTAAACGGTTTATACTATTGAAATTGAGGCCTGATCGAATAACTTTCGCCTCGCAAGAACCTATGCTTTCGAAGAAGTGCAAGTACGCGGTGCACGCGCTGGTGCACATGGCAAAAGAGCCGGGCGAGAAATTTCTCATCCGCGATATTTCGGAGGCATGCTGTATCCCCAAGAAGTTCCTCGAGGCCATCCTCCTGGACTTGAAAAGGGCGGGTATCCTGGGAAGCCGCCAGGGCAAGGGCGGGGGTTATTTTCTTCGCCGCAACCGCAGCGAAGTGAACCTTGCCGAGGTCGTGAGGTTGTTCGACGGCGCCATCGCCGCGGTGCCCTGCGCCACCTACAAATTTTACGAGCGCTGTACGGAATGTGTCGATGAACAAACCTGCGCCGTCCGCGCAACGTTTCTGGATGTACGGAACGCCACGGTCGAGATGTTGAAAAACAGTACGCTGGAAGACCTGGTTACCCGGGAGAAAAAACTGGTCTCCAGAAAAAGAAGAAAAACGGGCGCCGCCTGACGGCCCACCGCGTAAGAATTCGTTCAACCAAAACCAATATGTCTATGTCACTGAGATTAGGCGATGTCGCGCCAGACTTTACCGCAGAAACAACAGAGGGTACCGTTCGCTTTCACGAATGGTTGGGAGACAGCTGGGGGGTATTGTTTTCGCACCCCGCGGATTTTACACCCGTGTGCACCACGGAGCTCGGATCGGTCGCCCGGCTGAAGCCGGACTTTGAAAAAAGAAACGCGAAAGTAATCGCCATCAGCGCCGACCCCCTCGATTCCCACGTGCGATGGATCGACGACATCAACGAGACCCAGCAATGCAAGGTAGACTACCCGTTGATCGCCGATCCTGAATTCAAAGTGGCCAACCTCTATGGCATGGTTCACCCTAACGTGACCGACAAGTTCACGGTGCGTTCCGTCTACATTATCGGCCCGGACAAAAAAGTCAAGCTGATGATTACCTACCCGGCATCCACAGGCCGCAACTTCAACGAGATCATCCGGGTGATCGACAGCCTGCAGCTTACCGCCAATCACAGCGTGGCAACTCCGGCTGACTGGAATCAGGGGGAGGATGTGATCATCACCTCGGCTGTCAAGGATGAAGACATCCCCGCCAGGTTCCCGAAAGGGCACAAGCGCATTAAACCGTACCTGAGGACGACCCCCCAGCCCGACGCCAAGTAGGCTGTCCGTTCATCAAACGTTTGCAGGGCTGTTCCGAAAAATTCTCTTTCAGAACAGCCTTTTTTTGTTCACCTCCATTTACAACGCGTGGTCGATTTTCAGGGTCCTTTCAAGGGAAATGTCGATGGAACGCAAACCTCTTGTACACTGATTGCGTATACAGTTTTTGTTTGAGGCGGGCAATAATCGGCAGGGATCCCGGTTTTTTCATTGTCCGCAAAATAAATACTAGGGGTCAACGACTCTGATGTTGTCTAACAGGAAAGGAACAGGTTGTATGGAAAATCACATCTTACTCAGACCTCACCCCACGATAACTTCATATCTGAAGAACTTCCAGGTTGCCCGCCGCAACTTCGAACTTTTTATCGAGGAGGAGGAAAAAAGCAAACGCAGGCGGTCACATCGAACTCCACGTGCGAGACTACATGGGAGATAAGAAGTTCGCCATCGTGGGAGGTGGCATCGGGGGACTCACCTTGGCCATCGCCCTTCAAAAAAAAGGATTGTCCGTCAGTGTTTATGAAGCCGCCCCGCGGTTGGAACCCCTCGGTGCCGGTCTGGCGCTTGCGGGAAACGCCGTCCGGGCGCTGATGGAGTTGGGCATCGCCGACGATGTGATTGCACGCGGAAAGGTCATCGGGTCGATGGCCATCCTCGACCAGCGCGGCAACATCCTCACCCAAACCGATGCGGTAAAGCTGAGTGAAAAGTTGGGCGTAGTCAACAACTTCACCATCCATCGCGCTGACCTGCACGCCGTCCTGGCCGCACAATTAACCACCGGGACCATCATCCTGGACAAGGCATGTACGGGTGTGCGTCAGCACGCCGATGGCGTGGAGATTCAATTCGCGGACGGCACTCGTGAGAACGTCAACTATGTCATGGCCTGCGATGGAATTCACTCCGTGATCCGTCGCACTTACCTCCCCGACAGTTCGCCGCGGTATGCGGGATACACTTGCTGGCGCGGTGTTACCGACCAGATGCCGGCGGGCGTAGACATGGAAAAAACCACGGAGACGTGGGGGAGGGGACAACGGTTCGGGATCGTTCCTTTGAAAGATAACCGCATTTACTGGTTTGCAACTTGCAATGCGCCACAAGCGGATGCGCGCCTGCGCGAATACAAAGTTGCCGACGTGAGTCGACGCTATGAGGATTTCCACTTTCCCGTCTGCGAGGTAATTGAAAACACCCCTGACGCCCGGTTGATCTGGTCGGACATCGTCGACCTCAAACCTCTGAAACAATTTGCGTTCGGAAAAGTCGTGCTTGCGGGCGATGCCGCCCATGCCACGACCCCCAACATGGGTCAGGGCGCGTGCATGGCGATCGAAGATGCCGTGATCCTTGCCAATCTCATTTCCGGGCATGCGAACGCAGAGGATGTGTTCGTCGCATTCGAGCGAAAGCGACTCGCCCGCGTTACAAAGATTGTCAATGACTCGTCCAGCCTTGGCCGCGTTGCCCAATGGCAAAATCCCCTTTTGGCGGGACTCAGAAACACACTCATCCGAATGACACCACCGGCTGTGGCGGAAAAACAAGTACGCTACCTTACGGACGTTTCCTTCTAACCAAACAAACATGGCGGATCAACGCCGCGATTATTGATCGCCGCCGAGAACTTCAGGGAATGCTTTCGAATAGTAGATCTCCGTTCCGCTTCCCTTGAGCCGTTTTTGAAAAAGGGTCAGAATGCGTTCGTCGTCTTTTTTGTAGATCACTTTTCGGATGATGATCTGCCGTACGCGCCCCGGAAATTTTTCCGCGGCCATAAGGTATATCAGCAAGTCGTGCTGTGTGTTGTCGCCCATCAGCACAAATTCCTTATCGGGAAAAAAGGTGATCACCTCCTCCAGCATCCCCTCCTTGTGCAGGTGCCGCACCGGTTTTTTGCTATTGGTCACCACCTCCCACAAGCCGCGCAGCTTTTTTAAAAAGATCGGACCTTCCGGGAAGTTGTTGTGTGCGAGAAACCGGTAAATGAACGGGTAGAGATTCTGCTCACTGTTGGAGAGGTAGAACGAGGCTGCGCCCCGCCGGGAGAAGAAAGAGATCAGCTCAAACATGGCGTTGACGGCCCTGCGTTTCTCCATCGACGTAAACATCAGCGTGCGGAACATCCGGAGCTTTTTGTTGATGAATGAGTGGATCAGCGTGTCATCGATGTCCGATACCACGATGCGGTCGGCGTCGACGCGTTGTACTTCGCGCCGGTAGAGGCCTTCCACCATTTTGACTTCTCCGCCTGCGGGCAGCTTCACGCCCTGCAACCTGGCGGAATGGCCTGTCGGTGCTTTCACATAAAACGAACCATGGGCGTCGGTATGGATGGGAACGTTGTCAAGGTCGAACACCAGGACCGCCGCCTTGCGGGCATAGGCCCGCGTGCGGTAGAGGGCGAACAGCGTCCGGAAGGTGCGCCGGCGTCCGAAGTCGATAAAACTGAGGTCGTTGATTTTAGTGTACGTGAGCTGGCCGTGGATCAGCGTTTCCTGTCCGTTGGAAATGGCGGAGAAGCTGAGCAATATGGGAACGTTACGCGGCATTGGGGACCAACAGGCGAATTGCAGATGGAACGACCTTTACGTTGAGGTGGCTGACTTCCCCAAGGTAAGCGCCGTCGATCTGGAAATGGATCTTCCGGTCGACAATCACTTCAGCTTCCGTGCAACTGATCACGTCTGCGAACATTTCCTTGTCCAGAAAAAGGTTGATGACCGTGAACCCGGCTTTAATGATCTCATCAAGGGCGATCTTCGGGACGTTGCAGATCTCGAACTTTCCGTCCCAGACTTTCCCCTGGGAGATATGCACGCCGGTGCCGTATTTGTGCGCGTTGGCGAATGCGAGCATGTAACCTTCCTTCGTGACGGTTTGTTCGGGCGTCCGGATTTCATACCGGAGCAGGGGCGTTTCCTTTATCGAACGCACCAGATAGCGGGCATAACCGAGCATGCCCTTCTTATTGCCCTCTTCGTATTTCTTCACCATGAGGGCATTGATGCCGATGTCGCCAAGGTGTACACAGTAATGCCGGTCGTTGAATTTCAACAGATCGGTGGAAACGAAATGCCTGGCTTCAACGACGGTATCGAGGGCTTGGGCGTATTCCTGCGGAAAGCCGAGCGCCGTAGCCATCCCATTGGCGGAACCGAGCGGCAGGATACCCATTAAGACGCCGGTGCCAAGAAGACTTCTCGCCACGAGCTGTACCGTCCCGTCGCCGCCGCCGGCAACCACGCGGTCGGGTTTATATTCGTCCAGTTGCTTGCGGATGATGCGGTCATCGTCGCGCCCGGTCGTGTACAGGAACTTGAAGTCGAAGCGCTTTTCAACGGCTAGGTCATGAATGTGGAGGATCGCCCGTTTGTTGGAAGCTTTCCCGGATGATGGATTGATGACAAAAAGAATTTTCATGGGATGAATTCGTCTAACCGACACACAAAATTGATTCCCTCACCCCACCGCCAGGCGACTGTTCGACGTATCCGCGTTTGAACGACGCGGCGTTTTCGCGTGCCCGATGATTGCGGTGACACGCCCCGGGAGCCGGATTCCCTGATACGGATGTGCTCCCGTCTCCATCTGGTAGGACAACGAAGGTGAAGCCGGAGGAGGTTGGGGAGGTGCCTTTACAACGGGCTGATCGGGCGCAGGCGAAAAAATGACCGCCACTGGTAAGTTTTTGAACCCTCCGGTTTTCAAATTACCCCGTTCGCCATTAGCTTGCGTGCCTTACACAAGCGCTGAACCCTGATGTCATCATTGTTTTTCTGGAGAACGTGGCCCCACAACTGGCGGAGGTTGTGGTATACGATCGCCCCGCTCTTTGTCATTTCAATGTGCTTCATGTGGTTCTCGTGGTTTCAGGGCACTTCGGGCGTCATTGATTGGGAAACGATCCAGGAACAAAAGGAGATTGAAACCGTGGTGCACACTTTCCGTCTCGGACCGTTCGAACTCACCATCCCTGCACAGAGCTACGTGGTATTTGAGTACCTGCAGGGCAGTGGCCTTCATCACAACACGACGGCATCATACGTCTTTCTCGCATGCTTCCTCTTTGCGGCGATGGTGCTGCTGACGGTCTTCACTTCCTTTGATGGCTTTTGGTATTTCGCCGGAATGGGCGCCTTTATCGCGTTCGTGATCAGCCTTCGTCTGGATGCGCTGGCGGTTTTTGGCCTTGACGGCTTGATGGTCCCGTCGACGGTGATGCTCCTTTTCCTTTTCGTTGGTTTTTACTTCAAGAAAATTCGCCCGGAGATCCCGTTCGCCACGCGGCTCGCCGTGTTCGTCGCCCTGATGGCAAGCGTGGTGGCGATCGTGTATTTTTTTGCGGAGGTGCCTTTTCCGCTCCTGTATCTCGCGATGGCATCCTACACACCGGGAATGGTCATTTCGGTACTCTTTATTATAATGGTGGGCCACGAGATCATGGCGTCGTTCGTGTACATTGCCGGACAGGGTAAGTCAAAGACCCTTCGCCATTTTCTCATCATCAGCGCGGTCTACCTGGTCAACGTATTCATCACCTGCCTGCACGAGATCGGCGCCATCGGGTGGGATTTTATCTACATCAATCTATACCTGCTGCTCACCCTGTCGGCCATGCTCGGGCTGTGGGGATTCAAGCTGCGCGAAGACCGTTACGGAAATATCTTCGCTTTCGCCCCGCTGGGCGCATTTTATTTTGTCGCGCTCGGCGCGATCTGTTTTGCCACGGTTGGCCAACTGCTCGGCAACGCGAACGACGCGGCGTTGAAGGTCATCCGCGACTTCATCATCTTCAGTCATGCCGCTTTTGGCCTCATCTTCCTCACCTACGTGTTTGCGAATTTTGCCGTGATGATGGCCTACAACAAGCCGCCATACAAAGTGCTCTACCGGCCCAACCGGATGCCCTACTTCACATTCCGCCTTGCCGGCGTGATTGCGATGCTTGCTTTCGTGTTCGTCACCCACTGGAGCGACTACGTCAACCACAGCCTGGCAGGATTCTACAACTATGCCGGTGACCTTTACATCATGCAGGGCAACGAGGCGTATGGCCGCGCATTGTACGAGCGCAGCAGGCTCAATGCTTTCCAAAACCACCGCGCAAACTATGCCCTCGCCATGATCAAGGCGAGTCGCATCGACTTTGAGAAAGCGAACGAAAACTTCGACCTGGCCAACGGCAAGCGCCCCAGCGACTACTCCCTGGTCAACCAGGGAAACCTTTTCCTCTGGCGGCAGGCGTACTTTCCCGCCATTGAAATCTTCCGGAACGCTCTGCGTATCCAACCCTCGCCGGCCTTGTACAACAACATCGGTTTCGCCTACGCGAAGGTTCACAACCTTGACTCCGCGCTGCACTATATGAACCTGGCTCGTGAGTCACCTCTGACAAAGGTGCCGGCGGAAACGAACTTTCTCGCTATGACCGCGTCGGAGCTGCTGCCCATCGATACCGATTCGGTGCTCAATTATTTCAAGTCCGACGCTCCGGCAGTGCGCGCCAATGCCCTTGCCATGACGTCACTTTTCGATCAGCAACTTAAGGCCAAAGTCGATCCGCTGACAGACAAGGCACTCAACCTTCACACCGCAACCTTGTTGAACAACTACCTGATCGCTAACGCCCACAACCTTGACACCGCGCAGGTCCGTGAAGCTTACCGTATCGCCAACGATTCCCTCAATTTTGGTTTTTATGATATGTTGAAGGCTGCGGTGGCGCACGTGTACTACCATCAGGGAAACGTCTATCGCGCCCAGGAGATCATGGCGGAACTGGCTTTTTTGTCGCACGAACATCGCGGCACGTTCAACTATGTGATGGGCTTGTGGTCGTTGGAGCAGGGAAATCCCAACGTGGCTGAGGTACACTTTTCGTATGCCGGCCGGGCCGAGTACAAGAACGCAAAGTTTTATCGCGCCATCGCGCTGACGGAGGCGCAACGCATCGCCGAGGCGCGCGTCGCCTGGGACAGCGTCGGTTCTTCCGCCGATGAAGGCCAGCGCAGACTCGCCAGTCGGATGAACGAACTCCTTACGGTTGCGCCGGAAGCAGCGTCGTCCATGCCCGATCCGGACAAGTATCAGTTCACGCGCTACCGGCTTAACGTGCAGGATACTGCTTTTTTTTCGAGGCTCGTGGATACTTTCGAGAGCCAGGACTACAAGGGACAGGCCCTGCTGGATATGGCGCGCAAACTTTACCGCGCCGGCGACACGGAAAGCGCCATCAGGTATTACAACCGCACCGCCGGGCTGCGCCTGACCAATGAACGGCTCTACAACGACATCCGGCATTTTGAGCTGCTCATGCTCGCTTCCCGGAATGAGGTGCGGAGCCTGGCGCAACAGATCGGCAAGGGAATTGAATTCGACGATTCCGACTTTCTGGAGAAGACGCTATTTACGGCCCTGATCGACCTCGCGAGTGGTGATTCGGTTAAAGCGGAAAAGAACTTTCAAATCCTCGCTTCGTGGAATCCGTTTTTTGAGGAGGGGATCCTTGCGGCGTCCGAATATTATCGCGCTACCCAGCCCGATAGCTTCAAGGCCTATGAGGTGCTTGCCGAGGCGATTCAGGTCAACACGCATTCACGACGGATACTTACCGCGTATGTCAGCGAGGCGCTCCGCAAAGGTTTTGACGAATACGCCGCCGCCGCGTCGGAACGGCTCAACCAATTGCCGTAGCGAGTGCCGTCAGGCAGCGACCTTTTTTCTCGCAACGCCCTTTTTACCGACACTGGTGCGAACGCCGATCGGGTTTTTACCCCGGCTCTTCCGCGTAATGTCCCTGACCTGTTTTTCCGCCTGGTCTTTCTTTACTTTGACGTCGCGAAGGATATTCTGCCCGTTCGCCTTCCGTTTCTTCGCCTTCTCCTTTTTTTCGCCGGCGGGCTTTGACGCTTTCTTCCCGGATTCGCCTTTTTTCAGCTTGAGGTTTTCACGGATCACCTTCCAGTAGTCCTTTCCGTAGTCCACCAGGATCTCGCCGCCGGCGGGAATGGCGCGCTTCGATTCGATGTAGGCTTTCAGTCCGTCCGTAATATAGTCGCAGTTGTTGCGGACACCCTTTATTTTTACCAATCCGTTTGCATCATTTGCGTAACGGGCGAGAGCGCTCTTGGTCGGGAGCGCGTTGATGACGTGGTTCCGGTTTACATAAAAGATGTAGCCATTCTTTCCATCGTCATCCTTCACGTCCTTCCACTTTGAGATACGGCCTTTGTATTCCACGATGCGGGTACCCTTCGGAATGGGTTTCTTCGTGTACAAACCTTTCCCTGAATTGGGGATGCCGGACTTCTTTACAAAAAGTTGTTTTTCGAGTAGCGCCATTAAAATGAAAATAAAAAACCCATGCCTCTCGGCTCTAAAAAGTGCGTGAAGATAGCCGAAATTCCCGAAGGAAAAAAAGACGGGGAGTTTTAGCTCCGCGATGTCTTGGGAAATGCGTTGCCATGACGCCATGCGTCAGTTTGGCGGCCGTCGTGCCGTTCACAATGAAAAAAGCCACCTTTCCGGGGTGGCGTTGTACGGTGAAACTGTCGCGGAGTTCTACTGGCCCGCCTTTCGTAGATAAACATTCCCGTATTTTGACTCGAACCTGTAGCGGGGTCCGTTGCCGGGCCTTGCGGACACGTAGGTGTGGAAGTCACCGTTCGTGGGTTCGCTGGCGAACTTTGTGTCGAGGTTGGTGAATATTTCGCCGTAGTTGGTCTCGGCACGTACTTCGCCTGTGCCCTTTTCACTCAACGCGGCATCCACGCCGCCGTACGTAGCCTCTACCGTAAGCGGCGCGGCAAAATTCTTCACTTCCACCATGCCGTAGACCGACTCGACACGGGTGACCATATTCCGCGGAACCATGATCTCGAGGGTAATGTCGATAGCGGGGCCCATGGAGATCATGTTATAGCTGCGGCCATGCTCGTTCTGGTATTTGTTCCATTCTTCTTTGTTCCGGAAGATCATCTTTTGTCCGTCACGCATTACCGTGATCCGCTCGGGCAGGTCGCGGAGGCCTTTGATGTAGCCGTTGACATCGATCGTATTCCCCGAGGCGGAGACGTCTACCTGGAACGCTTCGTCGTTTTCGCCGCCGTTGATGTCTACCGTGCCCTGTACGGAGATCTCGTTCCGGTCCCAGGTGGTTACGCGGATAAGCTCGGGATAATCAAAATGCATGTTCAGTTTCTGACCCGGTTGTACGGGGAAAGTACGGTTGACTTCCGTCTGCGCGCGGAGCGTGCCGGGCAGCACCAGCACGATGGCCACGACGGTTAATGTTGATAGTTTCATGACGCTGTATTTTGGGGTTGGCGTTAGGGTCTTTTTCTCAGGTATACGTTGCTGTGGCCGGAGGCTAGTTCCAGGTCCACGCCGCCGCCGTTAAGCGTGCCGCGGACTTTGTCGCTGTAACGGCGCATGTTCCCTTCGGTCTGTACTTCAATCTTGAAGTCGGGATCGACAAGGATTTCGCCCCATTGTGTGGATAAGGTGAGGTTCACCTTCGCCGCCGCCGGAATGGCCACGTCGACGTGCCCATGCACGGACGTGATGGATGCCGGATTCGTCACGGCGGTGCCCATGATCAGGTCGATGTCGCCGTGAACGGTTTTTATCTGCATCGGTCCTGAAACGTTTTCCGCCATCACGCCGCTGTGGACCGTGGAAATTTCAAGGGCACCCTCAAAATTCTTTATGCGAAATTCCTGACCGTAGGGCGTAGTGTGCGTGTATGACACCTTTACCCCCTTGGGAACTTTGATGGTGATGCGTGGACCATCCATCTTCTTGAGCTGGTTTACGACCACAAGCTCTCCTTTGTCGACCACCGAAAGGCCGATACCGGTATTGTCTTCGAGGCCCATGGAGCTGATGGCGCGGAGCCCTGCGGCCCGTTCGTCGTCTTCGTGTTTGCGGCCGGTGGAAAGGAAGATGATCTCGCTTCCGCTGTGGCCTTCCACGGCCACATTGTTCAGGTCTCTCAATTCAAGGGTCCCCGAGGTTTTTGCCAGTTTGTATTCCTGTGCCGCGACGGTGCCGCCCACGAGGAGCGCCGCGATAGTGAGTAGCGTTTTCATTGGTATGTTGATTGGGTTGCCGTTCAGATTTTGCGAAGGTAGATCTTGCCGTAGTTGCAGGCGAGGTCCATATTGACACCGCCGCCATTCAACGTGCCCGCGATCCGGTCGCTCCAGCGCACCATGTCTCCCGACTTTTGAATGTCGATCTTGAACTCAGGCGCAACGAGGATCTCACCATAGGAGGTGCTGAGTTTGAGGTTCGCTTTGGTGGATGATGGCATGGCGACATCCACGAAGCCATAAACGGAGACGATGGAGATGGGATCGTGGATCACCGACCCGAATGCGGCTTCCACATGGCCGTATATCGTTTTCACCGTCATCGGCCCTGTGACGTCCTTCAAGGTGACGCTGTTGTATTGGGTATCGACTTCAATTTCATTTTCCATGTTGCGGAATGCAACGGGTCCGCCATACTGTGACTCAAAGTTGTAGGAGACGATGATGCCTTTGGGGACGAGAATTTTGATGTTTGGCGAACTGGTTTTCTTCAACTGGTTTACTTCCACAACGCTGCCTTTATCCGCCACGTTGATCCCCAGCCCGGTATTGTCTTCGAGGCCGAGGCTGCCGAGCGCGCGCAGCCCCTGAGCGCGTTCGTCTTTTTCAACCTTGCCATCTTCTGAGCTGAAGATGATCTCGTTTCCGGCGTGTCCTTCGATAGTGACCTTGCCGAGATGTATTTCCAGCCGGCCCGTACTTTTTGCGAGCCGGAATTCCTGTGCGCGTGCCACGCCGCCCATCAACAGGGCGAACGCGAACGTCAGTATTGCTTGTTGTTTCATTTTTTTCGGATTCAAGAGTTTAACAATCTATCTGCTTCTTTCATGAAAGTTTCATTATTCCGGAGTAGGCTTCGTCCTTGACCGCCTGGATGGTCTCTTCGTCATCGACTATTTTTCGAAGGTCATTGACTACCTCCTTCTCCCGGATCTTGACCAGCAACTGGATGAGTGCGATCTGAACGACGGGGTCCGTCTGTTTGGAAAGCGCATCGATGATGTGCTTGCGAACATGCGGTTCATCCACAAACCGGGCGAGCGCATCGAGGGCGGCAAGGCGAACGTTCGAGTTCGGATCTCCGTTCATCATCGTGACCAACACGTCGATGATTTCGTCGTCAGCCTTCTCCATCGTCATGGCTACGTTGACGCCCTGAAGGCGCTGACTCGCCGAAACATTGTTGTGCATCATTTGCATCAACGAATTCACCTGCGCCTCCATCGCCTGGATCCGGCGGGTGTTGCTTTCATTGATCAGGTACCCGATACCGCCACCCACCACGAGGAGCGTGACCGCCGCCGCCGCGCGGTAGAACGAGGGCTTAAACCAGGCCGTCTTTCCCGGTTTCACGGCCGACAACTCTTCTCGGAGGACCTTATCGAAGCCGGCGCTCAGGTCTTTCGCCGGCTCTGCGACAGCGGTGTTGTCCATCACCCGAAGCATTTCTTTGAGCTGCGTATAGAGCGCATAGGCTTCGGCGTTGGTGGTGAGTTCCCGTTCAATGACATCACGGTCATGGACATCGAGTTCGTTGTCGATGTAGTCGATGATCATCTCCTCAAGCTTTTCCTTGTCCATAAAATTGTGCGTTCGTGTGTCGATGCCTTAGCTGCGCTTCACCTTCCGCCCCCACATCCGGTTGTTTCCGCCAGCACTGGGCAAGTCGAAGCGTGTATGCTAAATTTCTTCCAGTTCAAAATAGTATTCTCTCAGTTTCATTATGGCGCGGTGTACTTTCACCTTGACGTTGGCAACCGTCGTGTCCATAATTGCGGCTACTTCTTCATATTTCATGTGTTGAAAACGCGTCAGCACCAGGATCTCCTGTTGTTCCGCCGTGAGGCGCGCCATGGAGCGTTGAAGGATCCGTTCCTTTTCCTCCTGGTCATGGTCGTCCGCGTTTTCAGCGATATGGTCTTTCATTTTTTCCACGTCGACATGCCCGGAGAAGCGGTTGCGGTTGTTGTGATAGTGGTCGGCAAACACATTGCGTGCGATCTGGTAAATCCAGGGCTGGAACCGGTTGCCTCCCCGGAAGCTGGTTCTGTACCGGATTAGCCGGAGGAACACGTTTTGGGTGAGGTCCGCAGCCACCTCCCGGTCTGCGGTCAGTTTTGCCAGGAAGTTGAAAATGCGCTTGTGATACCTTTCAAACAACAGGGCCGCCTGCTGAAGGTCGCCGGTTTTAACGGCCTCCATAATGGTTTCGTCGGTCATCAGGTTGTGCACTTGCGCTTTCTGGCTCCAGGTTGTCTACCGCGTCGTCACCGCACTATCCGTTCATGTTGCGATTTGTGTTGGTTACCGGACGCACCCCGGAAGGTTACAATGGAATTTACGAAATGTTTCGCCCTGCTCTGCGCTCCGCTCTTAACTCTCTGCTCTTAGCTCTCCGCTCTTAGCTCTCTGCTCTTAACTCTCTGCTCTTAGCTCTCCGCTCTTAGCTCTCTGCTCTTAGCTCTTGGCTCTTAGCTCTTGGCTCTTAGCTCTTGGCTCTTAGCTCTTGGCTCTCCGCTCTTAGCTCTCCGCTCTCTGCTCTTGGCTCTCCGCTCTCTGCTGCTCCGCTGCTCAACTCCACTTCACCCTGATATACCGCTCATTCTTCTTAAAATGTGCCGGAATCGATCTGAGTATCGCCTCTCGCAGCTTGACCAGCAGCGTCTCCTTGACGAACCCCTGGTGGACGACAAGACTTACCTCCCGCACCGGCTCGGGCGACGTGAAACGCTTAACCTGCCGGTTGCGTGGGTTGACGGCCATTTCGGGAATAAGGGTATATCCGTAGTTGTTGTCCACCATCGCCTTCAACGTCTCAAACGAGCCGCTTTGATAGTTAAGTTGCTGATGCACGCGCTTGCCCTTCGCAGCGCAAAGGTTCATGACCTGTCCACGGAAGCAGTGCCCTTCTTCCAGTAAAAGAAGGTTGTCGGTAGAAAGGGACTTGAGGGTTACCTTCTCCTGGCTGTAATATTTTTGACTTTCGGAGGTATAGAGGAGAATGGGCTCATAAAAGACCGGAATTTCACGAATCTCGCGGTCTTCAAGTGGCGTGACGAGGATGGCCACATCCAGGCGGTTGGCTTTTAGCTGCCGGACGATTTCCGCCGTTTGAAGTTCCATTACGGTAAATGAGGTGCCGGTATGTTGCTCGAGGAAGGAGTTCAGGAATCGGGGCAGCAGGTAGGGTGCCAGCGTGGGAATGACACCCAT
>CAZKBK010000066.1:0-14267 GCA_964551035.1 uncultured Roseivirgaceae bacterium | reverse complement strand
TACCCGTTTTGCCTCGTTGGCCCTGATTCTTTTCTCTGCTGACTTATGATTTGCCATATCTGTGATTCAAAATAAGGACTGCAAAGGTAAGGGTAATCGGTTTATTTCCAAAACAGGCCGAAAATCAATCGGTGGATTTGTCCTCAAAAAGGAGGTTTACGAGCGGGTCAATCTCCACTGAAATGGGTTTCCAGCCTGTGTTGAGCGAAAATACGGCCTCTCTTTTATTAATGTTCACCTTTTCCAACGTTGCCTGGCCGTCGGGCCCGGTCAGCCGGATTTCAAGGGGAAAAACAAAGGGCTCGCCCTCCTGTGTTTGCCGTACAGTCACCTGGACGGCCTGATCCGCGGCATCAAAGCGATGGCTGACCGCAAGCACCGGGTGGCGCGGACGGTAGAGCCATTGCTGGAAGAAGCGCTCCAGGTCGTGGCCCGAGCTGCGCTCCATGGTCAGCTGGAAATCCTGCGTGTCCGCATGTGCCCCTCCGAAGCGACGGTAATATTCCCGTATTCCCTTCCAGAACAGGTCGTCACCGATCTCCATGCGGAGCATGTGCAACACCCAGCCGGCTTTTTGGTAGGTGTTGGCGTTGAGGAGGTTCATGGGATCTTTTTCGCTTGTGTTGACCACCGGTGTTTTGTTTTTTCTCGCGAAGGCGATCACCGCGTCGCGGTTCTCCTTCATTCCGGCGCGGCGGGCATCCACCCCGTGCTTGAATTCGGCGTAGAGGTGCGCGAAATAGGTGGCAAAGCCTTCGCTGAGCCAGAGGTGTGGCCAGTCTTTTTCGGTGGCGGAGTTGCCGAACCACTGGTGCGCTACTTCGTGGGCGATCAGTCCTTCACTGGTGCGATTACCGGTTACGGAATTCTCAAAATAGAAAATGGTATTGGCGTTCTCGAGCCCGCCGAAGGTTGTTTTCGACTGCACGTTCGCGAGCTTGTCGTACGGGTAAGGGCCGATACGGTCGATGAAGAATTGCAATGCATCCATGGCAAGGGCGTAGTCGTGAAAGCCTTCCCGGCGGTTCTGCGGATAGACCCAGGCCTCCACGGGCACGTGGCCCACCAGACCCGACCGTTGCATGGCAAAGCGGGCCACGCCAATGACCATCACCTTCGGGGCGATCTCGACATCTTCCTCGTAGCGTGTCAGCTTTTGATTTTCATTCAGGTACGTTTCTTCTTTCCTGACCCCATTGGCGACAACGTCGTAGTGCAAGGGGGCGATAACAGAAAAGTCTACGGTGGCCTTGTCGCCGGGATGATCGATTACGGGTAGCCAGTTGCGGCCCCGCGACGGCCAGTTGTCGGCGAAGAAGGTGCGGTCGCCATATTTGTTTTTCGAAATGATGAGCCCGTCGGCGGGGATGCCGGCGTACGCGATATGGACGGTGTGCTGAGTGCCTTTCGCCGCTTCCGCGGGAAGTTGGATGCGAACCTTGCTGTCGTCGTGGCTAAAGACAAGGGGTTGGCCGCTTCTTGAAACCGAACTTACCACCATGCCCCTGCCATCGCGACCTTTTTCGATGAGGTCCAGCGCGAATGTGTGGGCGTCGTTTCGGAAGACAAAGGTAACGTCGGCGGTGCCGGTGATGACATCGTTGCTGTCGTTCAGCTCAATGGTGAAATCGTAGTGGATGACGTCGATCACGTCGGAGACGGTTTGCGCCTGCGTGCTGACGGAGATCAGGAGCAGGGTTGAAAGGACGAGGTGTTTCATTGGGAGTAAGATAGGGATTTGTGTTGAATTTGGATTTTCTCCGGAAAACCGGATTGCCTCTCAGCGCTGATCTGCCGAAATTATTGTCGATGAAACAATTGTACAGGATTATTATCTGGACGGCATGTAGTGTTGTGCTCACCGGTTTTGACTGGGGCTTTTACGCGCACCAGCGGATCAATCGCCTGGCGGTATTTACCCTTCCGCCGGAAATGATCGGCTTTTACAAGAAGAACATCGACTATATCGAATCGGCTTCCGTGAATCCCGACCGCCGCCGGTATACCGTCGCGGATGAAGCTGCCAGGCATTACATCGACCTCGACCATTTTGGAGACAGCGCATTGGAGAAAGTGCCCCGATACTGGACCGCGGCGGTGGAGATGTATGGCGAGGACACGTTGAAGGCTTACGGCATCGTGCCGTGGCACGTCCAGCGGATGTACTTCCGGCTGCGGGAAGCCTTCATGATCGGCGACCCGGAACTGATCCTTAAAATCTCGGCAGAGATCGGCCATTATGTTGCCGACGCCCATGTACCGCTTCATACGACGGAGAATTACAACGGACAGCTCACGGGACAAACGGGCATTCACGCACTCTGGGAATCGCGGCTGCCCGAATTGTTTTCCGACGGGTACGACTTCTTTGTAGGACCGGCTTATTACATCACCAACCCGCAGGAGGCGGCATGGAAGGCCGTGGCCGAATCGCATCATGCCGTTGATTCCGTGCTGCGCTTTGAGAAGCAGCTTGCGGATAAATTCGGTGAACGAAGGAAAGGCTTCGAAACGAAGGGGAGGCAAACGGTGAAAGTGTATTCGCGCGAGTATGCGCGCGCATACCACAAGCGATTGTCAGGAATGGTGGAGCGACGAATGAGAACGTGTATCCGGCGGATCGGAAGTTTCTGGTACACCGCCTGGGTGGATGCGGGACAACCCGACCTCCGCAAGCTGATCGGGTATACACCCACAGCGGAGGAACTTGCAAAGAACCGCGAGAAGTTGGCCGTGTGGAAGGAGAAGCGGAGGCCTCATCCCTCTTCGGGCATCGAATAACGTAGTGTGTAGGGCCCTTGCCCAAGGAGGGGGCATTCGCAATTCGTAATCATTGTTGTCCGGTAAAAATTAGAATTTTACATGTAACCGTTGCTCGTAGACCAGAATCGGCGATTTGGGTTGAGTTTGAAAATAGCACCCCCCTGTTCGCGCCTGAGTCTCCACAGTCCCTGCAGATTTGACGCATATTTTTATCTTCGGCCTGGCAGGGGCATGCGCGCCTGCCTGCCGGCAAAGGCAGGGATCAAAATCAGCGGCAAATCTGTAGGGACGGGGCCCCGCGGCCCTGGAGCGGGCTATGGAATGCGCTTGTTGATGGCAAGATGAACGATGACAAATAAAGTTGACACGTCACGCGAGGACTTTCCCCGGACAGCAGTGATTCGTAATTCGGCATTAGGTATTCGGCATTCGTAGTTTGAATTTATTTGTTGTGTAACTTGCGCTACGGGAAAGAAACTTTTCAAAATGGCAGGTTACGCTTGTTCATCCACACTTCCGTCTGCACCGGGCACGCATCCCCCGGGCGCGAATGCGCGTGAAAGGCAACTTCACCTCCGTGTCGTGTGGCGCTTTTTGTTGGCGGTAATGCTGTTTTTCGGAGGCGACATTATGCCTGGTGCCGCCCAGGAACCGGTGGAGGTGAACGATTCCCGCGAGCAACGCGACTTCATGCCCTACGACCTCACCATCCTCGTCGACAGCACGAATTCACTCAGATTTGAAACTGTTGCTGGGAAATCCTTTCACAGCAATCAATCCTACCAGAACAAGGACTTCCGCAAAAACGTCTCCTACTGGATCAAATTTCCCATCCGGCACAATCCGCGGTCGGAGAAGATCTGGGTGCTGGAATTTTACGATCAGACGATCGATCACGTCGAGGCCTATATTCCCCGCGAAGACGGCGGCTACAAGCACCTGAAGCTCGGCGACCAGCAACCCTTCGCGCAACGCACGTTCATGCACAAGAACTTCGAGATCGTGCTCGACATGGAGCGCGACACGGTGATGACATACTATTTCCGCGTGCGTTCGCAGGAGTTTGCGGACCTCCGCATCGCCCTGCGGTCGGTGAACCATTTTGTCTTCTACGCGCTGAACGAATATTTTCTTTTCGGTACGTTTTACGGGATGGTGATCATCATCGCTGTCTACAACTTTCTTGTTTTCCTCGCCATCCGCGAGATCAAGAACATCTACTACATCATGTACATCCTCAGCGTGGCGGCGTATGCGATGAGCTACGACGGCATCGGGTTTCAGTACCTCTGGCCCAATCATCCGGAGTTCAACAACTATGCAGTAGGCATTACGTTGTATTCCGTGATCGTGTGGGCCCTTATTTTTACGCGGCGTTTCCTCAGCACACGCGCGAATGCGCCCGGTCTCGACCAGGCCTTGCTGGGGATGATCATCGCCAGGACGGTGTTCTTTGTGGGGGAGCTGTTCCTGTTCCCGCAGTTCCTCACCCTGCGCACGATCGAGATCGTTCCGCTGTCGCTGATCTTCTATACGGGCATCCGCGTGCTTAACCGCGGCTACCGCCCGGCGCGCTTTTTCGTGATCGCCTACGGCATCCTGTTCATCGGCTTCTTCATCCGGTCGCTCGTGTACCTCAACGCGCTGCCGTTCAACACCCTGTCACACTACAGCCTGCACCTCGCCTTCGTACTGGAGATGTTGTTCCTCACTTTCGCCCTTGGCGACAGGATACGAATACTCAAGAACATGCGCGACCGGGCGTTGCGAAGGATCATTCACCAGCATGAGGTGAACATGAAGCTCAAAGACAAGGTAGCGCGCGAGCTCGAGGAGAAGGTAAGGGAACGGACCATCGAACTTAATTCAAAGAACGCGGAACTCGAGGAAGTCAATCACAAGCTGGTTCGCCAGGCCGGCGAGATCAACCAGATCAATTCCATCCTCGACCTCGACAACTGGAAACTGAAGAACAGCATCAAGGAGGTGCTCAACGAACGGCTGATGGAGAAAGTGATGGAGTACCGGCAGTTTCAGACGCTCTATCCCGACAAGCTCGCCTGTTACCGTTTCCTTGAAAGCCTCAAGTGGGAGGAGGGGTATGCCTGCCGCAAGTGTGAGAATGAGAAATACTTCAGCGGCAGCCAGAAGTTTTCACGACGTTGCAGCCGTTGTGGATACAACGAGTCGATCACGGCGTACACCATTTTTCACAGCATCAAGTTTCCTATCGAAAAGGCGTTCTACATCGCCTACCTCGGTGTTGCCCGGGCGAAAAAGGATTACACCCTGGAGGAACTCGCCGGCCAGCTCGATTTGCGCGTGAACACGGTGTGGGGTTTCAGGCACAAGGTGCAGGAGCGCCTCGAAGAACTGGAAACACACGGCCGCAGGCCAACGGCGTCGCGGTGGGAAGAAGTGATCCTGATGCATGAGCGCGAGCGGGGCTTCACAGTTCAAAAGGTCCGGGGTTCGGAGGTTTCATAGTTAAGGCTCCGGGCAGCGGGCTTTCCCGCGGGCTGGTCCGGAAACCCTCAAAAGCGGCCTGTGACAGTTATTGGCGGATCCAACCGGGAAGAGATGGACGGGCCGGCGCGGTATATTGCTGTCGCAGAAGAAGATACGAAGTATTGTTGATGGTTCACGGATTGGGCGGGAATGGGTTTGCGCCTCTCTTAAATAAGTTCTAAGTTTCAGTTCCTAACCTGATTTCCTGTGCGTCTGCGCACGTCCGGCGGAGTTGTTTCTTTTCCGCCATCCAAGTCCCCCACTGGCATCATTTTATTGCAGGAAACGTTTGAAATCGATGTTTTTTTTGCGTGAAATCTGTTGCTGCGCGACGCGAGAAAACGGGTAGAAAATGGACTAATGTGGGCTCATGTCTGCGCGAAACCTGCATAGGAGGACTATATTTTCTAAAGCGAAAGGATCAGAAGGTCCAAATAATCCGGCTCGAACTCTATGAAAAGAATCTTTACTCAACTGGTTCTCATGCTGTTATCTACCGCTGTAATGGCTCAGACGAGGACGGTTAGCGGTGTTGTGACCTCGTCCGAGGATGGGATGCCGATTCCGGGCGTGAACGTGGTCGTCGAAGGGACTACTACCGGCACAGTGACCGACATTGACGGGAGATATACGCTAAGTATGGACCCGGGTCAGGATGTGTTGGTTTTTTCGTATGTGGGCTTCGAGAGCCAGACCGTAGCCGTTGGGGACCGAACCACGGTGGATGTGGTACTCCAGCTCGACACCAAAACGCTCGATGAGGTCGTGGTTATCGGCTATGGCGTGGTTCGCAAATCCGACTTAACGGGGGCTGTTTCGAGCATTAGCAGCGAGGACCTGACAACCGTGCCGGCTTCAAATCCAATGCAGTCACTGCAAGGCAAGGTGGCAGGCGTTCAAATCACCAGCGGCAGTGGCGCGCCGGGAGAGGCGCCCATCGTCAGGGTCCGCGGCGTTGGAACAACCGGCGATGCTAATCCCATTTACGTAGTGGATGGCGTGATCGTCAACGACATCAACTATTTGAACGCGGCGGACATCCAGTCGATGGAGATTCTCAAGGACGCTTCCTCGACGGCAATTTACGGCAACAGGGGAGCAAACGGCGTGATCATGATCACCACGAAACTCGGTGAAAAAGGGGAAGCGCCATCCTTTAACGTCAGCGCCGAATACAGTATGCAGCGATTGCAGTCCCGCATAGACTTGCTTAGCGGCAGGGAGTTCGCCGAAGTGGTCAACGTCATCGCTCCGGGAACCTACAACAACCTCGATGCCGTACCGAACACCGACTGGCAGGAACTCCTCTATGTGGATGCGCCGATGCAGAACTACCAGGTCTCGCTTTCGGGCGCCTCCGACAAGAATCAATATTATTACAGTCTCGCATATTTCGACCAGGATGGGATCATTCCGAAATCCAACTATCAAAGGGCAACCGTCAAGATCAATAACCGGTATACGCCAAAGGAATTTATCGCACTCGGAACGAACATTACCATCGCCCCCTTCTCTCGGGACAACTCCATCAATAACGCGCCTTTCAACGTTTACCGGGCGCAGCCTGTGGTGGAACCTTATAACGATCAGGGTTTTTATAACGAAGTCCCGGGTGTGGGCAATATCCTCGGTTCCCTGGAATACAATACCGACAACCACGAGCGGGGTATCAGGACTGTAAGCAATTTTTTCGCTGAAGCTTCTTTCCTGGAAGGGTTCACGTTCAAGACGAGTTTCGGCATCGATGCGCAATACGATGTTCAGGAACAATTCACGCCGGTCTATTTTATTTCAGCAGCGCAGTCCAATGATGAGACACAACTTCGGAAGCGCCAGGCGCAGCGCAGTTCGTGGATCTGGGAGAACACGTTGAACTATGATAAGGAGTTCGATAAACACCGCATCAATGCGGTGATCGGCTATACCAGCCAAAACACGTCGAATGAATACACCCAACTGATCGGCAGGGGCTTGTTCAGGACCGATCCGGACTTCCGGTACATCGACCCCTCGAACATCGATCCGACAGCCGCACAAAATGAGGTTGATATCAATGCGAATTTCTCCATGATATCGTACCTGGGCCGCGTGAACTACAGCTTTGACAGCCGGTATCTTTTCACCTTCACGTTCCGCCGCGACGGGTCGTCGAAGTTTCTCGGTGATAACAAGTACAACAATTTCCCGGCCGTCGCCGTGGGCTGGAATATCATTAACGAAGCGTTCTTCCCGGGTGAAGTGTTCAGCAACCTGAAACTGAGAGGAAGCTGGGGTATCATCGGCAACGAGAAGATTGCTTACGACCGCGCCTATTCCACCGTGGCCAACAACATCAACGCCGTCTTCGGCATCAATGACCAACTCTATTTCGGCCAAACCGACGGCGCGCTGGGAAACCCCGACCTGAGGTGGGAAGAGGTAAACCAGTTTGATGTCGGAATTGAATTCGGATTCCTGAACGACAATTTAACAGGCGAGATCGATTACTACAACCGCCTGACCACTGACATTCTCGTTCCGCTCGATATTCCGGACTACCTGGGAAATGGAGGGCAGGACGTGACTTTCAACGCCGCGGAGGTACGCAATACCGGCATTGAGCTAACGCTTGGCTGGACAGAACGGGGAGAGGATTTTGCCTACAACATTGGGCTGGTCGGCACAACGATCAACAATGAAGTGGAAAGGATCAGCGGCACGGGGGGATCGGATGATCAACTGTTCGGGATCACAAACAACCGAACGGTTTCGCGGACCGCTGCCGGACTTCCGATCGGGGCATTCTACGGATACGTCGTTGATGATGTTTTCCAAAACCAGGCTGAGATTGATGCGAACCCTGCACTGGGAAGCGCCCAGCCCGGCGATCTACGGTTCAGGGATGTCAATGACGATGGCGTGATCAATGGCGATGACAGGACTTACATAGGATCGTCCATTCCCGATGTGCTGTACGGAATACAACTGGGTGCAGGGTACAAGGGCTTCGAGGTTTCACTCGATTTTCAGGGGCAGGCGGGAAATGAGATCTACAATATCAAGGAGACCATTCGCCCGGCGCTCTACAACTTCGAGCAACACGTTTACGGGTACTGGCGCGGTGAAGGCACGAGCAGTTCAGAGCCCAGGCCCTCGCAGGGCGGAAGCAATTTCGAGCCTTCCACGCGGTTCATCCAGAGTGGAAGTTTCTTCCGGTTAAGGAACGTCACGCTGGCCTACAACTTCAACCAGGCGCTGGTTGATCGGCTGCACTTCAATACCATGCAGGTGTATGTAAGGGGCACCAACGTGTTCACGATAACGGATGTCACGGGCTATTCGCCTGAAGTGGCAAACGGAAACCCGTTGTTGAACGGCGTGGATCTCGGCACCTACCCCGTTTCCAGTATTTACTCCGTCGGGCTTAATGTTCGTTTTTAATTTATGAAAGCAATGAATTCTTCAAGATATGTGAAATGGTCGATCGGCATTGCTGCTTTTGCGCTGATCGTATCCTGTACCGACGACTTTTTGAATAAGCCATTGCAGGGGAGACTGACGCAGGAGAATTTCCCGACGACGCCGGAAGACGCGCTGGCGGCGACCAATGCGATCTATCAAACGCTCAGGCAGGGAATTTACCACCGCGGTTTTTATCCGATCGACGATGTGATGTCGGACGACGCCCGTAAAGGCAGCAACTCAGGTGACCAGGCTGCTACGTTGGGGCCGTTCGACGACTATACCCATACGGTAACCAGTGAATTCGTGGTCAACTGGTGGAGGGCGCTGTACCAGGGGATACGGCGTGCGAATGTGGTGATCGACAGGGTACCCCGCATTGAGATGGACGCAACGCTGAAGAACAGGTACCTGGCCGAAGCGCGATTCCTGCGGGCGTTGTTCTACGCCGACCTGGCCCGCGGCTATGGGGGCGTGCCGATCATTACGTCATCCACGCCGGATGCAGGGCAGGTAAGGGCACCGTTGGAGGAAGTGTATGACCTGATCAACACCGACCTGCGATGGGCGATGGAGAACCTGCCGGAAAAAACCGCACAGGCTCCCTCGGATTACGGCCGTGCAACCCGGGGCGCCGCCAAAGCGCTTTTGGGAAGGGCATATTTATACCAGGAGAACTATGACAGCGCCGCGTTCTTTTCACTTGAAGTGATCAACAGCGGTGTATATGATCTTGAAGACGATTTTGATGACGCGCACAGCGTGGCCAACGAACACGGCATCGAGTCGGTCTTCGAGATCGGGGGCATCGGCGCGCAGGGCGGCATTGACGCGGGAAACAACCAGTACGCCATCGGCATCGGCGTACGTGGCGCGCCGAACCGGGGCTTTGGCTTCAACCGCCCGAGCCTGGACCTGATCAACTCATTTGAAGCGGGAGACCCGCGGATGGAATCTACCGTGATCTTCCTGGGCGAGGTACTTGACGGAATCACAATCGTTGGTGACGTGGGGACTCCTGATGAAACGCGGGATGCCGACAACAACCTCGTCGAGATCGAGACCTACAGCCAGAAGGTTTGGACGCCGGGGACAACCGTTGCCGAGTCTCAGGAACACAACCGCCGGCTGATCCGGTTTGCCGAGGTATTGCTCAATGCCGCCGAGGCCCTGAATGAGTTGGGTAATGCGGATGCGCTCATTCACCTCAACCGCGTGCGCGAGCGTGCGCGGGAGGGGGACAACACCATCCTCCCCGACATCACGACGACCAACCAGGACGCCTTGCGCGACATTATTCTCGAAGAGCGCCGTCATGAATTGGCGATGGAAGGTTTCCGGTTTTGGGACGTGGTGCGCATGGGCAAGAGCCCGGAGATCTTCGGCCCCCTCGGCTTTGAGGAAGGCAAGCATGAATTGCTGCCCATACCGCAGTCTGAAAGAGACTTAACGCAAAACCAGCTTGAACAAAACCCGGGCTGGGAACAGTGAAATAATCCAATCAAACAAAAGTAAACCTATGAAAAAAGTCAGTTTAATTTTCCGCATGATAATGGTGATCGGAGTCGCTGCGACATCGGCGTTTGTAATGTCGGCATGTGACGATGAAGATGAGGCGCCAGGTGCGTTGACCGTACAAAGTATTACGGCTTCGGGGACAAATTTTGATACAGGAGAACCTGTGACCGATATTGATCTCTTCGGAGCTACGGCTGCGGATGATGTTCCACTGGATGCGACTATCGTAGTGACTTTCAACAAGCCGGTAGATCCAACGACTGTTAGTGGCACCACCATTTCGGTAACTGGGGGAGCTACTCCTCCCACCGTGAATACTTCCGTATCTGGCAGTACGGTAACGGTCACCTTTGATGAGGACTTAGAGCGCGGCACAGATTATACAGTGACGGTTTCGGGAGTCAAAGCTGAAGATGGTGTGGATTTGCAATCAACCGCAACGGCTACTTTTGGGTCTGCGGGACGTGGCGAAGTTACACCCCCACAGGCGGCAGCCCAACAGATCTACACCAACTTCGATGGCAGCGCTGAGGACCAAATGGGCAACTATACGCTGGCCAATGAGGCTGCAGTAACCTATGGTGAAGACCGGTTCGGCCAGGCCGGAAGCGCGGCATATTTTGACGGCGATGAGACGATTGTCGAATACGCCGATGGCGTCAACTTGATAGGCGCGGATTTCACGTTGTCCACATGGATCTACGTGGATACCGTTGATCACTTTGATGCAAATGGAGCGCTTGCTGGTATGTTTGTGTTTGGCATAGGAAACTTTCAGGGAATTCATCTTGAGCTTCATCAGTGGGCAAAATACAATCGGATGAAGTTCGCGCAGACTTTCGAAACCTCCTCGACCGTCGCCGGCGAAGAGACGACCGCTGAGGACTTTACGGTATGGGATCTAAATGGAACAATGGAAGATTTCGAGACTAACAGGGGTGCTGATTTCGAGAATACTGTTGATGGCGGCCTGGCTGGCCTTATGGTGGGTAAATGGGCGCATCTCGTATATGTTTACAGCAGTGCTGAAAACAAGCGTTATTGTTATATCAACGGTGTTCTGCAACGCAGCGACGACTTTGACAACGCGACTATCGACCGGATCACCAAAATCACATCCATGACGCTCAATCGCTCGGATGTGCAAGATGAGCCGACCGACGCTGATTATATATCGGATCGACTTGCCCTTGGTTTCACGCACGGGTCTGACAGTAAACGTTGGGCAACTGAGCCGTGGGGTGGATACACCATTCCAACAGCACAACACTTTAAGGGCGCAATGGACGATTTCAGGGTGTTCAACGCTGCCTTGACCGGCGAGGAGGTTTCAGCTCTTTATGACGACGAAAAACCTTAATTAGGTTTATTTCTTTTGGGTTAGTTTTAAAGGGTTTCCGGTCATGTGCCGGGAACCCTTTGATCTTTTAAATTCTGTTATCGGATGTTCGTGCGCTCGGGAATAGTAAAATTGATCTGTATCGCCGCGCTCGTCGTTGGGGGGTGTGATGATGAGCCCACGCCGCCGGACAACGACACGGGCTTCCTGCAACTCATCGATCTACGCATCGGCACTTACGACCTCGATCCTTCACCTGACGCGGTCAATGATGAGGCGCCAACGGACCAGCCTGTCGTCCTGGGTTTCTCCTTCCCGGTAGATGTCAACACCGTCGAGGGTGCCATCAGGTTGTTGAACGCAGCCGGCGAAGAAGTGACCGTCACGCGGTCATTCCTCGACAACAACAAAACCATTTCCTTAATCCCGTCGGCCGGGCTCGAGAGCAACCGAAAATATACGCTTGTGGTTACCGATGCGTTGACCGGCGCTGGCGAAGAAACCTTTGCGGGCGTTTCGGTCGATTTCAAAACGCGGCAGGTTCCGCTGGAGATCATATCCTGGACGATCGCGGGCGAGGAAGTCACGTCTAATGCGCGCATCGTCGATGTACCGCAAATGCCAACCATAGCGGTCGCCTTCTCCAGACCCGTAGACCCGGCGACCATAACAAGTTCAAACATTGCAATCATCGGGCAGGTGCCGGGTATGCTGACCCTCGACCTTAGCGAAGACAACAAAACATTGACCATAGCCACCACGAACGAATTGAGACACTTTAGTCGTTATCGCATTCAGATCGATGACGACGTACAGGGGACGGACGACGAACCATTTGCGGGACTTTCCCGCGAATTTTATACGGCTGTTGATCCGGAACCCGGATTCCCGATCATTTCCGACGACGAACTCCTCACGCTCGTTCAACAAGAAACTTTCAAATACTTCTACGACTTCGCCCAACCCGCCAGCGGCATGGCCCGCGAACGCAACACCTCCGGCGACCTCGTGACCAGTGGTGGCAGCGGTTTCGGCATCATGGCCCTGATTGTCGGGATGGAAAGGAATTTCATCACGCGGGATGAAGGGCTGCAGCATTTTGGGAAGATACTCACTTTCCTCGAAACGGCAGACCGTTTCCATGGGGCGTGGTCGCACTGGATCAACGGCAACACGGGCACGGTGATTCCCTTCAGCGCCAACGACAACGGCGGCGACCTGGTGGAGACGTCCTTCCTGATACAGGGGCTCCTGACGTTTCGTCAATACCTCGACCCATCCATCGTCGCGGAGCAGACACTGATCGACCGCGTCAATGCGCTGTGGGAGACCGTTGAATGGGATTGGTACACGCGCGACGGACAGCACGTGCTCTACTGGCACTGGTCGCCGGACAAAGCGTGGGCCATGAACCACCCGATCAGGGGATACAACGAAGCGCTGATCACCTATGTCCTCGCGGCTTCGTCGCCAACGCATCCGATCGGTGCGGAAGTTTATCACGAGGGTTGGGCGCGCAACGGCGGGATCGTCAACGGCAAGTCGTTTTACGGCATTACCCTTCCCGTTGGTTTTGACTACGGCGGCCCCTTGTTCTTTACGCACTATTCGTTCCTGGGCATTGATCCGCGCAACCTGCAGGATACCTATGCCGACTATTGGACACAGAACGTGAATCACACCCTGATCAATCAGGCACATGCGATCAACAACCCGAATAATTTTGTGGGTTACAGCGATGAAAACTGGGGTTTCACGGCAAGCGACAACCACGAGGGATATTCGGCGCATTCGCCCACAAACGACAAGGGTGTCATTACACCAACGGCGGCGCTTTCATCATTTCCCTACACACCGGCGGAATCGATGAAGGCCCTGAAGTTCTTTTATTACAAGCTGGGCGACCGCCTCTGGGGCCCTTACGGATTTTACGACGCTTTCAACGTCACCGAGGGATGGACTGCCAATTCATACCTCGCCATTGACCAGGGCCCGATTGTGGTGATGATCGAAAACCACCGCACGGGTCTGCTCTGGGAGCTCTTCATGTCTGCGCCCGAGGTGCAGGCCGGATTAACGAAACTTGGATTTACCTATTAAGAACATGCTATGACCAGAAACCTGTTAACCTTCATCGCCGCATTGGCGATATTTTCCTGTGGCGGCAGCTCTTCCAGCGTTTCCGAGGAACAGCAAGCCGCGCCGCAATACGACGAGGATTCACTGCTGACCCTCGTTCAACAGCAGACGTTCCAATACTTTTGGGACAATGCGGAACCCACCTCCGGACTCGCGCGCGAGCGTACCCACATGGATGGCGTGTACCCTCAGAACGACCGCAACGTGGTCACTACCGGCGGGTCGGGTTTCGGGTTGATGGCCATCCTCGTGGGAATAGAGCGCGGGTTTATCTCGCGGGAAGAAGGTCTTAAACACTTTCAGAAGGTGGCCGGCTATCTCGAAAAGGCCGATCGTTTCCACGGCGCCTGGCCGCACTGGCTTGACGGCCCCACGGGGAAAGTAAAGCCGTTCAGCAAGAAGGATAACGGTGGCGACCTCGTCGAGACCGCCTTCCTTGTGCAGGGCATGCTGGCCGTGCGGGAATATTTCAAGGATGGGAACGCGGAGGAAAAAGCGCTGGCTCAAAAGCTGGATGAACTGTGGAAGGGCGTCGAGTGGGATTGGTACACAAAGGGAG
>CAZKBK010000065.1:0-14326 GCA_964551035.1 uncultured Roseivirgaceae bacterium | reverse complement strand
CACGTGCTTGGGGGCTTGGCATTTTGAAGTGAGCCCAAATCGCCGATTCTGGTCTACGAGCAAAGTTTATATGTAAAATTCCAATTTTTACCGGACAGCAGTGGTTTGAAGTTTGAAGTTTGAAGTCATTGTTGTCCGGGGAAGGTTTGCGGATACTCCTGTGAGATCGTTCGGCTGATCAGATCGTTGCCGTAATTTTGCGATTATGGCTCCGTTAGGAGCCACCTATTACTAGAAATTCCGTTAACGGATGAAACCGGCTCCGTAGGAGCCTCCCAGGACGCATTGTGCAAGAAATTGCAAATCGTTTGTCAAAGCACGCGCTTTCCCCGCCTTCCAGAAAGGTTTGCGCGTAGATGAATTTACGCATCTGGTAGCAGTGTGCGTTAGAGGAGGCTCCTCCGGAGCCCGGTGGTTCATTGGGGTTTTATGTTCTACAATAGGAAGCTCCCGCCATCGGCGGGCAGGCCTAACGGAGCTGCCCTGATAGTCCGTCCCGGTAATTTGAATTCCATTTGATTGTTGCACGGTACTCACGTGCTTGGGGGCTTGGCATTTTGAAGTGAGCCCAAATCGCCGATTCTGGTCTTCGAACAAAGGAGGTGTTTTGGAAAAGGGGCATTGAGGATGCTGAGGGGTTAGTTTAAAGTTTAAAGTTTAAAGTTTAAAGTTTAAAGTTTGAAGTTTAAAGTTTGAAGTTTAAAGTTTGAAGTTTAAAGTTTGAAGTTTGGAGTTGGGACGAGTTTGCGGGAAGGTGCTGGTGATCGGTGGTTGGAACGATGTTGACCGTGCGTTAGGGATTGAGCGGCATGTTTGAGCCCGAAATGGCATGTGCGCAGGCCGGCGAGTAGCGAAAGCCCGGCCCGTGAGCGTTCGCATGCGCAGCGGGAGGGCAACGCCCCCTTTCCAACCCCTACTTCACGCAGCGGCGTTGTCTAAAGTTCACCACTCCCATCAAACCTTGGACAACCGCAAATCCTGCAGGCCTCCATCGCAAAGGATGCATCTGAAGTGTCCGTTTACCACCGACGAAAATGGCAGATGCGCTGCTGCCCCGCCTTCGGAGCGGACCTTGCCCTACTTGAAATCCACGAGCACATGGGCGAGGGCTACGCCACCCTGAACTGTTCGAACTTCGGCGCCAGCAAATGGTGGATCAGGAACGTGATCACATAAGCGAAGCCGCAGATCGCGAATAGCACGGCATAGCCACCCGTCACGTTGCCCGCTGCCTCGAAGTTGTCCAGCATGCGGCCGGTGACGATTGGAAAGATCATCCCGCCGGTAGCGCCGGCAAGTCCGCCGATGCCGATGACCGAGGCTACGGCATATTTGGGGAACATGTCGGACACGGTCGTGAAAAGGTTCGCCGACCACGCCTGGTGCGCGGCGCCGGCAAGCCCGATCAGCAATACCGCTGCCCAGTCGCCCACAGAGGTGACGGCAAATACCGGCAACACACAAAGCGCAAAGATGAACATGCCCGTTTTGCGCGCACGCGTGACCGTCCAGCCCTGCTTGGTGAGGTACCCCGTTATCCATCCACCGAAGATGCTCAGGATGGTGATGATCGTGTAGATCGTCACCAGGTGAATCCAACTCTCCTTGATGTCCAGTCCGCGTGTAGCCTTGAAGTAATCCGGGAGCCAGATGAGGAAGAACCACCATACCGGGTCGGTGAGAAATTTTCCGATGATGAACGACCATGTCTGCCGGTAACGCAGCAGCCCCAGCCACGACGCCTTGCGCTCCTCGCGCGTTTCGTCCTTGTCGCTGAGAATGTATTCGCGCTCGGCGTCCTTGAGTTGTTTACTTTCTTCGGGACGGTTGTAAAGCGGGAGCCAGAGCAACAGCCACAACAACCCCATGATCCCGGCGACGACAAAGGTCATCTGCCATCCATAGGTGAACGCGATCCACGGCACGATGATGGGCGCCACGATCGGCCCGAAGTTGCTGCCCGCGTTAAAAATACTGGTGGCGAAGGCGCGCTCTCTTTTGGGAAACCACTGTGCCGTGGCCTTGATGGCGGACGGAAAGTTGCCACCTTCCCCGGCACCCAACGCGGCGCGTGCGATGGAAAAGCCCGTCACCGTCGACACCAGCGCGTGACCGATGGCAGCGAAGCTCCACGCGGAAATGGAAACGGCGTAACCGATCTTCGACCCATAGCGGTCGACGAACCACCCGAAGAACAACAACCCGAACCCGTACGTGCCCTGGAACACGGAGTTGACGATACCGAAATCTTCATTGGACCATCCGAGTTCCTGGTCGAGGATCGGCTTGATCAACGACAGGATCTGACGATCGATGTAGTTGATGGTGGTGGCCAGGAACAATAAGGCACAGATGGTCCATCGGTAGTTTCCGATACGCGTCATGGTCGGGGGAGTGAGTGTTTCCATAGGTTCCTCGGTTAGGGTTTGGTTCTCAATTCTTTTACAATGGTTAAGGCTTCCACGATGGTCTTTTCGAGCTTGTCCCAGTCATGGGCATCCAGGATCTCTTTCGTGATGAGGTGTGATCCCATGCCCACGCACATGGCGCCGGCGCCGAACCACTTCGATAAGTTTTCCACCGTGGGCTCGACACCCCCGGTGATCATCAGCCGCAGGTTGGGGATCACCGGCATGATCGACGCGACAAATGCGGGCCCGAGCACCGAGCCGGGAAAGATCTTGATGACTTCCGCGCCGTGTTTCCTGGCGGTGGCTACTTCCGTGGTCGTGGCGCAGCCGGGTATCCAGAGTTTACCGCTGCGGTGACAGACCGGCGCCATCTCCGGGTTCATGACGGGCGAAATGATGAAGTCGGCGCCGGCGGCGAGGAACATCTCGGTGGTTGCCACATCCATGACGGTGCCGATGCCGAGCATGAGGTCCGGAAACCGGGAAGCGCGTGCGGCGATCAATTCCGAGAAGACGTCGAGAGAATGCTGACGGCGGTTCGTGAACTCAAACACCCGTACGCCCCCGCGGTAGGCGGCCTCCACGACACGGGCGGCCTCGCCGGCGTCATCGTGGGTGAAGAGCGGGACAATGCCCGTGGCCTCCATTTGCGCGATGATCTGTTCCTTTGTAAATGCCATGCTATCGGAGGAGTTTGCCCACGTTTTCACCTTTAACCAGACTTTCTATTTCCGCAGCCGTGGCGAGGTTGACGTCGCCTTCCACGGTGTGCTTCCACGCGCAGGAAGCCGCGCCGAATTCCAGCGCCTCCTGGTCCGCCTTCCCCGACATCCACGCATAGATCAAACCCGCCATGAAGGCGTCGCCGGCGCCGACACGGTCGACGATATGGGTGAGGTCATAGGTCGGCGAGCGGAGTACCTTTTCCCCATCGAACAATTTTCCGTATATCCTGTTGTGCGACGAACTGACGGACTCCCGGCTTGTCTTTGCGATCTTCCTGATATTCGGGTAGGCTTTCACGGCCTGCCGGCAGGCATCCTCAAAAGAACCTGCGCGTATAGCCAGGCTGTTGTCCATGTCGGCGCTGCCGGCGACGAGGATGTCGGTCAATTTCACCAACGCCGGCATCACGTCGCGTGCGTTCTTGCCGTATTGCCAGAGGTTGCGGCGATAGTTGATATCACCGGAGACGGTGATCCCCTTTTTACGCGCCACCGTTAACGCCTCGAGGCACACGTCGGCGGCGCCCTGCGAGATCGCCGGCGTGATACCGGTATAATGAAACCAGGAGGCGTCCTCCAGGACAGCGTCCCAGTTGACAGATCCTTTGGTGATGTTCGCGAAAGCGGAGTCGAAGCGGTCGTAGATCACGCGCGATGCGCGATGGATGGCGCCGTTCTCCAGAAAATACAGGCCCATGCGCTCCGGTCCATATAGCGTATGGCGTGTATCCACCCCCGCTTTTTTAAGTGTTTGCGTTGCAGCCACGCCCAGGTCGTTGTCGGGGAAGCGGGTGACGTGGGCGGCGTCGATGCCGAACTGGCAAAGCGATACGGCCACGTTGGCTTCCGCGCCCGCATAGGTGGCGTTAAAGGCCGTGGCCTGCGGAAAGCGGGCAAACCCCGGGGTGGAAAGCCGCAACATGATCTCGCCAAAGGTGACTGCTTTTTTCGAAGTCATTGGTTCCAGGATTTTGCAGGAATGAAGGGAACCAATTTACGGTAAGCCACCTGATTTTTATGGTGATTGTGACGACTGTTTTTTTCGTTGGCGCGTTTGTATTGAAAGACCATAAAAATCGCTATCTTGTGCAATCGATTGCGCAAGATAAGGCTTTTGAAGTAATGTCAAACAGATTTTTAAAAATTCATCCCTCCGACAACGTCTACGTTGCACTCACCGACCTCAGGGCTGGTGAAAAGGTCGGACTCAACGGAACTTCCGTTGCACTCTCGCACGACGTGCCTGCCAAACATAAGTTTGTGGAGAAAGACCTCGCACCCGATGACCGGGTCATCATGTACGGCGTGCTCGTGGGAAGGGCTACACAGTCCATCGCCGCGGGTACGCCCATCGGCACGCACAATGTAAAACACCTCGCCTCCGAATACACAGGGAAGACGAAAGATTTCGTCTGGCGCGCGCCGGATGTCTCGCGCTGGAAGGATAAAACGTTCATGGGATATCACCGCGACGACGGCCAGGTGGGCACGGCAAACTACTGGATCGTCGTCCCGCTCGTCTTCTGCGAGAACCGCAACGTGAACACCATCCGCCACGCCTTCGAGGAAGCCCTCGGATTCGTCAGGCGCGACGCGTACAGAAATTACGTCGACGAGCTCGTCGGCTTATATAAACAAGGAAGAACGGGCGAGATCACCGAAGCCGACTTCCGCGCGGAAGAATCCATCCCCGCGTCGCCGCTGTTCCCCAATATCGACGGCATCAAGTTTCTCACCCACGAGGGCGGATGCGGCGGGACACGCCAGGATTCCGACGCGCTCTGCGGCCTGCTCGCCGGATACATCCACAACCCCAACGTCGCCGGTGCCACGGTGCTGAGCCTCGGCTGTCAGAATGCCCAGGTGGAGGTTCTTCAAAACAAACTCAACGCCCTGGGTACACGAAAACCGGTCATTATCCTGGAACAGCAAAAGGAAGGCACCGAACAGGAACTCCTCGCCCGGTCGATCCGCGAGACGTTTCTCGCCCTCATCGACGCCAACAAGCACGCGCGCAAGCCCGCACCGCTCACCAAACTCGTCGTAGGACTTGAGTGCGGCGGCTCCGACGGCTTCTCCGGGATCTCGGCAAACCCGGCCATCGGTCATACCTCCGACCTGCTCGCCGCCCTCGGCGGAGCATCGGTGTTGTCGGAGTTCCCCGAGTTGTGCGGCGTGGAAGAAGAACTCATCAACCGCTGCGTGAGTGATCACGTCGCCAACCGCTTCATCGCACTCATGCGCGCCTACTCGCGCGCGGCGGTAGCCGCAGGCTCCGGCTTCGACATGAACCCCTCGCCCGGCAACATCAAGGACGGCCTCATCACCGACGCCATGAAGTCGGCGGGCGCAGCGAAAAAAGGTGGCACCTCTCCCATCAGCGACGTACTCGACTACACGGAATATGTTACCCGGCCGGGGCTCAACCTCCTCTGCACGCCGGGCAACGACGTCGAAAGCACGACCGCCATGGCAGGCTCGGGTTGTAACGTGATGTTGTTCACCACGGGCCTGGGCACGCCCACGGGCAACCCGGTGGTTCCCGTGGTAAAGCTCTCCTCCAACACGCGCCTCGCGCAGAAGATGCCCGACATCATCGACATCGACTGCGGCCCCATCATCGCCGGCGCCAGGACTATCGGACAAATGGGCGAAGAGATCCTCGACTTCATCATCGACGTGGCCAGCGGCACACGCAAGACAAAGGCGACGCTGCTGCACCAGGACGATTTTATACCGTGGAAGCGGGGGGTTAGTCTTTAGGGAGGAACTACATTAGGGAGGAACTACATTGGAGACAGGTTTCGTGGATGCTGAGGGGGGAGTTTTAAGTTTGGAGTTTGGAGTTTGAAGTTTGGAGTTGGGGCGGAGGTTGCGGGAAGTTCACGCTTCGTGGGGCGGTGTCTGGGGTCGGAACTATATTAAGGACAGGTTTCGTGGATGCTGTGAGGCGTAGGCCGTTGCCGGATAGCCCGTTGCCGGGTTGCCGGGTGCCGGGTTGCCGGCCTGCCTGCCGAAGCGAAGCGTAGGCATGGATGGGTGGAGGTGATTTGGAAAAGGGGCGTTGAGGATGCTGGGGGTGTTAGTTTGAAGTTTGGAGTTTGGAGTTGGCGGGAAGTTCACGCTTTGGTGGGGCGGTGTCTGGGGTCGGAACTACATTGGAGGACTGGTTTCGTGGATACTGAGGGGGGAGTTTGAAGTTTGGAGTTGGGGCGGAGGTTGCGGGAAGCTCACGCTTCGTGGGGCGGGGGCTGCGCCGCTGTCAGATCAAGTCGAAACTTCACGCAGACCTTATCAACGAGCGCAAACCTTATCAACCTTACCGACCTTATATTCTGATCTTCAACCCCTGATGCTAAGCAGTTAATAACCTTATCAACCTTAGTAACCAGCAACTCCCCTCCTCCCCGTCAAACCTTACTCACCTTACCCTTATGCGATGGCCTATGAAATCAAGCACGCAAAATCTTATCACCTTAGTGCCCTTCCTGTTGGCCCACGGCATCTATCCGTAAGCCCATCGGTGTGTACCTATTCGGTGCTCAAACTCTTTACGGGGTTAGTCCTGGCTGCTGAAATCGATTGGTAACTTACGGTCAGCAAGGTAATCAGCAGCGCACCCGTTGCGACACCTGCAAAAATCCACCATTGCAGATCCACACGATAGCGGTAGCCTTCCAGCCATCCACGCATCAGGTACCATGCGATAGGTATGGAAATTCCTACTGCAACGGTGACAAGCCACACGAACTCCGCTGCCAGCAGCTTCCATAGCTGGATCACCGAGGCGCCGAGCACTTTTCGCACACCGAGTTCTTTGGTCCGCTGCTCGGCTACGTAAGAAGCCAGACCGAATAATCCCAGGCAGCTGATAAAGATTGCCAGCGAAGCGAAGATACTGACGAGTTTTCCGACGCGGGCTTCAAAGGCGAACTTGCGCGCGAACTCCTCATCGGCAAATTCGTATTCAAAAGGCGTGTTCGGGTTATGCGCGATGAACGCACGTTTCAGTTCCGCCAGGGCATCGCCGGCGGCGGACTCCGGTGCGATCCTCACACTGATATAATTTGCCCTGCTGAAACGATCCAGTATGAAGAAGGTCTGCTTGTTGGGCTCGTACAAAGATTGACTTACCATGTCCTCCACCACACCGATCACTGTATAGGTGATCCCGTAGGCCTGGATCTGTTCGCCGACCGGATCGTCGAAGCCCATGTAGGCCACCGCCGCTTCGTTCAGGATCATCGCCGACGAATCGGAAGGAAAGTCGCGGGAGAAGTCGCGGCCAGCCTTGATGTTCCATCCCACCGTGCGTCCGAAATCGTAGTCAACAGCGCCCCTGTAGAGAATATCCTGCTGATCGGGATCCCTGCCTTTCCAACTGAACCCGTTGTCGGACCACCACATGTTTGTGACCGTAGTCTCCGAAGCGGACACGTTGGAAAACGCCCCGCTGGCGAGCAGTTCGTTCCTGAAAGCCTGGTAATTCGCTTTGACCTCCCGGGTCTCTATCGGTAGATGGATCAACCCGTTGAGTTCATACCCGATGGGCCGGTTTTTCGCATGCTGTACTTGTTGAAAGACAACGACAGCACCGATCGCAAGGACAACGGAGACCGTAAATTGCACCACCACGAGCACCCTGCGCGGCCGCGAGGCAGCGTATGCCACGCGAAAAGTACCTTTCAGCACCTTGATGGGCCTGAATGCGGAAAGATAAAACGCGGGGTAGCTGCCTGAAATCATCGCAAGAAGAAAGACACAGGCGACCATCAGCATCCACACCCATGGATTCGTCCATGGCATGGCGAGATCTTTTTGCGCGATCTCGTTGAATGACGGCAACAAGAAGTAAACGAGAATGAGGGCGCAGCTGAAAGCAAGCGTAACAACCAACAGCGACTCGCTCAGGAACTGGCCGATAAGTTGTCCCCGCAATGATCCCACCGCCTTGCGGACACCTACTTCCCGGGCGCGTTTCTGGGAACGCGCCGTACTGAGATTCATGAAGTTTATACACGCCAGTAACAACACGAACACGCCGACGGCGCCGAACAGCCAGACGAACTGAATGCGGCCGCCGGTGTTGATACGATTTTGAAATTCAGAATACAAATGCCACTTCGACATCGGGTGAAGAAACAGTTCCGGCTTAAAGCGTTTTCCGTAGTCGGAAACGTTTCGAAGCTTTGCGTCCCGAATGGCGTCGGACACCGATGACATGTTTGCATTTTCCTCCACTTGGACAAACACCAGAAGCCAGTTATTGATCCAACCAAAATTTCTTCCACCCCGGTCAATAATGACCTTCAGCGGGGCAATGAAGTGGAGCCCCTCGCCAAAGGAGGAATTTTCGGGAATATCCCGGTACACTCCCGTCACGCGCAGGTCGACGTCGTTGTCAACCTTGAACACCCTGCCGATCGGATCCTCGTTTCCAAAGAACCGTTTTGCGACCGATTCGGCGATAAGAATGGAGTTGGCCTCACGCAGCGCTGAACGCGTGCCGTGCACCATCTCCAGGGCGAGCAAGTCCGGCGCGCCTGATTCCATGAAGTTGCCATCCACCCCGAAGGTCTTGTCGTCGTGCGAAAGAATGGCGCGCGAGGAATAGGACATCACCACGTGCCTGAATTTGTCGCCGTGGTTGCTGCGCAGCTCGGGGCCGAGTTGGTAAGACTGGTTGGCCCACGTTTCGATGTGGCCATCGACGGTATTATGCTGCAACACCAGGGCAACCTCCGCGTAGTGCTCGTGTGCTTTGTCAAAGGACAACTCATCGTATATCCACAATCCGATCAGGATCGCGACGGCAATTCCCACAGCCAGCCCTCCGACATTGATGAACGAGTAGCCCTGCTCCTTTAGTAGTTTTCGCCACCCGATTTTGAAATAGCTTTTATACATATCGCTGGTATTTATTGAATTACCGCCCTTCACCGGCCTGATGATCCCCGGGCGGAAAAGGGAGAGCACGTCAAGGACAAAAATGATGTCGGCCCTTCGTTTGGATGAAGTTTCCAGTCGCTTCCGATACGCTTCCATAAGGTCACCCTCAATGTAGTCGTGCAACCGGGGATGGCAGTACCACCTGAAAAAGCGGAGGAAAAACGAGGGTGGGCTGTGCGTAGCGCGCTTCATGATCTGAAACCTAATAATGTGGTTTGCCATACTGTCCTGGGAATCGCGCGCCACAGCTCATCCCGCGTTTCTTTGGCGTGGCGCAGCGCCTTTTTGCCCATGGCGGTGATTTCAAAATACCGTTTGGGGCGTCCGGCCCGTTCATCCGTTCCTTCACCCGCATGCGACTTCAGGTAGCCCTTGTCCTCCATTCGCCTTAGCGCCGTGTGGAGTGCGCCCATGCTGACCCGTCGTTCAAGGCGTGATTCGATTTCCTCCTTGATCAACATGCTGTACGCGTCATGATGAAGTATGGCGACGGCCAGCAACACCACTTCCTCGAACTCTCCCAGTTGGTATTTCTTCATTTCCGTATCTTATTATCTAAATGTAGGAATAATAATGGTGCCAAAGTGTTAAAAGGGCCCGTAACATTCATTCTGGACAATGGCCACCGCTTAACCGTCCGCGACCGGACAAGTATGGGCGGAAATGGGATGCAGGTGTGATCTTATGGCTTCCGTCCGGATGTGGCAGGACACTCATTGCGCCGGAGGCTGACGCAATAACGGTCGCCATTGCTGCGGGATTGAGCACACATCGTGATCCTGATCGCATCTCTCCCGAACTTCTTCCGACGAACCACATCGCGCAGGGCACGACTTTCCTCTTGGAAATTCAACTATTAGTTATAATTTTGTATATCATACAATGTATAACGAATGGCACCGAAGAACATTGGTGAATTTGAAGAATTGGTCCTGCTTGCGGTTTGCATACTGCATGGTGGAGGGTACGGGATCTCGGTAAAGAAAGAAGTCGAAAAACATTCCAGGCGCACCATCCTCCTTGGCGCCGTGCATATCACGTTGTACCGGCTTCAGGATAAAGGGCTGCTTACCTCCGAACTCGGGGGTAATTCCACACAGCGCGGCAACAGGAGAAAGCGCCTCTTCAGGATCACACGGAAAGGAATGCAGTATTTAAGGGCCTCGCAGGAGGTTCGCAAGAAAATGTGGGCGCTCATTCCACAACTTAACGGCTAACCCTATGCGCAAGAAAACACGGGTCCGAAAACTGGCCGAGTGGCTCATTGTTCAGTGGGTAACACCGGCTGCCGTTGAAGAGTTTCTGGGTGACCTTGACGAACTCTACGAAGAGCATCTAAGCACCAAAGGCAAATTCGTTGCAGAGGCGATGTATCTCGTCAACGCGGTCCATCTTGTTTCCGGGTTCTACTCCAGCCCCACCAAAAGACAAAACCACAACACTATGTTCATCGGCAACATGCTTAAAATATCGTGGCGGAATGCCCTGAAACAAAAACAATTCAGCATCCTGAATGTCCTGGGGTTGACCTTGGGCATCGCTACGACCCTGATCATCGGACTATATGTCGAGGAGGAAATCAGCTATGATACGTTCCATCCAAACGGTGAGCGCATTTACCGCGTCAACCAGCCTATGATCTGGGGTGACTGGAATGAGCAATTTGCATCCACAGGCCCTGGGGTCGCAGCGGCGCTGAAGGCGGAAATCGCCGAGTTCGAGGAGGTTACGAGAATCCTAAGTACTGGCGAGCGCACGGTACGTATAACCGTCGGCAAAAAGCAAACGGTCTACACAGAAAAAAAACTCTTTTTCGCCGAGGACAACTTCCTTACCGTATTTCAGTTCCCCCTTCAAACAGGAGACAAGAGTACCGCTTTAACAGGACCGAATTCGATCATCCTGACCGCCTCAACCGCTCAACGATACTTTGGCACTGACAACGCTATGGGTAAGGTCATCGAAGTAAAACAGGGGGACGGTACGTTTATACCTTACACGGTCAACGGCATCCTTGCGGATCTTCCGGCGCGCTCCCACTTGCAGATCGATATGCTGGGATCGCTTTCTTCCATTTCGGAGATGAAAGACAATAGCTGGAAATGGATCTGGACCGGTTTCTCGACTTACGTGCTTGTACGCCCCGGAACAAATGTCGCCGCCCTCGAAAACAAAATACAGGCCCTTCCGCCCAAGTGGGCTGCGCGCACCACAAAAGACATCTTTAATCAAACTTTCGACGAATTCACAGCGGGAAAAAAATGGACGCTTTATCTCCAGCCCGTCCGTGATATTTACCTCGCTTCGACTCCCAGTCAGCACCGGTTCGGACCCACCGGAAACCCGCAATTCGCAATGATCTTTGGCGTGATCGGCTTAATGGTATTGGCATTGTCGTGCATCAACTTCATGAACCTGTCGACCGCGCGATCAACGGGTCGCGCTAAAGAAGTCGGCGTAAGAAAGGTGTTGGGCTCTCAGAAAAGAACACTCGTATGGCAATTCATGATCGAGTCAACCTTGTATGTGGCAGCCGGAACGGTCCTGTCAATTATTGTCGTTGAACTCTCGCTGAGCGCGTTCAATTCTTTTGCCGACCGACAACTTGCGATCTTACCTCATTTTAAAAATCCGGTTTTTGTGGCCGGCATCGTTGCGTTCATCATCCTGCTCGGCATAGCAGCGGGCAGCTATCCGGCATTCTACCTATCCGCCTTCAGGCCCGCGGAAGTTCTTAAGGGCAAACTCAGCTCCGGCTTTAGAAACGCAGGAATCCGAAACGGCCTCGTGATCTTTCAGTTCACCGTTTCCATCACCCTGATCATCTGTACCTTCTTCGTACACAAACAGCTTTCCTTTACGAGAAATATGGACGTTGGGATGGTGAAGGACAATATCCTTCAACTACACCATGTTGAACAACTTGGCAATGACGCGGATATTCTTATTGAGGAACTCAAAGCAAATCCGGCTTTCATGGAAGTTGCAAAATCCCATTCAGTTCCTCCTAACGTTTGGGAAGGAGACCGCTACAGGGCCGAACATTCGGATGAAGTACTGGATCTAAGTTACATGCGGATCGATGACCGTTACCTGCCATTGCTGGGCGCGGAATTCATTGTCGGCAGAAACTTCGATCCAGCCAACGCTGGCGACAAGTACAAGGTCATCATCAACGAAGAGGCAGCACGCATATTAGGTTTCGGTAAACGGGATAGCTGGACGAATGATTCACCCGTGGGCAAGTTCATCGTCCAATCATTTGACTCGGAAGAAAAATTTGAAGTGATCGGCGTAGTGAAGGACTTCAATTTTAACAGCGTCAGGCAAGAGATATCACCTCTGCTTATCATGCATGAGAACAACGATCTGCACTGGAGTTACGGACAAGGGCGCCAATACCTTTCCCTGCGACTAAATCCGGCCACGGTTCGTGACGGTGACGATCTGCAGACAATTATTGACCAGGTGAAGACTTCCATGGCGGAAATTGACCCCTCCATTATTTTCGAGTTCAGCTTCATGGATGATGAATTTGACAATACATTCAAAGCGGAACAGAAACTAAGCGTCATTCTGAATGTGTTCGCCTCGCTGGCCACAATCATCGCGTGCCTGGGTCTTTTTGGCCTTTCGGCATATTCCGCGGAACAGCGCAAAAAAGAATTGGGGATACGCAAGCTTCACGGCTCGACCATTCGAGGACTTTTCTTCACATTCTCCAAACAGTTCACCACCCTCGTGGGAACCGGCGTCCTGCTGGCCAGTCCGGTTGCCTACTTTGCCACGGACCTCTGGCTAAGTAATTTTGCTTATCGAACCCCGATCCATTTATGGGCTTTCGTTCTTGTTGGAGCGGGTGCGTTGGCGATCGCCATGCTCACCGTGGGGTATCAGTCGATTATGGCGTCAAGAAGGAGTCCGGTTGAGGTATTGCGTAGTGAGTGAGCGGTTTCGGACTTCCAGCGAATTTAAACACACTAAGTGGACGGTGTCGTGTAAGTGTGAATTTGACGTTCGGAGCATTGGTCTTGGTCACGCTAGACTCTTTTGCTGTGGTCCTTGAAGTTTAATGCACGCAATCGGTGGTATCGCGGGTACGAGTAGTTGGTAAAGACCGGCCCTGCGGATACGGGAGAGGTCATGGGTCAACCGGGGATCCTTCGCTCGCTGCTCGCCACGCTCATGCCGTGCTCAAAATTCGCGGGTGTGTGGTTGAGGTGTTTGCGGGATAGGACCGGTAGTTGCATCCGCAGGAAATTAATACGCCCGTCCCACCACTGTTTTGATCAACTACCCTGCGATCCCAGTAACCATCATACGCTGGTGCCTGCCTTCAGGTCATCCGATTCCCCAACCTTATTAACCGACGCCCCCCTTCTCTCATAGAACCTTATCGACCTGAGCTTTCTTATCCATCGAAGAGGCGCCCTCTTTTTCGAATTAGGGCACCGACACCCGCGCCCGAAAGCACGAACCCACACACGAGGCCAATAATATCGCTTTGTTCTGATAAGTCCAGGATAAGATTACGCCCGGGAGAAGATGGCAGATAGAGGAGCGAAACGCGCTTTTTACTAACCAGATGGTTATAAGCCTTTGTGTCTTTTATCCGCTCGACGCGTTGCTTTCTTCCGTTAACGTTGAAAATACCATAAAGATGGTAGTCATTCTCGCCAATTCTCCGAAGTTCCGTGATTGTCGCAAACGTGCGATCACCCTCGATCCAAATTTGAATTTTGCGAATCGTCAAAAATGAAAACAGAAGAAAAGCAAGCACCAGACCTACCGAAATAAGTCGACCAAGGGTGGCAACTAACGCACTATTCTTCACTTCTTCCTCCGTAAGAAATCGCGAGGCGTACGGACCCGCATGATGACCAGTCTCCTCCTAAAAGTACACATACCCCCCCGGGCCTAACCAAAGACGTCACAACCCTCCTTGAGTGGATTCTCCAGCGAGTGTGTGCAGACAACAAGTTCCGATTTGCGGTCTCTTATTCTCATGGATGGAATGGATCTCAATGCCATCCTCACTGACCGGATTACGCTCGATGATCTGCTTTACAGAAAAAGGCGACACGCATCCGAGACTGGAAACATCTATCTGAACGTAAACAAAATTCTTGTGTCTTGAAAAGGGCCAGGTCAACGAGAGTTCTGTAACTTACTTGGGTTGAACTTCACTTAACTCCCTCTTGCTTCTAAGATTTGGGTAAATCAAACTCCACAAAAACCGTT
>CAZKBK010000064.1:0-14453 GCA_964551035.1 uncultured Roseivirgaceae bacterium | reverse complement strand
AACAAAAATACAAAAAATCTACTATGTACGGTTATTTATGCGACAATGTACTAGTGGCTCAATAGGCACATGAAGTGAATTAAAATGAAAGTCTTTTACAACGCCAATAATGGTTCCTCTTACACCCCAAAATGTAAGCGGCATTCCGATTGGGTCTTTGTATCCTATAATTCGAAGTGCCTGTTCATTGATCAAATAATTAGCAGAGTCCGCCATGTCTTCTGAAAAATCACGACCCGCTATTATGGTTCCCTGCATCGTTTTTATGAAATCATGTCCTACGGCAACTTGTACAAACACAGGTCTTGTATCGGGATTTTTGCCCTCCCATTCCACACTCCCAGTAGTATTCTCCAATTGCACCGGCCGATGAGACATTTGACTAATTTCAAGGATGCCCGGAATTTTAAGTGCTTCAAGCTTAAATGTGTTAAACTTGGAACTGATGCTTCCAGATATGGGTAGATAAACAAGATTGTCTTTTTGATAGCCTAGATTTTTATTCTGAATGAAGGATACCTGCTCGGAGACCACCATCATTCCCACAATAAAAATCATTGACAGGGCGAACTGAAATACAACCAATCCTTTTCGGAAAAATATCGCAGTAGCACTTGTTTTTAAATTCTGTTTGATCGCCAAAATTGGTTTGAAGGATGAAAGTAGTAGGGCTGGATAACTACCCGAAATCATACCTGCAATTACTGTTAGGGCTGCCATTCCCGCCCAAAATCTTCCGTCCGTCAGTGGAGTTTGTATGCTTTTTCCGGCGAGCAAATTGAATTGCGGCAACATGATTGTCAGAGCCGTTATTGCCAATACGATAGCTATTGATGAAAACAGCACGGCCTCGAGAATGAATTGACTTATTAAAGTTGTTTTGATGGCGCCATTCACTTTTCTTACTCCAATCTCTTTGGCTCTCTTTAACGATCTGGCTGTGCTTAAATTCATAAAGTTTACGCAGGCTATCAGTAAGACGAAGATGGCGACTGCACTAAAAAGACGTACATATTCGATTCGTCCGCCTGCCACTTTTCCATCTTTAAAGTCAGAGTAGAGATATTTCTCGGCAAAGGGTTGCATGCTTAATTCAAGACGGTCAAGGTCAGAATACCCTGTATCATAGTTTTTAAGAAAATGTTGAAGATTTGATTTTACTATTTCGGCATTCGCATACTCGCGTAGTTTTACGAATGTAGTAGGACCGCTGTTCCCCCAATCGTTGACCCATTGATTTCTCTCAACAAAAAAGTCCCAGTTGATTACGTAATCGAATTTCTCAGAAACATTGTCGCCAAGGTCTTCAAACACCGCGGTTACTTTCAAGTCTTTATAATTTTCAAATCGTATCGGTTTATCCATCGCCCGTTCCGGGCTTCCAAATAAAGCCGTTGCCATTTCCCGGGAAAGGGCTATACTTTCGGGCGAGTTCAATGCGCTTTCTTTTGATCCCAACAATAAGGGATAAGAAAATATTTTGAAAAAATCTGCCCCAGCAAAATTTCCACCCTGTTTAATTCTCTTTTCTCCCACATCGAACGTTCTATACTCAATCCAACCATAGTTACAGGCATACTCAACTTCTGGAAATACTCTTTTTAACTCATCGCCTAAAAGGCCAGGAGTATCATACCCTCCATAGGTGACTTCATGACCAGAGTATTCGGTACTGGTGATGACATAAATACGATTGATATCTTCGTGAAAGGCATCCACCGCGTATTCATCTTGCACCCAGAGGGCGATAAAAACAGTGCAGGTTAGCCCAAGCGCCAACCCCGAAATGTTGATGAAGGAGAATATCTTATTCTTAACAAGATTCCGCAGCGCAATTTTTATGTAGCTTTCAACCATAGGATGGAGTTAATTAACTTTCTCATTCCAACATGCGTCCATACCCTAAATGATTTAAATTATTCGCAATTGGCATGAAGCATTCTGTTTATGTCCGCAAGTGGACTATTCGCGCAAATGCGGGCCTGTTTATCTCCAGTTTCCAGTCTTAAGTCGATCAATGTCCAAGGTTTGTAATCTGAGTATTCATCATGTACCGGAAGCGTTCTATAAACCCACCATATCTCATTGACTAAAGTTAAATTACCGGCAGCGCTTATCTATAAACCGATGCGTTTAAGTGCACATCTTTGTCTAAAATATTTTTCTCCAACGTCGCCGGGGATGTAACCCGTCACTGCGTTTAAAATTGTCCGGGGCGCGTAAATCGGCGGGTCCCAGGAACCATCCTCCTGGCGAAAGGAGATCTATAAATTCGAATCCCCCGCACCCACCTGCTTGAATTAAAATTCGTTTATAATTTTCCCCCTTGCAAATCCCTCACTGATAAAGAATGCAATTTCCTTTGCGTCACTCATTCTTCAACACTTCTGCAGGATTCACATTCGCCACGTGCCAGCTTTTCCAGGAAACGGTAATTAAGGCAAGCGCCATACATGAGGCGCCTGCAGCAACAAATATCCAGGGACTTAATGCAATCTTAAAGGCAAACTCTTGCAGCCATTGTTTCATCAGATAAGCTGCAATGGGACAGGCAAGCACAAAGGCAATGAACACCCACCACATGAAGTCCCGGGTAAGCAACTGCACCACGCCCGCCGAAGACGAGCCCAGTACCTTGCGAACACCAACCTCTTTGGTGCGCAGCAGGATCAGGTAAGAAGATACGCCGAACAAGCCCAGCGAAGCAATGATCATGGCAAGCACGGAAAACACAGCAAACACGCGCCCGAAGCGCTGATCGCTTTTATACTGATTGAAGAAGTACTCATCAAGAAAGAAAAAATCAAACGGGTTGTCGGCGAACACCTGTTCCCACACGTGTTGAATATCGGCAATGGACTCATCGACGTTGCCGGAAGGAATTTTGAATGCATAGTATTCTCCGGCCCAGGGCGCAACCAAATATTTCTTTAACGCAAAGACCATCGGACCAACTTCATTGCGGAAAGAAGTCTGATTGAAATCTTTCACCACGCCGATTACGCTCTTTGGCACCTGATTATTGTCCGACTCGTGCCAGATAATGGTTTCATTGATGATGTCTGACGGACGCGTATAGCCGAGTTCCCGCACAGCTGTTTCATTGAACACGATGGTGTGCTGATTGGCCATGCTGCCGTCGCTGAAATTTGAACCTGCGACAAACGTGGCATTAAATAGTGAGAAGTAGTGCTCGTCAACCGCCACGATGTTTGCGCCAATACTCTTCTCCGGGTCGCTCGCTCTGCTGTAGCCCCTTCCCCAATGCACCCGTTCACCGGGTATCGACGAAGCCATTGCCATCGATGATACGCTGGGCAATTGATCAATGGCGTGATAGAAAAAATCCTGGTTAACACGATACGTGCTGTCTTTGATAGCCGGTCCTTTCACAATCAGTGTTTGCTCCAGGTCGAAGCCGGTATGCTGGTGTAACATGAAATCCAACTGACGATATATCGTCACCGTACTGATTATCAAAATCATAGACGCCGTAAACTGAAAAATGATCAGCACGCGATTCAATGAAATGTTGACCAGGCGCGAGCCTTTTGTTTTCAACACCGCCACCGGCCGGAGAGAAGAAATGACATAGGCCGGATAGACTCCGGAAGCAAGTGTGCCAATAACAAACAATAACAAAATGATCCATGCTTCCCGCTGTCCCAGCACCAATGCTTCTGGAAGCGAAAGCATGCTCTTCATTATCGGTAGCGTCGCCTGTAGTATAACTACGGAAATAAGAATAGCTAAGGCGTTCACCACGGCTGACTCCGCCATCAACTGACCGATCAGTTGCCAGGCGTTGGAACCGGAAATTTTCCGGATGCTGATTTCCTTGATGCTCTCTGCTGATTTCGCGATGGCAAAGTTGATGTAGTTCACCCACGCAATCATCATGATGAAGAGCGCAATAATAGCCAGAAAGTCAACTGTTCTGCGGTCACCATTAGCTTCTACCTCTCCCCATAGTTTCGAATCGAGATGAATGCCCTGCACGGGTTGAAGGGCCAATTTCACAGTATATCCGTTCGCAGGATCATCTGCCAAATAAGTAAGGTGTTTCCTGAGGAACGCGGGAAACTTTGCCTCAACGGCTGCCACTTCGGTGTGTGGCGCGAGTTTCACATAGGTATAGAAGTTTCCCCATCCCCAATCGCTATCCATGTTTCCATACTCTTTTAAAGACTTAAAGGAAATGAGGAAATCGGTATGAAGGTGGGCATTAGGAGGAACATCTTTAAATACTCCGGTTACTTTCAGTGTGCTGATGCCGCGCTCACCGCGATGAAACAACATGGTCTGGCCCATGGCGACTTCATCGCCAAAATAGCGTCTGGCTGCAGACTCGGAAAGCGTAACCTGATCAGGTAAAGCCAGTGCGGTAGCCGCTGAACCCGCTACCATTTCATAGGACATCAGTTCAAGAAAAGAAGAGTCGGCATAGTAGATCTTGCTTTCTCGAAAGATCTTTTCACCTACCTGCATGACGGGGTCGGCCATAAAAGGACCGGTATGTGCCAGGCGGGCGGCATCAGCAATTTCAGGAAGCTCTTGTTTGAATGCCGGCGCCATAGCCGGAACCCAATATGCGGATTTTCCAACCTCCACATTATTCTGATAACCATACTGCGCCACGCGGTAGACCTGCGGAGAACGAAAGTCATCAAAGCTTCTTTCATAGCGCACATACAGATCGATCAGCATGAACGACACGATGCCCAATGATAGACCCATGACATTGAGGGAAGCAAAAAGCTTACTTCTCCAGATTTTGCGGCCAGCGATGACAAAGAAATTCCGAAGCATAGACTCAGGTTTGGAGGGACTATTCCAACAATTGATCCGAAGTATGCGGATGCGGGTTTAAAGGTAATTTAAAGGATATGCAAAGGATTCAGAGTCCGATATTGAATAGATGCGTCCGGTATCGGACGAAAGGCGGCATTCGTTGAATGGCCGGCTTTACCCCGGATGTTATGCGACAAGTGTCTCCCGTAATCGTCATTCGCCTCTGTTGCCAACAAGGGCCACCCCTTTACATTTTTCTCTTGAGTCAATGCCGTTATGGCTAAAGTCCACAGTTAGTGTTTGACTCAACTTTGCAGAACTTGCCTGCCATTATTTTTCCAATATATCTGTCGCGGTTTCAGCGCCGAGTTGTTCAGCCAGTCCGATAAGGAGTCCTTCCGCGCCACGAATGTAACAAAGCCGATAGATGTTCTCATAAGTAACCACTTCTCCAACGACCTCTGCGCCGTGCTTCGTCAGTCTGGATAGCAATTCGTCAAGATTGTCAACCCTAAACATAATACGGAGATAACCCAGGGAGTTTACCGGAGCAGTCCTGTGGTCCGATATCGTCTGGGGGGTAAGGAAATGAGAAAGCTCAAGTCGGCTATGTCCGTCTGGCGTAACCATCATGGCAACCTCGACCGACTGATTTCCAAGTCCGGTTACACGTCCTGCCCATTCGCCTTCAACCATCATCCGTCCTTCAAGGGTCAGTCCAATTTCTGTGAAGAACGAAATGGCTTTATCAAGAGATTCCACAACGATACCAACGTTGTTCATTTCCATTAATTTGCTTTTTGTCATACGCTTATTGTTGCCTTGCTATAAAATTGAAGCTACGTCTTTTTTTCTTAGATCTCAGCGGACCGAAAACTTATCGCGTTATGCGTCTATGTTGTTTATGGTGGGATGGGTTTTCGCGCCAGCTTCACTCCAACACGCCATCGAGCCAATGCATAATATTGAGCAGGAATTGGGCGTTTTGTCCGGCATCCTTCGCATTCATCCCAGCCCGGTTTTTGCCATACCGTTGGGCGGAGAACATCGCTGCCTCTCCAAACACCACCACGCGTCCATTTTCATATTTGAGGAACGCGCCCTGTGAAAGGCCTGAAGCCTCGATCGTCGGCGTGTCTTTCCTGAACTCCCAGGCTACTTCGGGCATGCGTACCTCGTACCGATCATCGAGTGTTACCAGCGGTGTTGCATGGTCGGGGATCTTGAAAGCCTGGCCGGTAAATGTTTGCACGGAAGAAACCACCTCGCTTTCGTCTCTTCCCTGGGTGATTGCGCTTTCATGCAGTCCTGAGCCTATCCCGAAGATGTCCTTGCCATCGCGCTTCCTCATGGCAAAGCCATTATAGAAGGTGAAGCCAAAAGAAGCTGCGAGCTTTCCCGCCGCCGCCGGAAACGGCATGTGGTCGGCGATCAGGAACAAGGCGCCACCGTTGCGCACCCATTGGTTCACAGCGGTGATCTCCTCATCGGTGAATGCCGACGACGTGGATGGCGCCCCACCCGCCGCGTTCCGCGGAGTTCGCGCATTTGCAATCACGAGGATCTTTCCTTCGCTGAGGGATTCTATCGTAAATTCGCCGAAAAACGGTTTCACCACATAGCCATCCCTGCGTAAAAGCGCCGCAAAAGGTTTAAACCTTCCTTCGGCGGTATGGAAATTTTCATGGGCTTGATCCAGAAAAATGGTCGGGCCTTTGCCAACGTCGTAAACCGGTTTCGGAACCGCCGGACGAAAAAGGGTGTCGGCAACTTGCTGGGCCAGCGCCGGAAATCCCCCAAGCACCACCACAGCGGGTAGCAGGATACGTTGAATGATTGTCATTACTGAAAATACGCAACTGGAAGGGATATCGCAAATTGGCGAAAGAGACGTTCGAAAGGGCCGTGGTCCCATGTAGCCAACGTGGCGACTAAGGGACCAGCGCCGTGTATTGACCATGCACAAAACCAACATGGTATCGAATATTCATTACCTTTGAGTTATAAAATTGTAAGCATGAACAAACGTTACGGTATACTCATTTGCGCCCTTGCCATGTTGGTGACCTCCTGCGGAAAGGATCAATCTGAGGACGCTACCCGCGAGGACACAACCGCTCCTGTCGCCCCGGTTGAAACGAAAGCGGCGAACACCGACTATGAACCTGCCTTTGAAGGGCAAACGCGCGTTGCTGGCGCCGAAACCAAGACTCCCTATGCGTTCACCGTCCTGAACAGCGCGTTAAACCGCCCCTGGGGCATCGCTTCACTTCCCGACGGTCGATTTATTGTTACCGAGAAAGGCGGAACCATACGGATTATTTCTGCCGACGGTACCGCGGGCGCGTCGCTCAACGGCGTGCCCAAAGTAAACGATGCGGGCCAGGGGGGATTGCTTGGCATAACCATCGACCCCTCCTTTGAACAGAACAGCATGGTATACTGGGCTTTTTCGGAACCCACGGCGGATGGTAACCTTACGTCGGTAGCCAAGGGCAAACTTTCGGAAGATGAAACTTCGCTTGAGGGCGTGACGGTGATCTATCGCGCCACGCCGGCATACAAGGGCACCCTGCACTATGGCGGCCGGGTGATCTTTGGAGAAGATGGAAGTCTTTTCCTGACGACGGGAGAGCGTTCGGATCGCGAAACCCGTCCTCAGGCGCAAGACCTCGACTCCGGACTGGGGAAAATCATCAGGATCACCACCGATGGCGCGCCCGCCGGGGGAAATCCTTTTGAAGGACAGAACGGTGCGCGGCCGGAGGTTTACAGCTACGGGCATCGCAACGTTCAGGGTATTGCCTTTCACCCTGAAACAGGAGCGTTATGGGAAACGGAATTCGGGCCAAGAGGTGGTGACGAAGTGAACCGCGTGGAACCGGGCAAGAACTATGGGTGGCCCGTCATCACGTATGGGATTGAATACGGGGGAGATAAAATCGGCGACGCCATTCAGCAGAAGGAAGGCATGGAGCAACCTGTGTATTATTGGGACCCGGTCATTTCGCCAAGTGGTATCACTTTTTATGATGGCGACGCCATCGCCGAATGGAAAAATAACTTGTTCATCTCATGCCTGAGCGGCATGCACATCTGTCGTCTTGTGATCGAGAACAACAAGGTTGTGGCGGAAGAAAGGCTGTTGGCGGATGAGGAGCAGCGCTTCCGCGATATAACACAAGGCAAAGACGGCGCGTTGTATGCGATCACCGATCAGGGCAGACTGTACAAAATTCACAGGCAGTAGAATCGTATGCGTTGGGACGCGTATTGAGAGGCCGCCGGCGTCGCGGCATCGCCTCTCAGCGGTGAAGGTCGTCAAGGCAATTCATGCGGAACTGAAATCCGTTCAACGCGCCGTAAACAACTACCGCTGCCACAGGTACCCTTTCCAATGTACGGACCTTCATCTCCAGGCCTGCCCGAACAAATAGCGGCCCGGTACGTGAACATGAAACCAAATCATCCTGCACCGGGTTTAATGGATGCACACCGATATGTTGAGCGGTGTCTGTTTTATCCGTTACCGGTATGAGTCAATTGAAAAAAGTCCGTTATTCCATCCTGGAACTGGCGGCCATTTCCGAGGGAAAATCCATAAGCGATACATTGAAGGACAGCCTGGACCTCGCGCGGCGCGCCGACGCGCTTGGATACGAACGTTTCTGGCTGGCCGAGCACCACAACGCCCAGAATATTGCCAGTTCGGCAACGGCGGTACTGATCGGCCACATTGCCGGCGGCACGCGTCGCATACGCGTGGGGTCGGGTGGCGTGATGCTGCCGAACCACGCGCCGCTCATTGTCGCGGAGCAGTTTGGCACGCTCGCACACCTTTACCCGAACCGGATCGACCTCGGCCTGGGAAGGGCGCCGGGCACCGACCAGGAGACCGCGCACGCCATCCGCCCGGACCGGATGCATTCCGTTTACCGGTTTCCGGAAGAAGTCAGCCAGATCCTGGCCTACATGTCGAACGACAACCGGGATGCGCGGGTGCGCGTACCCATCGCAGAAGGTGTAGACGTCCCGTTGTACATCCTCGGTTCCAGCACCGACAGCGCCCGCGTTGCCGCGAAACTGGGTTTGCCCTACGCGTTCGCCAGTCATTTCGCGACTGCGCACCTGTTCGACGCGCTCAATATCTATTACAACGATTTCCAGCCCTCACCCTATCTTGAAGCCCCGTATACCATTGCGGGTATCAATGTCTTCGCGGCCGACACGGAGGCCGAGGCAGAGCGGCTCAGCACCACGCTCATCCGCATGTTCCTGGGCATTTTTTCGGGAAAGCGGGAACTCCTTCAGCCTCCCGTCGACCTCACACCCGACTTGCGCGAGATCGCCAACAACCCGTCCGTTCAACAGATGCTGAAGTACACGTTTACCGGAACCAGGGATACCGTCAGGGCCAGGACGGTGGAATTTCTCCAGCAAACACGGGTTGATGAGTTGATGGTGGTTTCGAGCATGTACGATCATGGTGATCGTGTGAGGTCATACGAAATATTTGCCGACATCATGCAAGCGATCGGGGTAAACAAGGGGGTTAAAGCAGGGTGAGGTGTAAACAAACGTCATATCCATGGCCAGGATTTTTATAACCGGATCGGCTGATGGCCTTGGTCGGCTTGCTGCAAAGGAACTCGTCAGCCAGGGACACCAGGTGGTGCTTCATGCCCGTAGTCCCGCCCGGGCACAGGAGGCGATGGAGGAGGTGCCCGGGGCAGAAGCGGCCTTCGCCGGGGACCTGTCGGACCTGGGGGAAACGAAACATCTTGCCGCGGAAGTTAACGGGTCGGGTGCGTTCGATGCGGTCATCCACAACGCCGGCGTCTACCAGGTGTCCTCTAAAAAAATCTTCGCGGTAAACACGCTTGCACCGTACATCCTCACAGCTTTGATGCAGCGGCCAAAGCGTTTGATCTATTTGAGCTCCGGCATGCACCTTCACGGCAGGCCAAACTTCGAAAGATTCAACATCGACACCAGGAACATAAGTTACTCAGACTCCAAACTCCATGTCCTCATGCTGGCGATGGCGGTTGCACGCAGATGGCCGGATGTGTACGCGAATGCCGTCGACCCGGGCTGGGTTCCCACAAAGATGGGCGGCAAAGGCGCTCCTGACGATCTCCAAAAGGGATACGAGACCCAGGTCTGGCTTGCGACGAGCGACGACGCCAGCGCCGTGGTTAGCGGCCGGTACTTTCGTCACCAGAAAGGAACGCGTCACAATCCGTTGGCCGACGATGTGGTGCTTCAGGACAGCTTGCTGAAAGCTTGTGAATCGATAACCGGAGTTGCGTTCTCCTAGCACATCGAACAAGATCCGCTTCGCACGATTGCCACGTATTCCTTTTAAGAAACGACCGGCGTAATTTTGGAATATGGCTACGGCTTGTAATCGGGCAAGGCGGTAACCCGGACGGTGTCTATCCCTCTCGGGCGACCAGGTAACAGGAATCAACTCAAGTTCGTGAACGAATATGATTCAGCGGGTGCTTCCGCAACGCTCTTATTATAACAGGCATGCCGACTAAAGACGGAAGGACATAAAAAGACCACTGGGGAAACAACCTCCAGAATGGCAGGTTCTTTCCGTTATCAACGTAGAACCCGGTGAGCAGCAAAACATAAGACATTCCCATACAGATGGTATGTAAACGTGTCCAATTCTTCGGTTGTGACTTTGCGATCGTTTTGCCTGCATAGGCAAAGCCGAATGCTAGCACTCCGATCGTAAACAAATGAATATTGTGTTGCCATCGCATCAAAGACAGCGTGACGATGGTAATAAATGCTGCAACCATCAGCCAAAAGTAGAGGCTGCCGAATTTCCTGTGACGAGGAGAAGTCTTTACGGCAAGCATGGCCACAAACCCCACGATTACACAACTCACGCCAATGAGAATATGGATCACGACGAAGGCAAGGAACACCTTGTCCGTGGACGGCACCGGGATTCCGAAAAGGTCAGTTTGCTCCTCCATCCGATTAACGAAACTTCATTCTTTGAATTTTACGGCATTCAATATAGCAAACAAACGCCACGCCCACATCCCCGCATACCGTTCCCCAGACTGATGCTAAGCCCCAGTTGCCTGATGCGTAGACAGTTATCCTGCGACTAAAAGCCAGGATAATGCCTTGCTTACGATATCTTTTCAATCCATTAAAGCCGCCCTGGCAAATCCGGTCACTTCCCTACGAAACGAGTAATTGTTACCAGACAAACCAGACCTCATTCGCTCCGTAGCACATCGACAGGATTACGGGAGGTGGCGCGCATGGTGTGATAGCCCGTTGCAAACGCAGCGATTACCATGACTATCAATCCGGTCACAACAAAGACCCACCATTCGATCTCGATCTTGTATGCAAATTTGTCGAGCCATTGCTCCATGGCATACCAGGTAATGGGCACCGCAATACAAAGGGCGGCGACAATCAATTTGAAAAACGGGGACGAGACAAGGGATACAACACCCGGAATCGTGGCACCCAACACCTTTCGGATACCGATCTCTTTTGCGCGACGCTCAATTGTATAAGACGACAGGCCAAATAATCCCATGCACGCGATAATGATCGCCAGGAGGGAAAAAAACTGGAACACCCTGCCCATTGTATCTTCCGACTTGTACAAGGCGTCTATCCGGTCATCAAGAAACGTATATATAAATAAGCTGTTCGGTGCCAGCCGGTCAACAGTTTCCCTGATGTGTTCCAAAGCGTCGGTGGTTTTTCCAGCGCGTATCCTGAAAACAAGTTGATCGGTCCAGTGAGGTTTGAATTCGATCACCAACGGCTCGATTTCCGAGTGAAGCGTGGCAAAGTGATAGTCCTTCACAACGCCCACGATCTTGCCCGTCCGGGAATTTCCCTGATTTTCAAGGATCTGGTTAACAGGGTTGGCAAGTCCGAGGGCCTTTGCAGCGCTCTCATTGATAATAAATGCCGTGGCATCACTAGCAACGGCAGAAGAAAAGTTCCGGCCGTCCGTCAGGGGTATCTTCATCACATCCAGGTACCCTTCATCAACGCGCAGCACACGGACGTCCAGCCTTTCGTTGTGCTCCGGATCCCTGTCTTTTGGCACCACGGGTTCCACGCTGATTCGCTCACCGAACATCCGATCGGTACGACCCACGGAAACGATGTCGGGGCTTCTCAAGAACTCGGTCTTGAAACCGTGAGAATCCGCGATGGCGTTGTTCCGAAGGTCACCATACAGCTTAACACGGATGACCTGCTCCTTGTCGAAACCCAGGTCCTTATTCTTCATCAGATCCATCTGCTGTCGAACGATTATGCCAGCTCCGATCAACGATGCAGATACCATAAACTGAAAAATTAACAATCCACTCCGTATCAGGTTGGGTATCGAGTTGGGTAGTCCGTTTTCGCGGAGGAAGGAACCAGGCTTGAGGCCGGCAACAAAGAGCGCGGGGTACAACCCGGAGACCAGAACGACCGTCAATAGGGTAACGCCTATGGTCCCAAGATTTTCCAACTGAAAGATCTCGAGGGGTCGTTGTGACTTGCCGGTAAGGTCATTGTAAAATGGGAGCGCAACCTGATAAAGAACCATTCCCAGCAAGGTCGATATCGCGATAAGCAATGAAACTTCCGTAAAAAACTGTGCGGTCAGATGACCCGGCTTAGCCCCAAGTATCTTTCGCATACCGACTTCCCTGACGCGTTTCAGCGCCTGGGTCATAAACAAGCTCATGAAATTGACACTGGCCACTATGAGTATAAGCAGCTCGACGGCCATGAGTACAAACACATACACCATGTTGCTGTTTGGATGCATTTCTTTTTCCAGGCTGGAATGAAGATGAATGTCTTTGAGCGCCATCAACCGCCATCCACGCGATGCAACCTCCTGCGCTACGCGCGGATCTCCGGCATAATATTTTCTGATAAAGTCCGGCATTCGTGAAGCGATGTTGGCAAATGATCCGGGTTGTACACGGGCATAGCAGTACATGGTCATCCACCCTCGCCGGAGATCAATGTCGTGACCCGCGTCGTGATACAATGTGGGCATAGAGACCAGATAGTCAAATTTCAAGTGCGTGTTGGCGGGCAGGTCTTCCATCACAGCCGTGATGGTAATTTCGGCGCCGTTCTCGACGCTAAGTATCTTCCCGACCGGCGATTCAGTGCCGAAGTAGCGTGTGGCCATCGCCTGCGTGATAACGGCGGTGTTAAGGGCCGTCAGCGGGTGCGGGTCGCCGTCGAGCAGTTCGAATCCAAATACCTTGAGTACAGACGAATCCGCGTAGTAGGCCGTCGCCTCGCCGGGATTCTTGTTCTTTGTGTTTACCACCTTCGTCCCATACGGCGCGAACCGCCCGATGACTTCCACCTCAGGAAAAAAGTCCCGGAACTCACTGGCCAGTACGGGGCTGCTTGCCGCCCATCCTTCGCGATGCACCCGGTAAATATGCTCGTACCCCGAAAAGGAGGTTTCATAACTGAGTTCGCCGCGGATATGAAGCGCAATGATCAGGCCCGACGCGATGCCTACGGAAAGACCAAGGACGTTCAGGATATTATGCGCCTTTTGCCTTAACATATTCCGCATCGCGACAATGAAATAACTTCTATACATACTTAAGGGGTTTTTGTTCTTGTATCGCCTAATCGGCCTGATAATCCCCGGTCGGCAAAGGAGGAGTACGTCAACGAGAAATTTTCTGTCGGCTTTTCGCCTGCCCGAAGATCCTATTCTTTGATTGTACTCTTCGATCAGGTCTCCCTCGATGTGATCCCTCAGCTTCGGATGACAATACCACCGGAAGAAGCGGAGGGCAAGTTTGGGGGGCGTTTGACGTGAAAGACTCGTCATTGTTCAATAAGAACTTTTAAACTTCAACGCTACTTTCGGTATAGCACGCCACAATTCGTTCCGCGTGTCTCTGGAGTAGACGATGGCTTTCTTACCCAGCGCGGTAATCTGAAAATATTTCCTGGGCCTTCCCATGCGTTCTTCCGTCGACTCCCCATCGTGCGATTTTATGTATCCTTTGTCCTCCAGCCTGACCAGTGCCGTGTGCATGGCACCCATACTCACATTACGCGAGAGTCTTGTTTCAATCTCCCTTTTGATTGCTACGCCATAGGCGTCCTTATATAATATGCCGATGGTAAGGATAACGACCTCTTCAAACTCGCCCAATTGGTACTTCTTCATACCGGAAAACTTATTTCCTAAATGTAGGAGTAACAATCATGCCAATTCAAAACGTCAATTCAGAACGCTTGATGGGACATCATTTGACGGTTGGCGTCATAAAACCGCGCACGGTTGTCCGCATGCGGTCATCAGTATAATCTGGGGTTAAAGGGTGCTTGTCACTTTTCCTCGGTTCTCCCGAACCGCTCCACAAAATCCAACTTGATCAACTCCCAATGCTTACCCTTCAAACAGATTGGCGTAAAGTCTTCATCCGCCCGCTCGAAGTCGACAAACTTCTCGCGAATAGCCTTCTCATCGTGACTATACGGATAACGCTGTTTGTGTAGCGCAATCATCTGTGCAACAGAATATTTCTCCAGCAACTCATCCAGATCCCAGAAATCCTTCTTCCTCGCTTTGCGCTGCACGATGTCAATCTTCATTGCAATTATCTCTTCAACAGTAGCCA
>CAZKBK010000063.1:0-14730 GCA_964551035.1 uncultured Roseivirgaceae bacterium | reverse complement strand
TCGTAAGCGTGCTCCTGAAGGGTACGACAACGGGGACGACCACGGACTTCGATGGGAATTATCTCGTTAAGACACAGGCGCCGGTCGATTCGATCGTGGTGTCCTACATCGGCTACAAAACGCGCGCGAAAAAAGTTGTACGGAATGCCTCCCAGGAAATCAACTTCCAGTTGGAAGAAGAGGTGACCACGCTTCAGGAAATTGTCGTCCATGCGGGCGAGAACCCCGCGTTCGCCGTCATGCGGAATGTAATCGACCAAAAAACTGCGAATGACAAGCGCAGCCTGACCGCCTACGAGTACGACACCTACACCAAGGTCGAGATCGACGTCGACAACATGAGCGAGCAATTCCGTAAGCGCAAAGTGGTACAGAAGATCACGCAGGTGCTCGATAGCGTCGAACGGATCGCCGGCGAGGATGGCAAGCCGATCCTGCCGCTTTTCATTTCAGAAAGTGTCTCAAAATTCTATTACCGGAATAACCCAACCCTGCGGTACGAGCACATTCAGAAATCGAAGATCAACGGAGTGGGTATACAAGACGGAACGCTCATTACACAGTTTATCGGAACGTCCTTCCAGGAGTATAACTTCTACCAGAACTGGCTGAACATCGTCGGTAAGGATTTTGTTTCCCCGCTGGCCGACGGCTGGCGCATTTACTACGACTTTGACCTCACCGACAGCCTCTACATCGGAGATCATTTTTGTTATCGTATTGACTTTGCACCCAGGAGTCCACAGGATCTGGCATTTACCGGCACCCTGTGGATCGCGAAAGAGAATTGGGCATTGAAACAAATCGACGCCGCCGTAGGAAAGCAGGCCAATCTCAACTTCATTGAGAAAATACGAATTCAACAGGAACTCGCGCCAACCGTGGCTGGGCCCTGGGTACCGTTGAAGAATCGCGTGTTGGTTGACGTCAGTGAGCTGACCAACTTTTCGGCCGGCATGCTGGCGAAATTCTATACCTCCAACCAGAACGTTGTTGTTAACAAACCTTACGAGGTCTCGTTCTACGAACGCGAGATCGTCATGGCGGAGGACGCCCGTCAGTATGAGAAGGAAGAATATTGGGACACGTTGCGGCACGAGCCGTTGTCGCCCACGGAAAAGAATGTGTATCGCATGATCGATACCCTTCAGAATATTCCCGTGGTCAGGACCTACACCGATTTGATCAAGATCGCCGTGAACGGCTACTACTACACGGGGAAGTTCCACCTTGGGCCCTACATTTCCCTTTTTGCCTACAACAACATCGAAGGAATCCGGTTGCAGGGCGGATTCAAGACCAGCATTGACTTTAGTAAGAAGTGGGTACTGGGCGGAAGCGTGGGCTACGGATTCGACGACGATCGGATTAAATATTCGGGCTTCGTTCAAAATATTCTGTCGCGAGACAACTGGACGACGATGAGTCTTCGCGTGCGGAGCGACCTCGGCCGGGTTGGTATCGATGACGAAAGCCTGTCTGACAACTATCTTTTCCTTGCCGCCCAACGTTTTGGCGTCTTTCGCCGGGGCTACTATTTCCGGGAAGCAAGGTTCAATTTCCAGCGTGAATTTTTCAAGGGATTCAACCAGCGCATTGCGTTCCGTCACATGACGTTCGACCCGGCATTTACCTTCGGATATTATTCCAACCCCGATGATCTGGCATCTCCTGTCCTGAGCACCTTTGAAAATTCCGAACTCATCCTTGAGGCGCGATATGCCCGGGACGAGTTGTTCATCCTCAATGACAATGATCGCCTCAGCCTCGGCACAAGCCGGTGGCCCGTGCTGACTTTGCGGTATACACGGGGTTTCAAAGGCGTGTTGGGAAGCGATTTCGACTATGACAAGCTGCGCATGAGCGTTTATAAACGCATCCGGATGGGTCCCCTGGGTACAGCGTATGCCGATCTCGCTGGCGAATATGTGTTTAACACGTTACCATACCCGCTGCTTTCGCTCCATTTGGGCAACCAGACACCGGTCTATGCGGTAGTCACCTACAACCTGATGAACTATGGTGAGTTCATCAGCGATCGCCACGCCTCCCTGCAGTACCGGCATCACTTTGAAGGATTTCTTTTGAATCGGATCCCCCTTATGCGAAAGCTGAAGTGGAGATTGGTGGCCACAGCGAACGCCATCTATGGCGGGATGAGGCAACAAAACAGGAACCTCGTTGCCGCGACCAACAGCAGCGGCGAGCAGACGCTTCCCGTCGGCTTCCTGCAGGCTGACAGGCCTTACGTTGAGCTTGGCTATGGAGTGGAGAACATTTTCCGTTTTTTTCGCGTAGATTTTATTCACCGGCTATCATACCTCGACAACCCGGACGCCCGCAAGTTCGGCGTATTCTTCAGCGTCCAGTTCGTCCTGTAGGCGGAACGAAAGTGAGGTCGGTCAACCCGTGTATTGAAAGGCCGTTAGGCGATGCGGGGCTCGTGAATTTGTTCGGTAATACTGAAATCCGCCTCGTCGATGACTATATTTGTGCCCTGAAATTTTTAGCAAAGTCATGAATATTAAGATTTCTCTTCCCGACGGTAGCGTTCGTGAGTTCCCGGTGGGAGTAACAGGCTCGGAGATCGCTTCTTCCATCAGTGAAGGACTGGCCCGTGTGGCGCTCGCCGTCGAGGTAGATGGAGAGGTGCGCGACCTGGCGCGGCCTATCGGGCATGACGCGGCGGTTAAGATCCTCACCTGGAACGACCAGGGCGGAAAGAACACATTTTGGCACTCGTCGGCGCATTTGCTGGCGGAGGCGCTCGAAGCCCTTTATCCGGGAGTAAAATTCGGGATCGGCCCTCCCATTGAAAATGGTTTTTATTATGACATAGACCTCGGTGACCGGCCTTTCGGGGAAGAAGACCTCGCGGCGGTGGAAGCAAAAATGAAGGAGTTGGCTAAACGGAACAGTGCCTACGTGAGAACGGAGGTAGGCAAGGCGGAAGCGTTGGACTATTTCACCCGAAAGGAAGACCCGTACAAGGTTGAACTCATCAACGACCTTCGTGATGGCACGATCACCTTTTACCAGCAGGGAGATTTTGTCGACCTGTGCCGGGGACCGCACATCCCGAACACCGGTCCCATCAAGGCCATCAAATTGTTGAATGTCGCCGGTGCTTACTGGCGCGGCAACGAGAAGAATAAGATGCTCACCCGCATCTATGGCATCACATTCCCGAAACAAAAGGAGCTTGACGACTACCTCCACGTGTTGGAGGAAGCCAGAAAGCGCGACCATCGCAAACTTGGACGGGAGCTCGAACTCTTCGCCTTCTCGGAGAACGTAGGTATGGGGCTGCCATTGTGGCTACCGAAGGGCACGATCGTGCGTGAACGTCTGGAGCAATTCATGCGGAAGGCCCAGGTGAAAGCTGGGTATGATCCGGTTGTCACGCCGCATATCGGAGGCAAGGCCCTCTATGTGACGTCGGGTCACTATGAAAAGTATGGCAAGGATTCGTTTCAACCGATCCACACGCCGGATGAGGGCGAGGAGTTCCTCCTAAAGCCGATGAACTGTCCGCACCATTGCGAGATCTACAAGACCAAACCCCGTTCCTATCGCGATCTTCCTATCCGCCTTGCAGAGTTCGGTACGGTATACCGATACGAGCAAAGCGGGGAATTGCACGGGCTGACGCGCGTACGTGGTTTTACGCAGGATGACGCCCACATCTTTTGTCGACCGGATCAGGTGAAAGACGAATTTATCAAGGTCATTGACCTTGTGCTCCATGTGTTCAAGTCGCTGGGTTTTGAACACTATACGGCGCAGGTTTCGCAGAGGGATCCCGCCGATAAGGTGAAGTACATTGGCGAAGATCAGCTTTGGGACAAGGCCGAGCGGGAAATCCAGGAAGCGGCCGACCAACGTGGCTTGAATACGATTGCGGTCAAGGGTGAGGCGGCGTTTTATGGCCCGAAACTGGACTTTATGGTTCGCGACGCGTTGGGACGAAGCTGGCAATTGGGAACCATTCAGGTTGATTATCAACTGCCCCAGCGCTTCGAGTTGGAATACATTGGATCGGATAACCAGCGGCACCGTCCGGTGATGATCCACCGCGCCCCTTTTGGCTCGATTGAGCGCTTTGTCGCTGTCCTCATTGAGCATTGCGCAGGAAATTTCCCGCTTTGGCTTGCTCCGGACCAGGTGGCCGTCCTGCCGATTTCTGAGCGGTTCAACGACTATGCCGAAAAAGTCTTCAACCTCCTTAAAGACCAGGATATCAGGGGCTTCCTTGATGTTCGCGACGAAAAGGTTGGCCGGAAAATCCGCGACGCAGAGACCAAAAAAGTCCCTTTCATGCTCATTGTTGGCGAGCGCGAAGCGGCCGAAGACAAAGTCGCCGTGCGGAAACATGGCGCAGGCGACCAGGGAACGGTCGCCCTACAGGAATTCGTAGCCCGGTTCCGGGAAGAATGCCAGGCGCCAACGCAGACTGCCAGCGCTTAAATGTATGGTCCGGGATTGGAATAGTTAATTTATTGGCGATATTTGCAGCCTGTTTTTTGTAGAATCTTAAATTCAAGCGTATCAGCACCAGCAGACCCGGTTTTAGCAGACCCTTTCGGAGAGGCCCTCACAGACCTGAGGAGCCCTACAAAGTGAACGAGCGCATCACCGCCCCGCGCGTGAGGGTGGTAGGGGAGAACATCAAAGTCGATGTCTATCCCATTCAACAGGCGATTAAACTGGCTCAGGAGCAAGGCCTTGACCTGGTGGAGATTTCGCCTAATGCGGATCCTCCGGTTTGCAAGGTCGTCGACTACTCTAAATTTAAGTACGAGCAAAAGAAGAAACAGAAAGAGATAAAGGCCAAGACCCAGAAGGTGGTCGTGAAAGAGATCCGGTTTGGGCCCAATACGGAGGAACACGATTTCAACTTCAAAGTGAAGCATGCCGGGAACTTTCTCAAAGAAGGTTCAAAGGTAAAGGCGACAGTGACCTTTTACGGCAGGTCCATCGTCTATAAGGAGCGCGGCGAGATCCTGTTGTTAAGATTCGCCCAGGCCCTCGAGGAGGTGGGAAAGGTTGAAGCCATGCCTAAATTGGAGGGTAAGCGCATGAACATGCTGCTGATGCCCAAGGTTGGAAAGAAGTAGGACTAACGAGAAAATAGATTATAACGATGCCCAAATTGAAGACAAAGTCGGGTGCCAAGAAGAGATTCAAGGTAACGGGAACCGGCAAGATTAAGCATAAGCGCGCTTTCAAGAACCATATCCTGACCAAGAAAGAGACCAAGCAAAAAAGAAGGCTTGGCCACAAGGCGGTGGTCAAGAGTTCCGATATGGCCAATGTAAAGGCGATGTTGATTCTTTAACAGGTTATATGTTGAACCCGGTTTTTGGCTCATCAAGCGTCCACCTGCTGGCGGAACGCCAACAACCAAAAAAGTAAATTAAATGCCAAGATCAGTAAACAATGTCGCCTCGAGGGCGAAGCGGAAACGCATCATGAAGCTGGCCAAAGGATTCTTTGGCCGTAAGAAAAACGTCTGGACGGTTGCGAAAAATGCCATTGAAAAAGGCCTCGTATACGCCTATCGGGACCGGAAGCAGAAAAAGAGGGAGTTCAGGGCGATTTGGATCCAAAGGATCAACGCCGGGGCAAGGCTGCACGGAATGTCTTACTCAGAATTCATGGGTAAATTGAAAAAGTCAGGCATTGACCTGAACCGTAAAGTGCTTTCAGACCTGGCTATGAATCATCCCGAAGCGTTCACCGCGGTCGCGGAAAGGATTAAGTAATTCTACGGATGTCGATCAAAAATTGAAAGGGCCTATGGGCCCTTTTTTGTTTTTTAAGTTCCGATTGCCTACCTTAAAATCCATTTTTTAGACGGAGGTTAGTAAAACTTTTTGGTGGATTTCCATGCGGGAATGCGCAATTGTTAGTTTCCGATTGTTTAACTTTCCAGTTCGAAAAAGGCGGCTATGTTGAAACAACCCCTATCATCCGGGGAGTACGGGACGAGTTTACCTGACGTTCTTGTTGATGGAGAAGTTCGTCCTGAAAATCCATTTCCCGGATTACGCCCTTTTTCTCTTGAAGAATGCCACCTCTTTTTCGGACGGGAGGGACAGGCAGATGAAATCCTCGTAAAACTTGGCGATCACCGGTTCGTCACCGTGATGGGTTACTCAGGCAGCGGTAAATCCTCGCTGATGTATTGCGGCCTCCTGCCCGTCCTCTATGGTGGCTTCATGACCCAGACCGGGCCAAACTGGACGGCCATCATCACAAGACCCGGTAATTCGCCGATCAGAAACCTCACCGATTCCATTCTCGATTTTCTCGTTGGTTCTGGTCGTATTTCGCAAGAGGATCGAAACGTCCACGATGCCATTATCTCTTCGGTATTGAAGAGCGGACCGACCGGCCTCATCGAGGTGTCGCGCTTCCTGCAGCAGGACCCTGATGAAAACATTTTCTTTCTCATCGATCAGTTTGAGGAGATATTCCGCTTTCGCGAAAATGTCGGCACCGTCGAGGCGCTGAACGAATCGCAATCATATGTGAGCCTCGTGTTGACTGCCGTTGCGCAAACCAAAGTCCCGGCTTACGTAGCGCTCACCATGCGCTCGGACTTTATCGGGAGTTGTTCCGTTTTTCCGTCGCTCACCGAACTGATCAACCGGAGCAACTATCTCGTTCCACAGATGACCCGCGAACAAAAAAAGATGGTGGTCGAGGGACCTGTGGCCGTTGGTGGAGGAAGAATTACACAGCGTCTCGTGAAACGCCTCCTTCGGGATGTAGGCAATGATCAGGACCAACTCCCTATCCTTCAACATGCGTTGATGCGTACCTGGGACTATTGGAGAGAAAACCGCGAACCAGGCGAGCCGATCGACCTCAGACATTATAACGCGGTGGGTCGGATACATGAGGCGCTTTCACAACACGCAAACGAAGCGTATGACGAACTCAACTCGAAACATAAGCTGATCGCGGAAACGCTTTTCAAGAACGTTACTGAGAAAGGACAGGACAACAGGGGCACGAGACGACCGGCTCGTCTGGGACTCGTCGCCGAATTGGCGGAAGTGGAAGAGGAGGATGTGATCTTTGTTGTTGATCATTTCAGGAAACCGGGACGGTCGTTTCTGATGCCGGGTGCCAATGTGGTGCTGGACGCCGACTCCATGATAGAGCTTTCGCACGAAAGCCTTATGCGAATTTGGAAAAGGCTCGACGTTTGGGTGGATGAGGAATTCGATTCGGCCCAAATGTACAAAAGGCTTTCGGAGGCGGCCGCAATGTATCAGATCGGCAAGACGGGCTTGTGGAGACCACCAGACCTGCAGCTTGCGCTCAATTGGCAGAAAAAGCAAAACCCAACACGCGAATGGGCGCAGCGGTACGACGAAGCCTTCGAGCGCGCGATCGTATTCCTCGATACTTCACGCATCACCTATGAAGCCGAGCTGAAGAACCAGGAAATGATGCAGCGGCGGGTACTGCGCAGGACCCGTGCAACCGCGGTCATCCTTGGAATTGCATTCGTCGTCGCGATTGGATTGTTCTTCTTCTCCTACGTTCAACGGATTGCCGCCGAGACACAGCGAATCATTGCCGAGGAAGCAAAAATCGCAGCGGACGATGCCCGAATGGTGGCCGAGCAAAACAGGTTAACGGCTGAAGAGCAAACGAGGCTGGCGCGGATCGCCGAGCAAAACCTTCGCGAAAGCAATTTCCGATTGGAGGAAACGCTCGAAAAATTGAGGGAAGCGTATCAGCAGACAAGTATCGCAAGAGCGCAGGCCGAACAAAGCCTCCTGGAAGCGAACGCGGCACGCGATACGGCGCAGGCACAACGACTGATCGCTCAGGACCAATACAATCGCGCTGAAAGTGCCCTCGGCGAGGCGAACCGCCTCCTGATGCTCACCGTTGCGCAAAACCTTGCGGCGAAGTCCGTGCAGGAAGTGGATGACAAAGACCTGGCCGGGCTCCTTGCCATGCAAGGCTATCGTTTCCATACGCGATTCAAGGGAGACGTTTACGACCCCTATGTCTATGAAGGCCTGTACACGGCGCTCACGAAACTCAACGGCAACCCGAACTACAACGCCATCGAGTCACCCGGCCCCGCGCACGTACATATCAAATCCGTTGAGGTTTCGGCACATGAACACAAGTTCTATTCTGCTGGCGCTGACGGGCGGATTATGGTCGGTGACTATCAGACGCTCAAAAGTACGCCTACCGGCTGGATGCATCCCTATCCAAGCAAATCCATCGCATTGAGCCGTGATGAACGATATGTCATCCATGGAAGCGACTCTTCGGCCTTACAGGTGTATGACCTCACCGCCCGCGACAGCAAGCCTAGCCACGTGATTACCGGCCTGGCGGGCGCGACCAACGACATCGAATCCCTTCCTGACAACTCGGGCTTTGTAGTGGCAAAAGCTGGCGGTGCTGTTTATGTTGTGAATCACCTGAATGGTGAATCCAAAAGGATTGTGACCCTTTCTGATGACCTTAAGGCGATCTCAGTCAGTCCCGACGGAAACACGCTCGCGGGGGGGACATGGTCAGGTAAACTCATACTCATTGATTTGACAAATGGTAGCCACCACGTTGTGACTGACGATGATAACCTTCGGATCTTATCGGTGAAGTTTAGTCCCGATGGAAAAAATATCGCATTCGGTGTAGATGACAAGGCGAACCGGCGTGGTCAGGTGAGGATCTATACCGTTGCAACAGGAGACTTTCGACAGATGGGTGGCCACCGCGCAGGTGTAAACGATGTTGAATTCAGCCCGGACGGGAAACTTCTGGCCACTGCAGGCGCGGACAAGCGGTTGCTGTTGTGGATACTGGATAGCCCCGAAGACCTTCCTGTCGTCATGGACAATAATAATGGCTTTATTTGGGATGTCGCATTCTCGCCGGATTCCGATTACCTGATCGCCGCCTGCAGCGAGTCTGAAATCCGTGTTTGGCCAACGAATCCGCGGTTGCTTGCCGAGCAGATTTGCCCGAAGGTAACCCGGAATATGACCATGGACGAATGGCGCACCTACGTGGGGCAGGGGAAGGGCTTTGAGTATGAACCCACGTGCGTGAATGTCCTGATAAACAAATATTGATACGACGGGAATGATGTTTCTGCGAAGATTTGTTGTTTTGCTGGTACTCGTGGGCAGTGCCTTTTATGCGCGCGGACAGAACGAAGACTGCGAAGCAACACTCAGTCGCGCGGCCGAGGAATTCAACGCAGGGCATTTCTACGCCATACCGTCGATCCTTGATCCATGCCTTCCGCAATTTTCCCGGGAGCAACGGCAGCGGGCGTACCTGCTCCTCACGCAAGCGTACCTCCTGCTGGACGATCCCATCGGCGCACGCCAAAGTTATCTGAACATTCTGGAGGCAAATCCAGAATTTGTACCTGAGGCCGCTGTGCACCCCATTGATGTAATTTACCTGGGCAAGCGATTCACGGCGACGTCGATTTTCTCCTGGTTTGGAAAGGCGGGCGCAAATGTTTCGATGCCACGTGTAATTCATGACCTTCATGCTTTCGGCGAACAGGTCAACGAAAGGTATTTCCCCCAAACGGGCTACCAGATTGGCGGTGGGATAGACCTTACGCTCACCGGTGAGATCAACCTGAGAGGCGAAATGTATTATTCGGTCGCTGCATACCGGCATGAGAGCACCGGTCACTTTAACTTCGATTCCAAAGTGCTTGAGGAACGTCAAAGCTGGTTTACGCTACCGGTTACGGTTGTCTATGGCGACGGGGTTGGTAAATACAGGCCTTACGGTTATCTGGGCTATGCGGGACACCTTCTCCTCGGCAACCGGACGGAGATCACTATTTCGAACGACAAGCCGGACGTGACCAGCGACACAGGCGAACGTGAGGTTTCAACAGAGGCCAGTCCAAGCCTGCTGACGCGTTTTAAACGGAATCCTTTCAATCATTCCATCGTAGTGGGAGGTGGGCTGAAGGTAAAGGTAGGGCTGGATTTCGTTTTTGTCGACATCCGCTATTCCATCGGCATGAGAAACGTGGTCTCCGCCGACAACCTCTACGGCGACTACGGACTGGATCCGGCGTCAGCGGAGTTTATCGACCGTGCAGAACCTACAATGCGTTTTTCACACGTTGATGATTTTTACCGGCTCGACAACTTGTCAATCTCCTTTGGATTTCTCCGGCCGTTGTACAAGCCGCGGGAATTAAAGCGCGCCAGAACGCGGTCCCTGATGAGGCAAATGAAATAGGTATGAAGAAGAGCAAAGCCTATATCGCCGTTTTTGTTGCAACGACCCTTTTGATGGTTTCTGGCTGTGATACGAGTTCGAATTTGCCCTTCCCTCGGGAGTTCATGAAATTGTACGGTGGTGACGGAGATCAGTTTGGCGTTGATATGGTTGAACTTGGCAATGGAAACCTGCTTTTGCTGGGCAATACACAATTCGATAGCAAGCAGAGATGCTTCATTGTGGAGGTGGATGCGTTTGGAAACATGCTACGGGAGACGGTCCTTGGAGGCCCTGCGGATATCGCCATGGATATAGAGGCGACGCCCGATGGAAATTTTGTAATCCTTTCCCGTGTGGCTACTACGCCAAATGATACGGATTTTAAACTGACCCGCATCACAGCGCAAGGCGTAGTGCTCGACAGCATTGAATTCGGGTTCGACAACGCCATGGACTATCCCAAAACGGTAACGCCGCTGGCGGATGGTGGCTTCTTAGTGACAGGGCACACGCTCTATGGTGAACAAAATCCGACATCCCCCGATCCCAATGCGATTTCGCAACAGATGCAGGTGAAAGTGAATGCCGACAATTCCGTCGACCCGTTCTTCCGACAAGTTTACGGTGATCAAGATGATCACGATGTTGCCATAAAAGCCTTTGTTGCCGGTACAATGTTCTATGTCTTTGGACATTCCAGCCAGGCCCATGATGGCAGAGCTGCCGGGACGGTCAATCTTCAATACTACCCGGTCACTGTCACAGGCGATCCGGGCAACGCACCTGGGTTTCTGGGGGACTTTGACACGGAAGCCCTTGCAGCTGCCGCGTGCCGCGTGCCCGAGGCCATCGGAGGTGGATATGCAATGATCGCAACCGTGACCGCAGCAGGAACATCGTCCCTGCATATCGCCGTAGTGAACGGTTCGCTGGTGTTTGGGCCAGCAGATGAAAAGTTGGACGCGAGGGTCTCGAATGATGCCGGACGAAACCTGAAGGCTGTGTCAATCGCGCCCTCTGTGCGTGGCGTAACAGGCTATTTACTGCTTGCGGATGAAACCCGGGCCCTGGGCACGCGAAACATCTTCCTTACCAAGGTCGACCGGAGCGCTGCGGTGCAGTGGTCGGTTAGCCTGGGCTCTGAGCGCGAAGATGATCGCGGCGCTGCGGTTCTCGAAATTGAGGACGGAAGCATATTGGTGTTGGGTACGATTGAACTGGGTGATAATCAGAGCAAAATGGCCCTGTTTAAGCTGAATGATCGCGGGGAATTGCGGGAGTAAGTGTTAAAACATTTATCTTGCAGGGTTACCTAATTGGTGATAACGAAATATACTTGTTAGTTGGCTGCTGAACCTATGTCTGGAAGTAACGGGCTCCACAGATATATCATGAGAAACCTCCTGGTGTTCTCGTTGTGTCTGTTGGGCTTGCCCTTGATAACCTTCGGCCAGACCCTTTCTGGTGGAGCCGGTGGTGACCCGATGTGCGTTGGCACGTACTACCCCCTGAATAACGTCGTCTACACAGAGACAGCAAATACTCAATTTGATCTCCCTTCTCTCGTAGCCAGAACCATTATTCTCCAACCTACTAATGCGCAATTTGAGTTTGATCCGAATTCTGGCAGTGCTACCGGATCGGGCCCCGGAGTGCTCTACACTTCAGTCACAATAACCGCAAGTCAGATTGTCGTCAGCGTTGCCGCAAGTAATGGCGATGCCGGTACAGGCATAAATTCAATCACGGTCACGGGTATCAGGATGCGGGCAATCAGCGAGGCCGGGCCGGCAGACCTGCAATTTGATGATGGAGCGCTGACGGCAGCGGGGGTGACAAATATACCAGGAGCCACGCTTCAATCGTTTCAGCCAACGGCAAACCCGACCCCGGCGACATCCTCTGTTTGTGTAGGCGAGATGCTCGCACTCGCTGGCAATCCCTCCGGTGGTTCCGGTGTCTTCAATTCCCATGCGTGGACTGGCGCGGACACTAGTCCGCTGTCCTCAACAGGGGTTGAAAATCCCACGTTTTCAACAACGACACCCAACGTTTATGTACTGACCTACACCGTGACGGACTCACACGGCTGCGTTAGCACCGGAGACGACATAACCATTACCGTCGATCCTGGCTTTGCCGTGGCATTGGCTTCCAACGATGCGGACAATATCATCTGCACAGGCTCAGCCGTTACATTCACGGCGACGCCTTCAGGCCATACTGCGCCGGTGAGTTATGAGTTCTTTGTCGGCGGCGTATCTGTGCAGGGTCCGGGTGCATTGAGCACCTTTGTTACGTCCACATTGACGAACGGCCAACAGGTCTATGTGATCGCCGACGACAGTGATGCAGCTGATTGCCAGCCATCCAGCAACGTCATTTCAATGGCGGTGAATTCCGCCCCGGCAGATTTAAATGTAGCACCAGCCAGTCCTACGGTCTGTATCAATGAAGGTACGGACATTACCATTGAAGCATCAGAATCCGGTGTCAACTATCGCATATTTGATCTCGCGGATAACCCCTACAGTTCTGTAATTGCAGGGACCGGGTCCGACCTGGTGATCTCAACTGCGCCCATCGCTTCGAACCTTACCCTGAAAGTGGTGGCGACCAATGCGACGACGCCGCTTTGTATCACCACGCTTACCGATCAGGTCAATGTGACGGTTAATGACCCGTCATCGCCAACCGTTTCATTTTTCCCCTCATCATACTGCGCGGGCGATGCCGTTACAAGCCCCACGGTAACCGCGGGATCGTCGTCGGTAAAGTGGTACAGCAACGCATCGTTGTCGACACAGATCGCCGTCGCTGACCCGGTGAATCCAACGGTCGGAGAGCTCGGTTTCAGTACGGCTGCACCGATTGCGAAAACAGTCTATGCTACACAAACGGTGGGTGGATGTGAAAGCCTTGGAACCCCCGTAACGTTTGTCGTGTATGATCTGCCGGACGATGGGTTGGGTGTTGTTGCCGCGGATGCCGCGATCTGTGCCGGGAGTTCAACGACAATCGACGTTGCTGCATCGGAGAACGGCGTTTTCTATCAACTTCGGAATGATGCCGGAGACGTGCCCGTCGGCGCGCCGGTAGCGGGGACAGGGGGAACGATCAATCTCCCAACTGGTGGGCTCGCCGCCTCGGCAACTTTTAATGTTCTCGCCATCGATCAGGTAACAAATTGCGATGTACAACTCGTGGCTACAGCGAGCGTTACGGTGAATGCTAAACCGGATTTGTTGGCGACACCTGATTCCGAAACGATTTGTGAAGGGGATCTGACGAATATTGTACTTAGTAACCCGAATGCAGTTCCCGGCACAACCTTTACCTGGACGGCGGTGGCAAGTGCAAACGTTACGGGTTCCGGTCCGGATGACGGGTCGGGAACCCAGGTGGTTATTGCTCAGGCCCTGGGGTTGACTGACGACAGCCAGGGGACCGTGACATATACGATTACGCCGACAAGCGGGCTGGGCTGCGTGGGAGCGCCAATAGACGTTCTCGTTACGGTATTGCCATCCCCCGTAATAGATGTTAGCGGTGTTGGAGACACAGAGATCTGCAGTGACTCGCCGAGTTATGTGCTCGCCGGAGTTACGGGTACGCCCTCGACCTATGACGGGCTTTTGTGGACCACCTCCGGGGACGGAAGCTTTATAGACAACACATTGCTGAACCCGACCTATGTTCCCGGCACTGGCGACCGGGTTTCGGCCACGGTCACCCTTACGCTTACGGCGTGGGGAAAGGGAAGCTGCGCTGATGCCACAGAGAACCTGGTCCTGGACATCACGCCAGCCGTGATCGTTGACGCGGGTGCGGATGGTGAGATCTGCGAGGGTGGGACCTACGCGGTGTCAGGGACGGTCACCAACGGAGTGATCAATGAATGGCAGACCTCCGGTGACGGGAGCTTCAACACGCCGAACAGCCTTACTGCGACCTACACGCCTGGCTCGGGCGATATTGGGAGCGGAACGGTAACGCTTACGCTTTTGAGCACGGACCCCGCGGGCGACTGCGGCATAGAGAGTGATGTGCTGGTACTGACCATTAAACCCGAGCCGTCCCTTACTATCACCAACAATATTGGGGCTGCAATTTGTAGCGATAGCCAGACAGATTTTACCGTAACCGATCCCGTCGTCAACGCAGTGATTCAGCTTCAAGCAGTTGTCATCAGCGGGGCAGCAGGCAATATCACTGGAAACAGCCCTGTCGGAAGCGTCTTTACAAGTGGATCGGGAATTACTGATCTCCTGATCAATACGACGAACACTCCGCAAACCATTCGATACGATTTCCGTTCCACAGCAGACGGCTGCGTTGGCCCGATCGAAAGCATTACGCTGACTGTGAATCCTGACCCTACCTTCAGCATCACCAACACCACGGCATCGATCTGTGAGGGCACAGCGGCAGACATCACGCTGAACACGCCGACTTCAGGAGGGCTGATCACCGTTACAGGGGTGA
>CAZKBK010000062.1:0-16079 GCA_964551035.1 uncultured Roseivirgaceae bacterium | reverse complement strand
ACGAAAGAATTCCAAAGAAAGAATGTGTACACTTAATTATCAGACGATGCACTAGCAGTCATCACGGTATGTTGAGCAGATCATTTTAGTCGCATTTATTTCAATCGATAAACTTCACTACCGGCCAGCAGGAAGCATCCGAGGCCATAGTCTTCAAAGTCCGGTACAGAATTTCTTGTAACGGGCTGTCCGTCTTTGGGTTCCTTCCCCGTGCTCTGTACATATCCGAGAAAGCCATTGCGCTGTACGGAATGTCTCATCAGGCCGTTCCACGCCTTGACGACCACGGGTTTGAACGCTGCGGCATCCAGATAGCCGTTGTTGATGCCCCAGGCGATGCCGTACGTAAAGAGTGATGTTCCCGTCGTTTCTTTTCCGCCAAAGTGGTCAGGATCGTGAAGGCTGACATTCCAGAACCCATCTTTCCGCTGGATGGACGCCACCGCCCTGGCCATGGCAACGAAGTCGTCTTCGTATTGCTGGCGGTGGGGCGCATCTTTTGGAAGTATCTCAAGGACACGGGCCAGGGCCGCGAGCACCCAGCCGTTGCCGCGCGACCAGTAGCAATCTTCCCCATTCGGCTCGGCGTACTGCGGATCAAAATCTTCATCACGCCACCACAAATTGTCGCCGGGGTTAAAGAGCCCATTGTCGCCATGCTTGTCGCGGGTAAACCTGTACATCTCGTACATGCGTTCCCAGTAATCGGTGTCCTCGTAGATTACACCCAGTTGTGCAAATACCGGCATGGCCATCTGCAGGGCGTCGATCCAGTTCCAGTCGTCAATCTTGTCCGTGCGGATCATGCTGTCAACCGACGCCTTGATCTTTTCGATCTTGTAGGGTTGGGGATCGATGAGATACAACGCGATGTAGGTTTGTCCCGCGCATTGGTTATCGGCATTACGGGTATAAGTATCGCCATCGCGAAGATCCCACTTGTGGAAATCGGCCCAGCGGACAGCATAGTCAAGGTAGATCGGTTGTGGGTCAAGACGGTAGAGCGCCATCAGCCCTTCATAGTAGACGCCCCGCGTCCAGATGTTGCTGGCGCGGTCGCGATTCGTCACAATACGCTTGCCTACATCCGGCCATTTGTCCATGAAGTACTGATTCGCCCGGCGCATGGCGTCCATCGTCTCCGCCCGCGGGGGCAACTTCCTTTGCGTTATACCTTCGTCGGCAGAAATAAGCCAGACGGCGAGCATGATCAGGGAGATACCGGCTTTCATGGAAGAAATATAGACGGCCGGAAAGAGAAAACCTTCAGGTACTGTGCTGGCTACGCCACGCTCAGTCGCCGGCCGGCGCCTTTTTATCTCCGCTGACTGAAAGGCGGTGCCCGACGTTGCCGAAAACAAGGTTAGGCCGAATTCCGGTTGATAAACCGGAAGACGTTCTTCACGGTCTCTTTTTTCTTGCGCTGGATCATGTAGGCGGCCGTTTCGCCCATCACCTGGAAGTTAGTCGAAATAACGGTAATACCGAGCAGGTCTTTTAAAGGCGTATCGTTGTATGAGATTACGCCAATGTGTTTGCCGAGGGTGAATTTTTGCTCACGCACCTGTTTCACGAGGTTGACAAGGTCACTTTCTTCTATGATGACGTAGGCGTCTTTTTCCTGAAGTTCCATATCGCTGTACACTTCGTCGAGTACTTCATAGTCAAAGCCAACATCGGTACAGAACATCCTGAATCCCTGAAGGATCTCCAGGGGATAAGGGTAAACGGTCTTGCGCGGATAAACGAGAATAAGCTTTTCGTAGCGGGAAAGAATGTCGCTGCCTTCGCTCAGCGCTTCATAGATGTCCATCTTGAAGTCCTGACAAACGGAAGCCACATCGCGGTTGAGGTCGGGAATGTCCTTATCGAGAATGAGCAATCGGTCTTCCGGGATCTTCCGCAGGCACTCCAGGACCTTTGGACGCTGATTTTCATCCTTGAAATGCGGCATGACGACGTAGTAGTCGTACACGCCCATGCTCTCGTTGAGGCGGTTAAGAAAAAGCTGAGGGTCGCAATGGTAAATGTCGAGGTCGACGTGGGCGCTCCCGCCGAGGCTGTTGACAAACGAATTGTAGACCTTGAGTTTATAGGAGCTGAGTTTATTGAGAAGGAAAAGCACGCGGACTTTCGACGGTTCCAGCGCGCGCGCGACGTAATACCCTTTGCCTTTCGCGGACACGATCACCTGTTTTTCCTTCAAGACATTGTAGGCTTTCTCCACGGTATCACGAGACAGGTAGTAGGCCTCGCTAATCTCGTTGATCGACGGCACCCGCTGCCCCACGGTAAGCGTCCCGCGCTTGATGTCCTCGGTAATAGAGTTGACGATCTGCAAATACTTGGGGATTCGCGATCCGTGGTCCACACGCACCTCAAGGCATTCACTTTCTTTTATCATATGCATCGGTCAGGGTCAAAGTCATCGCCGCGCAAAATAAACGTGCGCTATTCGAGTCCTTGCTCCACGCCTTTCTCCATCCATAACTTTTCGGCATAGTACAGGACGGTTCAAAGTGGAGTCAGAATAACTTTGTATTTTAAATTTGAGCAATCGATTGCACAAAAGCAAACCCGTTGCGTATTTTTAGTCCTAACTTCAGCCAACATGAGCAAAACCAAGACTGTATCACGAAGGAATTTCATGGCCGTCACCGGATCATTGGCGGGAACCATGATGTTATCACCGTTACACGCATTTTCACCCCAGACGCCCGCAGCGGCCAGGAAGCGCATTGCCATTGTCGGCACGGGGGTGCGCGCGCTGGGCATGTGGTCGAAGGATGTCGTGCTGCACTACGGTGACAAAGTGGAGTACGTTGGCCTGTGTGACATAAACCCGGGCCGGCTGGCCTACTTCAAAAAAGCCGTGGAGTTTACGTGCCCCACGTTTACCGATTTCGAGAAGATGATGAAAGAGACCAAACCCGACGTGCTGATCGTCACAACGGTTGACGCCACGCACGATGAGTTTATTGTGCGCGGCATGGAACTCGGCGCCGACATCATCACGGAAAAACCCATGACCACCGACGAAAAGAAATGCGAGGCTATCCTGCAAGCGGAAAAGAAAACGGGAAAGAGGGTAATCGTCACGTTCAATTACCGGTACTCCCCCCATCGCGCCAGAATGTACGAGCTCCTTCGGAGCGGTGAGATCGGCGACCTGACGTCCGTAGACTTCCACTGGTACCTCGACGTCCGCCACGGTGCGGACTATTTCAGAAGGTGGCATCGCCTTAAAGAAAAAGGGGGGACACTGTGGGTGCACAAGGCCACACACCATTTCGACCTGCTGAACTGGTGGATAGAGTCCGACCCCACCGAAGTGTATGCCAGCGGCGCGCTGGAGTTCTACGGCAAGAACAATTCGTTCCGCCACACCCATTGCCGCCCCTGCCCTCACAAGGATAAGTGCGATTTCTATTGGGACATGACCCGGCGGCCGAACCTGATGGCTTTATACGCCGATCACGAAGAACACGATGGGTACCTGCGCGACGGTTGCGTATGGAGAGAGGACGTGAACATCTATGATAAGATGGCCGCCACCATCAAGTATGCCAATGGCGTGCACGTCAGCTATTCGCTCACGGCATACTCACCCTATGAAGGCTACCGCATCGCCTTCAACGGCACGAAGGGGCGCATCGACGCCTGGATACAGGAAAGCAATCCCGTCGAGGAAAAGAACTACGACGAAATTATGGTGACCAAAAACTTTGGAACACGCGAATTCATACGCGTGCCACACGGTGCGGGCCATGGCGGTGGCGACAAGCTTTTGAAAGACAAGATCTTCGGCGGTGTAACAGAAGATCCGCTGCACCAGTCCGCAAATGTCCGCGACGGGGCCCTTTCCATCCTGATTGGTATTGCCGCGCGTACGAGCTGCGAAACCGGGAAGTTGGTGAAGATCGGCGACCTTACGAGTATCGAGCCGGGCGTGAAGAGACAGTTCGTTTCGTAGCGCGGCGTGGCGTAGGACGCCATGCTTTAACACAATGACCCTGCCTTCGACTTGAGGCATTTGAATATACCGCTACTCCACCGCCTGCAGCATCACCGGGCCGAGCAGGCCGGAACTCCGCGGTTCCCAATTTGCGGCGTTGAACAGCCCGTCTTTTCGGTTTTCCGGCTTGCGCGCAGGGAAGTTGACATTATAGAATATCCGCCAGGGTATCTTTCTCCTATCCATGTCAGCAATGCGGTTAGCCATCAGGTTGGACACATGCACGGTAAGCGTATTCTGCGCCTTCACCTGTTCGTCGGGAATGTACACCTTGTACGCCGGACCGATCAGCGTGGCAAGCGGTTCACCGTTGAGGAAGACTTCGGCACTTTGGTCAACACGACCGAGGTCCAGGACCCACCCGGAATTCCGTTGACCCGGTTTTTCAAATGAGAGGGTGTACGATGCCGTCCCTGAAAAAGATTCGTATGGGCCACCGAAAGCCGTCCAGGAAACAAGGGAGTCCATACGCAGCGGCGCGGGAAGCCCGGGTCCCCCTGCGATGAATTCAACGTTCCATGCGCCACGCAACGTCACCGGCTCACCCTTCGGATTGTAATATTCCCACGGGGGTGCCGTTTCTTTATCTCGATAAATTTCGACGATGACTGATCCCTGCCTTTCAAGTTGGAGATAGATTTCCTGCCCGCTTTCAATTTTTCTCACCCTGGCCCTGCCCCACCGGCCGGTCATCGGATCATGAAGGACCACAGCGTCGCCCTCCGCCCGAAGGGGAAGCCACCCTTCAAAAGATTTTTCACCGTTGACGAGGAAGTACATCTCCCCGTCAGGGAATTTCTTTCGGAGGAATTTGATGCCGAAATCCTGCGCCAGTTCACGCGGAACGGAACCTTCGTTCAAAAGTTGAATAATATCCTCGCCAACGTGGATGGTGCGCATTTCGGTTGCGCCTCCCCCTATGTCCGCTTTGATCTGCCGAAAGCGCACTTCATTTCCGTTGAAATCCTTAAAGCCCGCGGTGTGCGCTGGGAAGCCTTCCACAAAGAGCACCGACGCGCCGTCCGCCGCCAGCGATACCAGCTTTTCGAAGGTCCGTAAAGGGATATAGCGGCACTTCGGAACAACGATCGTCTGATAGCGCGCGCCGCCCTCCGTCAAAAGTTCCGCCCCGGCGATCGTCGTATTTTGAATTTGCCGGTCGGAAATGTAGTCGAAGGAATAGCCTTGTCCCAGCAAGATTTCCGCTGTACGGTGAAACGATGAATTTTCGAACTGGCGGCCTATGCCGTCGAAGTGTTCGATCATTTCCGGTGATCGTGTAGAGAAAACGTCGTAGATGGGATAATAGAGGAGAATGTCGTTGTCGGCAGTGCTGTTTTGTAAAAATGCCTGGCAGCGTGCCACGTACTGGTTGAGCGCGTCGGCGTCACGCCACCAGCTGTTGCGGTGGTTGAAGTGCACAGCGGCGTAGAAAAGCCATCCCGGCCACGGCGCTTCTTGTGGCGAGTACGCGGTGCCATGGTAAAAAACGTGGTTGACGCCGTGAAGCATGAACCGGTCCAGGGCCGTCTTGATGTCGGACAGGCGCGACTCAAAATGTTCATTCAGCCACGTCGCTGACTCAGACGAAACGAGCTTCTTTCCCATGACATTTCCGGCGGATGATGCCATCTTGATACGCAGCGGTTCTGTACCCTCAATTTCCGGAATGTCGACGGCAGCGTACAGATCGAGAATGTTTGCGGGCGCGCCATGCGCCTGGTTGCGTACGAGCGCATCATGGACATGGGCCCAGTCACGCCACGGAGTGGTAAAATTATCGCGGACCATTTCCGAAATGGTTTCACGGTAGTCGCAGCGCACGCGTTCGTTTTTTTCCTCACGGTCGTGGCCGAATAAGGCTGGAAGGTGCAGGCGCAGGTCATAACCCCTTCGCGCACTGAATTCATCGAACAACGTTTCCGTCCAGTCCGCAGCACCGCGCGCATCGTCGACTTCGTACGAGTCGTTGAAGAACGCGCGCAGCGACCCGGTATCGTGTCCTTTGAAAGCCGTGTCGAAGGCGTGCAGGTAGTGCCTGACCGCTTCTTCGGAGAAGTGGTCGATCACGTTCCCTTCTCCCCCGGGTGCCGCGCGCTCCACCATCTTGCCGTGCGCGCCCTGAAAGATGGCATATAATTTCCAGCTTCCACCAGGCGGTGTCCAGTTCAGGTTGCCGGCTGCATCGACGCGCGCTGTCAGCCCAATGGATTCGCCGTTTTCTCCATAGGCCATCAACGTCTGTAGGGGCAGCTGCCGTTCAAAGATCACCTGATCCAACGCGAGCGTTTGCAGGTCCTTGTTCGCGCTGACGGGTTGTTGTAGGGCACTCCGTGCAGGTCTCGCGCGACCCGGTTGTATGTTGTATCCAACAGCGCGCAGGTAGGGCTGCTGGGTGAATTCGATTTTCTCCCGGAACGGCATTGTGTCGGTGACGGCATAGACCCTGACATGAAGATTCTTGCAGGCGTGTTCCTCGCCAATCCAGGGTCCGCCGAAAGGCCAGCCGGTGCCGGTAGCCATGTCAATGCCGAGGTCAAGCCGTTCTGCTTCGTTCAGTGTGTGCTGTAGCAGCGACATCCACTCCGGCGAAAGGTATTCCACAAAGCGTTCTTCGTATCCCTGAACGCCGTAGATGGGTGTGATCTCAAGTCCACCGATGCCCGCTTTCTCGTAAGCTTCCAATTCCGCCGTGATGCCAGTCTTCGTCAGCGCGCTGCCGTGCCACCACCAGCGTGTCCAGGGTTTTGTTTCGCGGGTGATTTCGCGCGTGCGTGTCGCCGTTTGTTGGGTCGGCGCGCAGGTCGTTAGCAGGGCGAGCGCCAGGAAGACACCGGGCCACTTGATGTGGTTTTGCTCGATCATTTGCGTTTTGATCCTAAGGTTAATGGTTCAGCGCGATCAACGTGTCCTGTGGTATCGGCATCACGGCCTTCGGTGCGAGACAAGTTAATAAACATCCTGTTGGCTTCGCTGACCATGACACTACATGATGGATACCGGCCAACAATTCATAAATTGCTGATATTTGATTTATGGATACCTCTGAAAGCATAGCCGGCTGCGCGTGTGAAAGGAATGGTGAGCGCATGCGATTCGCGGTCTGTCCTTGTTCACTTGCTGGCTTGACACTATGAACGTTATTCTTGGCGTCGTTTTTCACTTCACGGGCGGATTTGCTTCAGGCAGTTTCTACATGCCCTTCAAGAAAATCAAGGGATGGGCATGGGAGAGTTACTGGATTATCGGGGGCCTCTTTTCATGGCTCATCGTACCACCGCTTGCCGCGTGGATCACACTGCCCGGGTTCGCAGACATCATTCGCCAGGCTTCAGCGGAAACAAAGGGTTTCACGTTGCTCTTTGGCCTACTTTGGGGCGTTGGCGGCCTCACCTACGGATTGGGCGTGCGCTACCTGGGTATGTCACTGGGCAACTCGGTCGTACTCGGCTTCTGCTCAGCCTTTGGGGCGTTGGTTCCTTCCCTTTATTACGATCTTTTCCCGACGCCGGGGAAGACCACTTTTACCGAAATGGTTACCGCCTCCTGGGGCCAGGTCGTCTTAGCCGGCGTGGTGCTCTGCCTGTTGGGTATCTATGTCTGTGGAAAGGCAGGCATGATGAAAGAGCGGGAAATGAGCCGGGAAGACCAGCGTAAAAGTGTCCGCGAATTCAATTTGGTGAAGGGCTTGATCGTAGCGGTTACTTCCGGGATCCTGAGTTCGTGTTTCAATTTCGGCATTGAAGCGGGGAAGCCGATGGCCGAAGCCGCCGTGAATCAGGGATTCAATCCCCTCTATCAGAACAACGTTACCTATGTGGTACTGCTTTGGGGAGGCCTGGCCACCAACCTGGTCTGGTGCATGCTGCTAAACGCGCGCAACAAGACATTTGGCGACTACCTCGATAAGGAGACGCCGCTCGCGAATAATTACCTCTTCGCAGCGATGGCGGGCACGACATGGTTCCTGCAGTTCTTTTTCTACGGCATGGGCGAAAGCAAACTTGGGAACGGCGCGAGTTCGTGGATACTGCACATGGCATTCATCATTCTCGTTGCCAACATTTGGGGAATCTCGCTGAAAGAATGGCAAGGCGTGAGCAGGAAAACCAGAGCGACGATTATCGCGGGGATTGGCATGATCATCCTGTCCGTCCTGGTGGTCGGATACGGGAATGCACTTAACCAGGGATAACGGTGGCATGCCCGCTCCCGATGTGGGCACAGGTGCTGAAACCGACAAAACGATGCAGAAAATGATAGCCGAAAAGAAATTCAAACACGTCAGCTACTTGTGGGATGATACCAAAGCGAACGCACTCGCCGGCGATGAAGTTGGCCTTCTGATCTATCGTTCCAATTTGTTGGGTGCCGACCTTCGCCTGACCAACTATGGCGGGGGCAATACTTCCTGCAAGGCGCAGGCCGCCGACCCCGTTACCGGTAAGGAGGTGGAAGTGATGTGGGTAAAAGGATCCGGGGGCGATATCGGTACGCTCACGCGTCGCGGCCTGGCAGCGCTCTACGTGAATCGCCTTCGCGCCCTGGAGGATGTGTATCGAGGTCCGGAGCATGAGGACGAAATGGTCGCCCTCTTCAACCATTGTCTGTTTGACCTCAATTCAAAAGCGCCCTCCATCGACACACCCCTGCATGCCTTCCTCCCCTTCAGGCACATCGACCACCTTCATCCCGACGCCGCTATCGCGATCGCCGCAGCAAAAGACGGAAAGAAAATTACCGAAGAAATTTTCGGTGGAACGGTTGGATGGGTTGAATGGCAGCGCCCGGGCTTCGACCTGGGACTGCGACTGAGAGATTGCCTTGATGAAAACCCGGGCATTCGGGGCATCATGCTGGGCTCACACGGGTTGTTCACCTGGGGCGACACCGCCTACGAGAGCTATGTGAACACGCTGGAGGTGATCGAGCGGTGCGCGCAGTACGTTGAGGTACACGTCAGAAAGCAGGAATCGGCTTTCGGGGGCAAACGGATTCCAGACGTCGACAAGGTAAAACGACGTCAGCAGGCGGCCCTTTTGGCGCCCATCCTGAGGGGGTACTGCGCTGAACGTACACCGATGATCGGTCATTTTACCGATGACGACCGCGTGCTCGAATTTATCAACTCAAAAGGCCTGTCGCGACTTGCCCCACTGGGAACCAGTTGTCCCGACCATTTCCTTCGCACAAAGATCAGTCCGATGGTATTGGACCTCAAAACGGGTGAAGATCTGTCCGATATTCCCGCGGCCCGCCAAAAGCTTTTACCCTTGTTTGAGTCCTATCGCAACATGTACCGGGGTTACTATGAACGTTGCAAACATCCCGATAGCCCCGGCATGCGCGACCCCAATCCCGTGGTGATTCTCTACCCCGGCATCGGCATGTTCACTTTTGCAAAGGACAAACAGACGGCGCGTGTGGCCGCCGAGTTCTATATCAATGCCATCAACGTGATGAAGGGCGCCGAGGCGATTTCGGAATACACGGCATTGTCGCGACAGGAAGCCTTTAACATTGAGTATTGGCTGCTGGAGGAAGCAAAGCTTCAGCGGATGCCAAAACCGCGGCCCCTGACGGGAAGGATTGCGCTCGTGACGGGAAGCGGAGGCGGTATTGGTAAGGCCATCGCCAGAAAATTTGCCGACGAAGGGGCATGCATCATCCTGAGTGACAACGATCCCGCGCGGTTGAAGGCTGCGGACGAGGAGTTCAGTAAGTCATTCACCCGCGACGCTTACACCTCGGCGTTGCTCGACGTAACAGACGCATCGCACATTGCGAATGCCATGCGCGTAGCGGCAACCACCTTTGGGGGCGTCGACATCGTCATCAACAATGCCGGACTTTCCATTTCCAAGCCCATTGAAGAGCACACCGAACGCGACTGGGACGCGTTGTATGACGTCCTGGTGAAAGGGCAGTTTCTCGTGACGCAGGCCGCGGTTGCCATCATGCGCAAACAGGGTTTGGGTGGCGACATCGTCAATATCGTCAGCAAGAACGCGTTGGTATCCGGCCCCAACAATGCGGGATACGGATCAGCGAAAGCGGCGCAGTTGCACCTGAGCAGGCTCAACGCCGCCGAACTCGGCGGGGACAAGATCAGAGTGAACGTTGTCAATCCCGATGCCGTGATCGCCAATAGCCACATCTGGGAAGGCAGCTGGGCGGAAGGCAGGGCAAAGGCGTATGGCGTCAGCGTAGAGGACCTTCCCGCTTTTTACGCGAAACGGACATTGCTCAATGAAGTTATTTTACCCGAGGATATCGCCAACGCGTGTTTTGCATTCGTGGGCGGGCTGCTCGGCAAGTCGACCGGAAACGTGCTGAACGTCGACGGCGGCGTGGCCATGGGTTTCGTGCGATGAAAAACAGCGACCGGATAGCCAGCCGTGGACGGTCGACGGTGGACGATCAAACCGTGAACTCCCCACAACCCATAAATTCCCCACAGATCACGAAATGAAACGTTTCGCCTTCAAGATGAAACTGATTCGCGGACATGAAGCCGAGTACAAACGACGGCATGATGCCATCTGGCCCGCGTTGCGTACGCTTCTGAAAGAAACCGGTGTACACGCATACTCCATATTCCTCGATGAGGAGACGTGTATTCTGTTTGGCGTCTTGCAAATCGAAGACCAAACCAGGTTCGACCTTCTCCCCCATCACCCCGTAATGAAGAAATGGTGGACCTACATGAAAGACATCATGGAAACAAACGCCGATCATTCACCTGTATCCGTTCCACTAACAGAAGTTTTTTATTTATCTTAATATTCGTTGGGCCCTAAGAATTTCGGAAGGAAAGTTACCGCCCGCGCAGCCATCGAAGCCGTATGAAGATTCAAAAGCATCAAATCGAAAACCACAACGACGCCTTGTTGGGACCGCACGAACGAAAGGTAAAGTTCCTGTCCGGCGAAATCCCGGACGTTGGCGAAATCATCAGGAAACTGGGCCGATTCCAGATCGCCATTCCGAGTTGGGCGTTGGGGACGGGTGGCACACGCTTCGGCCGTTTTGCCGGCGCCGGCGAGCCGCGAACGCTCGAAGAAAAAATTGAAGACATCGGGTTGTTGCACGCGCTCAATAAGGCGAGTGGCGCAATTTCCCTTCACATCCCGTGGGACATTCCCCGGGATATCAGCGCAATCAGGGGCCTTGCTGCCGAACACGGCATCCGCTTCGACGCCGTCAACTCCAACACCTTCCAGGATCAAAACGATGGAAAACTGAGTTACAAGTTCGGTTCCCTCCAGCACGTCGACAGGGCCGTGCGTGACCAGGCTATCCGGCACAACCTGGAAGTGATCCACTACGGTAAAGAACTCGGTTCGGAGTCGATCACGGTATGGCTCGCCGATGGATCATGCTTCCCGGGACAACTCAACTTCCGAAACGCTTTTCAGAACACGCTGGAAGGCCTGCAAGAAATTAGTGAAGCCGTCCCCGCCAGCTGGAAGATGTTTGTCGAGTATAAAGCGTATGAGCCCAACTTCTATTCGATGACCGTCGCCGACTGGGGACAGTCTTATTTATACGCGTCGAAGCTGGGCCCGAAAGCCTATACCCTGGTTGACCTCGGACATCACCTTCCGAATGCCAATATTGAACAAATCGTTGCTTTGCTGCTCATGGAAGGAAAGCTCGGCGGTTTTCACTTCAATGATTCGAAATACGGAGACGATGACCTTACCGTTGGTTCTGTCAACCCCTACCAGCTCTTTTTGATCTTCAATGAATTGATTGAAGGAATGGACGCGCGCGGGATGGACCACGCCACGTCGCTGGCATGGATGATCGACGCGTCCCACAATGTCAAGGATCCGCTGGAGGATTTGCTTCAATCGGTGGAAGCCATCCTGCTCGCCTATACCCAGGCGTTGTTGGTGGATCGCTCCGCCCTGGAAGCCGCCCAGGCGGAGAACGATGTAACGCGGGCCCAGGAAATATTGCAGGCAGCCTATCGCACGGATGTGCGGCCATTGGTAGCGGAAGCCAGACTCCGGGCGGGAGCAGCCCTTGATCCCCTGGCGTTGTTTCGTCATCGCAACGTAAGGAAGGCCCTCATAACGGAACGCGGCGTGTCCGCGGTGGCAACGGGTTTATAACACAAGCCGGAATTTGAGACCAGACAAGGCGTTGATGAGTCACGAAAAGATACCGGTCATCGCGATCTTCGACATCGGAAAAACCAACAAGAAGCTTTTCCTTTTCGACGAGGATTACCGGGTGGTGTTTGAAAAGTCCGTCCAATTCAGTCAAACCGTTGACGATGAAGGGCACCCATGCGAAGACCTCCCGCGCTTAAGCCAATGGATACTCGATTCGCTCGGAGAAGCCTTTCTCCATCACGGCTTTGACATCCGTGCCTTGAATTTTTCCGCCTATGGCGCGAGCTTTGTGCTCATTGACCACAAAGGCAAAGTTGCCGCCCCGCTCTACGACTATCTCAACCCCTTTCCCCTGGAACTGCGCGCGCAGTTTTATGATGCCTACAGCGGAGAAAATGCCCTTGCGGTTGAAACCGCTTCGCCCCAGCTGGGAAACCTTAATTCCGGCATGCAACTCTACCGGATCAAATATCAGAATCCGGGCCTGTTCAAACGTATAGACCAAGCGCTGCATTTACCTCAATACTTCAGCTACCTGTTCACCGGGAACGCTTGTTCCGATTTGACGAGCATCGGTTGTCATACCAACCTTTGGGACTACAGGTACAACGCCTATCACCGGTGGGTGACGCAGGAGGGCGTCCTGGAAAAACTGGCCCCGATTGTACCCAGCGACCACATGACCGCCACGTCATTCGCCGGACATTCAGTTAACGTGGGCGTAGGCCTTCACGACAGCTCTGCCGCGCTTCTTCCCTACCTTTCTCAGTTCGAAGAACCCTTCGTATTGCTTTCCACGGGAACCTGGTGCATCAGCTTGAATCCATTTACCGACGCGCCACTCACGCCAGAAGAATTGGAGTGTGATGCGCTTTGCTACCTCCACCACAGCGGGAAACCGGTAAAGGCGTCACGGCTATTTGGGGGTCATGAGCATGATATGCAGGTGGACCGCCTCGCGGAATTCTTTCACACCGATCCGGCCCTGTACAAGACCATTGCCTTTCAGCCGGCCATCGCAGACTCACTCGACAGGAACAGCGACGTCACTGACGTGAAGACCATCTTAAACCGGCCGTTATTTGGCGAGCGGGATCCCGCAGGCTTTTTTTCCCAGGAGCAAGCATATCATCAGCTGGTATACGACCTGCTCACGCGGCAACATGCCTCGACACGCCTGGTGATGGATGGGCGGACGAAGCACATCTTCGTTGACGGAGGCTTTGCGAACAATCCGGTATACATGAACCTTTTGACCACGTTTTTCCCGGACGTCGATGTTCGTTCCGCCTCGGTCGCGCAGGCTGCGGCCATGGGCGCGGCGCTGGTCATTCACCCGGCGTGGAATACACGGGCGGTGAGAAAGGATATCGTCGACCTGGGACCGCGGTACCATGGATTTGCGTGAATCCGTGGTTCGGCGTCATTAAATAAACCTCCAAATTGTGTCCTTATAGATTCGGTCTATATCTCCATAACGACAATCAGTTTGATCTATCTGAAATTCAGGGTCATCTTCGTTCATCGCGAAACCTTAAATCTTCCGCACCATGTCAAACAACGCATCTGAAAATACCCATGCATACCAGGTAAATGAAAGCCAGCCGGCAAAATGCCCGTTCCACGGCGGCGCCCTGAAACAAGCCGCGGGCAGTGGCACACGAAACCGCGACTGGTGGCCCAACCAACTCAAGCTGAATATTCTCAGACAGCATTCGCAGCTGTCCAATCCCATGGAGGACGACTTCAATTATGCCGATGCATTCAGGTCTCTCGACCTTGGCGCAGTGAAGAAGGACCTCTTCGAATTGATGACCACGTCGCAGGATTGGTGGCCCGCGGACTATGGCCACTACGGTCCGTTCTTCATTCGCATGGCGTGGCACAGCGCCGGAACTTACCGCGTCTCCGATGGCCGCGGCGGTGCTGGCGCCGGACAACAGCGCTTTGCCCCGCTCAATAGTTGGCCAGATAACGCAAACCTTGACAAGGCGCGCTTGCTGCTTTGGCCTGTCAAACAGAAATACGGACGGAACATCTCCTGGGCCGACCTTTTGATCCTCGCCGGTAACTGTGCCCTGGAGTCGATGGGCTTTAAGACCTTCGGCTTCGGTGGCGGACGCGAAGACGTGTGGGAACCCCAGGAAGATGTGTATTGGGGATCGGAAACCAAATGGCTGGGAGATGAACGCTACACCGGCGATCGCGAACTGGAGAATCCGCTCGGCGCCGTACAGATGGGCCTCATTTACGTGAACCCGGAGGGGCCCAATGGAAAACCCGATCCCATTGCCGCCGCACGTGACATCCGCGAAACCTTCGGGCGTATGGCCATGAACGACGAAGAGACCGTGGCGCTCATCGCCGGAGGGCATTCGTTCGGTAAAACCCACGGTGCCGCCGATCCGAAGAAATATGTCGGCGTCGAACCCGCGGCGGCGGGCATGGAAGATATGGGCCTCGGCTGGAAAAATACATTCGGGAATGGCCACGGCGTGCACACGATCACCAGCGGACTCGAAGGCGCCTGGACCACCACGCCGACGAAGTGGGACAACAACTTTTTCGAAAACCTGTTTGGGTTCGAATGGGAGCTGACCAAGAGCCCGGCGGGAGCATTCCAATGGAAACCGAAGGAAAATGCCGGCGCGGGTACCGTGCCCGATGCGCATGATCCCTCCCGGCGGCATGCGCCCACCATGTTGACCACTGACCTCGCGCTGCGGTTCGACCCCGTGTATGAGAAAATTTCAAGGCGTTTCCTCGACAACCCCGACGCGTTCCAGGATGCCTTTGCCCGCGCGTGGTTTAAACTCACCCACCGCGACATGGGTCCGCGCGCACGCTACCTCGGCCCCGAAGTACCAACCGAAGAACTGATCTGGCAGGACCCGGTCCCTGCGGTTACCCACAAGCTGATCGACAACAACGACATCGCGGCGCTGAAACGGAGTCTCCTGGATTCTGGCCTTACGATCTCACAACTCGTGTCCACCGCCTGGGCGTCGGCGTCAACCTTCCGCGGGTCCGACAAGCGTGGCGGCGCGAATGGCGCACGCATCCGCCTGGCCCCACAGAAGGATTGGGAAGTAAACAATCCCGCGCAACTGTCAAGCGTGCTCAAGGCGCTGGAGCAGATCCAAACCACGTTCAACGCACAAGCGGGTGCCAGGCGCGTCTCGCTCGCCGATCTGATCGTCCTTGGAGGATGTGCCGCGATTGAAAAGGCAGCAAAAGATGGTGGCTATGCCGTAACCGTGCCCTTCACGCCCGGACGTGCTGATGCATCACAGGCGCAGACCGACGTGGAATCCTTTGAAGTCCTTGAACCCGCCGCCGACGGCTTTCGAAACTACGTGAAAGCACATCACAAGGCCGGTGCCGAAGAAATGCTCGTGGACAAAGCGCAGCTGCTCACGCTCACAGCACCGGAAATGACGGTCCTCATCGGCGGCATGCGCGTGTTGGGCACAAACTACGACCAGTCCCGACAGGGTGTGTTTACGGAGCGTCCCGGAACCCTGACCAACGATTTCTTCGTGAACCTCCTCGACCTGAATACCGTGTGGAGCCCCGCCTCGGACGCGCAGACCCTGTTCGAGGGCCGGGACCGCAGGACCGGAAAGGTCAGGTGGACGGGATCGCGCGTCGACCTTGTATTCGGCTCGAATCCGGAGCTGAGGGCGCTGGCGGAAGTGTATGCCTGCACGGACGCGAAGGAAAAGTTTGTCAATGATTTTGTGAAGGCGTGGGATAAAGTGATGGGGTTGGACAGGTTGTAGTTCTCTAACCTCTAAACCCTAAACTCCAAACGTTTTTAACTCCCTAATTCGAGGTTCCTGGACAACGGATCGACAGGTCTTACTCAGGCGTAACACAGGGGTTAACCAGGGGGAGTACAGGGGGAGTACAGGGGAGACCGATGGGGAAACACCTGGTAT
>CAZKBK010000061.1:0-17393 GCA_964551035.1 uncultured Roseivirgaceae bacterium | reverse complement strand
TGAACGATGACAAATAAAGTTGACACGTCACGCGAGGACTTTCCCCGGACAGCAGGGATTACGAATTACGAATTACGAATGACGAATTGCGAATGACGAATTGCGAATGACGAATGACGAATAGAAGGGGTGAGGTTGAATGTCAGGGTGGGGTTTGTGGCTGAAGGATGAGCTGATTGAGGTACGAGGGACGAATTACCCTCAGGTCTCGGCGAGTTGGGTAGCGATGGAACGGAAAGGCTTATGGCGTTGCCCTCCCGCCCGCATTCCATCCCTCACGGGCCCGGGCTGTTCGCTGCAAGTCCTCGCGCCTGCGCGCCACGCCGCCCTTGCTCCGGGCTTTCCGCTGCCATCCCTAACGCGGCGGCCCCAGCGCCCTGCGCGTGCAATTCCAAATGATACAACGCACTGGCTATCTCCTGGTCTTTCAGGTAAATATCTTCGTGAATCTGCAGATTCCCGTCTTCCACCGTGGCCGTGAGGTATTGCAACAGCACCGGGATCGGTTTGACGACTTTCACCGTAAGTTTTGCCTTCACGGCCAGGTATTGTTCCAGGTCCTGGGGGTCTACGTAGGTGTCATCGTCTTTGGCCAGGTAGCGCGCAAGGTCAACGGCGCGATGGACGCGCACGCAGCCGTGACTTAACGCACGGTATTCGCGGGAGAACAACCCCCGCGCGTTGGTGTCGTGGAGGTAAACGTTATAATTGTTGGCAAACACAAACTTGAGCACGCCCATCGTGTTCTCGTCACCTTCGCGCTGGCGGAGGATGTAGGGAAATGTTTCCGCGGTGTAGGATGCCCAATCCAGGGTGCTGTGGTCGATGACGTTGCCATCGTGACCCAACACCTGGTAGTTGCGGCGGTCCATATAGGTCGAGTCGGCCTGGATGTTGGGAAGGAGCTCTCTGAAAATACTCCGCGGCACGTGCCAGTACGGGTAAATGATGAACGTGCGGATCACGCTGCGCAGTTCGGGCGTGGGCGTCTCGCGCTTACCGATGATCACCTTTGACGCCATCACGGTCGAGTCGTGCTCGACCACCCGCAGCCTGAACGACGGTACGTTGACGGCGATGTACCTCCAGGGCAGGGGTTGTTTCTCCCACCGCCAGCGGTCCATGTTGATGTGAATGGTTTCGACGCGTTTTCGCTGCGCTTCATCGGCGGGGGAGGGTATGGCGAGCTCGCGTTGCAGCGCTGCCTTCAGGTCGTGGTAGGGTTGGTGGGCCGGCTCAAAACCCTCGAGCGTTTCGCGCACATTGTTGTTCTTAACAACGCCCATCGCGACGTCCACGATGGTCGAGTCGGAATGTTGTTCAACGTCGAGCATCCCGAGCGTTCGCGGGTGAACGCGTCCGAGTTTCAAATGAACGGCAAGGGCAAAGAAGTTATCCGTAAGGTAGACGTCCGCGATATCCTTTCTCTGCATGTCGTGCGTACGGTAATGTCGTGGATTGAGGCCATAGTAGGCGGCGTTTCGAATAAACGCCAGGAGGGAGTCGCTGGGAGGGCGCAAGCCGCCGGTGTCGAGCCAGGCAAGCGTATAGTCATTTCGTTGGTAAAAAGCCCTGACGAGCTCCGGCGCGTAAAGGTCGAGCGAATCCAGGATGTTGGCGTCCAGGGCGATCTCCGGTCCTGCGGGCGTCTCCGAAGGCGTAGTTTGCGAGCAGGCGGCCAGCAGGGCGGCGCAGAGCAGAAGGTGGAAGCGTGTCACGGAACTTTTGCGATGGTGGCAAAGGTCGGGAAATTTTCGGGGAGATTCTAAAGGGTGCCGCCCCTTACTAACTCGGCACGAGCGCCCCGATAAACCCGGCCACTTCCTGCACCACGTGCGGTGATTTGAGGTTGTGTCCGAGCCCGCGGGTTGTCATAAGCCTGGAGTTCTTCAACGCGGCGTGGAGTTGCTTCGCATATGCATAGGGCGCTTCCGGGTCGTCTTCGTCGTGGATGATGAGGCTCTCGGCATGGACGTTTTCGGCAAACTTTGTCAGGGAAAAGTATTCGGGTGAGACGTCATAGGTTTTCACAAAGTAATCAATGACGCGGTCCACCGCGCGGTCGGACAGGCTGAGCGTGGTCTTGAATACGTCAACAAATTCCGTCGCTTCACCGGGGGTTCCCATAATCACAACCTTCTTTGGCTCCAAGGTCGCGTATTGGAACAGCGCGTACATGAGCGAAAATCCTCCTATGGAGTGGGCGACGATGGTGTGCATGGGCCCATGGGTGCGGACGAATCCCTCGATCATCGCGCTGTACAATGGCACGGAGAGAAAATTTCCGCCCGACATGCCGTGCCCCGGCGCATCAAAGGCGTAGACGGTATGCCCGGAACCGGAAAGGGCGTCGACATAGGCCTTCCACCGGTAGGAGTGGCTCTGCCATCCGTGGAGGAACAACACCTTCGTAGGGCCCGTACCCCACTGGTATGCCTGGACGACCTGCCCTGAGTGCGTGAACCCGAAACGTTTTGCCGAGTTGAAAAAACTTTGCTGGCGATCGGTAATCGGTCCGCGGAAAGGCCTGCAGAAGAGGAGAAAACCTTTTTTGGCGGCGACAGAAGGGGCAGCCCATGCCAGGAAGTTGAGATAGAGACCGTAGAGGGTGATCAATATTTTTTTCATACGCGGTGTTTTTAAGATACCGATTGGTATCTATACGGTTAAAAAAAACTAAAGTTCTATTTTTTTCAGTGCACGGTCCAGGTGTTTGACCACCCGGCGGATGTCGTCGTTGTTACCCCGGAGCTTGCTCATCATGATCGCACCCTCGAGCGAAGCCACGACCACGGTTGCATAATACTGCGTGTCCGTATCCTTGCGGATCTGCCCGTAGCGGATGCCATTCTTGAGGATCGCCTCCACGGACCCGGTGAGCGTGTCGAGTATGCCCGTGGCGGTCTTTCGCAGCGTGGGGTGGGCGTCGTCGGCTTCGATGGCAACGTTCATCAAGGGACATCCTCCTTTCACCACCGGCCGGGTCACGTAGGACTCAAAGTACCTGAACACCGCCCGCAACTTGGCAGGCGCCCTCAGCTCGCTTTTTATCAGCGTCCTCAGTTTTTCGTACATGATACCGGACAGATGCAACAGCGTTTCCTTTTCGAGGTCCTCCTTGCTCCTGAAGTGCCTGTAAATCGCCCCCTTGGTCAGGCCGGTCGCATCGGTAATGTCGCTGATCGACGTAGCCTTGTAACCGTGGGTATTGAACAATACCCCTGATTTTCGCAGGATTTTGGCTTTTGTCTTGTCCGGATCTCTCATGGTACGAAGATACCGAATGGTATCTTAAGGTGCAAGGGCGGTGCAAATTACGAGTTACGAATGACGAATTCCGAATGGGAGAACAGGGTCGAATTTAAGCGTGGCCTTTGGGAGTGCTGTGAGGTACGAAGCAAGCGGAACGAGTACGATGGAGCGGCAGGGTGACCAATACCCAATGCCTCATGCCCAACTTCAAAGTAATTCCTCAGCATCTTCAATGCCCCTTTTCCAAAACACCTTCACCCTACCCGGCCACCCGGCAACAGGCTACCCGGCAACCATGCCTACGCTTCGGCAGGTAGCTGCCTGTCCCACAAACTCCAAACTTCAAACTCCAAACTGCAAACTCCAAACTGTAAACTCTAAACTCATCCCCGCACCAGCCGGTGCATCAAATCGACACCGAACCCCGTTGTCACCATGCGCTCCTTTTTGTTCTGAAGCAACTGCTGTGTCCAGTCGACAAATCCGCCGTCGGCGATTTCGAACTGCTGGCCTTTCTTGCGGATGTCGAGTTTAAATTGGATGCCGTGGTAATACCGGTTATCCTTTTCCGGACGGGATATCACGGTAATCGGTGCTTCGCCCATTACGGCCATTGCATGATCGCGAACGGCGTGGGCAAGCGCTTCCGCGTCGCCATAGCCACTGCGGCACAAGAGGCGGAAACTCATGCTATCCACGTTGTAATGATCTCTGAAGAGCGTCGCCAGCAATTGCAGGTGTTCAGTCAACGCCGCCGTCTCGAAGCCGTAGTTTCCGGTGTCCACGCCGCAGGTCACCAGATAGCCCGCACGAAAATGCGCCGTGAACGGCCGCGCAATACTCTGCGTGCGGAGATGTCGTTGAATGCCGCCGATCTTCATCCATGGATTCGCTTCCCCGGGTGTCCACGCGCCGCGTTGTTTCTGGTCGGCATAGTACAGGGCGATCGCGTTGGTGGCGTCGGCCAGCACTTCGGTGTTTCGCAGCGCGGTCAATACTTTCTTCTGGTCAACGGTGGCGACAACCGAACAAGATCCCAACGGTGCTACCGGAGAAAGCTCCAGGGCATCGAATCCGTGGCGTTGAAAGCGCTCCAGCAGGGTAAGTTCCTCACGTCGCGTTTCGATTACGGAAAGGTCCGATGGTTGTACCAGCCGGTTCTGTCGGTAAGCCTTCAGCAAATCATGAGGTTTCAATGCTTGGGTCTTCCGGTTGAAGACTTCGAGGAGGACCGTGTTCAGTTCTGATCCCGTGAGTTCTTCCGACAATTGCTCAACCAGCCGGGCGTTGCCAGGCCGCTGGAGGATGTGATGGAGTATGGTTGCTGACATGAACTGGCATTAAAATTTTAACCGGTGCGAAAAACAAACATGGTTAAAGGTACGTAACCGGCAATTTAAACGCATATCCTATGGAAAAGTTGAAAGTGAAGGGTTCCTGGAATGAAATGAAGGGAAAGCTGAAACAGAAGTATGGTGATCTCACGGATGATGATCTCACCTTCGCCGAAGGCAAAGAAGACGAACTTTATGGCCGGCTTCAGCAAAAGCTCGGCAAGACCAAAGAAGAAGTGAAGAAGGAGATCGAGGAGCTCTAAAGATTCCATGTGTGGCGAACACCCCCGCGGTTGTGTGGAAAGACACGGTTGTCGGGGGTGTTCCTTCTTTTGTGGAAGGTGGTTGCCACGAAGGCACGAAGGGTTGTGGCGAGGCGAGCATGCTGAAAAACGATTTGCAAGCCATAAGATCGCCGCGTACAATTTTCGCCGGATAATTGTAACTTATGATCCGAACCACACCCGTTTCGAAAACATGCAACGCCAACGAGTCCCGCAACTCCTTCTCTTCATCGCCTTTGCCATCACTAGCCATACCGTTCCGGCACAGGAGGGAAAAGTGACGCTTGATGACCTTCTGCCTGTCCGTGGTTTCTGTATAGCTGCGCCTCGCGCCGACCGCGTTGACACGTTTGTGAAATTCATCAACGACGGACTCGCCCCCAGGCACGTCAACACGCTCATCCTTCGCGTCGATTACAATTACCAGTACACGAGTCGTCCGGAGTTGCGCGACAGCATAGCCCTTTCCAAGGCCGATGTGAAGAAGATTGTTGCCGCATGCCGGCGAAACAACATCAGGATCATCCCCCAAATAAATCTTTTAGGGCATCAGTCGTGGGCGGGCGACCTCGGGCTGCTGCTGGAAAAATATCCGCAATTTGATGAGACGCCGCACGTGCAAATGCCCGCTGAATACAAATGGCCAAATCCCGACGGCCTTTACTGCAAGAGCTATTGTCCCCGGCACCCGGAGGTGCACGAGGTCGTGTTCGACCTGGTCGATGAGATCTGCGATGTTTTTGAAGCCGACGCGTTCCATGCGGGCATGGACGAAGTGTTCTACATCGGCGACGACAAATGCCCGCGCTGCGGCGGTCGCGACAGGGCTGAACTGTTCGCGGCCGAGGTGACCAAAATCCGCAACCACCTGGCGTTAAAGAACCGGCGACTCTGGATCTGGGGCGATCGGTTGCTCGATGGCAAGACCACGGGTTTGGGAATGTGGGAGGCGAGCATGAACAATACCCATCGCGCCATCGACATGATCCCCAAAGACGTGATGATCTGCGACTGGCACTATGAGCGCGCCGACAAGACCGCCGTAATTTTTGCCATGAAGGGATTTCAGGTCGTTACCTGTCCGTGGCGAACGGCTGACGTGGCGGTCACACAGTTGGGCGACATGCTCAGGTTTCGAAACGCCGCGACACCGGCGACAAAGGAAAACTATCAGGGAATGGTGCAGACCGTGTGGTCCGGGCCGGACCAATTTCTGGAAGCGTTCGGCCAACCTGAGGCTACCCGCACAGGCGCCGCGCAATGTTTTCAGAAGTTGTCTGAAGGCTTTCACGCGTTGGCCGACGATCCGGAAAAAGGAATTTTCGGAAAGGAATAACCAACATTCCGTTGGCGTGTCGGGAGCACGGGCCCCTGAGCATCCCGAAACCGGCTTAGGCAATTTAAAAAAATCAAATATATTTGCACCCCCGGCGGATGATGTGCCGGAACCCTCAGGCATGGGGCATTAGCTCAGCTGGCTAGAGCGCTACAATGGCATTGTAGAGGTCATCGGTTCGACTCCGATATGCTCCACCTTTTTTTCAATCCCCGGCCCGGGCTTGCTCAGCCATCATTCTCATCTTCTTCACCCGTTCCGGATCCACCGTCCGTAGTTGATACTCCGCTCCGGACGCATCGCCCATGCCGCTGATGTTGGCGTTGTGATATTGCATGCCGCTTGGTTTGGTGGCGGTGGCGGAAAAATGGACTTCGGTCACGTTGGATTTCGCCACGATCTCCTCGATGGTCTGTTCATTGACCCCCGAACCCGCCATGATGGCGATCCGGCCCGCAGCGCGTTCGACAAGCTGTCCAATCAGCGCCGCGCCCGCCAACGCCTGTGACTGCTGTCCGGCGGTAAGGATCCGGTCAAAGCCCACTTCGATGCAATCCTCCAGGGCTTCAAGCGGGTCCCGGGTCATGTCAAAGGCGCGGTGGCAGGTAACTTTCAGCGGGCGCGCCCGCTCGATGAGTTCCTTGCAGCGTTTTTTGTCGATCGTGCCGTCCGGGTTAAGGATGCCGAAGACCACCCCGTCGACGCTGAGCCGCTGGCATTGGATAAGGTCCCGCTTCATGCTGTGAAATTCGTAGCTCGAATAGTGGAAGTCGCCACCCCGCGGCCGGATCATCGGGTAGACATCGATGCTCACATTTTGCCGGACCACTTCAATCGTCCCGTAAGCGGGCGTGGTGCCGCCTTCCAGGGGGTTGTCACAAAGTTCAATGCGATCGGCCTGACCCTCCTGCGCCCTGAGGGCGGATTCTATATTATAGACAACAATTTCTACGGTCATCAGTCAATATCGTTTGCTTTGGTCCTTCCCGCGCCGTCCGGTTCGCTGCGCGCCAGCATCCCTTTGGGACGCAGGGCGCGCGGGGCGGAAATGTAAGACAATAATTTCAAGGGGAAACCACAGGGGGTCGTACCTGCGGATTTCCTCAAAAGTAGCGTTTCGATTCGTGCAGGACATTTCCTTCGCTGTCGTGCTTTGCGTAGGTGAATCCGTCGCGAAGGCTGTATGCGCCGGTTTCGCCCGCGCGGTTCAGCGCCAGAAATCCGACCTGGACTTCACGGGCGCGTTCCGGGTTTTTCTTCGCCACGCGTTCCACCGCGAGCCGGCAAGCTTCTTCAGGGGTGTGTCCCTGGCGCATGAGTTCGACAACAAGGTGGCACCCGACGATGCGGATCACTTCTTCACCCATGCCCGTTGCCGTGGCCGCGCCAACTTCATTGTCGACGTACAGGCCGGCGCCAATGATCGGTGAGTCGCCAACCCTTCCGTGCATCTTGAACGCCATGCCGCTGGTAGTGCAGGCGCCGGAAAGGTTGCCGTTGGCGTCAAGGGCGAGGATGCCGATGGTGTCGTGGTTCTCGACATTGATCACGGGCTGGTATTCCGACATTTTCGTCCATTCCTTCCAGGCTTTTCGGGCGCGTTCGGTCAGCAGATCCTTCTTTTCAAAGCCGTTGGCGAGTGCAAACTGCAGTGCGCCTTCGCCGACAAGCATGACGTGAGGTGTCTTCTCCATAACCGCGCGGGCGACCGATATGGGATGAACGATGTGCTCGAGAAACGCAACCGCGCCGCAGTTGTCGTTTTCGTCCATGATGCATGCGTCAAGGGTGACGTGTCCGTCGCGGTCGGGCATGCCGCCGAATCCGACGGAAGTTTCATCGGGGTCGCCTTCGGGCACCCTCGCGCCCGCCTCCACCGCGTCAAGGGCACGTCCGCCCGTTGAGAGTATCTTCCACGCCTCGACGTTTGCCGCCAGGCCGAAGTTCCAGGTCGACAGTACGATGGGTTTGTTCTGACGGGGTGTGCGTGGGTACACAACACCTGTCGGCAGTATGGCGCCGCCCAGGGCGGCTACTTTGAGAAAGTCGCGTCTTGATGACATGGTGGTCTCGTTTAACTCCGCTAAAGTTAACGGAAAAAGCGAACCCCGCCCAGGCTACTCGATGACACGGCGTGCTTCGCGAAACCGTTCGATATAGTAATTCGAAAAAATGTTCGATTCGACCACACCCAGCGATGATGACGCGTGAATGAACTTGATGTTGTCATCTCCCCTGCATTCGGTAACCATGCCCACGTGGGTGATCCTCCGTTTCTTTTTCCCAGTGGCAAAAAACACCAGGTCCCCGGGTTGAAGGTCCCGAAGCCTGACCCCCTTTCCGACCTTGCTCTGGTCGGCGGAAGTGCGCGGAAGGTTGACATTGATGGACTTGAACGAATTCAGCAAGAGTCCGGAGCAATCCATTCCTGACCGGGTAGTGCCACCATAGCGGTAGGGTGTCCCCGTATAGCTGCGGGCTACCGTCACCACTTTGTCGACCTTGCTCTCCCGTATCCTGGCTTTCCTGTGTGACGCACACGATGCCAGAAAAACAGTTAGGAGCAACAGGACCGGAAAAAGAAGCTTTTGATTAATTTTGAACTGAAAAAATAACTTCATAGAAAGTTTCAGTTTAAAAAGTATTCAAATATAACAGATTCCATGGCTTTTGCAGAAGTTTCCACCGACATCATTAGCAAGTTCGAGGCCATTGTCGGCAAGGAAAACGTCATCATCGATCCCGAAAAGCGCTACGACTACTCCCACGACGAGACCGAGGACTATTCATTTCTTCCCGACGTCGTACTGAAGCCCGACTCAGCCGGGGAAGTCAGCGAGATCATGAAGCTCTGCAGCGCGCACGGCATCCCGGTCACGCCCCGCGGAGGGGGAACGGGCCTGAGCGGCGGCGCCCTCCCGGTGAGCAACGGTGTTGTCATTTCCATGGAGCGCTTCAACCGCATCCTCAACATCGACGAACTCAACCTTCAGGCTACCGTGGAGCCCGGCGTTATCACCGAGGTGTTCCAAAATGCCGTGAGAGAAAAAAATCTCTTCTACCCACCGGACCCGGCCAGCCGCGGCTCCTGTTTCATTGGCGGAAACGTGTCGGAGAACAGCGGTGGCCCCAAGGCGGTCAAGTACGGCGTTACACGCGACTATGTCATCAACCTCGAGGTAGTGCTCCCCACCGGCGACATCATCTGGACAGGCGCCAACGTATTGAAGAACTCCACGGGGTACAACCTTACACAGCTCATGTGTGGCAGCGAAGGAACGCTTGGCATCATCACCAAAATCGTTTTCAAACTGCGCGGCTTGCCGCAGAAGACCGTGCTCCTGCTCATTCCCTTCATCACTAACGAAGAAGCGTGCAGGTGTATTGCGGAAGTCTTCCGCGCCGGTGTCCAGCCTTCCGGAATGGAGTTCTTTGAGCGTGAAGCGGCGATGAAGACAATCGATTATTGCGAGAAGATCTACGCTGCCAAAGTCACGACGCCGTTCCCGGAAACCATGGATGCCTATCTCCTCTGTGAACTTGACGGGAATGACGACGAAACGCTGATGCGTGATGCGGAACGTGTTATGGGTGTCGCGGAGCAGTTTCAGGTTGGGGACGTGTTGTTCGCCGAAACGGCCGCGCAGAAGGAGGAGCTCTGGAAGATCCGAAAAAATATTTCACCGGCCGTCAACGCGTATTCCCTGACCCGTTCGGAGGACGTGGTCGTCCCGCGCGCCAACCTCCCCAGGCTCATCGTAGGCATCAAAGAGATCGGCAGGGCGTACGGCTTCAACTCCGTGTGCTACGGACACCTGGGAGATGGAAATCTCCACATCAACATCCTCAAGGAAGATATCACGGACGCGGACTGGGACACGAAGGTAGTGGACGGGATCGGTGAGATATTCAAACTCACCGTCTCCATGGGCGGCACGCTCTCCGGCGAACACGGCATCGGCATTGCGAAGAAACCCTACATGCCCATCGCGATGAAAGAGATGAACCTCGAGTTGATGCGCGGGATCAAGAAAGTTTTTGATCCGAAGGGGATTCTTAATCCGGGGAAGATATTTTAGTTTGGAGTTGCTGGTTTAGGATTCCTGGTTTAGAGTTTCTAGTTCGGAGTTCCTGGTTTGGAGTTTCTGGTTTGGAGTTTGTAGTTTGGAGTTTGTAGTTTGGCGATATCCAATAAACAAAATGCGAATGAGACACCTTTGGATCCTGTTACCCTTTCTTCTTCTTTCCTGTGAAACGAAAGAGAAGAACGCTGATGAAACGACAACTCCTGACGGCAACACCTTAACGGAAACACAAAAATCCGAAGGGTGGAAACTGCTGTTCAACGGAACCGACCTCGACGGGTGGCGCACCTTTCACGGTCAGGAAAATGACAGTTGGGAAGTGGTCGATGGGACCTTGCATTGCAGGCCGTTTGACGATGCGCAGAAGCGCGCGGACCTCATCACCGAAGATACCTACGACAATTTTGAACTGGCCTTTGAATGGAAGATCGCGCCTCAGGGCAACAGCGGGGTCATGTTCCGCGTGAGCGAGGAGTTTGAACAGCCTTACTTTTCCGGGCCCGAATACCAGATCCTTGACGACGATGGATACCCCGGCGATCCGGTGGGAGAAGACCAGCGGACGGGCGGCAACTACGACATGCACGCGCCGCCTGAAGGTCGGGAACCGCGCCCCGTGGGTGAATGGAATTCGTCCCGGCTCGTCGTAGATGGCGACCACGTCGAACACTGGCTCAACGGCGCCAGACTTTTCGAATATGACCTTCATTCACCCGAATGGCTGGAGCGGAAAAGCAACAGCAAGTGGAACGACGTTGCCGGTTACGGCATGTCGCCTGCCGGGCACATCGCGCTGCAAGACCACAGCATGGAGGTGTGGTTCAGGAACGTGATGATCAAAGCGCGCTGACGAAAAGGATTTTGGTTAACTTGCCGCCATGTGTGGCATCACGGGAATTTTTTCTTTTAACCTTGTCGGAAAGTTCAACAAGGTCAACATCACCGCCGCCACCATGTCGCTGGAACGCCGCGGCCCCGATTTCCAGGACATCTACATCGACGATCGCGTAGGCCTGGGCCACCGCAGGCTTTGCATTATCGACACGTCGCCGGCAGGTCACCAGCCCATGTGGGACGCCTCCGGACGTTATTGCATCGTCTTTAACGGAGAAATATTCAATTACCGGGAACTGCGCAAGCAGGCCGAAAGCGCTGGCGAGCACTTCACCTCCCATTCGGACACGGAAGTTTTGTTGAAGCTCTTTATCCGTCACGGGAAGGCATGCCTCTCCATGCTGAACGGTTTCTTTTCATTTTGTATTTACGATAAATCCGAACAGAAATTTTTTCTTGCCCGCGACCGTTTCGGTGTGAAGCCCTTGTTGTACACTTTTGACGAAGACAAATTCATTTTCGCTTCCGAGATGAAGGCGATTCTTCGGTATGGGATTGAAAGGAGCGTTGATTATGCGGCGCTGCACACCTACCTCCAGCTCAACTACATCCCTGCCCCGGATACGATATTCAACGAAGTGAAGAAACTTCCGCCTGCCCATTGCATGACCCTTGTGGGCCGGAAATTGTCCATAGAGAAATATTACGAGATCCCTTACGACCGGGAATCCGCTGAGTCCAATCCGTTGACCTATGCGTCGGCAATGGAGACTTTCGGGAAGTTGCTGGAGACGGCCGTGCAGCGAAGGTTGGTCGCCGATGTCCCGCTCGGCGCGTTTCTCAGCGGGGGCATCGACTCTTCCGTGATCGTTGGGCTGGCGAAGAGACACAAACCCGACCTCCACACGTTTTCGATCGGATTCCGCGATCAGTCTTTTTTTGACGAGACCGCCTACGCCCGGATGGTGGCCCAACATTTCCAGACGGAACACACGGTTTTCTCCCTGACCAACCAGGATCTGCTCGACCACGTGTATGACGTGCTCGATTACATCGACGAACCTTTTGCGGACTCTTCGGCGCTGAACGTTTTCATGCTCAGTCGTGAGACACGAAAGCATGCAACGGTTGCCCTGTCGGGCGACGGGGCCGATGAGCTGCTCGGGGGATACAACAAGCACGCCGCGTTCTACCGGATGCGGTATCCCGGGTGGAAGGAGAACGCGATCCGCTCGCTTTACCCGCTGGTAAAGCACTTTCCCCAATCCCGCAGCGGAACGTTCTCCAATATCTTTCGTCAACTGTCGCGCTTCGGTGAGGGGGCGCGCCTCGACCCGCCCTCACGCTATTGGCGGTGGGCGGGATACGCCGATGAGCGCAGCGCGTTCCGGTTGCTGCATCCCGGCGTGCAGGAGAAGTTCGTTGAACACGAATACCTCGAGCGGAAGCGCGGGCTCCTTAAAGATATCCCCGATGAATACAATCTCAACGACATCCTGTACACCGATACGCGGCTTGTCCTTCCCAACGACATGCTGACCAAGGTCGACCTGATGAGCATGGCCCAGGGCCTGGAAGTGCGGACGCCGTTCCTGGATGTCGAGGTTGTGGACTTCGCTTTTTCGCTTCCTTCCAAATTCAAGATCGATCGCCGGCTGAGGAAAAAGGTTCTGCAGGACGCCTTCCGGCCATTGCTTCCGCCGGCGCTGTACAATCGCCCGAAGAAAGGATTTGAAGTGCCCCTTTTGCCATGGTTCAGGAGGGAATTAAGGAGCCTCATTACCGACGACCTGCTCTCGAAGACTTACGTGGAGGAACAGGGGCTCTTCAATTACAGTGAAATCGATAAGCTGAAGCGAAAACTTTTTTCATCCACACCCGGAGACGTGCACGCGCGCATCTGGGCGTTGGTGGTCTTTCAATGGTGGTGGAAACGTATAAATAGTTAGCCCTATGCCCGAGAAAATTGCCCGTTTGATCAAGCTGGAGGAACTGGGAATGTTCATCCTGGCCTTGTACCTCAACACGTTCCTGCCTTTTGCCTGGTGGTGGTACCTTGCGTTTTTCCTGGTTCCGGACATCGGGATGTTGGGTTATCTCATCAACAATAAAGCGGGAGCGCTCTTGTACAATGTTTTCCACCATAAGGGCATTGCCGTGGCCTTTTATATTGGCGGAATGATGACAGGTAGCCCTGAACTAAAGTTCACCGGCCTCGTGTTATTCGGACACAGTTCATTTGACCGCATGCTTGGGTATGGCCTGAAGTTCGACGACAGTTTTCACCACACGCACCTGGGCTGGATTGGCCGGAACGCACATGGAAAGTAAACTTTTTATCAAGAACATGGTTTGTGACCGCTGTATCATGGCGGTGGAGCAGGAACTCGATAAGGCCGGCATTCGCCACGGCCAGGTCGACCTGGGAGAAGTGACGCTGTCCGGGGAACCTTCCAGCGAAAAGCTGGAACAGTTTGGAAACAGTATTTCAAAGCTTGGGTTCGAGCTGATCGAAGACCGGACCGCGCGCGTGATCTCGTCCATTAAGCGTGCCGTGATGGATTATGTCAGAAACGGCTCGAAGGAGAAGAAGCGGATCAAGTTCTCGGTTTATCTGTCAGAAAGCCTCAACAAGGATTACAACTACCTCAGCAACCTTTTTTCTTCTATTGAAGGGACAACCGTTGAACATTTTCTGATCGGACATAAGATCGAGCGTGTGAAAGAACTCCTTGTCTACGACGAACTGTCCTTGTCGGAGATAGCCCATGAGCTGGGGTATAGCAGCGTGCAACACCTCTCCAATCAGTTCAAAAAGGTTACGGGACTTACGCCCAGCCACTTCAAGAAGATCGGCGAGCATAAGCGAAAGCCGCTCGACAAGGTGTGACCGCCAATTGTGTAACACAAAATCATAATTCTATTAATCTTTCCTCACCGGCATAGCGTTTTTACCCCAAACGTTTGAATGCCATGACGCGAACGAAGCACCTTTTCGAATACTTTACCTTTGTTGGCCGGTATCTCCTCGCCGGCTTACTGACCCTGGTAACGGCGGGATCCATTGCGCAACACCACCACCATCAACCCGACCTGCGCGACACCACCGCAATGATGACCCATGCGTTCTCGCTTGATCTGCCCATGAACCGGAATGGTTCGGGTACGGGATGGATGCCGGATGCCACGCCGGTTTATGCCTGGATGGCGCACGGCGACAAGTGGATGTATATGCTCCACGGGAGTGTGTTCTTTCGCTACAACATGCAGAACTTCACCAACGACTACCGCCGCGGCGGGAAACAGTTCGACGCCCCGAACTGGCTGATGGGAATGATGCAGCGACCCGTAGGCGACCGTGGGCTCCTGCTCCTCCGCGCCATGGTTTCACTGGACCGGCTGACCGTCGGCGGCGACGGCTATCCGCTTCTCTTTCAAACAGGGGAGACATGGCGGGATGCACCGCTGATCGACAAGCAGCACCCACACGATCTCTTTTCGGAACTCGCCGTGGCGTACACCTGGAAATTGAACGACCGCACGGATCTCTCCGTCTACGCCGCCTATCCCGGCGAGCCGGCGCTCGGACCGACGGCATTCATGCACAGGATCTCGTCGATGAACAATCCCGATTCGCCGCTCGGCCATCACTGGCAGGACGCGACGCACGTCACGTTCGGAGTTGCAACGGTAGGGCTACGCTGGCACGTGCTCAAGGTCGAAGCCTCGTCCTTTACCGGCCGCGAGCCGGACGAGAATCGATACAACTTCGACAAACCAAAGTTTGACAGCTACAGCTATCGCGTCTCCGCACACCTGACGAAAAACCTTGTGTTACAATTTTCTCAAGGCCACATCCAAAGCCCGGAAGCATTGCGTCCGGAGGAAGACGTGTTGCGCACGACAGCCTCGGCGATCCATTCGTTACCACTGGGCAACGATTCCTATTTGGCAAGCGTCCTGGTGTGGGGATACAACGATGCCGGTGGTCATCACAAGGAACACTCCGTGCTCGCGGAGGGCAGCCTCCAAAAGGGAAGGTGGGCCACCTACGGAAGGTTCGAGTGGGTTCAAAAATCCTCGGAGGAATTGGGCCTCGCCCAATTTGAAGACGAGATCTTCGACGTCAATAGCGTCACCCTCGGGGCGAACTATCAGTTGAACCTTTTCAGAAGTTTCAATACCACGGTCGGGGGACAACTCACATTGAATGCTTTCGGGTCATCGCTTGAGCCGGTATATGGAACGAACCCGTTGTCCGGTCAGGTGTACCTTCGGGTGATGCCGCCGAGGGTTTTTTAGTTTGGAGTTCCTGGTTCCGGGTTTGGAGTTTGGAGTTCCTGGTTTCTAGTTTGGAGTTCCGGGTTCGAAGGTTGCCCAACTCCAAACTCCAAACTAGAAACTAACACCCCGCCGCCTACTCCACGCCCGGCTGTTTCAGCACAAAGCCGGATTTTTCTTTTTCAGCATCGACGATCCGCCGAACGTCCTCGAGGAGTTTGGGCGCGTCGTAGATGATCCCGTCCTTGACCGTATACTTAACCCCTCCCGCGCGAATGACTTTGTTATCGTCAGTGAGTTCGATGGCGCCGGTACCGTAAAGGTATTTCAGGTTTTGGAGCGGGTTCCTGTCCACGATAACGAAGTCGGCCAGCTTACCGATTTCGACTGACCCAAGATCCTGGTCGACGCCCAACGCCTGCGCGCCGTACAGCGTCGCCGACCGGATTACCTCCAGGGGGTGGAATCCGGCTTCGCGCAGCAATTCCAGTTCGCGGATATAGGCAAAGCCGTAAAGTTGGAAGATGAATCCCGAATCGGACCCCGCTGTTACGCGTCCGCCGCGGTTCTTGTATTCGTTCACGAACGTCATCCACAGCCGGTAATTCTCTTTCCACGCCACTTCCTGTTCCGTTCCCCACGCGTGCCAGTAAGACCCGTGCGAGACCTTGCTAGGCTGGTAGAACGCCCAGAGTTGTGGCAGCGTGTAGTGCTCATGCCATTCGGCCCTCCGCGCGCGGTGAAGATCCCGGCTCGCCTCGTAGATATTGAATGTGGGGTCCAGCGTAAAATCCAGCGAGCGCAGTTCATCCATGACCTTGTTCCACTTTTCCGAGTAGGGCGGAGCGGCTTGTTTCCAAAGCCGGCCCGCCTGCTCAAAGCGGTGTTGTTCGTTCTGATAGTTGTAATCCGCGGGATAATCCTGGACCGTGCGGTCGGTAAATAACGCTTCGGGCAAGCCGTACCAGTGCTCCATCGATGTAAGTCCGGCGCGCGCCGAGTGCACCACATTCCAGCGGGCTACATCAAGTTGGGCGTGATGGCACGCCGAGCGCAATCCAAGCTTTTTGTTTTCGCGAAGGGCTGCGTCCATCACAGCGGGTGAGGCACCAAAGAACTTGATCCCGTCGGCGCCGCGTTTTGCGTTCTGCTGCACCCATGCGCGCGCCTGCTCCGCAGTGGTGATCTTTCCGCCATTCCCCTGTCCGAACACCGTGTACGCATAGATGCGCGGCGCGGTGATACTGTTCGCCGCGCTTTTCTTTTTGTGCCTGAGTACCCATTCGAGCCCGTTTCCGCACGAAGGCTCCCGGATGGTGGTGATGCCATGGGCCATCCAAAGCTTGAATACGTATTCGGCGATGGGCGCCTGTGAGCCGCCGATGTGCCCGTGCATATCGATGAAGCCGGGAAGGAGATACATCCCTTCGGCGTTGAGTTCGCGTCCCCCGGCTTCAAGTTTGGGCCGGCGTTCCGGGTTGATCGGTACGCCGGGATAGCCGACCACCCTGATGTCGGTGATGCGATTTTTCCGGACCACGATGTCTACAGGCCCCAGCGGCGGTGCGCCGGTGCCGTCGATGAGCACCACACCGCGGATAATGAGTTGGTCAAACGGACCTTCGCCATCCCGTGCTTCCGGCGCGTCAGGCAACTGTGCGAGGGCGGCGAGGGCGAGAAAGGTGAACAGCAAAAGCGCGATCGTTTTCATGCGTGGTTTTCTATCCCCAAATGAAATCAATTTAAGCGGCTTTTGTGAGACGGAAGCCCGTGTTGTTTCCCTGCGTCCTTCCCGGCGCCTTTGACGCTATGGCTTCGGATTCGACGGAAGTAAATTTGGACCTGCCTGGGATTCCTTAATTATATAACATTGCTGTCCGGGGAAAGTCCTCGCGTGACGTGTCAACTTTATTTGTCATCGTTCATCTTGCCATCAACAAGCGCATTCCATAGCCCGCTCCAGGGCCGCGAGGCCCCGTCCCTACAG
>CAZKBK010000060.1:0-17542 GCA_964551035.1 uncultured Roseivirgaceae bacterium | reverse complement strand
TCTACGAATAAAGCTTTCTTTGTAAATTCTAGTTTTCCCCGGACAACAATGATTATATAAGGGGAATTGAACTTCCGCCGTACGAAATTCTGAAACCGGCCCTGTCCCATTGCGAACTTTTTAATCAATCCACGTTTGCGGGTCGATTTTAACCCTTACTACATCGTTTTCAGTAATTTTTTTCTAAAAGTGGTTCATTTTTGACCCTAGTTGTGTCAAATTCATATAAAAATTAGCACATAGGCCTAAAATTTAACCCTATCAACAAGATTAAATACCCATTTTATGAGAAAAGCAGTTATTCCCTTTGTCTTGCTCCTTGCCATCAGCGTGTTGGCGGTTTTTGTACCGGCAGTACCCGCCGCCATCAATACGGAAGGAATTAATTCCGGCGATGTAGCCTGGATGCTGGCCGCCACCGCCCTGGTGCTGTTGATGACGCCCGGCTTGGCGTACTTCTACGGCGGCATGATCGATACAAAAAACATCATTTCCACCATGTTGCAAAGTTTCATCGCCATGGGCGTGATCAGCGTGCTCTGGATCGTTGTCGGGTTCAGCCTGGCCTTTGGCGACGACATCGGCGGCTTTGTAGGTGATCCGACCACCTATTTCATGTTCCAGGGTGTGCTGGATGCCCCGGTATATGGCACCATTCCCCTGGTCCTGTTCGCCGTATTCCAGATGAAGTTCGCCATCATCACGCCGGCCCTTATCACCGGGTCGTTCGCGGAGCGCATCAAATTCAGGTCGTATATCCTGTTCATTGTCCTTTTCTCCCTGTTCATCTATGCACCGCTGGCGCACTGGACATGGCATCCTGAAGGTTTCCTTTTCAAGCTCGGTGTTCTTGACTTTGCCGGCGGAACTGTCGTACACATGTCGGCGGGATTTGCCGCCCTGGCCGCCTCGATGTATCTGAGGAGGCGTAATGAAGAGAAGGCTGCGATCTCGCCGGCGAACATTCCGTTCGTGCTGTTGGGCACCGGCCTGCTCTGGTTCGGATGGTTCGGATTCAACGCAGGCAGCGCATTGAGCGCGGGACCGCTCGCCGCTTCTGCCTTCGCCACTACGAACACGGCGTCAGCCGCGGCCGGCCTCGCATGGATCCTGTTCGACGCGATCCGCGGAAAGAAACCCTCTGCGCTCGGATTCTGTATCGGTGCGGTTGTCGGCCTAGTTGCCATCACCCCTGCTGCCGGCTATGTGACCATCCCTTCGAGCCTGTTCATCGGCACATTCGCGAGCCTCATCAGCAGCGTCGTTGTCCATTGGAAATCCAAGACATCCCTTGAAGACACCCTCGACGTTTTCCCCTGCCACGGCGTAGGCGGCGCTGTCGGGATGGTGATGACCGGGTTGCTTGCCCACACGGCGGTGAACGGCGCAAACACCACCGGCAACGGACTGTTCTTCGGCGAATTCGAACTGTTCAAGGTTCACATGATCGCCCTGGTCATCGTGGTGGCGTTCTCGTTCTTCGGTTCCCTGCTGTTGTTGAAGGTCACGGACCTGATCTCATCGCTGCGTGTGAGCGCCGAAGACAAGCTGGTAGGACAGGACGTGAGCCAGCATGGAGAGAATGTTGTGTTCGACCTCTCCGCCACGGCGAAAGAAGTAGCCTGAAAAAATCAAGGTCCGGGTAGCTGACCCGGACCTTTCAAAATCTTCAGTGATCACTAAAGCGTTCCGGGGAGTTTGCGACACCCCGCCGGAACCACCTTAGCTTATTGTTATTTAAACACACACAAAAATATGAAAACGATCAAAATATGCACCGTACTTCTACTGATGTTACTGTTGCCGTTTGAAAATATCGCCCAGGACGCGAGTGTGCTTGCGTCGGCCAGCCAGGCTCCGCAGGATGGTACCCTTCCTCCTGAGCCGGTTGAATCCACGGAAGAAATGGAAGAAGCGAGCTTCTCGCTCAGCGGAACGGTGGATACCTATTTCCGGTCGACGTTCGGCGTGACGAATCCTTACATGGCTGGCGCCTTCGCGCCTTCGACGGCCTTTGCCGACCTGCGGGGATTCGGGCTCGGAATGGTCAACCTCGTTGCCTCCTACTCGGGGGATAAAGCCGGGTTCACCGCGGACCTCGTCTTCGGCCCGCGTGGAAAGGCGGCAGTCTTTGCCAGCGCGTCGGGACAGTCGATCGTGAACCAGATGTTCGCGTGGTACAAACTCTCCGATAAAGTCACCCTCAACCTGGGACAGTTCAACACGTTCCTCGGCTATGAAGTGATTTCTCCCGCGGTAAACTTTCATTATTCCACCTCCTACATGTTTTCATGGGGGCCGTTCAGCCACACCGGGTTGCGCGCCGACATCGATCTGGGCAACGGATGGTCGGCGAAGGCGGCGATCATGAACCCCACCGACCTGGTGGAATTCAACCCGGTCAACACCTACACGCTGGGTGGCCAACTGGGACATTCCAGCGAGCTCGGCGGCATCTGGCTGAATGTTATTTACGGTGACCAGGACGGGAAACTTGAGGCCACGGATTATCCCTATGTCCTTGACGAAAACGGAAGCATCGCATATGACGGGAACGGGAATCCGTTGTTTGTAGGCTCCGGCGGGGGATTGTTCCAGGTGGATGTCACCACGGGGTGGAATGTCACCGAGAAATTCTACCTCGGGGTCAACACCACCATGCAGTCCGTTGCCTCGGGCGAGCGGTTCATCTCCGAGGGGAATATCGCCGATGACGGTGGGGATGCGAGCACGTTTTACGGTGTCGCGCTTTACCCGAAAGTCGCGCTCTCGGAAACATTCTCGCTCGGCCTTCGCGGCGAGTACCTCGGTGTCACGAAAGGTCATCTGGGCATTTTCACCACCGACGCCGAAGGCAATGGCAGCGTCATGGAGTTCACCCTTTCGGGGAATTACAAGGTTGGCGGCCTCACGTTCATTCCGGAATTCCGCATCGACACCACCTCAGAGGATTCGTTTATCGATGCCGACGGAAAAGAGACCAACATGATGCCTTCCATCAATCTCGCTGCTGTATATAAGTTTTAAACGCTTTACAACAACCACAAAAAACAAACACGCTATGTCAAAAACCAAAACAAAACTCGAGTACATCTGGCTCGATGGCTACAAGCCCACGCAAAGTCTGCGAAGCAAAACCAAAATTGTCAGGGATTTCGACGGCACGCTCGAATCGTGTCCTGAATGGTGCTTCGACGGAAGCTCAACGGAGCAGGCTCCGGGCAACTCCTCCGACTGCCTGTTGCTTCCTGTGGCGCTCTTTCCCGATCCGGGCCGCAAGAATGCGTACCTCGTGATGTGCGAAGTTCTTGATCCCGACGGCACCCCGCATGAGTCCAACGCCCGGGCTACCATCGAAGATGACGACAACGACTTCTGGTTTGGTTTCGAGCAGGAATATTTTCTCTGGAATCCGGAGAACAACAAACCCCTCGGGTTTCCGGCGCAGGGCTACCCCGCGCCCCAGGGACAATACTACTGTTCTGTCGGCGCCCGTAACGCGTTTGGTCGCGAGATCGTGGAGGCACACCTCGACCTCTGTCTTGCCGCGGGCATCAACGTTGAAGGCATCAACTCCGAGGTGGCCACGGGCCAGTGGGAGTTTCAGATCTTCGCCAAAGGCGCCAAGGCCGCCGGCGACCAGATGTGGGTGGCACGCTACCTGTTGGAGCGCACCGCCGAGAAGTTCGGCGTCGCCATCAACTGGCACTGCAAGCCGCTGGGGGACACCAACTGGAACGGTTCGGGCATGCACGCGAACTTTTCAAACTCGCTACTGAGAAACGCGGGCAGCCGTGAAGTGTTCGACACGGTGTGCCAGGCCTTCGCCCCCGTGGTGAAGGAACACATCGACGCGTATGGTGCCGACAACCACCTGCGCCTTACGGGCAAGCATGAGACGCAGTCCATCGATAAATTTTCGTACGGTGTTTCCGACCGCGGCGCATCCATCCGCATACCCATCGCGACGGTGGAGAACGGGTGGAACGGGTGGCTGGAAGACCGCAGGCCGAACTCCGCCGCCGACCCCTACAAGGTCGCAGCGCGCATCATCAAGACGGTAAGCACCGTTCCGGAATACGCGACGGTGAACGGCCATTAAGAGTTGGCGTCTGGTTGTTTAGCTGGAGTCAGGTGGAAACGCCTGGCTCCTTTTTTTTGGGTGGCTGGGGATTAGGTATTTAGCATTTGGGGATCAGGGATTGGGATCTGTTGGCGGGATGAGAAAAGCTTGCGACAGGTCCTGAGGATGTTGTGGAACTGACGGGTCTCCCCGTCACCGGTCGCCAGTCGGTGCGGTGTGGACGTAAAAGAGTTGGCTTCATAGAACTATGAAATTTGATTTCAAGTAGTTTGACATCCGGACGTAGGGGGGCTACACCACCTTCGACCCGATAAACCGCATCAGATCGTCCTCCACCTTTTCTGGATCCAACCAGAAATTCCGGCTGAAGACGAAGTGGTGGTCCCAGTTTTTCTTTTCCAGTAATTCCGGCACGTAGGCGAAGCTGTCTTTGGCCGACAGACTGGAATAATAGTTCCCATCGTCGGTGCGGACGATACCGAGGTAGGTGCCGTTTTGCTTCACGTCGAGGTCGGTCAGGGGAAGCGTGTCGGTTTCAAAGTTCAGCGTGGTGAATTTTTGCTGCGCCCACTGCTTCAGCCGTTGGTTGAGGTACCACGAAGGCTGATGGGTGACCGCCGGAACGATCTTCGGTTTGAATTTCATCTGGTGGACGTCGCGCGCGAACTCGAGGTACTTCTTCAACAGTTTTGGTCCCTCGTTCTTGAGGGTCTCGGTCTTGAGGTCTTCGGGTTCGATGCTGCAGACGAGAATGATCTTTTCACGGGCGCGGGTGACCGCCACGTTGAGGCGGTTTTCACCACCCGGCATGCTCAGGCTTCCGAATTGCATGTGCAGTTTCTTCGCGGTATCCGGCGCATAACCCACGGAGAAAATGATGATGTCCTTTTCGTCGCCCTGGACGTTTTCGATGTTCTTTACGAACAACGTGGTGGGTATCTGCATGCCGGCGTTGCCAAAGATCTCTTCGATCATGTCGAGGATGAGCGTTTGCTGCGGCGCATTGAAGGTCACAATGCCGATCTCCTTTTCGGGATGACTCCGCGTCAGTTCGATGACGCGCTCCACGATGATGCTCGCTTCCACCGGGTTGGTGTTGTTCGCCCACACCCCGTCCACCTTGCAGTACTCGATGCCGGGCTGGTTTAAGTTGAGGATCGCCCGGTCGGGCAGCAGTTGGAGACGACCTTCGTAAAAATGCCGGTTTGAAAAGTCGATGAGGTCGAGGGACCGGCTGCGGTAGTGACCCTGCAGGTGGAAGGTGGGCAGATAGCGTTCCGACAAGCCCAGCAACGACTCCACTTCCAGGTCCGGCTCCTCTTCGTTGTCGTCCCAACGGATCTGGTAAAGTTCGCTCGGCTGCAATTGCATGTCGTCTCCGGCCACCAGCACTTGTTTTGCCCTGTACATGGCGGGAATGCCGCGTTCGGCATAACACTGGGAGGCTTCGTCGAAGATCACGAGGTCGAAGACTTCCTTCATAGGGAAGATGGCAGACACCGACTCGGGCGACGCCATCCAGCAGGGCATCAGGTTCAGCAATTCATCTTCGAAGGTGGTAACGAGTTTCCGCAGCGACCAGATCTTCTTTTTCTTGGTCACCTGGTGGTAGAGGTCGCGGTAAGTGACGCGGTTGTTCAGCCGGTTGTATTCGACGCCCTCGTAGACGCGTTCGCGCCCGCGCATGAGCAGGATGGCATGGCTCAGTTGTTTTTTCTCGGCAACGAGCCGCGCCAGTTCAAGGTGTTGTTGCTGCATCCGTCGTGACGACACCGTGCGCAGGTCGGGGTACTTGGCCTCGATGTGCTCGATCCACGCCAGCCGGAGGCTGTTCTGCAACAGCGCCACTTGCTGGTCCGTGTCCCATCCCACCTTTTCGTGGAGTTTGCTGATCACGTCGCGCTCGTGCGAGAGCAGACCTTCCCGCAGGCGATCGAAATCGCAAAGGCTTTCAAAGTCGGAGCGCAGCACGCGGATGTATTCCGTTTCAAGGTCCGGATCGCGCACGAGCTGACGCACCTGGTACGGCGTAAGGCGTTCAAGCCAGGGCGTGCTGCGTTCCGGGATGCCGTAAACGATGCCCAGGCATTTCCTGATCAGCACCAGGAAAGCATCCCTTTCCAGTTTTTTCGGAACGATCGCTTTCCTGATCTCACGGAGTGAGCCCAGGAGCAGCTTTGCGCGGATGGCCAGCTTCTGCCGGGTGAACCACGTCCTGAGGTCGGAGGGGTCGTAGTTCGCCGGCATCTCGGTCAGCCACGGCCGCTGACGTATAGCCGTAAGGTGGTGTTCGAGGTTCAAGCGGTTGTCGATCCTGCGCTCCAGCACCTTCATGCCTTTCCGGTTGTCGGGAAGTTGGTTGGCTACCAGTACCCGGCGAATGAGAAATTTGTCCTTCGAGAACAAGATCCAGCGCAGGAGTTTGATGGGGCTCCGTTGCGCATCCATCCGCCGCTGCAACGCTTCCTGCACTTTCACCAGTTGATCGTGCGGTAAGGAGGTCTCCGCCCCCGGGTCGTCGTAACAATTCATGACCACTCGCTCCATGTTGGAGAACCACAACAAACTCGTCTCGCTGTCGGTTTCTTCACTCATGCCGACAAAGTACCGGTAGATGGTTTCGTTCTTCAGCAAGGCGATCAAACCCAGCGCTTCATCTTCCCGTGTCAGCAAGGATTGCCCTTCATCCAGGTTGAGCGGTGTTCCGATCAGCTCACGAAAGGCTTCCGAAACCTCGCGCTGATAGGCGGGGATATCCCGGACCACCTTTTCAAGTTCTTTCAGGTCCCTGACCGTGAAGGCGGCGAAGGACTTGCGTTCGTGCCACAGGTATTCGGGATCACCAAAAGCGGACTGGTAGTCCACGTATTGCCGGAGTTTCCTGAGAAAATCGGGCAGCACCGAGAAATTGAGGTACTGACATTCCTGCCGGATATTGATCGTATCGCCGTGGAGGTCGGAGGTGAGGTAAAGTTCCTTGATGCTGAGGCCGCACTCCTTGTCGTCGTACAACGCCTGCTTGAAATTTTCAAGTTCCTCCGTGATGCTGTCGATGCCGCGGCATACCTGGAAGAACCGGCGTTCGGTTTGAATGATGTCGACATTTCGGTTGAGGGCGCGAAAGTTCTCGATGTTGTCGATCTGCCGGGAGACTTTTCCGAACACGGTCTTGCGGTCGTTGCGGAAGTCGTGGACAAGGCCGACGAAATCTCCCAGCGCCTTGTTGTTGAGCCGGTCGTAGACGACATCCAGCGCGGCGCGCTTTTGACATACGAGGAGTACGCGTTTGCCGGAGGCGATGGCATCGGCCATCAGGTTGCAGATGAGCTGTGATTTTCCCGTCCCCGGGGGGCCCTGGACGACGATCGAATGCCCGTTCTTGATCGCCCGGATCGCATTCTCCTGGTATGCATCCAGCGAGTACGGCGTATAGAGTTTTTCCTCCTTCACCGGTTGGGGCTGGGGCGTGTCGGGGCCCTCCGACTGGGTTTTTTTGCTGAGAAAAAAATCCTCCAGGTCTGAGATCGACTCGCTGGCGATCAACTGCATGTAATCGGGAACCAGTTGTGACGCGGCCTGCGGGAAGATCCCCAGCACCGCCTCGGGGAAGAGTTTGATCTCCCCGTTCCGATGGGCTTCCTCGAAGTCACTCTTCTTGAAAGGTTTGAACGGCACGAGTTCGTCCCTGAAGTTGTCGGGGTTGAAGTTGATTTCGAGCTTGTCGTTCAGCAGTTGGTAGAGTTGTGTTCTGAACACCGTGCCATCGGCGCTGAATTCCTCGAAGGTGGACTCGAAGAGTTCTTCCTCCAGGGCCACCTTGTTGTAGAAGGCGTACGCCAGCAGGAAGGATTTGTTCAGGGTTATTCCCGCGTGAGGCCTCGGCTGTAGAAACCACTGGTTGTTTTCGACGACGAGGGAGACCGGGAAAAACATGAGCGGGCACCGCACCGGCGTGCCGTCGGAAAACTTTCCGCGCACAAAAGGCCATCCCACGTGAAGGTCTCGGGAGCCGCGTTCTTCAAACAGGAAGTTGTCCATCCGCTGGAGTCGCTTCAGCTTCCGGCTGAACTCGTTATTGGCTTCCATCCGGCTGTCGAGCACCTGGCAGACGCGCACGTTGCGCCCGGCCATCAACGCTTTGATCACCTCGAACGACGGCGCGCCACTGAGGAAGTTCGCTTCGTGCAGGTCTATCAACTGTTCCGCCGAAAGGCGCAACAGCAAAAGCGAACGGTTGTTTCCCGAGAGGTTCGTGAGCCGTCGGAGGTACGTTTGCAGGATGTTCTTAATCGTTTTCGTCACCGTTTTCAAATGCGTCGAATTTAGTTAGTCCGTGGTCAGGTAAGGCAGGGCCCTCGCAATGGTTTCTGCGTCGAACTGGGCCAGCTTGCCGAGGTCGGAGAGGCTGGCATACGGTCCATGCTGGAACCTGTAGGTCACGATTGCCCTTGCCAGCCCCTTGCTGATGTAGGGATGTCCCTCAAGCTGTGCCTGGTCGGCCTGATTCACATTTATCTTAAGCGGAACGAAATCTTCCGCAACAAAAGCCACTTCAAGGAGGCGTCTTACCGCCGCGGTATCGAGGCCATAAACTTCGCGCACCTGGGCCTCGGTCACGAATCCGCCGAGGCGGTCCCTGAACTTAACGATCCGCGATGCCAACACTGTTCCGATCCCGTATACAGACTTCAACGCCGAAGTATCTGCCGTGTTCAAATCAAATTTTGTCCTGACGAAAGCCCGGGGGGGTGTGGTTGTTCTTGTTCTTTTTCTTTCCGGAACGACGCGTTTGATCCGTTCCGGGAGATTGATGTAAGCGCGAAGCTGACGATAAAACGTAGAATCGACACCATAGATTTTCAGCAAATCCGACTTTACCCTGAAATGCCCCCCTTTTTGCCGATAATTGGCAATACGTTTCGACAAACTTACCGTGAACCCCAGCCTCCGGAGGTCGGCTTCGGTGGCCAGATTGGGATCGAACATGAAAAATTCCCGTGCCGGCGCGGCGACCGGATCTTCACGGGTATGGTTTTCCCATACCGCGACCAGGCTGTCCAGGATCCGGGCTTCAGCGGAAAAATCGTCGACGCGACTGGTGATCCACATCTTGTACATGGGCATGGCAACGACAATGACCAGCATCAGCGGAAGCAGGATGAGAAATCCGTTTATTTCCCGCCCGGAAAATCCAAGCAGGTTACGGATCCATTTTCGGAGGGTCTTCATGGCTTAACCGTATGCCAATGAAGTTAATAAAAAAGCGTGAATGTAGTTAAGGGGGTGCCATGAAGGGACGGAGACACCAAGGTTTTTTTACGGTGAAGGCGCGAAGGTTGGTTCTTTTGCCACGAAGAAACGAAGGTTGTTTTTTTGCCGCGAAGGCATGAAGGCACGAGGAAGGTTTTTTCTTTTGTCGCGAAGACATGAAGGTTGATATTCCGGGTGTCTGGTGGCATCCGCTGCTCATAATCGTCAACGTCCGTGAACAAATTCGCCGTCGTTTGCGTCTAAGGTTTGAGCGGGAGCGGGAAAAGCGCGTAAACACCAGGGTAAAATTGTTTTTTTTGTGTCTTTGCACCCCTGGCGGCATCCGTTGGGTGCTACGCCGCTGGCAAGTCTATTTAAACTGATTCTAAATTGATGGTTTGTTGACATTTGTCATGCTCCGTCCTGGCCCACGATTTACTTTTGTGCTTCCATGACTGCGAATTTCAAAGCCTTAGCCCTGACTTACAAAACCGCTCCGCTGCCGGTGAGGGAGCAAGTGTCGTTGAACCAGTTGGCAGTCAAACAGTTACTTAACTTTTTACGGGATTGTGTAGTGTCGACGGACGTGCTGGTAATCTCTACCTGCAACCGCACCGAAGTTTATTATCTATCCGAGGCCGACCTGAGCAAGGAAATTTTTCAGGGCCTCCGGCTCGTCAAGAACCCGGCGGCCGGCTTTGAGGAACACTTCGCGCGCTATGAAGGGAGCGCCGCGGTTCGCCATCTTTTTGAGGTGGCCATCGGTTTGGATGCGCAGGTTGTGGGCGATTTGCAGATCAGCGGACAAGTCAAGACGGCGTATCAATGGAGTGCCGACGAAAATATGGCCGGACCTTTCCTTCACCGGCTCATGCACACGATCTTTTTTGCCAACAAGCGTGTCGTCCAGGAAACCGCTTTTCGCGATGGCGCGGCTTCGATCTCGTATGCTGCTAAGGAACTGGCGGAAGACCTCACGACAGGGTTGAGAAATCCGAAGGCGCTTGTGGTTGGTGTTGGCGAGATCGGACAGGATGTGTGTCTCAACCTTGCGGAGTCCCGGTTCAGCGAAGTGACGGTCCTTAACCGCACGGTAGCGAAGGCCGAGCAGCTCGCGGTGCGGTGCGGCTTCAAGTTCGGCAATATCGACGCCCTAGGGGAGGAGATCGCCGGGGCGGACGTAGTCATCAGTTCCGTATCAGGAGCAGAGCCACTCATTAGCCGTGCGCTCGTCGGAAAATTGTCGCTGGTATCTCACAAATACTTTATCGATTTATCCATACCGCGAAGCGTGGAGGCGGCGGTAGATGCGATCCCCGGCGCGATCGTCTACAACCTCGACGACATCGAGGAGAAGACGAATGAAACGCTGGTGAAGCGCAAGGCGTCGATCCCGAGGGTCCAGGCGATCATCGAAGAGGCCATGGTTGAATTCGATGACTGGTCGCGCGAGATGATCATTTCACCCACGATCCAGAAACTGAAAAACGCCCTCGAGCAGATCCGGCAGGAGGAACTCGCCCGCTTTTTGAGAAATGCCAAACCGGAACAGGCCACCCTTCTCGATGAGATGAGCCGGTCGATGATGCAGAAGATCATCAAGTATCCCGTGCTTCACCTGAAGGCCGCTTGCCGGCGTGGCGATGCGGAATCACTCTCCGAGGTGCTCAACGCCCTTTTCAATCTCGAAAAGGAGTCCGAAACGGGCCCGCATTGATGTAATTATCCAAACCTTATTCCGACATACCCTATAGGCTCCCTCCGTTGGCGAATGACGAACAACAAAGGTTTATTGGCCTGATCAACGCGCATCAGGGCCTCATCTACAAGGTGTGCTTCATGTATGAAAGCGACGCTGACGCCCGCAATGACCTTTTCCAGGATATCGTCCTTCAGCTTTGGAAATCGTTTGGCTCTTTCCGGGGGGAAGCCAAGATCACTACGTGGATGTATCGCATTGCCCTTAACACCGCTATCTCCGGATATCGTAAACAGCGCCGTACCCCGCAGACGGAAGACATCCAGGAAATGCATTTCAATATCTCCGAACAGGCCGCCGATGACCGCCGGGAAGACATGCAGAAACTTCAGTGGGCAATTCGCCAATTGTCGGAGGTCGAACGGGCCATGATCATGATGGCGCTGGAGGAAGTTCCCTATGAAGAGATTGCCGAGACGATCGGCATCACGCAGAACAACGTACGGGTTCGCATGAACCGCATCCGGGAGAAACTTAGGAAAATGATGTTCGCCGATGGAATTAGATGAGCTAAAGGACCTCTGGAAAAAATCCGACGCGCGGTTCAAACCGAAGAACCCTGCCGAGCTTGCGACCATACTCAAGGGGAACAAGCAGTCGATTATCGCCAAGCTGAAACGCAGCGTTTGGTTTGAACTCCTCTTCACGTTCGCCGCCGGCGTTGCGTTGCTCGTCTACGCCCTAACGCTACCTGCCGGCGCAATCAAATGGACCACGGTCTCGATCCTGCTGATCTTTGTCGCGTATTGCGTTTACTACATCAAAAAACTCCGCATCCTCAACCGGTTCGACCCGGGAAATGACAACCTGCGCGTGAATCTCGAAGGGCTCATCGATAACCTCAGCAGCTACCTCCGGTTCTACAAACGCAGCTATACCATCCTCTACCCGGTGTATTTTGTGCTTGCCCTACTCTTCGGCGCTATCGAACGCGGCCTCGACGAGTTCCTGGTGCAACTGACAAAACCGAGAACACTCCTGTACCTCGCACTCCTGGGTGGCATCTTCTATTTTGCCAGCACCTGGCTGGTCACCTGGCTTTTGAAAAAACTTTACGGCAACCACCTGGAAAACCTACGGGGTATTCATCGGGAGTTGGTCGGGAACGAGAAGCAAGGGCAGGAGTAGATGCGAGTTACGAGTTACGAATTACGAGTTACGAATGACGAATGGGAAGGGCGGGGTTGAATTTAGGCGTGGGCTTTGAGGATGCTGTAACGGTGGTCAAGGTACGAGGTAAGAGGTAAGAGGTACGATGCCTTTAGCGAAGGATCTGGTCAGCGCTAATGGCTAACAGGGGGGTCAAATAAATTACGAGTTACGAATGACGAATGACGAATGACGAATGGGAAGGGCGGGGTTGAATTTAGGCGTGGGCTTTGAGGATGCTGTGTGGTCAAGGTACGAGGTAAGGGGTACGATGGAACGGGTCGGTTGGCGTTGAGCGTGGTCGTTGTGGATGATTAAAAAAGCCTGTAGGTGTCGCATGGATGTGGCTGGATTTGAAGTGTTCCAATGGCTGCGACGGAGGGAGAGAATCAACGATTTACGTTAACTTTCAATGCCGGCCTCAAGCACGTGAGTACAAATCCAATAATCAAATTGAATTCAAACTATCGGGACGGGCAGCTCCGTTAGGAGCTTCCTGTTGTAGAAGATAAAACCCCAACGAACGACCCGGCTCCGGAGGAGCCTCCTGTAACGCACGCTGCGACCAGATGCGCAAATTGATCTACGCGCAAGCGTTTCTGGAAGGCGAGGGAGGAGCAGGCTTTGACAACGATTTGCAATCCCTTGCACAAATTACGAGTTACGAATGACGAATTGCGAATGGGAAGGGCGGGGTTGAATTTAGGCGTGGGCTTTGAGGATGCTGTGTGGTCAAGGTACGAGGTAAGGGGTACGATGGAACGGGTCGGTTGGCGTTGAGCGTGGTCGTTGTGGATGATTAAAAAAGCCCGTTTGTGTCGCATGGATGTGGCTGGATTCGAAGGCTTGGGGAAGTCCTGCGGTTCAGCTCAAAAACATTTTATTCTGGTTCAGGCACCGCGACAGTTGCCGGTAAACGCGCGTGATGTTTTCGGTCGAATAGTCGTTGTTCAGTGACCTCAGGATTCGTTGTGAGAGCGTGCCCTCCTTCAGGATCGCGTCGAACTCCCCGCGTCGCTGTTGCAGAGAAGCGTTTCCACCGCGGATGAGCGTCTCAAGCACATGGCGCCAAAGTTCTCCCGCGGTCAACGGCTTCGCGTCGAGTCCGAAGATGGCCGGGTACGCTGTGTTTGCGATCACGGCATCCGGTCCCCTTTCCATCGTCTCGTCGAGTAGCGGTGCGAGGGCATCTGTTTTCCACCGTACCTGCGCCTCGTAATCGATGAACTCCCCCTGCACCAGCGCCCGGATGGTGGCAATGACCAGGGCCATGATCGCCATGTCGGCGGCGGGACATTCCTGGATGTCCATGATGCGGATTTCTATCGAGCCCCGGTCGAACCGGGGGATCGCGCCACGCGAGTTCACCCAGATCGGATTGAGTACGCCATCCGGATCATATGTGGCAATGTCGGATTTTATCTTGTCGTAGATGGTGTTGAGGTAGTTTCGCTTCGAAAAGACCGCCTCGGGGATGACACGTCCCGTGATGGAGGGTATCCTGGACTGGTTGGTCTTGTAATACTTTAACCGCGTGTCAAGCAGGCCGGTGGGTTTCGCGTCGAGGAGGGGTGAGCTGGCACAGATCGCCGGCAGCAACGGAAGGACCAGGCGCACCGCGGCGTGGAGCTTGGCGAACTCCTCATCGTCATAGAACGGGAGGTTGAGATGTGTGCTCTGGAGGTTGGACCATCCGTGCCCGCGGCAATCGAAGATCCGGTTGTAAATATCATATACTTCGTTGTTCTCATGTGGCCAGATGCGCGTTTCCGACAGCGGGTCCATGAAGGGGTGCGCCGCCGCGGGCATGAGCATCGTGTTCCAGCCGGAAAGAATGGCGTTGATACGCCTGATGTTCTCGGCAAAGGCATGTTCAAGGCCGTTGAAATTACTTTCCGGCCGGGTTGATTTCAGTTCGATCACATGGAGCACGAGTTCATTCGACCAGGTCACCATCCCGGCCTCACCCGACGGCTCGACGGGTACAAAATCGCTGGCGTATTCGCCGATCTCGTGCTTGAGCAACTCGTCAGCGATGGGTTTTACTTTCAGCGTATCGGAGTCGACGAGCATGTACTCCAGCTCGATGCCATAGCCCTGGAAGAGGTGGAGGCGTGGGGGTTGAACCATTTTACTTGTCGGATTTTAACTTGTTTAAGAAAACGTCCATGATGGTTGCGTACAGCTTGTCCTTCATGATCTTGTCCTCCACGCCCGAATCGATGTTCGGGTTGTCGTTGATCTCGATGACATAGAACTTTCCGTCGAGTTCCTTCATGTCTACACCGTAGAGTCCTTTGCCAATGAGGGAAGTTGCTTTCAACGCGGTCTTCAACAGTCCCGATGGCGCCTGGTCGACGGCAATGCATTGCACATCGCCTTCCTGGTTCTTCTTGTCCGTATTCCAGTTCACGATCTGCCAATGGGAGGCGGCCATGAAGTACTTGCAGACGTAGATTACCTGTCCGTCGATGATGCCCACACGCCAGTCGAAGGGTGTGGGAAGAAATTCCTGCGCAATGACGAGGTCGGATTTCTGGAACATGGAAGCCGAGACCTGCTTGTATTCACCGGCGTTATTGATCTTAAATACCCCCTTGCTGAAGGCGCCATCCGGCTGTTTCAGGATGAAAGGGTAACTCAGCCGGTCGGTGAGACTTTTATGGTTTTCGCGGCTGAGCACGAACGATTTCGGTGTCAGCACTTTGTTGGCGTTGAGCAGCTCGTGCAGGTACACCTTGTTGGTGCACTTTAGTATCGACGTGGGGTCATCGATCACCACCAGCCCCAGGGATTGCGCTTTCTTGGCGAACCGGAAGGTATGGTGATTGACATAAGTGGTTTCGCGGATGAACAGGGCGTCGTACTGGATGAGTTCGCCAAAGTCGTTCTTGTCGATCAATTCCACGTTAAACCCCGCCTGGTCCGCGGCTCTGACAAACTTTTGAATCGCCTTCTTGTCGGACGGCGGATTTTGTTCCTGCGGGTTCACCAGGATCGCCAGGTCGTATTTTTTCTTATCCGGCTTCAGCTCGCGCTTGCGCTGAAAATATTTTTCCACGGCGTGGCGCATCAGCGACAGGTCCTCCTCGGGCACTTCGCCGAAACTCAAAGGCTTGATACTCTGTAAAACCCATTTCGTCTTCCTGGAAAACGTAGCCCTCAACGACGGCGCCTGGATGTACTGGAAAAGCTGGCGGGCAAGCTTGTTCAGTTGCTCGTTCTGGGTGATGCCGAAGTAGATATCGAACTCCACCTTGTCGCGATTCTCGTTCTTGAAGGAGTTCTGGATCAGTTCGTCGAAATCCTGAGAATCCTCTCTGAGAATGGAAGGGAACCGAAGGTCCTGTATGGTGCTGATTCCCGGAAGTACTTTGTGCTTGCGCGCTTCCGCCAGCAGCGAGACATAGTATCCCTGGCTCTGGTACTGATAGGATTTGCAAAGGTTGATGACCTTAAGACCCTTTGACTGCTGATAGATTTCGTCGGAAATATACTTTGCCGGTGTAATGACCTCGACATCGTACAGGTCAAATTGCCATTGCGCAGGGTTTTCAACGATGATGAGTTTTTGCATAAACGTTTAGTGCGCCCGGCGGCTCCTGGTAAGCCGGGAACGGGAATTATTTTTTGGGTTCGATAATGAGAAGGTTCGCGTCGTAAGTAACGATGCCCAGCATAATGCTGTTGATGAGCCTGACAAAGCTCACCGGGTAAACCTGGCCCTTTCCCAAAGGGTTCGGTTCCATCGGATCGGCGATGTACACGCAGTTCTTGTCAACATCATAGCCGGTGATCACCACAAAGTGACCGGCCGGTTCGCCCTTAATGCTGTCGTAGATGTCGAACTGTGGGATCTCGCGGGGGCTGCCATACAGGTACGTGGCGCTCAGGCCGGTCAGGATGGGTATCGACTGTTTCAAAAAGCTCTTAATGAGTTCGTCGTCGAGTTCGGCCCAATGCACTTCGCCGCCGTTCTCCAGAAAGCGCAGGTAACCTTCCGACACGGCCACGAGTTTCCGCCGCTTGCGCTTGAATGCGATCTGTTCCTTCAGGAAGCGAATGATCTCTTCTTTCGGACTGTCGAACCACGTCGGGTCGAATACATTGAGGTTGTAGCTGTAAATATGCGCTTTATAACCCTTGCTGAGCGCATGGCTCCCCAGCATCACCGCAAGGGTTCCACCGGTTTTGAGATGTTTGACTTCACGAATGACATCCTTGAGCAAGACCGGGTCGTCGTAATACTGGTAAAGGGCGTGCAGGCAGGTAGGACCGCAGGTCACCTCATCAGGCTGGGCTTGTATATCAAAACGCAAAGTTTTCATCCCGGGCGGCGAGCAGGCTTGACAATACGACCTTGAAAGATAAATGTAAAATTAGCAGCAGAACAATTCCCTCGTCCATAAAATTCTTTTGATATTGGTGTTCGCTGGAAACCTTGACGACCATGATAAGAAAGTCCATAATTCTTACCTTTTTGATTGTCCTCTCCTCGTCGGCGTTTGCCGAATGGGGTCCAACCGGCCACCGGGTAACCGGGTGGATCGCCGACCAATACCTCACGAAAAAAGCGCGGAAGGCCGTGGACCGGATCCTGGACTGCGAATCCCTGGCCATGGCCAGCAACTGGATGGACGAGGTAAAGTCCGACCGGGCGTACGACCACATGTCCGATTGGCATTGGGTGACAATTCCGCTCGGGTCCACTTACGATCAAACCACTAAAAATCCCAATGGTGATATCATTCAGACCCTCGAGCGGGTCATCGGCGAACTGAAAGCCGGCACGCTCACGGACGCCGAACAGGCCGAGCGCATTCGGATACTCATCCACCTTGTTGGTGACATCCACCAGCCGCTCCACGTGGGCGGCAGGGACGACAAGGGTGGCAACGATGTAAAGGTACGGTGGTTTGGTTCCTCCTCGAACCTGCACCGCGTGTGGGATAGCGAGATGATCGACGGCACGCGCCTCAGTTACACGGAACTCGCGCAGTCACTGGCCAGGCCTTCGAAGGCGGAGTTGCAGGCATGGCAGTCCGCAACGGTGCTGGAATGGGCGAAGGAGAGCCAGTCGTTCGAAGAACAAGTGTACGACACCGGAGGCGGGCGATTGGGCTATGAATACACGTACAAGTACTTTCCGATCGTGGAGCAACGGCTACTTCAGGCGGGAGTACGGTTGGCCGGGATATTGAATGAGATTTACGGATAGCAGAAAGGAAATGACGAGTTACGAATGACGAATCAGTGTTGTCCGGGGAAAACTTTTGTAATAATTAACAAAAAGGGAGGCC
>CAZKBK010000059.1:0-18197 GCA_964551035.1 uncultured Roseivirgaceae bacterium | reverse complement strand
TGGTCTACGAGCAAAGGTTACATGTAAAATTCTAATTTTTACCGGACAACAATGAAAAACAATTCAGGCTGCCCTGGGAACGGATGTCCCCCTGGCAGCCTGAATCTTTTAGTTCCGGATCAATTATCGTTCTCCGTGGCCGATACTTCACCCAACTCTCCTTTCTCGGCTTTGCGTTTCAGTTTATCGTTGGCGAAGATGGCCACTTCGACCCTGCGATTCTTCTGGCGGCCTGCAGCCGTATCGTTGTCCCCCACGGGTTGATCGGGTCCGTATCCTTCCGTGGTGATCCGTTTGCCGGCCACGTCGAGGGATTTGAGGAACGATGCCACCGATTCCGCGCGATCCTCCGAAAGGCCCATATTGTAGTCACGCGTTCCGGTTATGTCGGTATGCCCTTCGATGAGAATGTTCGTATCCTCGTACTTCTTCAGCGTTTCAGCAAGCTGTGTGAGGTTGGTCCGCGACGATTCGCTGAGTTGCGATGAGCTCACTTCAAACTGGATACCTTCGCGGAAGGTGATCTTGATGCCCTCGCCTACCCTTTCAACCTCGGCGCCCTCAAGGTCGGCGCGCAACTCTTCCGCCTGTTTGTCCATATAACGCCCGATCCCATAGCCCGCCGCTCCGCCGATGGCCGCGCCAAGGATCGCGCCCATGGCCGTATTACCTGCGGCTTTGCCGATCGCAGCACCTGCGGCTGCGCCACCTGCCGCTCCGATGTAGGTTCCCTTTTGGGATTTACTCATGTTCTTGCAGGAACCCAAAAACACGCATAGGATCACCAGTACACTTAATACCCGCCTCAAGCCAACAGAAATGCTATTCATAACAAAAAGTGATTTAGTTTAACGATGCAGATTTTAAAAAACTATGCCTGCTTTAAGCGACGATATCGTACCTTGCTTGGTATTCGCCGGCGTTTAGGTGCTACGACGTGGATGCTGAGGGGTAGTGGTTTTCGTCACGGAGGCGCCGAGAAGCCGAGGCGCGGGGGATAACCGTGATATGCCTCTTAATTCAACGGTATTTGTACCAGCACTATGAAATTCACCTTTTCACTCTTCCTTACGTTAGCGGCTCACCTGTCTTTCGCTCAAATGGATATAACGGCAAAAAAGAAGTTCCTTGCGCTTGGCGACTCCTACACCATCGGGGAAAGTGTTGCGCCCGAAGAACGCTGGCCTGTTCAGCTTACAAATGCGTTAAACCAACGCGGGGAAAATTTCGCCGCGCCCGACATCATCGCAACCACGGGTTGGCGCACCGACGATCTGAGGAACGCGATCCTGAAAGCAAAGCCGGGAAACGACTACGACCTCGTCTCCCTGCTGATCGGTGTGAACAACCAATACCAGGGAAAGTCTGCTGAAAGCTACGCGCCCGAGTTCGAAGCGCTCCTGAACATGGCGATTGCGTTTGCCGGCGGAGACAAATCGAAAGTCTTCGTGGTTTCCATACCGGATTATGGCTATACGCCGTTTGGAAGGGAGAAGCAGGCGCAGATCACAAAAGCCATTGACGAATTCAACCGCGTTAACCGTAGCCTTTCCGAAAAGCACGGCGTCCGGTACGTTAACATCACCGATATTTCCCGAAAGGGATTTGACGATCCCGAACTCGTCGCGTCCGACGGGCTGCATCCTTCGGGGAAGATGTACGCTGTCTGGGTAGCTCGTATCCTGGAAGCCTGGCGCTGAGTTGGCCTCACGCCATCGGCACGAGTTTATCGTTCACCCATATTTCCATCGGGTCGCCGGATTCCAGCAAGGTTTCCGTTCCGCTTTTAGTAACCTTCACTTTGATGACCCTTCCGCGGAATTCAAGGCGGAAGGAGTAGCTCATCCACTTGCCGGGAATAAACGGCTTGAAGGAAAGTTTGCCATCTTTCACGCGCATGCCACCAAAGCCCTTGACCACGCTCATCCACGTGCCGGCCATGCTGGTAATATGACAGCCGTCCTCGGTGTCGTTGTTGTAGTCGTCGAGGTCGAGACGCGCCGTGCGGAGGTACATCTCGTAGGCTTTCTCCTCATACCCAAGCTTTGATGCAAGGATCGCGTGGACACAGGGCGAGAGCGAACTTTCGTGCACGGTCATCGGTTCGTAGAAATCAAAATTGCGCTTCACCGTGTCCACGTCAAAGCGGTCTTCGAAGAAGTATATGCCCTGCAGCACATCCGCCTGCTTAATAAAACAGGACCTCAAGATCCGGTCCCACGACCAGCGCTGGTTTAACGGCCTGTCTTCCGGCCTGAGTTCGGAGACCTTTACCAACGCCTTGTCCAGAAATCCGTCCTGCTGGAGGAATACGCCCCGTGCCCGGTCTTCAGGATAATACATCTTCTCAATGATTTCCCGCCACCGCGATACCTCCTCGGCTTCCTGGAAGTTAATCCGCGTAGCAAGTGCCCCGAACGCGCGGTCGTCGTCCTTCTTTACAAAATCGATGGCCTTTAACGTGTAGCCGAGCGTCCAGGCTGCGAACATGTTCGTATACCAGTTGTTGTTGACGTTGTTCTCGTATTCATTGGGGCCCGTGACCCCCAGCATGACATATTGATCTTTCGCGGCAGACCAGTTCACGCGCTGTGACCAGAACCGTGAAATACCGATGAGTACTTCAAGGCCGTATTCCGTGAGGTATTTTTCATCGCCGGTGTACCTGATGTAATCGAAGATCGCATAGGCGATCGCGCCATTGCGATGGATTTCCTCGAACGTGATTTCCCATTCGTTGTGGCATTCCTCGCCGTTCATCGTGACCATGGGATAGAGTGCCGCTCCGCCGGTAAAACCGAGTTTCTCCGCATTCTCAATCGCCTTCTCCAAATGCTTGTATCGGTAAACGAGGAGGTTCCGGGCGACGCGCTGTTCGGCGGTGCCCAGGTAGAACGGCAGGCAATATGCCTCGGTATCCCAATAGGTACTCCCCCCGTATTTTTCCCCCGTGAATCCCTTTGGTCCGATGTTGAGCCGCTCATCTTCGCCGGTGTAGGTCTGCGAAAGCTGAAAAATATTGAAACGTATCCCCTGCTGCGCGGCCACATCGCCCTCGATCGTAATATCACACTCTTCCCACTTCGCAGCCCAGACCGCTGCGTGGTCCCGGAAAAGCCGGTCAAATCCTTTGGCCACCGCTTCATCAAGGACCGTATTGCAATGGCCGACGATTTCTTCTTTGGGATGATTCTCCGACGAAAGGACCGCCGCGTACTTGTAGATTACCGTTTCATTCCCATTGGCGAGATTGAGCTGAACCACGTTGCCGGCATATTTTTCGCGCTGTTCGAGATTGATCCGCTCCACTTTAGCCGGCGTCCCGTTCGTCTCGATCGCATACCGCATTCCGGTAATGACATGAAAGTGCGTTTTCTTTGTTTGCGCGGTAACGACGGCTTTGCCCTCCGTGGCTTCCTTATAGATCTCTTCCCAGAACTTCTCGTCGTAATTCGAATCCTTGTTGATGACATCGGCATCGACGTAGATGGAGAAGGTTGCTTTGGCGGTAAAGTTCAGCGGGGTGATCGCATAGCGGATCGCGCCGATCTCGCCGTTCGCCATGCTGCAAAATCTGCGGGCATCGATCCGTACCTTTTTCCCATCCTGAAAGGTCGCCGTAAATGTCCGCGACAACAGCCCGGTCTTCATGTCCAGCACGCGCCGGAAGTCTTCCACCTGGCATTTTCCCATATCCAGCTTCATGTTGTCGATGCTGATGCGGAGGCCAATCCAGTTGGGGGCGTTCAGCACTTTCGCGAAATATTCCGGGTAGCCGTTCTTCCACCACCCGACACGCGTCTTGTCGGGGTAGTAAACGCCCGCGACATAACTGCCCTGAAGTGTTTCACCGGAATACTCCTCCTCAAAATTGGCGCGCTGCCCCATCCGGCCATTTCCGATGCTGAACACACTTTCAGAAACCAGGTTAAAGTGGGGATTGAATCCTTCCTCGATGATTTGCCACTCATCGTGCTTCAGGTAAGTTTTCATAGGCAATCAGGTTCGAACGGTCAAGGTTACACTCAGGCGATTTCCAGTTGTTGAAGATCGGCGATCTCAAACTCCCCCGTTCGCGGCACTACCATGTCGGCGAAATGAAGAATTTCCGCGGAGCCCACGCCAACGCATCTCATTCCGGCGCGATGGGCCGCTTGCACACCGGCTTCGGCATCTTCAAAAACAAGACAGTGCGCGGGATCCATTCGAAGGTTTGTTGCGGCCTTGAGAAAGATCTCAGGGTCGGGTTTGGAATGCGTGATCATGGTGCCATCAACCAGGGTGTCGAACAGATGTTCGATCTCAAGCAGGGCGATTACCTTCGCGGCGTTCTTGCTGCTGGAAGCCAGCGCCACTTTCAGGTGCCTGCTCCTGAGATCCGCGATGAGGTCCTTCACGCCGGGGAATATTTCCTGTGGCGTCATCTGATCGACATATCCAACGAACCATTCGTTTTTCTTGTCTGCCAACTTTTGTTTCTCGTCCTCCGTGAGCGAGCGTTCACCGATCTCCAATACGATCTCCAAAGATCGCATCCGGCTTACACCCTTGAGGCGTTCGTTCTGCGCTTCGGTGAGGTCAAACCCCAGCTCGCGCGCCAGCCTCCGCCAGGCCATAAAATGATAATGCGCCGTATCGACGATTACGCCGTCAAGGTCAAAAATACAAGCTTTAATCTCGTTCATCTCCATTATACTGTTTTCAGCCGGCCACTCCGGCAAGCCGGCATCCATCGTCGCCGGCGGCCCTGCCGGTGGAACGCGGTCAATATCCGCAAGGGACCTGTCAAACCACCGCCGCGACCGAAGGCGCTCATTTTTGGGGGTCAAAAATACGTTTCCCGAATGATTTTGTCGGTTTCTTGCTGGGATTTAAATACCGCAAACGTTTTCCCCTGGGTTCGCAGCGCACCCAGGGCGTTGCCATAGCGAACCGCGCCGACGTAGTCGGACGGATCGTTTAACAGTCCGAATCCAACGCCGCCTGCGAATGAATCCCCGCACCCCGTTGTGTCCACGACGTTCTTCACGCTGACGGCGGGAACCAACGCTTCCGTCATTTCACCATCTTTCATAAAATAGACCATGCAGCCACGCGAGTCCATGGTCACACAAAGACATTTTACACCCATAGCGAGACAATGGAGGGCAAACTCCCGCGTCTCCTCAAGACTCATTTCGTCGCCGTAGTCGTGGCTTTCGTATTCCTTTCTAAACCACGACGCCCGGGCTTCTTCGATGTTCATTTTCAAGACGTGAATGTATGGCAACCACTGGTCGCGGTCCACCCAGAATTTGCGCATACGTTCGCCGTTGAAAAGGCACGCTGTCGTCGGACCGTGGGCGTCGAAGATGATCAGACTTCGCGGGCTGTTCTTTCTGATGAACTTCAGCGTGTCGAGCGCGATCTCGTAGTCGCTGATGGGAATGAACACGAATACATCCGTTCCCTTCAATGGCTCCACATCACCGGGTAAGATGGGATCCATGAAACCCGTCTGGCGTTCGAGGCGGTTGTTCATGTCTACGAATTTCAGGCTGATGACGTCCCCCTGATCGTGTCGGGAAGTGATGTGGTCGAGGTTGATCCCGCGGTATCCCTTGAATACTTCTCTCACGTTGTCGACATCGACGTGCCGCACATGGGATACGGGGATGATTTCAATGCTGTCGCCCGCCATCACCGACAGGGCGATTACCGGGTGGGTTACGCATCCCCATTTTTGGATAAGATCACCCTGATGGGTTACAATATGATCTCTTGGGATGGGTCCGACAATGGCGATCCGCTTCATTTCGAATGTTACGCGTTACCCAAAAAAGCCGCGCCAAAGACACCGGCGCTATCGCCCAGCGACGGCGGGACGATCGGCGTCTCGAGCGTGTGATTGAAAACGTATTTCTTCACCGCATCTCTTCCGCGGTCGTACAGCAAGTCAATGTTGCCCACGCCGCCACCGATCACGATAACGTCGGGGTCGATGATGTTAATGATCACGCTCAGGGCTTTTCCGAAATATTCGATCAGCCGCATCATGGTCTTTTGGGCTGTCGGGTCGACCTTCGATTCCGCCAGCGCTACAATATCTTTCAGGGGTTTGCGGTTGCCGGTCTCGTTGAAATAGTACTTCTCCAGCGCCGGTCCGGAAATAACATTCTCCACACATCCCGTCTTTCCACAATAGCACTGGCCTCCGGATTCGTCGAGAAAATTATGTCCCCACTCGCCGGCGATCCCCTGGAGACCGATAAGGGGCCTGCCATCAACCACCAGGCCGCCACCCACTCCTGTACCCATGATGACACCAAACACGACACGCGCATCAGGAAATTGTTCCTTCACCACGCCGAGTCGCGTTTCGGCCAGGGCAAAGCAGTCGGCATCATTGGCCAGTTCCACACGTACGCCCAACAGGTTTTGCAAGTCGTCTTTCATCGGCTTGCCATTCATGCACACCGTGTTGCAATTCTTCATGGTACCCAGTTTCGGGTCATGCACACCCGGTGTTCCGATACCGATGACTTCAGGGCTGTGACCGGCATGCTTGCGCATTTGATCTACCAGGGTGGCTGTCTGGGCGAGGATATGTTCATAGCCCAGTTCCGCGTCGGTGGAGACGCGGTCGCGAAACAAGACGTCGGGTTTGCCCGCCGAGCGCAGGATCGCACCCTCGATCTTTGTGCCTCCCATGTCGATTCCCCACAGGCTGCGCACGTTATCCTTATACTGTTTTTTCTTGCTCATCGAAAGACTCAAATTAGTATAAATTCAATCAATGTCGTTCACTTGCGGGGCATATTTCGGTTACTTTTCGCTGCACACCCTGTTATCCCCTGTAACGCCTGCGCGCGGGACTCCCTTTCCTGTGAGCGAAGTTGGAAGGCGGGACCCCGAACGCGTGAGAAGGACCATGGAAGGGATAATTCAATGGCATTTGCTGCCGCAAATTATCGGACGTTGTGTACGTTCTGTTCGAGGTTGCGGAATTGGATTGCCTGTGTGATAAGTTCGTCAATGCGGTTCATCTCGCGCAGCAGCGCGGCGTCGTCCCAGCGCAGCAGTTCCTTCATGAACGCGCCCACCTGATCTTTGCAGCGTATCACCATTTGGATGTTAAAGTAGAGGAGGCCCGTTCGACGCACGAAAAAATCCTCCATGCCCACCACCATCTCATGGTGAATACCGAACCACGCTTCCGCCTTCAGCAGGGAAAGTTCTGCGTTGTCGCGCGTATGGTGCTTGAAAAAGTACTTCAGAACATGGTCCGTCTGGCGGCCGTAGGTTTCCACCAGCCGCGACACGGTATGTGCTTCAAAGGCATAAGGCCGGAGCGCTTCATTCACCGCCCGCAGATAGGTTCGCAGTTGCCGGCGACTTTGAAACCCATCGCCCGTCAGGGCAAGGGTTGCCGTGCGGCACCCTCCGACTGGCCCTCCCCCAGGGGCATTCCTAACCACAACGTTCACCACGCGTTCGGCCATCTTGCGATAACCGGTCAGTTTCCCGCCGGCGATGGAAATAAGACCTGAGGGTGAAATGAATATTTCGTCCTTTCGTGAAAGCTCCGACTCGGATTTTCCCTCCTCGTGTATGAGCGGTCGCAGGCCCGCCCAGCTTGACTCGATGTCATCCACGGTGAGGCCGAGGCCGGCGAATGTCGCGTTGACACCACGGACCAGGTACTCCGCGTCCTGCCGCGTGGCGGTCACCCGGTCCTTGTCTCCGTTATAGGTTGTGTCGGTCGTGCCCACGTACGTGGTCCTCCCGCGCGGGATGGCAAACACCATCCTGCCGTCTTCAACCTCAAAGTAGATCGCCTGTTTGATTGGAAATCTTTCATGCGGAAACACGATGTGCACACCCTTGGTCAGGTGAAGCGTTTTTCCGCGAAGGGAGCCATCGATCTTTCTCAATTCGTCCACCCAGGGGCCCGCAGCGTTCACCACGACACGGGCGGAAATAGAATAGTCTGCCCGGGCGTATTCGTCGCGCACGCCGACACCGATAACCCGATCCCCTTCGCGAAGGAATCCGGTCGCACGGGTATAGTTGATGACGTGCGCACCATGGGCTGCCGCCATTTTGATGACCTCGATGGTAAGCCGGGCGTCGTCTGTTCTATACTCGGCATACAGTGCTCCCCCTTTAACGCCCTCCTTTTTCAGGAGTGGTTCACGCCGCAGGGTCTGCGCGCGGGTGAGCATGCGGCGCTGGTCCGCGCGCCTCACGCCGGCAAGGAAATCGTAGATCATCAACCCGATCGAGGTAAGCCAGTACCCGAGCCCTTTCTTTTCGTACAGGGGGAGCAGCATCTTCTCGGCGACAACGAGGTGTGGGGCCAATCGGTGGACTACTGCACGTTCACTGCCTACCTCCCTGACCAGGGCGAATTCAAACTGCTTGAGATAACGCAGGCCGCCGTGAATGAGTTTTGTGGAACGGCTGCTTGTGCCGAAGGCGAAGTCCTCCTTTTCAACGAGCGCGGTTTTGAGTCCGCGGGAAGCTGCATCCAGTGCGATACCGGCGCCGGTGATCCCTCCGCCGATGATGACGAGGTCATACCTCGTGTTCCGGAGGGTCTCGGTCAACGCATCCCGCGCAAGTACAGAAAAGGGTTCAGCCATTCACTTTTCGCCGTCAGGGAAGAAAATTATGAAAACGAAACGAAATCGGCACGGAAGGCACCTGCGGTTTCGTAAATATTCTGGTGACCGACTGAGGCCGCCGGCAAAATGCCGGAATTAATCGTTACGTCTGCAGATTTTCTTCCAGCCTTTCGTAAATATACCTCAGGTGGTATTCGGTCACCGGATCCTTCGTACGCTGCATGGCCTTTTTCACCCGGGTCCTGATTTCAGCGAGCTTCGCGTTCACCAGGGGTGGCACGTCGCGGTATTCGCTACCCGACTTGTCCGAAAGCTCGATCAGCGCATCGACATACGCGCGCTGAAGGTTGCGGCGGTAGATATCGATCGGTTTTGCCTCCTCGAGTTCCGTCCACATGGCGGCATCGATCTCGTTGAGATAGTCGATCATCCTGAAGGCCTCCTGTGGATACATGGCCTCATGTACGGCAAGCTGGCTCAAAGTACCTGTGCTGAGCAGGTGCTTCAGCGCGATGCCCTGCATGCGCCCGATGATCCGGGTCGGCGACTCGCCCACGCGTTCAAGCACGTCATTGTCGACAAGCCACATCGGCGCCTCGAACACGTACGCCTTCAAAAATCTGAGTGCCTCGCGTTGGGTGGCGACGGGCACCATTTCGTAAACGGGGCCCGACTGCGATGGCGACTTTGGCGTCTGGTATGTTCCACCGATATTCCTCAGCACGTGGCCAACATAGTACTCGAACTGGCGCGTGACGCCGCTGTAAATGTCTTTCAGGTTCCTATACCCGTCATTTTCCGCGTAAGTCCATTCCAGGATGTTGTCCATGACGCGTTGCAGGTTGCGGATACCGTATTCACCGGCGCGCATTGCATTGTTGCCAAGGTCTTCGGTCTGCGTGCGCGGGTCCTCGGCGCTCAGTTCCGACCCGAACCACAGGTTGCGGTCCTGCTGCTTCTCGGTAACAAGCTGCGTGAGCATCGGTATCTCTTCCTCGGGCGTGTATTCGGGATACCAACGATATCCCCATTCGATCGCCCACAGGTCATACTCCCCGATCCGGGATATCAGGCCGCGATGGCCGACGCTGTCTTCAGGTTGCGCCACGTAGTTGAAGCGCGCATAGTCCATGATGGAAGGCGTGTGCCCGTGCTTTTCCACCCAGTCGCGGTCGCGAAGTTTTTCAACCGGAACCGTGGAACTGGCGCCGAAATTATGGGTGAGTCCGAGGGAATGTCCCACCTCGTGTGCGGCGACGGACCGGATCAGTTCGCCCATCAGTTCATCGTCGAAAGTCACCTTCCGCGCCCGCGGGTCAGTGGGTGCGCATTGCACGAAATACCAGGTGCGAAGGATCGACATCAGGTTGTGGAACCAGTTGATGTGGCTCTCCAGGATTTCACCGCTTCTGGGATCGGTGATGATCGGCCCCGCCGCATTGGCGATGGAAGAGGGTTTGTAGACGATGGCGGAGTGACGCGCATCTTCGAGACTCCAGTGCGGATTCTCTTCGACGGTCGGCGCCACTTTTGCCTGGATGGCGTTCCTGAAGCCCGCGCGTTCAAATGCGACATTCCAGTCCTCAACGCCCTTAATCAGCCAAGGCACCCACTTTTTCGGCGTAGCCGGATCGATGTAGTAGACGATGGGTTTCTTCGGCTCGACAAGCTCCCCGCGCTTGTAGCGCTCGACGTCTTCCGGCCGGGGTTCCAGGCGGTAGCGTTTGATGTAGCTCACCACTTTTACACCCTGCGGGTTGGCGTCGTAATCCGTGTAGCGTTCGCTGAAATATCCCACCCTTCTGTCGGCATAGCGCTTTCGCATCGGCGTTTCCGGCAGAAGCACCATCGAGGTGTTCAGTTCAAGGGTGAAATTCTCTCCATTCCCCGCGTGGCTGTAGGTCTTGATCGTGCGCACCTCCACGTTCTTCGGGTAGGCGTTGACATCCTTGATGTACGACATGTTGCGCAACATGTTGCCTACACGCATGCTCTTCCGTGTCCCGGAGTTGAAAAAGAATACGTCGTTGTCGCCGTTGATGTAGTCGGTTACTTCGATCACGCTGCTCTTTCCGTTCGGGTTGTAGGCGCCGATACCGAAAGCGGCGACCAGCGGCTGAAGGTTCGATCGGACGACGGCGTGATACATCGCGTTAGACGTGTCGCCGGCGTGTTCCTCATAGGTGATCCTTCGAAGGAACAACTTGTGGCCGGGACCTTTTTCAAAGCGGATGATGGTGCTGCCGATCTGGTCGCCGGCGTAGCCGGTATATCCGGACCGTATTCCGGCCGCGCCCTGCGCAATGCGCGCAACGACAAGAATGTCCCTTCCCAAAATGCTGTCGGGAATCTCGAAGTAGTAATTGTCACGTACCTTGTGCACGGTGAACATGCCCTTGCGGGTAACGTCCTTGTGGCGCAGGAGGCTATAATATTTGCCTGGCGCCGAAAGCTGGTCGTTTCCCGCCGGGACGGATGCCGGGGTCTCTTTGATGGTGTCTTGCCTTACCGTGTCCTGACGCAGCAACGTCAACGATTCAAGGGTTTGGGATGTCGCCGGGAAGCCAAGGGTCAAAATTCCGGCTACAAAAAATAACAGTCTCCTCCACATAGTCATGCTCACCTCAGATATTGGTTTCTTGATTTGCGTCCGCGGCGAAAAAAATCTGCCTCGTGGCAGCGCCGTTGTGCGTACACAAAGTTAACGCATCGTCTCAGCCCAAAGTGCAGGAAAATTATTCAATCATTTTTCAAAAAGTACATAGCGGGAACGTCACCGAAGCGACCGTAAAACTCCGCTCGGGGTGAAGCGTTTCAGGCCGATGCTTCAGCCGCACGGAGAAGCGCGTTTGTCGTGGTCGTGCCGTGGAAGCCGCGTCGCTGCGGATCGTCCGCGCGACGGTCGCATTTCAGAAAACTCAAACGAGACAGGACCACAAAGCCATATTGCCCATGCACGCGACGGGTGCGGCGGCCGGCGGCGCCTTGAGCCGAACCAGCGGCCATGCCTTATCGGACGGTCGGCTTAAATAGTCGGTTTCGCGAGCGCCGCAAACGATTGTAGGCATGCTATTTTAAAATACTACCGGTAAAACAGCAAGCCATGAAAGAAGTATATTACAAAGGCAGGCCCTACGACTTCAAAGTCGTGGAACTGAACGGAAAGCGGCATTTTGATTTGTATGAAAACGGGGTGAAAAGGCACACCGTGGAAGAAAATGAGCTGGACATTAAGTCGGTGGTGAGCCTCATTCTCGATTCCTACTACCGCAACATCAATCCCGTCGCGGCGAAATCAACGGTGTTGGGTTAACTTTACATCAGGTGTGGAGTCATCTCTACACCTGTCCTTTTTATGGGTAAGGTGAGGGTGTTTGGTTCGCCGGTTTTCTCTCGCGGCGGCGCGGAGGGCTTTTCAATGCCTGGCGTGCTTTAATGGCTCCGCGCGTTCCTCCTCTTGCTCAAATCGTAGTCAAACCCGATCCGTAATTGAACCCGACTCAAGCCCGGCACCTTGCCGCGGTAGTTTACACGGTAGAGGCCCGTGACGGAGCCCCTGAATTTCTTCGAGATCGTATAACGACGCCCCAGGCCGAAGTAACTGCCATGGACTTTGTCCGAAGATACTTCAACCAGCGCGGGCTGTTTGCGAGCGTCGACGGTGAGCGCTTCAAATTCGCCGTGCGCGAAGACGTTCTTGAACAATCCAAACTGCGTATACACCCGGTAGCCGTAGAGGCCTTCGCTGCCAACCCCGTTGGTATTGGTCTTATCAACGCTGAGCCTATACGTGTACCCCGCACCCAGGGTAAGCCTGCCACTGATGCGGTACCCTGCCTGCACCGCCCAATCGAACATGACCTTATCCGCCTTATACACCTGCAGGGTCGTTCCCGGGACAAACCGGTCGCGGAAGGGTTTATCCTTCATCCGGTTGGGCCGCTTTTTCTTCAGGTTCTTTATGCTCTGGACCGCGGGGTTCAGGCGCTTTACTTTAGCGAATTGTTGCTGTGCCTTTTTGAGTGCGGGGTTCAGCGCGTCGAGCTTGTCGTTTGCGATCAGCCGCGCCTTTCGCTGAAGCTCTTGTTTAATGAGTTTCGGGTCACGGTAGCCCTGAACGATGTTCCGGTATTCTTCAATTTTCTGCCCGCCCTTGTTTAGCTCGCCGAAAGCTTCCATTTGTCCTACGCGGCTTTCGATCTCTTCCGGGATCTTCTCAGCCGCTCCGATGCCATGCGTTTTAATGTTTCCGAGTTCCTCCTCGTACGCCTCGGCTTCTGCGAGTTTGCCATCGATCTTTTGGAGGTCATCGGTAAGGTCGCCGACCCTGTCCATTGCCGGGAGATCGATGTCGGCTTTTCCGGCGAGATTCTTTACGTCGAAATTCACGTCGGGAACTTTTATGTTTTCGGTTCCGGGAATTTCGACGTTGGGGATGTTCACCTCGAGGCCGGGCACCTGCGGTAATTCTCCGGGAAGCGCAAGGCTTCCGTCGGGGAGCGCAATCGCTTCCACGTCGGGCGAAAGCGCGCTGCCGGGAAGGTCCATTTCACCATCGGTGCCCTTACGGACACCCTGCTGAACGTAGTTCTCGACACGATCAACGTTTGCTTCGAGTTTGTCCGCGGTCCCATCCAGGCGCGACTGAATGGACTCCCGGGTCTCATCGATCGTTTCGTTCGCCTCACCGACGGGGCGGTTCATGCGCTGAACGAGCGTGTCCACCTTCGCCTGGACTTTTGCGACAGCCCGGTTGATCTTTTCCCTGGGAAGGTTGATGATTTCGTTGACCGAGTCCCTCACTGACCCGATCCGCGTCCCGGTCTTTTCAACGATGTACCGGATGGAGTCCAGCTTTCGCTTGGCGCGGAGGGAATCGAGGCCGGGTGCTTTGAGCGTGTCCGTGGGGTCGGGGACCTCCGATGGCACCTCACCGGTCGCGACGTGGATGGTTTCGCGCAGGGTTTGGACAACACCCTTCTTTTCAGTGGAGGTTGAATCCTGGCCAAAGGCGCAGGTGGCGAGGAGGACGGGCAATAGACAGAGGAATCGCATCCATGGAACGGCCGATCTTGCTTTGTGGCGACCCAGAGGCCCATCGTCGGAGAGGATCCTTTCGTTCATTTCGGGTGTCTTTTGGGAGGGGATGAGTTTCAACAAGCATCCTGACCTAAATATAATCATTTTCCGACGGAACGAACGCAGCTTTGGTGCGGAAAAGGTGCCCAGGTTCCGGGAGATCTGTGACCTCGCCGAACTCATCGGGTGAGGCGTTAGTTTGGAGTTTAGAGTTTAGAGTTTAGAGTTTAGAGTTTAGAGTTTGGAGTTTGGAGTTTGGAGTTTGGAGTTTGGGCGAGGTTGCGGGAAGCTCCATCTTTGTGGGGCTGTGTCTGTGGTGGCCACACCGCTGTCCGATCAGTCGAAACTACTTCACGCAGACCTTATCAACCTTACCATCACGCGATGGCTCGTGAAATCAAGCACGCACAACCTTATCACCTTAGTGGTCCTTCGGCCCTGGTTTCTACCCGTAAACCCATCGGTGTGTTACCTATTCGGTGCTCAAACTCTTTACCGGGTGCAACATCAATTCCAACATTCTCGTTAGCTTTCAGTCGGGCGCTCCTGCGTCCCGAATTCCGTCCAGCCATCCCGTCAACCCCGACGGACTCATAAACTACCCGGACCCGATACCCTATGGATACCCTATGCGATCGATAAGGATACCCTATGGATACCCTATGGATGCCGGCCACGCCATTGTAGGACCCCGGCGTGGTCATTGCATCGCCCCGGTCACCGCGCTTTTTGACCTTTCCGGCCAAATCCGCATTTCGCCGCTGAGATTGCAATCGACTACCGCTCTTCCCAAAATCCGACCGAAAATACCCTCCTCTGGCAACACGTGTCGGGAAGGGGTCGTTTCAAAGGCAGGTGTGAATGAAGTGAGCAGATGGAAGGAAACAAAAAAACGACAAGTCATGGCACGACCCAAAGGAGCTATCCTGTTCGAAGGCCGCATTGGCAACGTCACGGCTTACATGCTGAACGGCAAGCTTGTCCTGCGCGGCAGGACCGGCACACCGCGCGAGCGCATGATGCGCGACCCCGCCCTCTACAAAGTCCGGGAACACCAGCGTGAGTTCGCCGCCCAGTCCGCGACGGCGAAAGTACTGCGACGCATCTTCGCAAGCGTAAAACACCTCGCCGATCCCTACTTCCACGGCAGGACCCTAAAGTACTGCGCAAACATCATGAAGAAAGACGATGGCGCTCACGGACAGCGGACGATATCTTTCTCGCGGTTTGGTTCGCAGCTCCTGGAACTGGAGCTGAACGAAGCCTTTGCTCTCCGCGACGTGATCGGTACCGTCCCGGCTGCCTCGCTGTACGGGAAACGCGAATGCGCACAGGTCACCCTCGCAAAGCCGGCGCAATTCAGGTTTATTCCGAAAGGCGCCACCCACGCCAGGTTCACACTCGTCGCCGGTATCATTGGCGACAACGTCTACGATACCCATGAACGCAAATTCATTTTCCGGTCACCTGAGTTAAATGGAATAAGCACCGTGATCCACTCAGACTACATCCCAACTACCGTCCCCTGCCTTGAGCCCCTTACGCTGAAAGCAACACTACCCGTTACCAACATCCCGGACGACACCACCGTGGTATGCGCGCTGGGCGTTGCGTTCTTCCAGGAAGAGAAGAACGGGCAATTTCTGGTACTGAATCAGGGCAAGGGGATGCGTGTGGTGGCGGTGTTGTGAGAGGACGCGAAGGTTATTTCGCGCAGAAGGGGCCAGGTTCGCGGATGCGATGTTTTAGTCAAGCTACTTTTGTCCGAACGTCATGGCTTTTAGTTCGTTAAAATGCTTCAAACATAATCGAAGCTCTTTGGCCTCTTTTAATAGTTTCCGTTCTATTTCATTCTTAGGATTGTACTTGGCAAAATATCCAGCATTCGAATTGATTTCTTCCTTCCTTGCTTTTGCCATTACTAACCTATTAAGCTGTTTTAAACGCAACGCTTTTGCTTTGTCGTCATAATCCGGCAAGTTTCCACCCTGCAACATAAAGACAATGACCTCCAAATGGTCTTCTGTATTTTCGTAAGAAATAGAAACCACCCTTTCCCCATCCTTAAACGCAACATCGTAAAAGGCATTACCGTTAATAGTGTCATTGACTTTGCTGAAACCAAATTCGGCTTTAAGAAAGGAGTAAAACGCCTTTAGCTTCTGCATATTCTTTTCCTTCTATCATGGCTTTATAAGTTGAAACCCACGCGCCGTAGTCCCTAGCTTGCGCAACAAAGGTTCCGGTGTGAGTCACCTTCAGGTCATCGAACCCGCCTTCGCTACCTCTCGTCATCTCCTTCGCCAAGGCACCGGCAATCAAAGAAGGCTTCAGTGATAAGCGAAAGCTACGGCGGGCAAAGCCACACCTCCGCGTTCTCGCTCCCGGTGCTTACCCACACATAAAGATACCCATTTTCCTCCGGAACGACAGGGCTCTCGAAGTATGCGCGGCGGTGCATGTCCTGGAGTGCCTCCTCCCCCGGATCAAAGCCAGCATCCAGTGGTACCCGCCGTCAAATCACGGTGTGGTCGTCGCGAAAAATGTTCGACCCCATCCAACTTTGACTGTATCTCGACCTCGTCGATTTCACGATTGGCTTCATCGAAGGGTTGGCTGAAGTTTCGATAGTCGAGTTCTTCAAAAGCAATGACATTAATGACGATATCAAATCTTCTGCTGATAGAAAAAATAAAACTCATTGACACCCGCCTAAAGATGAGAAGCAAGCAATTTTTGAAATGATCGATTTAGCTATTGCTAATAAAAAAATGAAGGTAATCTCAACAACCTTTTAACCCACTAAAAAAGCCCAACCGTTTTTCCGATTGAGCTTTAGTTATTCAAGATTTTGGAAACAACTCAACTCTTAAATTTTCCTTATTCCTTAAGTAGTCAAGCAGAGACATCAGCACTTCATCTTTCAATTCTCCTGTGATCATTTCTGAATTACTTTTTCTTTTCACGGTATCTTTAAAAACTACGAGGTCGACATTCTCAGTAAATGACATCTCAGAGTCTATAAAATATTCATGGTCTTGATATTTAAATATCAATCCGCCTTTACCTAAAAAATGTACTCTCTTTTTTTTGAAAAAATTGAACAACATAATTTTTAATGGGGAATAATGTTGTAGTTATATGGAATCCCGTTTGCTCTTAGAATGCCTCTCTCAGTTGTTAACCAGATACTTTTCGATGTAATATTAACAGGATTGATAAATACTTCTGCAGAACCTCTCGCACCATTAGCAAAACCTCTTGATGCTAAATTCCATAATGGTTTAGTTGTAGAATAAGATGTCATATTAGTCAGGCCAGTGAGAGCTTTTCCAGTGAATGTCATTTCAAGAGTTATGGCCCCATTAGCGGCTGCATACGATCCTGCTGCCTCGCCTGCTGATCCTAATCCCCCGGACCAAAACACCCTATTACTTGTTCCATACAACAATCTTTGTCCTGCCCAACTTACACCTTTGAATAATGCTCCACCAACCACAAATGATTCAATCGTATAATCCGGTTGAATTGCATCTCCACCGAATTTAGCACGATACAAAGGATCCGTCATCCACTGCCTTTCATGCATCCTGTTGAATACTTCATTTTGAGAGAAGTCAATTGAAAACGGTTCTACGGGATCTGAAAAAACACCGCTAACCCAAGGCGTTCCATCTTCATCAATACCACTGGTTGTGTATCCCCAGCCCCACCCTTCGCCAGCATTCACTAACCCTTTTGTCGAAAACCCATTTCTCCACCATGCACCGACCCATGAGTAAGCTCCATCAGGATCTGAACTATTTACAGGATCATTCCCCATTCCAACGTAAGGGCTCCAGTACTGCCCTGCTGGATCTGTGGTTGTCCATCGTCCTACTACTGCATCGTATTGACGAAGCTCAAAATGATTCCACCCCGTCTCATCATCCTTTTCCGCAAACTGGCCCTGGTACCCGAATCTGTACTTCCGTTCATCCGTTCGTTGTTCGCGCAGGACGTCTCCCCACGCGCCGTAATCCGTGGCTTGTGCAACAAAGGTTCCCGTATGCGTGACTTTCAGGTCGTCAAACCACACTTCAGTATCCTCACTCTCATTGCTTACCCACACATAAATATAACCACTTTCCTGCGGAACGACAGGGCTCTCGAAGTATACGCGCTGGTGCATGCCGGGTAAAGCTTCTTCACCCGGGTCAAACCCCGCTTCGAGGGGCACGCGTCGCCAGCCGGCGTCGACCACCGTGAGGTCTTCCCGGAACAGCACATAATTCAGATAGGCGAACGGCCGCGTAGCATCGTCTCCGTCGTTGCCGAAGCCAAATGACCCCAGGCCGGTATTGAACCCGGTGGCTACCTGCGTCGGAGTAACACCGTCAAAACCCGGCGTGCTGGCGATGTCGCTACCGAGCAGCGCTGAAAGAAAGAGCAGGTCGACGTCGCGGGTGTAGGTGGTCTTGAAAGCTTCCCTTAGTTAGTAGCATTCAAAACTATAGAATTCCAGTCATAATC
>CAZKBK010000058.1:0-20816 GCA_964551035.1 uncultured Roseivirgaceae bacterium | reverse complement strand
AATCATAGGACGCATCAATCTGATCCACAATTACTTCAATTGTTTGACCTTTTTGGTCGGCGTCTATGCCTTCAAGAAACCACTTTACCTGTGAAATTCGCACATACAGATAAAGCAGATAGAACAGTTGAACGGCGACTGACGCCGCGATAAGTATTTTAATCTTCGCGTGTCCTTTCATTGCGTCTTTTTTTGTTTGAGGTATGCTCACACTTGCCTTGCCCGCGCCATTCACCACGGACAGCATTTACTCAAGTACCCAATCGACCCGTTTTCAAAAATAAGTGCCTCCGCGCATATTCGAAAAGTTCTCCAAGTTCCTGGCCTGTCATCGCGCTGTCCCTACCTGCACTGTTCCCGATCTGAGTGAGGCGGTGCAATATCACGAAGCCTGGCCCAAGTTTCCTTATCCATCGAAGAGGCGCCCTCTTTTTCGAATTAGGGCACCGACACCCGCGCCCGAAAGCACGAACCCACACACGAGGCCAATAATATCGCTTTGTTCTGATAAGTCCAGGATAAGATTACGCCCGGGAGAAGATGGCAGATAGAGGAGCGAAACGCGCTTTTTACTAACCAGATGGTTATAAGCCTTTGTGTCTTTTATCCGCTCGACGCGTTGCTTTCTTCCGTTAACGTTGAAAATACCATAAAGATGGTAGTCATTCTCGCCAATTCTCCGAAGTTCCGTGATTGTCGCAAACGTGCGATCACCCTCGATCCAAATTTGAATTTTGCGAATCGTCAAAAATGAAAACAGAAGAAAAGCAAGCACCAGACCTACCGAAATAAGTCGACCAAGGGTGGCAACTAACGCACTATTCTTCACTTCTTCCTCCGTAAGAAATCGCGAGGCGTACGGACCCGCATGATGACCAGTCTCCTTCTAAAAGTACACATACCCGGGGCCTAACCAAAGATATTATAACCCTTCTTGAGATAATAATATAAAAGAACAAAATAAGGTAGAGAATTATGAAGGCTATGGAAAAACAGGGACACTAAAATGCCGAACCTGATCCTAACATATGCCAAAAATAATCCAAGAATGAAATATACCACGAAAACATAAAGCAACCCGTAAAAAAGAGAATCAAAGCTTATCTTTCCGAAGTGGGCCATCGCGAACGAAAATGCGGAAACCATTGCAAGCGGATGCAACAAACGATTCTCAAAAGCCGCATGAATGCCCAGTAAGCGTTGTGGGACCCGATGAAGATGTATGAGGACCACAATTAGCGGTATTATGATTATCCAACTCAGCCAAGGCCTAAAACCGGGCGCAAAAAAATCAGTATAAAACAAATAGAACCAAATCGTTATTGCCGTTGCCAGTTGCAAATTGAGCGGGGTGAGTCTTAAGGGCAAGCGAAAAACTATCTCTTCCAATAATGGATAGAACAACGTAAGTACCAAAATCTCATAATACACCGAGACAAAAACCCTTGTTCCATTGACCTGAACAAAGTTCTCCTTTAGTACTATCCACGAAATGAATTGAAATTCTATGAATACATAGATTATCCAAAACAAAAACGCGAGCAGAAGCATCGCCGAATTCATGATGAATGTTCGAAAAAGTCCGGCTCTCGTCCTATTTGTCACTCTGGCATTCGGCCAATTGTGCGCGGGTTTCGTCCAACAAATCGCGCGTTCTAAAATTCTCCTGAAGGACAAAGTCATTCTCTCTCTTAAGAGCCCAGGAATAAAATACCAATGAGCCGGCAACTATTAATAAAAGAATAATCGCTATTGTCTTAATGTTTTTCAAGTCGTTACTTTTCTACTCCCCATTTGTCAGACCACTTTTGACCCTTTCTTAGTTAATGGTCTACGATCATTGCAATCGTCATCGGTGTTGGAATGTGGGTAACTCCAAACGCTGTATGTGTTGGGCAAAGGTATGAACTTTCCTTTGGAGTTATCCAATATTTCAACATCTAAAGAATGTGCGAAGCGCTCCGATTTTGTTTTTTGTTTCATGCTGCGTTCAGATAGATGTCCGCCGGTCGCATTCTGCCGATTCCCTGATGGGTTTTCTCATGATTGTAGAAAGCCATGAATTTTTTGATCCCTTCATACAATTCTTGTCCATCATCCGCGGGATATCCAGAAGTTAACTCCCTGACGAACTGCATTTATTAAACACGGCGTAGAGAAGCCTGAAGATCGGCGCGTCTGGCGATGTGATCGGATGATATGAACACGGGATATTACGCCTTCCATCGAGGCCGTTGCAAGAATTGCCGACGCGCTGGAGGTTTCCGTTGACTACCTGATCGGCAAAAAACCAAAATGGTGCTCGATGCCGACACCATGCGCAGGATGGAAGATATTTAATCCCTGCCGGAAGACAATGAAAATTTCCTGCTCAACATGATCGATATGGCGCTGAGGGATTTTAAAACCAAAAAGGCGTACGCGAAGTAAACCCCACCTTATCACCTCCTTTGAATTTTGTTAACCGGTCTTTGGTAAGTTGTTCCTGGCGGAGTCGTCCTGCAAAAGACGTTTGACGCTCGAATCAATGGTTTTAAACGATTTCATTCCGCCTTGAAACCGAAACCTCTCTCCATTCTTAAGATGCAATATCATCACATTAGCAAAAGGGAATGCAAAGGGAGACCGTAACACTTGCTTATACAGGGTGGCCTCACGAATTCTGGTTTCCTTCACAACATGTTCAATAATAAGAAAGCCATTACGGTAACTAATGTAATTCCTCATCAAAATATTTGCGACGTTGATCCCTATGATTAAAAATATGATGACCAGCATTTGGAGCATATCTTTTTGAAAGACAGTAAGCAGCGTAAACCCTAATACTATACACAAATCAATAATGATACTTATTCGATCCAATGTGCGGCTTCCGGAGCCAATTCTAACTGACTTACTCATCATCATTTGTATGGCGTAGTCTAATTCATATACTGTAATTCACATCGAAAGTCTTCTGAAAACCGATCGAAAAACGGCCCGTAAACCGGAGCACTGTCAGCTTTGGCGCAAAGGATAACTTCAATGTCCTCCGCAAATTCCTTTGTTCGTGAACAACCGCTGCGACCGTGTTTACAACAGCCTCTTTGGCCTTGTTGACGACATAAGTCTTTTCCGGCCTGTATGAGTCTCTTAACAAGTTCGTCTGGCCACATGCCTTCTGGGTCGATAAAACGTACCGGATTACCGAAGGCATAAGTGTAGGAAGTCCATCTTCTGCCTTTCTCACTAAGTGGGTCAACTACTCCCCATCTTCCAATGTCACTCATGTACATGCGTGCACCGAAGTCAAGCCATCCAAGACCGAGTTCGGTCTGTTCTTCTTTTCCATTGTATTTGTAATGTTGAGGAACAGAGTTTTCCCTTTGAAAGAGTTAACGTCAACCCAAACGGATAGTAATCCTCCACCTGCACCACCCCGTATGCCGGACAATCCTGAAATCATCCCAATAAACATTCGTCTGAACCGTCTGTTCATTGCTTAAATATACATACAAATAGCCCTTCCGTTCAATCTTTACGTGCAGACTGAGCAGCTCGTGCGCTGTGGCGCCGGCGTCGGTGACCTGCTGGAAGCCGAAATCCTCGATACCAAAGTTTTCGTCGAAAAGGATGAAGTTGAGATACGCGCGTGGGGTAGAGGGATCGGCACCGGTCGAGGTGGGCGATTCATATTTTGCGTATACCTCGAGATCAAAATACGGAGGGTTTCCGAACCTTTTCAATTTTCAACATTCTGACCCATAATAGGCAATTCACTTGGACTCGTGCCCCCAACAAACGCTCCTGCCATAGATACTCCTGATCCTTTATACTACTGAAGATTGACGTCGTAATCGGACTTATTTGAATTATCATACCTGCCTTGCACCGTAGTTGTAAAGCGATTAAGCGCACCTCTTTGAACCAAATTCATTGAATAGAACGCCTTTGGCGCATCACCTAAACTGCCTGAAGTATTTGCCAATCCGCCATGCGGGAAAGATACGGTGCTGCCCGAATAGCGTCCACCGTCAACCACAGTGCTCCCGGTATTATTTGCAATGGCCCTCATCAGGTAAGTCAGTGCCGTGTTCCAGTTGCCCGATTCGGGATCGGCATACTTAACATAGACCTCGGGTGATTGTATCACCCGGCATAACCGAGAGAGACCTCGCCGGCCCGCATGGTTCATTCAGGCACTACGAGCAGTCCGACGAAGGTCCGGTGGTGATCGAATATAGTAAGGCGCTCAACTTCAGAACCTATTGATCCAAATTCCTTGCATGAGTTGTGTCATTATCCAAAGGCAAGAATTGCGCTGAATGGGTATATTTGCCTCGCATCAATCGCTATTCTGAATGATAAGATCGTTGAAAAAGACGAGGGTTTCGATCGTTCTAACTATTGCATTAGTTATTTGCCTCAACCTGGCGGGTCTCAAGAATCCGATTCATTACCTGACGAACGAGTTTTTAGTCGAGATGTTTCAGGTCACCAACGTTAACCCAATGGTTGGGAACTCGGACATCGTGATCGTCAACATAAGTGATTCATCCGAAGAAATGATTAAGGATCTGATAGAGGTTCTCAGCTACTATGATCCGTCAGTAATTGCAGTCGATTATTTTTCGGCCGATACCGCGAATCATGCAGAAGCTGATATTCCATATAGGAATCTTGTCCTTCCGGCGCTGTTGGAAAACGGCTCAATAGTGCATTCACGCAACCCATTTACAAAAAATGCATCGTACGGGTCTATCGCGGTATTTTCTTCGCTATACTTTCAGCCCTTCGTTGACTACAAAGACGCTAAGGTCCCGTTCATGGCGGTTAAGATAGTTGAATTGCACGATTCGATTCATTACAAGAGGATAGCTGGTCTAGGCACACAAAAAAGGGTGATCAACTACGTTGGTAATGTAACCTCCTTTATGTATTTGGGCGACCTGACGAAGATTCAATCCACAGAAATTCTGGAAGATATTAAAGGTAAGGTCGTCTTGGTCGGATACACCGGAATTAATGATCCATTTCCAACGGAGCAGGACCTTTTTGACGCCCACTCCACGCCATTGGGGAAAATGTTTGGGGTGGGAATCCTAGCAAATATTCTTCATACCTTGATGGGTAACATGATATGCGACGTACCGCTATTCTTGATGGTGTTGATTCTTTTTATGTTGGTCCTCATTGGCGCATGGAGCGTTGTATTCGCCGTTAATAGGGTGAGATACTCATACTGGTGCATTAAAGCTTTTCAGCTGCTGACCGTCGTGTTATTATTTATTTTGGCAAGTGTTCTAATTCATCATGCCGTTCTGCTGGACTTTGAATTGTTGGTAAACGCCCTGATTCTCCTTTCTGAGGCCGCATATTGGGAATTGAAGCTATTACGATAGGCTAGTCCTCTCTATCATTTGGACCGCAAGCGCTTTCAAGGCAAGCCATGTTCACAGGTAGTGGGTTACATCCATGATTTTGCCGTCCTTCTTTCGAATGACGATATGCGGTGCTCCGCCATATTGTTCATGTACAGTTCCATCGACAACCCAGACACTGTCGTGTGATATTGCCTTGAATGGTTTTTGCTTGTAGATTTGGTCGCCATAAATTGACAGCCAAATCACCTCGGCAATTTTTATCGCCGTTTCTTCATTGGTCACCACGCCATTTTTTGACGGATCAGTATTCAATGGTATTTTGGTTTCGTGGCGAGAATCGAAGATCACGACTGCAATTGTTGAAACGAGAATGCCAGTGAGTATTCCGGTGAAAATTGTTTCATAAGATTTGTTGAGTTATTGTCATTCCCAAAAATAATTCTACCAATCAAGCCACCCCCACGTTGGTTCATCTTTCGGCAGGCCAAAGGGGTCAACTGAATTAAGGCGTATGGATCGCCTGGATCACTAGGTAGAAACACGTTTACCCAATTATCTCCCCCGACGGCTGTGCCTGGGTCGTTTTTTAGTAACGCTCCCTTCGGCGTGGTTACATAGACAGTAATTTTTTCGGCATTTGCTTGATCAACATCATGCCCTTCTAGATAATCTCCCCTGTACCCACTCCTGTATCTCCCATGCGAATGGATATGGGCCACCGCCTTATACTTCTTGGGTTGCGGGCTGACGGTTACTTCTAAATTGTTTCCGACCGCCGGTGGTGAATAAGCATATTTACCTCCCGAGTCATAGATGGCTCCGGCTTCGCCATCACCGCCAAAATCCGCGGCGAACGTCCATCTGGTAACCGGAGTAGCCTGCAAGAAAAAAGGCCGTTAACTTTAATACTCTTCAATGAATTTTTGTCGATCGAAATCACTAATATAGACTTGAATCTGCCTCAAATTCGGGTCATCTGGATATTTGCTAACCAATGCCTGAATCTCCATTAACGCGTAATTTTTGTTTTCCAAAAAGATGTAGAGGAAAGCTATGTCTGACTTAATTTTTACGTTGAAAGGCTCTCGGTCCAATTTTTTTTCGAGTAGTTCCAAGGCATGCCAATATCTGCCTTGCGCTGAGTCTAATTGGCCCGTTTTCTCCAGGGTAAAAGCTTGCTCCATAACAATTCCAGGATCATCTGCGTACAATTCCTCCATTCTATGCAATACGGCGAGCGATTGGCGCAATAAGCCCATTTTTCGAAAAAGAGTTGCTTTATTTGCATGTGCAACGAGATAGTTGCGGTCAATCTCAATTGCTCTGTTCAAATAAATCAAAGCGGAATCAAATATCGTGTGATTCATTGAGTCTGAATTGAATTTAGACAAACGACCCAGCAACCTAGCTCCTTTATTGTTAGAGATTACAGCGAGCGTGTCTGTAACGTTGGTTGAGCCACTATTAGATTGGTCATTCCGAGAGCAAGAAAGGAATGCGAATGTAAAAATTGCCAGTGGAATTCTGCTTTTCATTATTAATTCTATCTCCTGGGAAATCCAAATGTTCTTAAATAATCGGAATGTACAGTGTTGCGAACATAATATCCAAATTCGAGTATTAGGTGTTCATTGCCGGTTGTTGGTAGAGACATGGTAAAGTTACCAATCGAGGTCAAGCTGTCTGGCCATTTCGTAGCATAGCCAGGGCCAGGTAGCTGGAGAGCGGTTTGACTCTGCAGCTTTCCATTAACAAATAAGTCTACTTTGCCTTCCCAACTCATGGTTCCAAAATTCAGTGCCAATCGTCCGGGTCGGACTCAAAACCGGTTTCCGAAACTTCCGGATCCGGCGTCACCGAACTGAACACCACGCGGGTATTTCCCTGCCTTCACCAAGTTTCGGCAGGCAGGCCTGGTGGTCGGCAATGGCGTACTGGTAGTCGAAATCGCTTCCGTTCTTCACCACGCGCCCTTCGGGCGAGCCGAAGAATTTCAAGGCGCCGTCTTCGTACACCATGCCGCCGATGTATTCGGTGGTCCTGAGCAGGGTGGAGTTCATCAGCGATTCCACCTTTAACTTCGTGCCCGAAGCGGTGTAGGTGTAGCGGATCTTCCGGCCGGCGGTGAAGGTGATAACCTGAGATCGCCCGTTGATTTTTTTCCGGACAAGCTCCCAACGTAAAATCTTCCCACCCCCAACCACACCCACCAAACATCCATTCACCACGCGCCACCCTCCAAACTCCAAACTCCAAACTCCAAACTCCGAACTCCAAACTCCAAACTCCCGCCCTCACCGCACCACCTTCCGCGTCGACACCCTTCCATCCAACGTCAGCCGCACGAAGTACACGCCCGGCTGCAGGGATGCGAGTTCAACCTCTTTGACCAACGGCACGGCTTTGATCCTCCCGCGGTGAATTTCACGAACGACTTTTCCGTCCGCGGCGACGAGTTCAATGAACGACTGACCCTGGGCGCGGACCTCTATCCGCACGACGTCGTCTCTTGATGGGTTTGGAAACACGTCCCAACGGGAGGAGAGTTCGATATCTTCAGCGGATGTTACGTTTCCCGTCTTAGTGCCCCTGAGCACAATCCCAACAACGGACAGCGGCGGCAGCGACAGGGTGATCTTGTTATTCTCGGGGGTAACGGTGGATTTGTTCAGCGCATTGACCGCGTGTGACTGGAAGGTCTCCGCCGCGGGCAGCGCGTCGAGCGTAAGCACGTCAAAGGCCTCCGCACGCAGTATAAAATCGTTGAAGGCCACGGTCGTGTTCATCGCCTGGTCAGCGCGGTTGACCAGCATGACGGTGATGGAATCGGACGATGCGTTGATCGTGGGATACGCCGACACCAACGTTTCATTACCCGAAACGGACGTCAGGTAAAGGCTTTTATTGTACCTGCTGAACAGGTGCAGCACTTCCCACATCTGCGGATACCAGTGCCACGGCGAAAACAGTTCCATGTCGGGCTGACGCATGAATTCACCCAGGGTGCTGGCGTACCAGACGGCGATGCCATCGGGGCCGATGTCGGGGATGCCGGTCTCGGTTACGCTGAAGGTGACGCCATGGCCCGCGCCCATGTATGCCTCAAGCCATTCGCGGCAACGCTGAAGGATGTATTCGTTCTCCTGCGCGTCGTCCCAACCCCCGTTGATGGTTTTCACGCCGTTGGCTTCCGGGTAGACGTACGCTTTGTCGAAGAACACGCGGTGGTATTGCACCACATCATCAACGTCGGTGCCCGACGGGTAGTAGTGGATGTCCAGCACATCGAGGAGCCTGAGGCCACTGGCTTGTTGTTCCTCGGCGACGCGCTTGATGAAGTACTCCAGCCAAGCGTAGTGTTTGCCGTTGTAGGTGATGGCGCCCGTGGGCCAGTTGTACCATTGCCATTCGTTGGTGGCGACGGGCCCGACGAGCTTGATACCGGGGAATTTATTGCGGGCTTTTTTCGCCACGGCGAAATACATCTGCATGTAATCTTCCGGTTGGACGGGTTCCGGCATGATGTCGTCGTGGGTGCCATGCCAGACCTCGGCTTCGTTGTCCATGTTCCAGTACACGATTCCTGTGGGATCGAGGCCGATACCTTTATCACCGAACCAATGGTCCAATATCCCTACCGTGGAGTCTGCGGACCAGGTCTCGAGGTAGCGCGTGGGGTCGCCGTCGGCAATGGCTTCCTCGGCCGTCGGTGCCGGGTCGACCGTGCCGCCTCCGGCGAGGTTCTGGCGCGTGCCTATCCACCAGTCGGAGTTGTTGAACGCCCAGTCGTTGAAATTCGCCGATGTGGTCTTCGCCGCCTTGCCGATCAGTTGGAACGACCACATGCCCTGTGCGCCGGGAAGGTGCTCCTGAATGGACTTCGCCGCGTAATCCCAGTCGTGCGCATACACGTTGTTATACCAGTCGGGGTGGCTGGAGAGCTTTCTCCTCCAGTTGTACTTCGTGGAATTATTGCCGCCGCTCTCCCGGAGGAACATGACGCCTGCGTCGCGCAGTTTGGTCCATGCCGCGCTGCTGAGCGGTTGCTCGGGATTGTCGGACACGGAATTATTCCGCCCGTAGAGATAAGGCGAAACCGGGTGGGCCGGCGCCGAAACATCGACCTGAATGGTAACCTGCGCCCATCCGGCATGGGATGCGAGCATGGCAAAAGCAAGAAGTAACGTCCTGGCTATCATCACGGAATTCTGTTTGGAACGTGAAATCTACGACCGTGCGGGGAATTCCGGGGTTACGATTTGTTTCCTTGTGGGGTGTGAAATCTTTTCGCCGGGAAATGTTAACAATTGAGCCGGCGATGCGGGCGCCACCAGGGCACTAAGACACGAAATATGTCTGCATTTCTTTGTGTCTTCGGGGCACCATTAAAACCGAAACCCCTGACTACTCGTTCCGGAGCGCATCCACGGGGTTTGCCAACGCTGCCCGGAAAGACTTCACGCTCACGGTAAGCAGGGCGATAAGGAGGGCGATGCCCGCGGCAAGGGTGAACATCCACAGCTCGAGGTTCACACGGTAGGCAAAGCCATCCAGCCATTTGCGCATGACATAATAGCCAACAGGCGCACCGACAATTCCGGCGATGAGGATCAGGGCGAGAAACTCGCGTGATATCATGGCCACGATCCCCCGGGTGGACGCGCCCAGCACTTTCCGCATCCCAATTTCCTTGGTCCGGCGGTCGACGGAGAACGAAACCAGGGCGAACAACCCCAGGCAGGCGATGATCATCGAGAGCACTGAAAAGCCCATGAAGATCCTTGAAAAGCGCTGCTCCGCCTGATACTGCTGCGCCAGTTGCTCTTCGGCGAAGGTATAGCTGAGCAGGCTCTCGGGAAAATGGCGGCGCCATGCATCCGTGATCACATCGATCATTTCGCGCGTGTTGCCGCTGATGCGTACCGAGATGCGGGAGAACGACGACCGGGTGAGCATCATGCAGGTGGGCTGGATCTGCTGTTGGAGGGAGTTGTAGTGGAAGTCTTCGACGACGCCAATGATCGTTCCGTCGGTACCATTGAACCTGAAGTCCAGGCCGATCATGTCGAGGGGATCGCGGTAGCCGTAGAGTTGGGCTGTCGCCCGGTTGACGATGAAAGCCTTCGTCGAGTCGAAAGCAACGCCGGACATGAAATTGCGTCCGGCCAGAAGCCGGATATCATAGGCAGGGATGAAGTTGTGATCCACGAACATCCTGAACACCGTGCTGTTGACGACCTCGCCATCCGCCGTACGTGCCGATGCTCCCGAGTTGCCGAGTCCGCCCGCGAGGCTCGTGCTCGACCGCGCGATGTGCGCAATGTCCGGCTGTGCCAGCACCTCGTGGGCAAATCCCTCGTAGCCGGACATTACCGCGCGGCTTCCGTTTACGCGCAGCACGAGAAGATTTTCCTTGTTGAAGCCCAGGTCTTTTTCGCGGATAAACCGCATTTGGAAGTGCACGACGAGGATGCCCACAAGCAGCACGATGGTAACCGCATATTGCAGCACCACCAGCGTCTTTCGCATCAGCAGCGCCGACGATCCCCGGGCGAGTTTTCCCTTCAGTACGCTGACTGTGTTCAGCGACGAAAGCACAAACGCAGGATAAAGGCCGGCAAGCAGTCCGACACCCGACGTGATGAGCACCAGGGTCCCCAGCGCCAGAAGGGAATAAAGGCCGCGGATAGGCTCTCCCGTCACCGATTCGAAGAATGGTCTGCCCAATTCAATCCACACGAGCGCTACCGGCAACGACACCATGGCGAGGAGCCATGACTCCATGAGATGTTGGCCGATGAGTTGGCGCTTGTGCGCGCCCATCACTTTACGAACGCCCACTTCTCTGAACCGCTCGGTGGAGAAGGCCGTGGCGAGATTCACATAGTTGATGCCCGCCAGCAGCAGAACGATCAATCCCACCGACCCAAAGACGATCACATGATTGATGCTGCCTGTCGCACTCAGTTCATACCGCAACTTTGAATGCAGATGAATATCCGTGAACGGTTGCATAAAGTATTCCCAGTGGATGCGGTAGCGCGCCATCTCCTCGCCAATATACTTGTCAAGAAACGTCTTGAGTTTTTGCTCCAGCGCTTTGGTGTCGGCGCCTGGTTTCACCAGGAAGTAGGTGTAGTACCCGTTGGAAAGCCACTCGTCCATATCCTCGGGGAAGTAGGTCTCGAAGGTCTTGAAGGAAACGAGGAAATTGTAGCGCACGTGTGAATTGTGTGGGCAATCCCGCATGATCCCGGTGACCTTGTATTCGGCACCGGCTCCGCCGCGGTCGAAGAGAAATATCTTCAGGGATTTTCCCAGCGGATTCTCGTCGCCGAAATATTTCCGGGCCATGCTTTCGCTGAGCATCACCGAGTAGGGTTCGTTCAGCGCGGTTTCGGCATCGCCGGATTTTACCCGGAAGCTGAAGATATCGAAGAAGGAAGGATCCACGACGAGGATGTTGTCTTCGCTGAACTGTTTTTCCCCCACTTCGACGACGGCATCGTTCCGGTCGATGCGAACGGCTTGTTCCACTTCGGGCAGGTCATCGACCAGGGCGTTCGCCAGTGGAAGGGGAGTGACGGCTTGCTGGAAGGAACCGGATTCGTCCGTGAACGTGTTCGCGACGCGAAAGATCCGGTCCGCGTTGGCGTGAAAGCGGTCATAGCTGACTTGCTCTTTTACCCACAAAGCCACCAACGAAAAACAGGCGAGTCCGATGGAGAGCCCGGCAACGTTGAGCAGGGTGTAGGAGGCGTTCTTGTACAGTTGGCGGACGGCGGTGGTGACGAAACTGGTGAGCATAAGGTGAAGGTTTGGTGTCAGGCCTTTTCTAAAACGTCTTGAGACCGAGTTGAAGAATTCCAATTATCGGTCCAGAATGAAAAGTGGCCCCGGATTCGTTTGCCACAGGTTATGAATACAACCCTGTACGTATCTGGTCGATGACGTTCGCCTGCGGGCACCCCGACAGCGGACGACAGGTCCGTTCAAGGGGCATAACTTTTTTGTTGCACAGGCGGTAAGCAATCGGGATTCAACTCCCAATACCATGAAAAGCAAGACGAAATCGAAACCCGCCAGGGATCGTGAGCGCAACGACGCCATGAACAAATCGGAGAGCGACAAAGAAAAAAACCTCCCGGGTGAATATGATAGGAAAGAGGACATTATGAACCGCAGGGACACCGGCCGGGTAGACGTCGATGTGGAGAATTTTTCTCGCAACGTCGGTGTCGAAAATTTCAATAAGCCGGGTGAGCCGACGGTTTCGGATCCGGACGATGTCGGGAATGAACCCGCCCTTCGCAACAATGAAGACCCCGAAAATCCGCGCGCGCGCGAAATGGAGCGACCGGTTCCCCGCGATGTCAACCGGGAAGATGAGGAAGCCAGGGGTGACTCGGACGTCACCGATGAAGACCTCGAGGCCCTGGGGCCCCGCGACCTGAGTATGGACATGGGCGAAGATGAAGCCATCCTCAAAAACCGCGTCTGGCCCGTGGATATGGCGGGAGAAGACCTGGACGTGCCCGGTTCCGAACTGGACGACAAGAATGAGTCTATCGGCAGCGAAGATGAAGAGAACAATTCCTACAGCCTCGGAGGTGACCGACACGAAGACGACCTTGAGGGGAAATGAGGGTAGTCATGCGCGCTGCAACGCCATGGCTACTCGTACCGCAATGTCTTTGCCGGGTTTGACATCGCTGCCCGCACCGTTTGCGCGCTTACGGTAGCCAGCGCAATGAGGACGGCGATCAGCGCTGAACCCATGAACGGGATGATGCCGATGTCGATGCGGTAAGCGAATGATTCCAGCCATTGGTCGGCGAAATACCACGCTGCCGGCCAGGCGATGACGGTTGCTACCAGGATCAGCGTCACGATTTCCCCAGACAGCAACAGCATGATGTTGGGTATACTGGCCCCAAGTACTTTCCGGATACCGATTTCTTTGATGCGCTGCAGGGTGTTGAACGTTGCCAGCCCGAACAATCCCAGGCAGGCGATGAATATGGCAAGCGCGGCAAAACCGGTGAACAACTGACTTTGCCGGACCTCGGCCTCATACTGGTTGAGGTAGCGATCGGTGAGGAAGTCGTATTCGAACAGGCGGTCCGGCAAAAATTCGCGCCATACTTTTTCGATGTGCGCAAGGCCATCGGCAAAACCTGCTTCGGACAACCGGATCGACATGCGGTTATAGAACGCCGGCGTGATGGCAAACACGATCGGGTTGATCTGCTGGTGGAGGGATTCAAAGTGGAAGTCGCGAACGATGCCGATGATGGTGCCCTTATTTCCGCCGTAAACGAATTCCGTGCCTACAGCTTGTTCGCTGGTGATCCCCAATGCGCGGATGGCCGCCTCATTGAGTACGAACGCGGACGAGTCGTCGGAAAGCATCTGCCTGGAAAAATTACGTCCTTCCACAAAGCTGATCCCATAGGTATCAAAGAAGGCGTGATCGACGCGTATGACGGCGATCCGCACGCCGGCGTTCTGAAGGGAATCGCCGATCCGGATCTGTGCGCCGCTGGAGTCCAGCAGCCTCCCCGTTGGAATGCGCGACGAACGTCCTGCTTCTCCAACCGCGGTGCTGTTCGTCAATTCGTTGTAGAAGGCTTCGTAGTTGTGGGCCAGGTCCGCGGAATAATAGGGCAGGGTAACCACACGGTCGCGGCTGTATCCGAGCTCCTTGCTGTTGAGGTATTCAAGCTGGCTGGAGATGATGGCCGTCGCGATGATCAGAACGATGGAAATCGCAAACTGTGAAACCACAAGTATCCTTCGCATGACGGATTTGCCGCCGCCGGTAGCCCTGGCGTTCTTCAGGATGACCGCGGGCCTGAAGCCGGAAACGATGAGCGCCGGGTAAAGTCCGGCAAGCGCGCCCACGATGACGGCCGCCACCACCATGTACACCGCGAACTGCGCCTGGTCCATGAGTTGGATCGACTTGCCTGTGAATTCGTTCAGCCAGCCAAGGGCGCCGGATGCGCCAGCAATGGCGATCACGCCCGCAAACAGGGCGATAAGCACCGACTCGCTGAGGTATTGCCTGACCAACTGGTGTTTTTGCGCGCCGGCCACTTTGCGCACCCCCACTTCTTTTGCCCGTTTCGTCGCCTGCGCCGTTGAAAGGTTGATAAAGTTGAACGAAGCGATAAGGATGATGAACCCGCCGATCACCCCCATCAGGTAGATGTTGCGGATGTTTCCCGGGGGCTCGAGTTCGTCGTCGAGGTGGGAGTGGAGGTGAATGTCCGTGAGTTTTTGAAGCTGCAGGCTCGTGCCTCTGGATGCTACGAAGTCGGCGGGTGCGCCGAAGTTCGCTTTTGCGAATGCCCCGAACCGGTTGTCGAGGAAGTCGGGAAATGCTGCTTCGATACCCTCCGGAGCCACATGATCCCGAAGGAGAATATACGTGCCGAAGGCGTTATTACCCCAATTCGTCTCAAGGCCCTCCCGGCCGTAAACGGTGGAGTCGTTCATCGTGCTGAACGAGATCAGGAAGTCGGGATGAAAATGACCCTGAGCGGGGAACGATTCAAAAACACCGGAAACTTTGAATTCAAACTGGCTGCTGAGCACCTGGAGCGAACGTCCCTGCACGTGGGTTGTGCCAAAGTATCTTTCGGCGGCTCGTTCCGACAACATGATCGTGAAAGGTTCGGTGAGGGCGGTCCCGGGATTGCCTTCCACGACGTTGACGGTGAAAATATCGAAGAACTCCGGCTCTGCCACAAAAACGTTTTCTTCGCGGAACGACTTTACGGCCTTCGGATCTTCTGAAACCGTGACGATGGCATTCAGGTTCAATGTGCGGCAAACCTTTTCTATTTCAGGAAAGTCGTGCCGAAGATACATCCCGATCGGCGGCGCCACCTGCGACAGCTTCAGGCTGGTGGCACCCTGCTGGTCGTAGAAATAACGCGTGACGCGGTAGGTCCGATCGGCGTTACGGTGGTGCCGGTCGTAGCTAAGCTCGTCCTCAACATAGAGCGCGATGAGCAGGCAGCAGGCCATGGCCAGCGCAAGGCCCGCCACATTGATAAACGAGGTAAGCCTGTTGCGTTGAATGGACCGCAGGGCGACTTTGACGTAATTCTTTAACATCTCGAAACGGTTAGGTGAAGGTAAGATTGAATTGTTACCAAATACCGGGCAATTCTCATAAACCTTTGCTAATTTGATCCCGGTGCGGAATGTGCCCTCCTGAATTGTCCGCTTTGGAGGCGATGACGTTCGAAAGCGGACTATTCCCTAATTTGTGTGGTGGCGTTTATGCGAAGAATCCTTACGTTTCTTTTGGTGATCACATGGGTCCCGGCGTGCTTCGGGGATGAGCCTTATGACAGTCTGGTAGCTGTGCTGGTGGATGAAATTGGGCGGAAAGAAATGTATGTGGAACGCAAACAGGAACGGATCCGTCAGCTCTGGCAGCAATTGGAGGGGTTGGACGAAATGGCGCCTGAAAGACAATTCGCGGTTTACAACGACCTGTACCACCAGTACAAGACGTTCGTCTACGATTCCGCCTTTGCGTACGCCCGCCAGATGATCCGTGTGGCGCGGCGCTCCGGGAACCGTGCAAAAACAGACTATGCCCGGCTCAAGCTTGCTTTCATCCTGGTTTCGTCCGGCATGTTCAAGGAAACCTTCGACTCCCTCGAGGTGGTGAATGCCCGGAATCTGCCCGACAGTGCCAAAGCCGAATATTTCCGGTTGCTCGCGCGCGCATACTCAGACCTCAGCCACTACAACAGCGATCGCTATTACCGCCAAAACTACAGGGGCAAAGTGTTGGCCAACATGGATTCCGCGCTCAGGTGGTGCGACCAGGGGTCGGCGTATTGCGCGTACTTATCCGCCGTGCGTTATGCGCATTCGGGGGCACATGAAGACGCCATTGATATCCTGAAGATGCTCCTGGAAAGAAAGGACCTCTCCCTTCACGAGTTTGCCATGAACTATTTCGAGTTGAGCAATGCCTACAAGGCGATTGGCGATACGGAGAATTGTATCCGGTATGCCGCCCTGGCGGCGATCGCCGACATCCGGGCAGCGACGAAGGAGACCGCGGCGATGCATAACCTTGCGCGCCTGTTGTACGAAAAAGGCGACATCGCCCATGCCTATGTGCTGATCCGGCAGGCGCTTGATGACGCCGAATTCTATGGGGCGCGACAACGAAAGGTGGAGATCGGGTCCATCCTTCCGGTTATTGCCGCGGCCAACCTCAACAACGTCGATAATCAGCGCCGGGGCTGGCTTGCATATTCCGCGGTGCTCACGCTCCTGGTCGCCCTGGTCGTCGTTTTTGCCGTCATCATTTTCCGGCAGCTGAAAAAATTGAAGGCCGCCGAACTGGTGATCACGCGCGCCAATGCGCAATTGAAGGAAAGCAACCATAAACTTCTGGAATCGGACAGGATCAAGGAGGAATACATCGGGTACTACTTCGGAAACAATTCCGAGTACATAGAGAAGATCGAGACCTTCAAGCGCAACCTCGACCGGAAGATTCTCAGCAAGCGCGTGGACGACATCCGCCTCGTGGTCGACACCCTCAACCCGGCGCACGAACGCGAAGAACTGTACTTTAATTTCGACAAGATCTTTCTCAAGCTTTTTCCAGACTTTCTCCGGTCTTTCAACGCCTACTTCAGGGAAGAGGACCGCATCGTGCTAAAGGAAGGGCAACTCCTCAATACCGAGTTGCGGATTTTTGCCCTTATCCGGCTGGGGATTCACGACGCCGAGAAAATTGCGCGAATCCTGGGCTATTCTGTCAATACGATCTACGCCTACAAAAACAGGGTTAAGAGCAAATCCATTCTTCCCAATGAGGAATTTGAGGGGAAGATCATGCAGATCCGGACGGTGCCATCCGCAAACGAGTGATATTCCATTGATATTTTTATGCCAGCCACTCCGTTGTAGTTTACAGATTGTCAATAAGTTGTATCGATAAGCGGCCGTTTATTTTTTATATTTTCCCTTTACTTATTGCCTTCCCTGAAAGCGGTGTTTTTTTTTGTTCAGGTCGCATTGGCCCGGACAACCACTAATCTCACCGCTCATGACGCCACTCGTAAAGACAAAGGATGCCACAAGAAAGATTGAATTCATTGGCGATCATAACGACGATTCTATCGTTATTGGCAACTACGGGGACGTAAAATTCGTCGCGAAGGGCACTTTCAACCTGTCCGGGCTGGTTTATTGCGGCAAGAGTACCGTGGAGATCACCCTGGAAGGTGAAGGACTGGTTTCGTTCCGCGGCGTGTGCCGTAAACTCCTTATCCGCGGCATCCGCGGCAATTGCACCCTCGACCTCAGCGGCGTTACGGCCAAAAAGGTCTGGTGTGAGTCGGTAAAAGATCAGTCGGTGATCGCCCTTGGCCCCACCAAAATGATCGAACTGATCAGCCTGGACCACGACGCGGTGGTCCGGTACGAGGGCAGGCCCATCGTCCTTAATTACAGCCTCAGGGGAAATTCGCGTATAGAGGGCTGGTTGCCGTAAAGATTCGCATCACGGAGGCGGTCCCTGAAGGCCGTTAATTTCCCCGATCTGGCCTTGTTTTTGGCGCCTCCTTTCGTATTCCCGTACTTTTCCTTATTATTATCTCAATGATATTGTAATAGAGTATCGTTGATGTCTATCAGGTTGGCTGTTGTTTTACTTGCCTCGGCGGCAGGCGTAAGTGCATCCCTTGCCCAAAGTCCGCGTATCGACAGTCTCGCGCGTGTGGTAAACAGCGTTGACGACGATTCGGTCAGGTTAACGGTTCTTCGCGAACTGGCTTTTCACTATATCTTTAATGAATCTGAAAAGGCCGTCGCCGTCATCGGTGAGGCAGAAGCGATTGCCGAATCCGGAAACCTTCGTTACAGTTTGGTGGATGTGTTGCGGCTTAAGGGAATCTACCACGATGTAACGGGCAACCGGGATTCGGGCCACTTCTATTTTGACAAAGGGTATCGCCTCAGCGTCGAATACGGATTCCCGGACCTTTCCGTCAAATTACTGAACGGGCTGGGCATGAATGCCTGGAACAAGGGACAATACCAGCGTGCGCTGGAGTATTTTTTCGAAGTGATGAAGGTCAATGAAACCCTTGAAGAAAACCTTAGAATTTCCGCGAGTGTGCCGTTTAACAACATCGGACTTATTTACCAGGAACTGGGGCAATACGAAAAGGCGCTGGAATACCACCGAAAAGCACTCGGCTTGCGACTGGATGATCCCGCGCTGTTGAGCCATGCCTCGACGTCTTATAACAACATAGGGATCTGCCTGACGCACCTGCAACGCTATGACGAAGCGGAAAAACAGTATCGCGAAGGGATCACCATCGCCAAAAACCGCGGCTACCTGCGGCAATACTACGACCTCATCAGCAACCTGGCCAATACCCTTACCCTGGTGCGGCGGTATGACGAGGCCTTGAGTTTCAATCTTGAAATTCTCAACAATGACAGGGACCTGGCCCTGCCGGAGAAGTTTTTGATGAACGTTAGCGCGCAGGTCGCCGGCATTTACATCCAAAAGAGTCAGCCCGAAAAGGCGGTCCCGTACCTGGAGCGCGGGCTGTCGCTCGTGCGACTAGACCCGGAAATAGAATTCTATGCGAGCGATGTGTTCAGGAATGCCGCCATCGTGTCCTACATGATGAATGATACGCGGAAAGGACTCGAATACAGTACCCGGATGGCCGCGATCCTGGAGGAACAATTCTCGCGGGCAAACGCAAACCGCATGGCTGAAGTGGAAGTGAAATATGAGACCGCCATGAAGGAAAACGAAATCCTCAGGCTGCAGGCAGCCAAGGAGGAAGCCGACCTGAAGGTCGCGCTCGCCGAGCTGGCGCAAACGCGGAAGGAACGGATCATGTACAGCGTCATCAGCCTCGCGATCCTGGCCCTTGTCGCCTTTTATGCCTTGCACCGGTGGAACCGGTTGAAATGGCGGACGGAAGAAGAACAGAAGCTGAACAACGCGATCTTTCTCAGTGAACAACATGAACGGGTTCGTATCGGTCGCGACCTGCACGACAGCATCGGCCAAAAGCTCGCCGTTCAGAAAATGTTGTTGAGCAGGATCGGCGAAGAGGTGCAAGCGCCCGCACGGAACGACATTAATTCCGTCGCCGCCCTGCTGGATGAAACGGTGAACGAGGTCAGAAACATTTCCCACAACCTGATCCCCCACGAATTGAGGCTCGGCCTGATCAAGGCGATTGTCGAGACCGCCGACCGGATAAACGACGCCGGAGGGGTGCACATCGTGGTCGATGGTAAGACCGATGACCTGCAAGCGGATAAGGTGCCGGTGAACCACCAGTTGTCCGTCTACCGCATCATCCAGGAAATATTGAACAACATGCTCCGGCACGCCGGAGCCACGAAGATCAGTATCACCATCGGCGAGCTTAACAACCGGCTCGAGTTGCTCATCCGCGACAATGGCCGCGGGATGAGTGCAGACAAGGTCAGCGATTCACAGGGCATCGGATGGAAGAATGTAATCGCCCGCACAAGGCTGATCAGCGGATCCCTGAAGATCGATTCCGCCGCCGACCAGGGCACGACGATTCAACTCCTGGTACCTATCGACGCATAATGGAAGCGCGGCACCTTTCAACCCGGATTATGATCGCCGACGACCATCAACTCGTGATCGACGGCATCAAGAGCATGCTGGCCGACGACCCCGATTTCCAGGTGACCAAGGAAGTGAACGATGGTGCCGCCGCGCTGAAGGCCCTCGATGCCGGTCCGGGCGCCTACGATTTGCTTATCACCGACATCAGCATGCCGGCAATGAACGGAATTGACCTCTGCCGGACGGTGAAACAACGCCATGCTGCCGTGAAGGTGTTGATGCTCAGCATGTATCATGACCCGTTCATGATCAAGGAGAGTATCAGCGCGGAGGCAGACGGATATATTGTGAAAAACTCGGGACGGGGCGAGTTGCTACAGGCCATCGGCCGGATCATGAGCGACGGAACCTATTATTCGCAGGAGATCCTGCCGGTGATCCTGAAGATCATGAAGAATGAAAACAAAATCCCGCAGGCCGGTCCCCTTACTTCACGCGAACACGAGATCCTCAAGCTGATCGTGAAGGAACTCACCAGCGGCGAAATTGCCGACCAGTTGTTCATCAGCAAGAAGACGGTTGACAACCACCGCGCAAACCTCCTGCACAAAACGGGCTGCAAAAGTACCATCGGTCTGGTGAAGTTTGCCATCTACAACGGCCTGACGTGAGCGGCAGGGAAAATTTGGTACCAGGGTATTAGGTATTGGGCATGGGGATTACGTCACGCCCACTCCTCAATTCCACCCCGCCCTTCCCATTCGTAATTCGCAATTCGACACCGGCCTCGGCAAGCTCGGCCACCCCAGGTTTAACTGGGATGTGCGGCGGCA
>CAZKBK010000057.1:0-23198 GCA_964551035.1 uncultured Roseivirgaceae bacterium | reverse complement strand
ACTTCAAGGAAGGCCTCGACGTGTTGGAGTACTTTATCTCGACGCACGGTGCGCGTAAAGGTCTTGCGGATACGGCATTGAAAACCGCTGACGCCGGCTACCTGACGCGCAGGCTCGTTGATGTGGCGCACGACCTCGTGATTACAGAGGATGATTGCGGCACGCTTCGCGGTCTGAAGGTGACTTCGCTCAAGGACAACGAGGATATCGTAGAGCCATTGTCGGAAAGGATCGTTGGCCGGGTGACGGTGCATGCCGTGTTTGATCCGATCAATGATCAGTTGATCATCGACGCAAACCAGGAGATCACGGAAGAGATCGCCCGCAAGATCGAGGAAACGAGCATCGAAGAGGTTGAGATTCGTTCGCTGTTGACCTGTGAGTCCAAGATCGGCGGATGTGCGAAGTGCTATGGCCGCAACCTCGCTACGGGCAAGATGGTGCAGGCCGGTGAGGCTGTGGGCGTCATTGCAGCGCAGTCGATCGGTGAACCGGGTACCCAGCTTACCCTGCGTACGTTCCACGTCGGTGGTACGGCATCAAATATCGCGGTAGAAGCAAATATCAGGGCGAAGTTCCCCGGTACAGTCGAGTTCGAAGGTATCCGTATCATTGAAACTACAGACAATGAGAATAACCCGGTGCGCGTCGTTATGGGCCGTACGGGTGAAATAAGAATTGTGGATAAGGAAAAGAACAGGGTTCTTATTTCCAATAACGTTCCTTACGGCGCATTCCTCAAGGTGAAGGATGGGCAGAAGGTCGAGAAGGGTGAGGAACTTTGCTTCTGGGATCCGTACAACGCCGTAATTCTTTCCGAGTTCGACGGCGTGATCGAGTATGAGTCGATTATCGAAGGCGTGACCTTCAAGGAGGAATCGGATGAGCAGACGGGTCACCGTGAAAAAGTGATCACCGAGACGCGCGACAAGACCAAGAACCCTGCCGTGGTCGTCAAAGGGAAAAACGATTCCAAAGGATACAATATACCCGTGGGTGCGCACCTCGCGGTGGACGAAGGTGAAAAGATCAAAGCGGGCCAGGTGCTGGCGAAGATCCCCAGAACGATGGGCAAGTCGCGCGACATTACCGGGGGGCTCCCGCGCGTGACGGAACTCTTTGAAGCGAGAAATCCGTCGAACCCTGCTGTGGTCAGCGAGATCGACGGCGTGGTCACCTATGGAGGAATTAAGCGCGGTAACCGTGAGATCTTCATCGAGTCACGGGATGGCGTTCAGAAGCGCTACCTCGTGCCGCTGTCGAAGCACATTCTCGTTCAGGACAACGACTTTGTGAAGGCGGGTCAGCCCTTGTCGGATGGTTCGATCACCCCTTCGGATATCCTCCTGATCAAAGGCCCTACGGCCGTACAGGAATACCTGGTGAACGAAATTCAGGAAGTATACCGCCTGCAGGGTGTGAAGATCAACGACAAGCACATCGAGGCGATTGTGAGCCAGATGATGCAGAAGGTCGAGATCATCGATCCGGGTGACACGACGTTCCTGCCGGGTGAATACGTTGACAAGTTTGTATTCAGGGAAGAGAACGACCTCGTGATCGACAAGAAAGTGGTCGTCGACGCCGGCGAGTCACAGGCTATGAAGGCCGGTCAGATCATTACCGCGCGCGAACTCCGCGATGAGAACTCGCAACTCCGCCGGAAAGATCAGCGCCTGGTTGAAGTCAGGGATGCACTCGCTGCGGTGTCAAGACCGACCCTTCAGGGGATTACCCAGGCGTCGCTGAAAACCGAGAGTTGGCTGTCGGCTGCCTCTTTCCAGGAGACAACCAAAGTACTTAGCGAAGCGGCCATCCGCGGAAAAACCGACTTCCTCATGGGTATGAAAGAAAACGTGATCGTCGGACACCTGATCCCTGCCGGTACCGGTCAGCGGGCATTCAACGACATTCTCGTTACACATAAGGATGAATACGATGCGCTGGCGAGCGAAGAAGCCAGGGCGAGGGACCGCGAGAAGGAGCTTCAGCCCTGATCGCCGTCGTCTATGAGGCAATAGTCATTAATCATTGGGGAATCGAGTACCGTTGATTAATGACTATTGTTTTTTGGGCGGATTAAATGATCGTGATCCCATGCGGGATCGGCTGAACGCAACTCGGCTGACATCGTCGCCGGATCGCGGGACAGACCCCATGGATTACCAAATAGAGTGAGTCGCTTTACCCTTAAAGTTTATGGCAGACGAAAAAAAGGAAAAACCAACCCCCCAGCAACCGCAAAATCAGATCAACATTGAACTGACGGAGGAGATTGCTGAAGGCATCTATTCGAACCTCGCGATGATCGCACACTCTAACAGCGAGTTTGTGATCGATTTCATTCGCCTGATGCCCGGCGTCCCCAAGGCGAAGGTGAAGGCGCGAATTGTGATTACGCCGGAGCATGCGAAACGCTTCCTGCTCGCCCTCAAAGACAATATCGAGAAGTACGAGAACGCCTTTGGTCCGATCAAGCGAACCGAGGATATGCCGAAGTTTCCAATGAATTTTGGCGGGGCCATGGGAGAGGCATAACGCACTGACAATAAGCCAATTATGGGTCATTTTGCATGCGTTTCGTCATTCCTGTGAATGGTTCGCTGCAGGGCCTCGGGAGCGAACAAATTCTTTTTAAACAACTTTGGAACCTCTGTTACTTTAAATACCTTTGCAGTCCTAAAATTTCGAAGGTTAAAAATTGAGAATATAAATGCCTACCATTCAACAACTTGTAAGGAAGGGACGTACCAGGCTGACTTTCAAGTCCAAGTCACCAGCCCTGGATTCCTGCCCGCAGCGCAGGGGCGTATGTACGCGCGTGTACACGACGACGCCGAAGAAGCCGAATTCCGCCATGCGGAAGGTGGCGAGGGTCCGCCTTACCAACGGTAAAGAAGTCAACGCCTACATCCCCGGCGAAGGCCATAACCTTCAGGAACACTCGATCGTGCTGATCCGTGGCGGCAGGGTAAAAGACCTGCCCGGTGTTCGCTATCACATCATCCGTGGCGCCCTCGACACAGCTGGCGTCAACGGTCGGAAGCAAGCCAGGTCCAAGTACGGCGCGAAACGGCCTAAAGAAGGTGCCGCTGCTGCAAAGAAATAATCGGAGTTAAGCCATGAGAAAAACAAAACCTAAAAAGAGATACCTTCTTCCTGACCCGAAGTTCAATGACACTTTGGTGACGAAGTTTGTGAACTACCTGATGGAAAGGGGCAAGAAGAGCGTTGCCTACAGCATCTTCTACGACGCCATCGCCCTGGTGGAAAAGAAGGCCAACGAAAACGGCCTGGAAGTCTGGAAGCGTGCCATGAGCAACCTGACACCCGCCGTTGAGGTAAAGAGCCGCCGCGTGGGTGGCGCTACTTTCCAGGTTCCCGTGGAAATTCGCCCGGAACGCAAGGTCAACCTCAGCATCAAATGGCTTATCGATTATTCGCGGATGCGCGGCGAGAAAACGATGATGGATAAACTGGCCGCCGAGATCATCGCGGCTTCCAAGGGTGAAGGTGCTGCCATCAAGAAGAAGGACGATACCCACCGCATGGCGGAAGCCAACAAGGCATTCTCACATTTCAGATTCTAATTTTTTTTTCGCATACATAAATGGCAAGAGACCTAAGATTTACCAGAAACATTGGTATTGCGGCGCACATCGACGCGGGGAAAACCACCACGACCGAGCGCATTCTTTACTACTCTGGTGTAAGCCACAAACTTGGTGAAGTACACGAAGGTGCGGCGACCATGGACTGGATGGAGCAGGAGCAGGAGCGGGGGATCACCATCACCTCCGCGGCAACGACGGTTTACTGGCCATACCGCGACAAGAAATATCACGTCAATATTATCGACACGCCCGGTCACGTCGACTTTACCGTTGAAGTGAACCGTTCGCTTCGCGTTCTCGACGGACTGGTCTTCCTCTTCAGCTCGGTCGACGGCGTTGAACCTCAGTCCGAGACGAACTGGCGTCTGGCCGACAATTACAAGGTGGCACGCATCGGTTTTGTCAATAAGATGGACCGCGCGGGCGCTAATTTCCTCGATGTCTGCAAGCAGGTAAAGGAAAAGCTCGGCAGCAACGCGGTAGCCCTCCAGTTGCCCATTGGCGCCGAGGAGCATTTCCGTGGTGTTGTCGACCTGGTCAACAACAGGGGCATCATCTGGAACGAGCAGGATAAAGGAATGACCTATGAGGTTGTGCCGATTCCGGAGGACATGAAGGAGGAGGTTCACGAATACCGTGAAAAACTCCTGGAAGCGGTCGCCGAGTATGACGAATCCCTGATGGAAAAGTTCTTCGAGGATCCGAGTTCCATTACCGAACAGGAGATCCTCACCGCGCTACGCAAAGCAACCATCGATATGAAGATCGTTCCCATGGTTTGTGGCTCGTCGTTCAAGAACAAAGGAGTGCAAACCATGCTCGACTATGTGATGGAACTCCTTCCGTCACCGCTCGACAAGGAAAATATTATCGGCACCGACCCCGACACCGGCAACGACATATCGATCAAGCCGGATGAGAAGGAACCGTTCGCCGCGCTCGCCTTCAAGATCGCGACCGATCCGTTCGTTGGGCGGCTTTGCTTTATCCGCGCTTACTCGGGTGTCCTGGAGTCGGGATCGTATATTTACAACACCCGTTCGGGAAACAAGGAAAGGATTTCGCGTGTGTTCCAAATGCACGCCAACAAGCAGAACCAGGTTGAAAGGCTCCCTTGTGGAGATATTGGCGCCGTTGTTGGTTTCAAGGACATCAAGACCGGCGACACGCTTTGCGACGAAAAACGCAAGGTCGTGCTGGAGTCGATGGTGTTCCCTGAACCGGTGATCGGTTACGCCATCGAGCCGAAAAAGCAGGTTGACGCCGACAAGCTCGGCATGGCGATCTCAAAACTCGTCGAGGAAGATCCTACGCTCCGCGTGAATACGGACCAGGAAACAGGTCAGACGATCCTGCGCGGTATGGGAGAACTCCACCTCGAGATCATCATCGACCGCCTCAAGCGCGAGTTCAAAGTGGAGATCAACCAGGGTGCGCCGCAGGTTGCGTATAAAGAAGCCCTCACCGGAAGCGTTGAACACAAGGAAGTGTATAAGAAGCAGACCGGTGGTCGTGGCAAGTTTGCCGATATCGTGTTTGAGATCGGACCCCGTGAGGATGGCAAGGAAGGGCTGGAATTTGTGAACGACATCGTCGGTGGTGTGATCCCGAGGGAATTCATTCCTGCCGTGCAAAAAGGATTTGAGCAGGCCATGGTGAACGGCCCGCTGGCAGGATATCCGATCGATTCGATGAAGGTGCGCCTTTTCCACGGATCGTTCCACGATGTGGACTCTGACTCGCTGTCGTTTGAATTGGCGGCGCGTATCGGATTCAAGGAGGCCGCGAAGAAGGCGGGTCCTCAGCTTCTCGAGCCGATCATGTCGGTGGAAGTGCTTTCTCCGGACGAGTATACCGGTTCCGTAACCGGTGACCTCAACCGCAGAAGGGGCCTCATGAAAGGAATGGACAGCCGCGGGGGTGCACAGGTGATCAAAGCCGATGTTCCGCTTGCCGAACTGTTCGGCTATGTGACAGACCTTAGGACCATCACATCGGGACGTGCTTCCGCGTCGCTCACATTCTCGCACTATGCCGCGGTGCCGAAGAACCTGGCCGAGAAGGTAATTGAGGACGTAAAAGGAGCAGCGCTCGCCAAATAATTAAAACAAGGCTTTAGATCTAGGATTTAGACGATCTCCTAACGCAGAAAAGATGAACCAAAAAATCAGAATCAAGCTCAAGTCTTACGACCACAACCTGGTGGACAAATCTTCGGAGAAGATTGTCAGGGCGGTTAAGGCAACCGGCGCCGTCGTAAGCGGTCCCATTCCGCTTCCCACGGAAAAGGAAAAGTTTACCGTGCTTCGTTCGCCCCACGTGAACAAGAAATCACGCGAGCAGTTTCAACTCTGCACCTACAAGCGACTCGTTGACATCTACAGCAACAGCGCCAAAACGGTGGATGCTTTGATGAAGCTCGAATTGCCCAGCGGCGTGGACGTAGAGATCAAAGTATAGGGAGATTCATGAATGCATCAAAAAAAGCCATGCCTAAACGGGATGGCTTTTTTGTTGGTACCTATTCCATGTAGAGGCGTGCTATGTGGTAGGCCATCTGTCGAAGCCGGGCACTGCTCAGGTTGGTGAGAATGACAACGACAATTTGTTCCTCCGGGTAGATGAGGAGGTGCGAGGTGCCACCAACCGATCCTCCTGTGTGGCCAAAGTAGGCGTGTCCGTTCATGTCCTTCCCGGAACCGAAACCCATGCCATAACCCGTCGGCGAACCATCGCTGAGGTGCTGCGAACGGATAAGTTCCGTGATCGTTTCCTGATTCAGATAGTCCGACCCGAGCATCGCGTTCCCGAATCGACAAATATCCTCTGAGGTTGAGATGAAGCCGCCCCCTGCCCATTTGTAGCTGTTGTCCACGTAAGGCGCGTTGACCCATCGTCGGTTCCGGAGATCATAGCATCGCGCCCGGTAGTCGATGATGCTATCGTGACATCTGCGCTGGTGTGGTTCAACTCGAGCGGATCGAATACCTCTTTGTTCATGAACGAGAGGAAGTCCGTTCCCGCAGCCTTCTCGAGGATTGCACTGACAAGGTTGTAGCCATAACTGCTGTATTGATACTTTGTGCCGGGCGGAAACAACAAGGTGTCGTTTTTAAAAATGCCGAGCCCTTCCTGAACCGTGCGATAGTGCGAGGCGATGAAAAATTCATTGCCCCGGTAATGGCGAACGCCGCCGATGTGCCCCGCCACCTGGCGTACCGTGGGTCTGTATTTCAGCCGTGGATAATCGGGAAGGTAGAAGTAGATCGACGAGTCAGGGAATATCTTGTTATTTTCATAAAGTCTGCCCAAACCTGCGGCCGTGAGTGATTTTGAAATGCTGCCGATCCTGAAGCGTGTCCGAGCTGGGTCGACCTTCACTTTTTGTTCAAGATCGGAGAAACCGAACCCCTCCGACCAAACTGTTTCACCCTCCACGGAGACGGTCACCGACAATCCGGGAATCATGCTCGCCTGCATCAAGGCAAGAATGGAGTCGCGCGCGTGAAGGGTGGCCTGATGAAAACGTTGTTGGGCCTCCCCGGGAAGACACAGGGTCGCAAACAGGAATGTGATAGCAAATTTCATGACTTTATTTTTGATTGAAGTTGTGATGGTCGCCGGGGGTGTCAAGGTCCACTTCTCCGAGTGGAAAATCCACCGCGGCGACCTTGCCGGGATTCGAGCGGATAATCTTTTTTGCGCCTTCGGTATTGGGTATCTGCAACAAGGCATCAAACAGGGTGCTCGCGAACAGCGCGGGGACGCCGTGCGTTCCGGCATACGCCGATGCGACGATCTCTTTCCCGGACGCCGAATGTTGGGCGATCAGTTTATCGAGGTGGGCTTTGTCAAGGTACGGTTGGTCGCACGCAACGACAATGATCGTCTCGGCGTCAGGTCTTTTCCGCATCACCCGCATGACACCTGCCTTGATGGAACTGCCAATTCCCTGTTCCCAGTTCGCGTTTACCACCGTGTCGACCTTCACGGTTTGAAGAAGACGCGCATGCGCCGACGCCTGTGCCCCCAGTACCACCGTTGTGAAGGCAGCTTGCGACGCAAGGGCTTCACGCACTGTTCTGACCAGCAGTGGTTCGTTGTTAATGATCAGCATTTGTTTTGAGGTGCCCATCCGCGTCGAGGCGCCCGCGGCCAGGATAATGATCCCGCAGGAAGCACCCGCCGTCATTGAATGGGGGAGGCGGCCAGGTAATCTTTCTCTGAAATGGTGCCGCCTTCCGTCGAGTCGGTATCGACGAGAATTTTCCAGGCGCCGTTTTCCTTGCGCAGCACAACGTGAAATCTGCCATAGTGGTCGCTCGTTGTGCCCTCCGGCGTGGTGTAAGTCGTTTTATAGATACCAACCTCAACGGCAAGGTCGTTCGAGGCAATGCGTTCCGTGAAGCGCAAGTCGAGGTCTACCTTGATGCCTGCGGCGCGGGCGCGTTCGCTCCCCTTGGCGTACCGCTGATAATATTCGTCTCGGTCGAGGACTATTTTCGCGTCGCGCGGTGAGCGTACGGCGTCACGCGAATGGAGGGCTATGAAACCTTCCGCGTCGCGTTCGCTGAACGTTTTCATGAAAGGAAGCCATACCTGTTCGTTGATCCGCTGTTGGACGTCCTGCGCGCCCGCGCTGTTGAATGAGAATAGCAATATCGCAAGGAAAGACAGGATCGGCTTCATGGTTTTGCTTTTTGTGATGACGATGTCGGTGAAAGGTGGATTTGCTTGAATACATCGTCGCCCCCGGGTTCACGTTGGTGAATCGGCCCGCTGCGGTATTTTAGAAATCCACCTGATCGGTTTGAAAACTTACCCTGAATTTCCGCCACGATGCTTACCGCGATTTCGTCGGGCGCTTCGGCCCCGATGTCCAACCCGATCGGCGAGTGAATGCGTTGAAGGTCGTTGGCAGTCGGATGAATTCCTTCTGCGGCAAACTCCGCCAGCATCTTGTCGAATCGTTTTCGCGGTCCGAGTATGCCAATATACGGTGCCTCGGATCGCATGATTTTCCTGAGGACATCCTTGTCGTATTCGTAGTTGTGAGACATCAGGATGCAAGCGGTGTAAGGTGTGACGGCGAACTCCCGGTCGACGAATTCCCGCTGGCACAGTGAAAGCTTGTCCGCGGAAGGAAAAAAGAGCGGCGCGATATGGGCAACACATTCATCGGTGATGCTCACGTGCCATCCCAATGCCTTGGCGAGCTGACTCACAGGCCGGGCGTCAAATCCACCCCCGAAAATAATGACCCGGATGGCGGGCTGGATAAGTTCCAGGAAGACCGAGATCTTTTCACCGTCAACGACGTACTCACGCGCCTCGGATCGCTTGCTTTCGAAGACGTTTTGAAGATCGTGGACAACAACCTCGGTGAGTTCCGTTGACGAAAAATTCGCCTGCGCCTGTCCTTCTGCATTGATAAGAAGTTTTTCGCCCGTGAATCGGGACGAAGCAAAAACGGTGGCAAGGGCCACGGGTTCGTCGCTCGAGACCAATTGCTCAAAGAGATCAATCGGGTTCGTGTCCGTATGGCCCGCCAAAGGCTCAATGAGGACGTCGATGATGCCGTTGCAGCCCAGGCCGATACCCAGGTGCTGGTTGCTTTCTTCGCTTGTGTCATAGGTGACCGTAAGCGGCTTCCCGCTGATCATGACCTGCCGGGCTTTGCGCAAGGCGTCTCCTTCGAGGCAGCCTCCGCTTATCGAGCCGACCCACTTTCCGTCATCGGTGATAAGCATACGCGCGCCGGGGCTGCGGTATGACGAGCCTCTGACGCGCACCACAGTGGCCAGGGCCGCCTGGCGGGCGTTCAGGTCGGTATTGCGATATGCCTCGACGAGCGATTTTTGTTCTTTCATCCAGGATCAGCGTTGAACGAATCAAGTTATGAAAAAATGCGGAAAAATTCCTGCGCGCTATTTGAACAAAAGGCTGAGGCAGATGTACCGGGGACCGCTTTCGATTTTCCGGAACGTTCACGAGCACCTTCTATGGCGCTTCAGTCGGGTTGCAATCCCGCAGGATGATCGTGACGTCCTTAACTTCTACGATGCCCTTGTCGTGTTCCCAGGTGTTGTAGATGTAGGTGGCGATCTCGGCGATCTCAAGATCCGTCAGCCGCGGAATGCCGGGCATCGGATGATTGAAATCGAGGCCGTTCACCGTAATTTCCCCAGCTATTCCATAGCGCATGAGACAGAGAACATCGTTAAACTGGCGGCTCATGTAGTCCGACTTGTTCAATGGAGGGTAAAGGCGCCCAAGACCGGTGCCATCCTTTTGGTGGCAATTGCTGCAATGCGTGAGATAGAGTTGTTCGCCGCGATTATAGTATTGGGTAAACTTCGGCGTACGCCTGTCATCACCCGCACGCGTACAATTGGAAAGCGCGATGCAAAGGGCCAGGATGACAGCGCAAAATGCAGGAAACCGATGTGCGTTTTGCTTATGGCCTGGCGCTTTGAGGTTCCGGCTTTCGAACCTACTCATATTCCGCCTTTAATTTCCCGATGTCTCGAATGAGGCGATCGACGTCTTCGCTTACCGTTCCGTCATACTTTCCCCGGATACGCCGTTCTTTGTCGATCAATAAAAAAGCACCGCTGTGGATGAAGCCATCCGGCTCGGTGTCGTCTTCCATCGCCGTCGCGAAATAACTTTTCTGCGCAATTTCATAAATGGCTTCCTGTTCACCGGTGACAAAGCGCCATTTGGTGCTGCTTACGCCGAGGCGTTCCGCAAAGTCGTGCAACAACGCGACCGTATCGTACGTCGGGTCGATGGTGTGTGACAACAACATCACTTCCGGGTCATCTTCTGTGGCTTGATAAACCCGCACCATCTGGGTCTTCATGATCGGGCAGATTGTGCGGCAAGACGTAAAGAAAAAATCTGCCACATAGATCTTGTTGTCGAATGTTTCGTTGGTCACGGTGGCACTGTCCTGATCGACGAAGCTGAAGGGGCCGATCGTATGGTAGATGGTGTCATTGCCCGCAGCTTCCCTCGGCCCGAGAATGGGAAGCGGGACGTCCTTTTGTTCGATACATGAGTAGGAAAGCCCGGCCATGATTACGGCAAGGATTGCGGTTAGCGTTCGATTAGTTTTCATTTTCGTGTCCTCCTGTAAATCTTAATTCCAATCAATATCAGTAGCATCACAGCGATTAGGCCCGCGATACCCCAGATCATGCTCAGCGCGTCCTTCAACACGATAATGAAGACGATGGCGATGAGAAAGAGGGTAGCGACTTCATTCCATACGCGCAATTGTTGGGACGTGTATCGGGCAATACGTTTCTTAAGTAGGTTGAAAATATGCTGTAGCGTAAAGTGGTATCCATAAAGTAGTAAAACAAGCGACAACTTGACGTGCATGTATCCGTACTGCAACCACCCGGGGTTTTCAACAATAAGGGCAGTTCCCATCCCCAGCGTGACTACAGCTGAGGGCCACGTGATGCCATACCATAAGCGCGAGGCCATTACCGTAAGCTGTTGGGTCAGGACGGACCTCTCTGGCTCGGGTTTCTCAAGGGCTTCCGTGATGTAAATAAGCAAACGCGGCATGTAAAAGATACCGGCGAACCAGGTAACGATAAAAATGATGTGAACCGCCTTCAGGTAAAGAAACGTCATGTCATCGCAACTCAATATGATCCCCTTCGGCCACCTGACCCCCGGAACCCAGGGCAATTATGTTTTGACCAAACAAAACCTTGTTGTCTTTTTTTCTGAACGTTGAAAGTGTGGCCAGGGGTTCCGCGCCTTTTTGTCCTGTGTTCTGGTCGACCGTGGGCATGGTACAGCGTTCGCAAAGTTTTACGCCCACAAACCGCGCTTCGCCGATTGAAAATTCGCCCCAATTGTCTTCTTCGAACGGGGCGCCTCCACCAAAGACGAAGTTCGGCCGGAACCGGTTCATGGGTACCGGAACCTCGAGGCGCGCGTTGAGGTCGTCGAGGGAAGCCTGGCCGATAATCAGGAAAGGGTACGCATCCGCAAGGCTGACGTGGTCGTCATTGATCTTGTGACGCTTGTCTACCGGCCGGGGATTGTTCTCCGGAAAACGCACCAGGCGGCATTGAATTCCCATTTGTTCGGAGAACCAACGACTGACGGATTCATTCACCTCGGCGACGTCCACTTCGTCGTTCCAGATACGGGCCGTGAAAGTCGACCCCGGGGTAGGTTCTTCAATGTCAAAATGTGTTGATGCCGGGCTGTCCTTTCTTGCGATGGTCATCACGCCGCCATCTATCGAAGGTTGAAACAGCGCCATGGAAGGGTATGCGCGCTGCGTCATGAATTCACCTTGTTCGTTCAGGAGCATCCATCGGCGGTCATACTGAAGCCCTTTCGGAAGCAAAACCGCCGAAGCCATTCGAATGCCCCCGAGCGATTTAACGGGATAAACCCAAATTTCCGTCAACCGGCGTTGTGTTGTTGTAGCGGCCATGAACCATCAGTTGTTTGATGGCGTGAATCTATATCATCCCGGCCGCCCTTCCAAAGAATCCCTGAGCAACTCAGCCCGGGCGCGACGCCCAAAACCTAAGCGTGGCTGGCGTGGACCGCTGCGTGCGCTTCTTTGCGAACGCCGTTCTTCCGCTCAGATTCGAAAAGGTAGAGCTTTTGGTAGTATTCATCGGCCATGCGCCGGGCGTCAAAGAACGGCAATACGTCCCGCATGCTTGCCTTCATCATCTGTAACCACGCATCCGGCCGCTCATAGTACATGGGTATCACTTCGTGCTCCAGGAGATCGAGGAGATTTTGTGCTTCCCGCTTGTCACGCTCCTCCTGCGAAAGGGATTGATCAGCCGTGGTGATGAGAAAACTGTTCTTGCCATGCTGCGCGAACTCCGGCACCCATCCGTCGGGCACTGACACATTGAGGGAGCCATTCATAGCCGCTGTCATCCCGGACGTGCCTGATGCTTCATGATAAAGCTTGGGATTGTTCAACCACAGGTCAGATCCCTTTTTGAGATGGCCTGACAGCCAAAGTTCATAGCCCGTTACAACCGTACAGTTGGGCAGTTCCTTGGTTTTCCAATAGATCTCGTTAAAAAGGTTGATCGCGCCAAAGTCCTCCGGGTAGGGCTTGCCCGCCCAGATAATTTGTACGGGCTGTTTCTTATTGTTCGCGATCTTCAAAAACCGGTTGAAGTCCGCCAGGATGAGGTTTGCGCGCTTATAGGCCGCGAAACGGCGCGCCCACACGATGGTGAGGACATTTTCGTCGAAGAGTTTTCCGGTTTGGTTGGCGACAACCCTGAAGAGCTTTCGCTTGAGTTCCTTCTTCCTTTCTGTCAGCGCGGCATCATCGTTACCGGTCAGGGCCGTCCCCAGTTGTTCGTCACTCCAGTACACGCTGTCCTGGGCATTTGTGATGGCGGTGATCTCGCAAATGCCATCGTAGCCATTCCACATCTTGCGCGCAACCTCGCCGTGGAGTTGGGATACGCCATTGGCGCGCTTGGCAAGGCGTAGCGCCGACAACGTGTAATTCAGCACACCATTCTCGGGGGCTACACAGGCTTTCACTTGTTCCGGCGTAAGTCCGTTGAAGAATGACATGTTGTTCAATAACGGCATGCTATGCTCTTCGTTTCCGGCTTTTTCCGGCGTGTGTGTGGTGAAAACTACCCGCTTCCGGACTTCGTCGATATCCTTGTGTTTGTCCAGCAGGTAGAAACACAAGGGCAGCGCATGACCTTCATTCATGTGATAGATGTCCGTATCCCTCCCGAGAATATCGAGTAGTTTGGCCCCGCCGGCCCCGAGTAGTATCGATTGCGCGATCCGCGTCGTTTCATTCGGATCATACAGCCGGTGGCTGATGGTTTGCGCGAGGTAATCGTTCTCGGGAATGTCCGTTGTCAACAGAAAAAGCGGCACGGTTTGGAATACCTCCGGCTTGAGAAGGTAAGCCCTCACATAGACACGCGCGCCGTGGATGGTGATGGGAAACAGTATCCCGGTATCGGTTAGAAAATGGTAGTCTTTGTCTCGGAAACTTACGCGCAATGTCTGATCCTGATTTCGCTCCTGGTCATAGTAGCCCTTCTTCCAAAGGATACCGATGCCGATCATGTTTTGCTTCAACTGGTATGCACTGCGAAGGTGTGATCCGGCGAGAAAGCCCAGGCCACCGCTGTAGATTTTTAGAGGTTGATCAACAGCAAATTCCATCGAGAAATACGCAACGGGTTTGCTGTACCTGGAATCAAATTCATATGGAAAAAGAGAAGAAAGATCGAACATAATTGGGTTGATTTAAGGCTGCAAACTAACAAATGCGTGCCAAACGAATTTGTAAAAGGATTCGAAAAACTTACCGGTGTCGATTTGCAAACGTTTGATCAAAGCGAATCGATCAACTCGCCGATCGTCTTGAACTGCCGCTGATGGCCCGCTTCGTTTGCATGCCATCTGATTTCTTCGCCGTTGCGTTCGATGTGGATCTGTACCGCACCACCTTCACCCACGACCGCATAACCATTTCTCTCAATTGCGTTCTTCGTCCAGAGGTACTCGTATCCTTCGCCGGTCAATTGAACTGTGGTTGCCTTGTTGATCTCGTGGCGCACTTTCCCGGTCTTCAGATCGTATCCCTTGAGTTGGAAAATTGAATCGAAGGTCCCACCGAGCACCAGGTCCTCAGGAATGCCTGTAATAATATCCTTGTTCGTGCCCGCGACCCAGATCTGGTCGGCGAGTTGCAGGGCGAGGTCAAGTTCGTGGGTGGCCACGAGCACCGATCTGTTCGTGGTTGCGGCAAGATGCTTGAGCAGTTTCATGATCTCGACGCGATTGTTGAGGTCGAGATGGGCCGTCGGTTCATCCAGCAGTATGACGGGCGTATCTTGTGCCAGCGCGCGGGAAATCATGACCATCTGAAGTTGACCATCGCTCAAGGTATAAACCCTTTCATCGCGGAGGTGGCCGATCTGCACTCGGTCGATTGCCTGCTCCACCTGTGTGTGGTCTTTTTCATTCATAGAGAGATTCCAATTCAGGTAGGGGTAGCGGCCGTAAGCAACGACATCGTAGACGGTCATGTTGGGCGCAGAGATCCGGTCGGTGAGCACGACGGCGACCTGCTTTGAAGGATCGTTTCCGCCGGCCATCCGCACATTGCCGGAAAGGGGTCTCTGCAAGCCCGCGAGTGTTCGGATGAGCGAAGACTTTCCAATGCCATTGGGGCCCATAAAGCAAATTACCATTCCGGACGGCAGCCGGAGATCGAGATTTTCAAACAGCGTACGCGTTCCGCGGGGAGCGGAGTAACCCACTGAGAGTTGGTCCGTCGTTAAGTATTCCGTTTTTGAGGCAACCATATCCGGGCATTAAGTTAATGACTTTCCCAGCGCGCCGCATCGGCGCAGAATAATCCTCCCGTGAGGCGGCGGTTCAGGATACCACCAAGGCAAAAATGTCAGGCATTTGGCCTGCGGGGAGAATCAAACGCGTACCGACCGGCCCTGTATCACGATCCAGATCACGACCGGGGCGCCGATGAGGGCCGTGATCGCATTGATGGGCAACACATGCGTAGCCCCGGGCAGCCTCGCGATGATATCGCAGCCCAGCACCAGCGCCGCCCCTCCGGCCATGACACCCGGGATGGCCGTTTTATGATTGCTTGTTTTGATCAGCATCCGGACCAGGTGCGGCACCGCAATGCCGACAAATGCAATCGGCCCGCAGAAAGCGGTAACGCCTCCCGTCAGCAAGACGGTGGAAAGGATGATAAGAAGCCGCGACCTTCCCAGGCTGACGCCCAGGCTTTGGGCATATTGGTCGCCCAGGAGCCATGCGTTAAGGGGTTTCATGTTCCTGACGGCCAAAGCGGCCCCTATAATAAGGAGCCCCGCCAACACCTGGATTTCGACCCAACTCATGCCACCGAGCGTACCGAACGTCCAGATGAGGTATACCTGCATCTCCTCGGCGCGACTCATATATTGGAGTACACTCACCACAGATGCGGTGCCCGCCCCGACCATCAGTCCCACGATCAGCAACGATACATTGTCCCGGATGCGGCCCGCGACGAGCATCATCACGATGGCGACCGCTCCACTGCCGGTGCTGGCGGCGATCACGACGACCCAGGGACCGGCCCAGTTTACGATCATCCCTCCGCCCATGAATACCAGTGACACGGCCAGGCTGGCTCCCGACGTCAGGCCGAGCACGTCGGGACCGGCCAGGGGGTTACGGAAAAGCGTCTGCATTTGAAGCCCCGCGAGCGACAAAGCGCTGCCGGCCAGAACACAGGTGATTGCCTTAGGCATCCGGAAATCCCAAATGATATCCGCCCAGGTCGCATGGTCGCCCGGCGCACCCAGCAAAATGGCACCAACTTTGGCAAGGGGAATCCGAACACTGCCGATGGAGACGTTGAGAATGAAGAAAAGAACCAGCGTCAGAAAGAGAAACGTCCATGCCAACGTGTTTTTTTTGCGCATCAGTTCGATTTTCAGGACAATGATAAACGATTTTTGCCATTCGGGCGCCGGGGTCAGGGGCGATGCCCTTCTCATCCATAACCAGCGGCCATGAGCCCGTTTGCAGCGTGCTGGTATTGAGGAAAATTTTAAGGTCCCATTTGTTAACTATCCTTCATTTCCTATCTTTGCAGTCCTTTTTGCGCCAAGAACGCGCAGAATCCTGAAAAACAGCATATAAAGGTTTCAACCATGCCTGGCATTATAGGAAGAAAAATAGGAATGACGAGCGTATTCGGCCCCGAGGGCGAGAATATCGCCTGCACCGTGATAGAGGCGGGTCCCTGCGTCGTAACACAAGTAAGGAACGAGGAAACGGACGGGTATCGCGCCGTACAACTTGCCTTCGGTGAAAAGAAGGAGAAGAACGCCACAAAAGCCGAGATCGGTCATTTCAAGAAAGCGAACACGACGCCAAAGAAAGCGTTGGCGGAGTTTCGCGATTTCCGCAAAGAATTCGACGGCATCATTGAACTGGGCAAGGAGATCCGTGTGCAGGACGTGTTTGTGGTTGGCGACTTCGTGGATGCCATCGGCACTTCAAAGGGCCGCGGTTTTCAGGGTGTGGTGAAGCGGCATGGATTCAGCGGCGTGGGCGGACAAACTCACGGTCAGCACAACAGGCTGCGCGCCCCCGGTTCCATGGGTAATGCTTCTTTCGCCTCACGTGTCGTCAAGGGCAAGCGCCTGGCGGGACGCATGGGCAATGCCCGTGTGAAACTGCTTAACCTTCAGGTCGTCAAAATCCTCCCCGAACAGAATGTCATCGTTGTGAGCGGCTCGGTCCCGGGAGCAAAGAATTCAACTGTAATCCTTCAGAAATAATGGAAGTCGCGGTATTGAAATATAGCGGTGAAGACACCCGTAAAAAGGTGAACCTTTCTGATGAGGTTTTTGGCATCCAGCCCAATGACCACGCCATTTATCTCGATGTAAAGAGTTTCCTCGCCAACCAGCGCCAGGGAACGCACAAAGCAAAACAGCGCAATGAGATCACCGGCTCATCGAAGAAACTCAAAAAACAAAAAGGTACCGGTGGTGCCCGCGCGGGTAACATCAAGAACCCTCAGTTCAAGGGCGGCGGACGTGTTTTTGGTCCCGTGCCCCGTGACTATTCCTTCAAGCTGAACAAGAAAGTAAAAGACCTGGCGAGAAGGTCGGCCCTCACCTACAAGGCGAAAGACAACTCGATCGCGGTGCTTGAGGATTTTACCTTCGCGGCGCCAAAAACCAAGCAGTACGTGAGCATGCTTGATGCCCTTAAACTCGGCGGAAAGAAAACCTTGCTCGTACTTCCTGAAAACAATCAGGACATCGTGCGTTCGGGAAGGAACCTCCCCAACACAAAGATTACCACGGCGGATCAAATCAATACCTACGATGTGATGAACGCCGACAATGTCATTTTTGTAGAGAGCGCCATCACCAAAGTTGAGACCTTATTAAACAAAAAGCCATGAGTATCCTGAAGAAGCCACTGGTTACGGAGAAAGTTTCTGCCCTCAACGAGAAAGGCAAGTACGGCTTTATCGTAGACGCGGATGCCAATAAGGTGGAGATCAAGAAAGCGGTGGAAAAGCAATATGGTGTCAACGTTGAGAAAGTCAACACGATGAACGTGATGGGCAAATTCAAGGTGCGCTACACCAAGGCGGGTGTTCTTGCCGGCCGCAAAGTGAGCTATAAGAAGGCCATCGTTACATTGGCTGAAGGAGAAGTAATTGATTTTTACAGCAACGTATAATTTTTGAGCAATGGCGTTGAAGAAGCTAAAACCGGTAACCGCAGGCTCCAGACACAGGATGGCGCCGTCATTTGACGACATCACGGCGTCAAAGCCTGAGAAGTCGTTGGTTTTTACGGTGAAGAAATCCGGTGGAAGAAACAACAATGGGCGGATGACCACGCGCTATATTGGCGGAGGCCATAAGCAGAAGCTTCGGATGATCGACTTCAAGCGCAACAAGACCGGCGTCCCTGCCACCGTGAAGTCTATCGAATACGACCCGACCCGTACGGCTCGCATTGCGCTTCTTTACTATGCTGACGGTTTCAAGTCTTACATCATTGCCCCCCAGGGGTTGAAGGTGGGCCAGCAGATCATTTCCGGTGCCGACGTAGCGCCTGAGGTGGGAAATGCCCTCCCTTTGGCGAAGATCCCATTGGGTACGATTGTTCATAATGTTGAACTCAAGCCCGGCAAGGGTGGCGCCATTGCGCGTTCCGCCGGATCTTTTGTTCAGTTGCTTGCGCGCGAAGGCGGGATGGCTACGCTGAAAATGCCCTCAGGTGAAATGCGAAGCGTCATGGATGTTTGCATGGCCACCGTCGGTGCGGCTTCAAACCCTGACCACATGAACGAAAGTGCCGGCAAGGCGGGACGCAATCGCTGGAAGGGTGTCAGGCCGCGTGTTCGTGGTGTCGCGATGAACCCCGTTGATCACCCCATGGGTGGTGGCGAAGGCCGCGCATCCGGTGGTCACCCGAGATCCCGTAAGGGTCTCTACGCCAAGGGCAAGAAAACCCGCCATCCGAAGAAGTATTCTGATAACCTTATTATATCCAGGAGGAAAAAATAATGGGACGTTCAATTAAGAAAGGACCGTACTGCGACTTCCGTCTGCTGAATAAAGTGGAGACGGCTGAAAAGTCTGGAAAAAAATCGGTGATCAAAACCTGGTCGCGCAGATCAACGATCACCCCTGAGATGATCAGTCACACGTTCGCGGTACATAATGGGAATAAGTTTATTCCGGTGTATGTGACGGAAAACATGGTTGGTCACAAACTTGGCGAGTTTGCCCCTACGCGCACGTTCCGCGGTCACTCCGGTAACAGAAAAGATTAACGCTTGGTAATCATGGCAGAAGCAGAAGCTACAGCGAAAAAGACCAAACGGTCTGTATTCAAAAGAGAAAAACGCGATGCGCGCAAGGAAGCTGCGAAGACAGGACCCGTTGTTGCGAAGCTGGTCGACGTGCCTTCGTCTCCCCGTAAAATGAGGCTGGTTGCAGACCTCATCCGTGGTGAGCGCGTAAACAAGGCGCTGAACATCCTTAAGTATGAGCCGAAACACGGCGCGCCCAAGCTGGAGAAGCTTTTGCTTTCGGCGATTTCCAACTGGGAACAGAAGAACCCCGACGCCAAGATTGAAGAGGCGGACCTCTTTGTTAAAGATATTTGGGTCGATGGCGGCCGCATCCTGAAGCGCCTCAGACCGGCACCGCAGGGCAGGGCTCATCGTGTTCGCAAGCGCTCGAACCACGTCACCCTCGTGCTGGATAGCCTCAATAAAGTGGGCGCCGAAGTCGTCGCTGAAGAAGTAAATGAAACCAAGGAATAGTAATGGGACAAAAGATTAATCCGGTAGCCCTGAGGTTGGGAATCGTTCGCGGTTGGGATTCCAACTGGTACGGTGGCAATACTTTCTCTGATAAGCTGGTCGAAGATCAAAAGATCAGGGAGTATGTTCAGGCGCGTATCCCTAAAGGTGGAATTGCAAAGATCGTCATTGAAAGGACCCTTAAGCGTATCACGCTGACGATTCACACCGCACGTCCCGGCGTGGTGATCGGAAAAGGTGGAACCGAGGTCGACAAGATCAAGGAAGAGCTGAAGAAGATTACGGGCAAGGATGTCCAGATCAACATTTTTGAGATCAAACGCCCGGAACTCGATTCGAAACTGGTGGGTGAATCCATCGGTCAGCAGATCGAGGCGCGAATCTCCTATAAGCGTGCCATGAAGCAAGCCATCGCTTCGGCGATGCGTGTAGGTGCGGAAGGAATCAAGGTGAAGGTTTCCGGCCGTCTGGCAGGCGCCGAAATGGCGAGAACGGAACAGTACAAGGAGGGACGTATTCCCCTGCACACCCTCCGTGCGGATATCGACTACGCCATCTCTGAGGCGCAGACGGTATACGGCAAGATCGGCATCAAGGTGTGGATCTTCAAGGGAGAGGTTTATGGCAAGCGCGACCTGTCTCCCAACATTGGGCTGGTGAGCAATACCGCGCCCGGCCAGGGTGGTGGTGCGCCAGGTGGTCGCGGCGATCGCGGTGGTCGCAGGCGCGGCGGTGAGCGCCGTGAAGGTGGTGGCGGTGGCCGTCGTGACGGGGGAAGGTCTCGTGGCGGAAGCCGCTAATAAAGGTATCGATATGATGGCGGCTCGCAGGGATGCTCGGGCCGAATTGAAATAACAGCTAAAAACGGAGAGGCGCGAAGGGCGCCGGAACAAGAAAGATGTTACAGCCGAAACGAACCAAATTCAGGAAAACTCAGAAGGGCCGTGTAAAAGGTATGGCGACCCGTGGTCATACCATTGCTTTCGGGTCATTTGGAATCAAAGCGCTTGAAGGTGGCTGGATCACCTCGCGCCAGCTCGAAGCCGCCCGTATTGCCGTGACACGCGCGATGAAACGTGAAGGACAGGTCTGGATCCGCATTTTCCCGGACAAACCCGTTACCCGGAAACCCGCCGAGGTAAGGATGGGTAAAGGTAAAGGTGCGCCTGAGTATTGGGTGGCCGTCATCAAGCCCGGTACCATTCTCTTCGAGGCCGGTGGTGTCAGCCTCGCTACGGCAAAGCAAGCATTGGCGCTTGCCCATGGCAAGCTTCCCATTAAAACGAAGTTCACCGTTAGACGAGACTACGTAGAATAATCAACGATATGAAGAATTCTGAAATCAAGGCGCTGAGCGTGGCCGAACTGAAAGACAAGCTCGACTCTGAGCGGGAGGCCCTGCGCAAACTGAGGTTTGCCCACAAGGTTTCTTCCATCGAAAACCCGATGCGGATCGGTCAGACGCGTCGGATGATCGCGCGGCTGCGTACAGAACTTAGGGCCAAAGAACTTCAAAAATAATTCCTATGGAAAGGAACGAAAGAAAAGAAAGGGTCGGGAAAGTCATCAGTAACAAGATGCAAAAGACCATTACGGTGGCCGTTGACCGGAAGGTAAAGCACCCGATCTATGGAAAGTTTGTCAACAAGACAACCACATTCAAAGCACACGACGAAGAGAATTCAGCGGGGATCGGCGACACCGTCCGCATTATGGAGACTCGCCCGCTGAGCAAGGACAAGCGCTGGCGGCTGGTGGAGGTCGTGGAAAGAGCGAAGTAACGCGCGGCTCCGGGCAGACACCGCAGCGGCGAAAACCTTAGGCAAGACACAATAGAGACAAGTATAGACGCATATGATACGCACTGAAACCAGACTTACTGTAGCCGACAACAGCGGGGCAAAGGAAGTTCTTTGCATGCACGTGCTGGGTGGAACCAAAGCAGGCTACGCTTCCGTTGGCGACAAGATCGTTGTTACGGTTAAGTCTGCCCTGCCTACCAGCCAGGTAAAAAAGGGAACCGTTTCCAAAGCCGTAGTGGTACGGACCAAGAAAGAAGTGAGGAGGAAGGATGGAAGTTACATTCGCTTTGAAGATAACGCCGCCGTTCTGCTCAATGCCCAGGACGAACCCCGCGGTACCCGCATCTTTGGTCCGGTGGCACGTGAGCTGAGAGAAAAGCAGTTTATGAAGATTGTTTCATTGGCCCCCGAAGTATTATAAGCCATGGAAAGAAATAAGAACCAGCAGCCGAAGCTGCACATTCGCAAAGGTGATACCGTCAAAGTGATTGCCGGCAACGATAAAGGCAAGACCGGAAAGGTCCTCCAGGTTGTCGTCGGTAAAAGGCGTGCGATCGTGGAAGGGATCAACTTTATCACCAAGCATGAGAAGCCTTCCGCCAACAAGCCCGAGGGCGGCATTCAGAAAGTTGAGGCGGCCGTTCATATCAGCAACCTGATGTTGGTCGATCCGGCAACGGGCAACCCGACCCGCGTAGGAAGGAAGCAGAATGAAAAGGGCGTCCTTCAGAGATATTCGAAGAAAACCGGAGAATTTATCAAGTAATGGCAACTCCAAGATTAAAGGACAAGTACCAAAAGGACATTGTTCCTGCGCTGAAGCAGAAGTTCAGCTATAGCTCTGTGATGCAGGTGCCCAAGATCGAGAAGATCTGTATCAACAAAGGCATGGGCGTGGCGGTGACCGACAAGAAGTTGATTGACGTGGCGATCGATGAGATCACGTCGATCACGGGTCAGAAGGCCGTCGCAACCAAGTCACGCAAGGCGATATCAAACTTCAAGCTCAGGGAAAATATGCCCATCGGTGTCCGTGTAACCCTGCGTGGCAACAAGATGTATGAATTTCTCGACCGCCTGATGAGCATTGCGCTCCCGCGTGTGCGCGACTTCCGCGGGGTAAGCACCCGGGGCTTTGACGGTCGCGGCAATTATACGCTGGGCGTAAAGGAACAGATCATTTTCCCCGAAATATCGATCGATAAGGTAAATAAGATCAGCGGTATGGACATTACCTTCGTCACAACCGCTAAAACTGATGAAGAGAGCATCGAACTCCTGAGGCAATTCGGGATGCCGTTTGCGAAATAAATTAACACAAGAGCATGGCTAAATTATCCATTATAGCAAGGCAGGCAAAACGGGAAAGAATGGTAGCCGCCAAGGCCGCACGGCGGAAGGCTTTGAAGGAAGCCGGCGACTATCTGACCCTGGACAAGTTGCCCCGCAACGCTTCCCCTGTAAGGCTTAAGAACCGTTGTAAACTCACTGGCCGCCCCCGCGGGTACATGCGTAAGTTCGGCGTTTGCCGCAACGTGTTCCGCGAAATGGCCGCTGCGGGCAAAATCCCCGGCCTGACGAAGGCAAGCTGGTAGACGCCCGCAAGTTCGCCGACAAGAGGTTGACCGACAGACATATTGGTTGCTGAATATCAAGGTCTCCACGGCCCAGAATGTGGCCGGGACGAAACCAGATAACAGTTTGAATAATAAAAATTGTTCGATATCTTTGCAGCCCGGTTTTCAAAACGCGGGCTTGCTTTTTAATAAAGTAGTAGAAAAATGACTGATCCTATAGCAGATTACTTAACCCGGCTAAGGAATGCGATCAAGGCCAATCACCGTGTCGTGGAGGTCCCTGCGTCCAACCTCAAGAAGGAGATAACCAAAGTGTTATTCGATAAGGGTTA
>CAZKBK010000056.1:0-24992 GCA_964551035.1 uncultured Roseivirgaceae bacterium | reverse complement strand
GGGCGGGACTTGAACCCGCACGACCATTACTGGCCACAGGATTTTAAGTCCTGCGTGTCTACCAATTCCACCACCCGGGCAAAACCTTTATCAATACGTCAACGACCCGAAGGCGAAGGCGGCCTTCCCGCCGGCCTGGCACCATCCCTCCCCCGGAGCCAACAAAAAACCCCTCTCGCCGGGAGAAGGGCTTCCCAGGTACTCCCTGGACTTTTGAGCGGGAAACGAGACTCGAACTCGCGACCCTCACCTTGGCAAGGTGATGCTCTACCAACTGAGCTACTCCCGCATTTTACCTTTCAAAACCGCCGTCTGCTACCGCGATTTGGCCAAAAGGGACTGCAAATTTAAATGTCTGGCCAATATTTCCAAATCAATGCCCCAGGTTAAAAAAGAACAAAGGTGGGGCCATCACGCGGGCAGTCCTTACGCCTTGTCCGTAAAATGACCGATCGTTTTTTCCTGTGAGAATTTGCCGTCGTTGTACGTCGAACTCCCTCCCTTTGGGATGGACAGGTACTGCCAGTCGGAGCCCTTCATCATCTTGGCCAGGAACACGATCTGCCCCACGTGGCTCGCGTAGTGGGCGAGCTGCCGCTGGAAGGCATCACGGACGGACTGGCCTTCGTTGCGGATGTAGATGATCCGCGACAAGTCCTTTTCCTCCACGGAATCGACGGCGGCAAACAGCGTTGCCCAGCCCTTTTCCCAGGCTTCCGTCATCTCCGCCTTGTCCTTATAGCCTTCCTCGAACTCCGCGTCGCGGTTGCGCCACGGCTTCTCTCCGTCGCTGGTGAGGAAGTCGGTGAAACGCGACAGCATATTCCCGCTCAGGTGATGCACGATAACCGCAATGCTGTTGCTCACTTCATTCGGACGCCAGTTGATCTGCGCCTCGTCGAGCTGCGCGATCGCTTTGTCTGCCAGTCCCTTGTAATACTGGAAAAGCTTGCGTGTGCCGGTAAGGTAATCGTTGGTTGCCATTTTGAAATCGCTGTTAAAAAAGAAAGCCGCCTCGCAATAAAGACGGCTTTTCGATTTCTTTAGTTCCGGTCAGGCGGCCTTTTCCGCCTCCACTTGCTGGGAAGCCAATTGCCGCTTTAATTCGGCGGCGTGTTGCTTGTTGCGGGAGTATTTGATGTGCTTCGGCACTCCCTTGAGGTCATGGATCAGGCCCACGGCGGCCAGGCCCCTGAGCACATAGTAGGTGATGTCGATCTCCCACCAGAAAAAACCCTGGCGCGAAGCTGTTTCGTAGTAGTGGTGGTTGTTATGCCATCCTTCACCCAGCGTCAGCAGCGCCAGCCACAAACTGTTGCGCGACTCGTCGTTCGACTCATACCGCTGAAACCCGAACTTGTGCATGATCGAGTTGATGGAGAACGTGCCGTGATAAAGGATCACCGTGCTGAGGAAGAACCCGATGAACAATGTCGAGAAAGCATGGTGCGTAAAGAACATCGTGATGCTCCCGCCATTGACGATGGCGCCAAGGGCCATCACCGTAAGGGCGAGGATGACCGGCGGAACGAGGTAATGCTTGTTCAGCCAGACGAGCTCGGGATATTTGGCGTAGTCGCCGATGGTCTTGTAGTCCGTTTTCTTGAAGTCAGGGCCCACGATCCAGCCGATGTGCGAATACCAGAATCCGTAGATCTTCATGGAGTGAGGATCTGCCGGCGTATCGCTGTGCCGGTGGTGATGGCGGTGATGGGCCGCCCACCAGAGCGCGCCCTTCTGGGCGGAGGTCTGCGCCATAAAGGCGATCACGAACTGAAACCAGCGCGACGTCCGGTATGACTTGTGGGCAAAGTAGCGGTGATAGCCGCCCGTGACCCAGAACATCCTGAAAACATAAAGGAAAGCGCACACGATCCAGTCGAACAAGGTAGCGCCGGTCCAAATGGCCGCCAGCGGTATCAGGTGTACGCCGAGGAAAGCGATTTCCTGTGTAAGGATCGGCTTTCTCCGAACCTCCGGCGTCAATGTCGTTTGTGTTGTTTGACTCATGTCGGCGTAAAACAGCAGGGGTGCCCGAAATAGTTCACCGGCGTCTGCTGAATTCCACCCGCGAACCGAACCACAAAGGTCGGGGGTTCCGGGGAGAAATCCCGTAGCGTTTCGGCGAATTTTTGAAAATTGGAGACGGGTGTCGGGGTGGTCTGGCCACCGGTCGCCGGTCGCCAGTCAGGGGGCTCAAATCCGATGCGGCGATGGCTGTGGGTGAGATTCGCGCGAATCCGGCACCTTAGCCACCATCGCTATAGGGGAACTAAAAAATTTCTCCCACACGCTTCGTCTCAACCCTTCTTCAGCGCCCCGATCACCTCGTTCAGCTTCAGCAGCGCCTCCACCGGGCTCATGGTGTTGATGTCGACATTGCCGAGCAATTCCTCGATGGCTTTGAACCTCGGGTCGGCTTCGAACAGGCTCATCTGCGGCGTGGCGACCGGTACCTCTTTCATCTTTTTCGCCTCATTCCGGCGTTTATCCTTCTCGAGAAAGTGAAGAATTTCGTTCGCGCGGAAAACGACCTTGTTGGGCATGCCCGCAAGCTGGGCCACATGGATGCCAAAGCTGTGTTCGCTGCCGCCTTCCTTCAGCTTTCGCATGAAAATGATCTTGTCGCCGACCTCCTTTACCGACACGTTGAAGTTCCTCACGCGCGGAAGGTCTTCGGCGAGCTGGTTCAGTTCATGGTAATGCGTCGCGAACAGCGTCTTCGGCTTGCTGTCTTTCGCGCCGTGGTTGTGGAGGTATTCTACGATCGCCCACGCGATGGAAACGCCATCGTAAGTACTCGTACCGCGACCGATCTCATCCATCAGCACCAGGCTACGGCTGCTGAGGTTGTTGAGGATGCTCGCCGTCTCGGTCATCTCGACCATAAATGTGGACTCCCCCTTAGAGAGGTTGTCCGACGCGCCCACGCGCGTAAAGACCTTGTCGACAATGCCCATGGTCACGGCCGCGGCGGGAACGAACGATCCCATCTGGCCGAGCAACACGATCAGCGCGGTCTGCCGCAACAGCGCCGACTTACCCGCCATGTTGGGTCCGGTGATGATGAGCACCTGCTCCCGGTCGCTGTCGAGGTAGATGTCGTTGGGGATATAGCTTTCGCCCGCGGGCAATTGCTTTTCAATCACGGGATGCCGCCCGCCGCGGATATCGATCACGAGCGAGTCATCGATCACGGGCTTGCAGTAGCGGTTGGCACGCGCGACGGACGCAAACGACATCAGGCAGTCGAGCTGGGCGATAACGCGCGCGTTCTGCTGGATCTGGGGGATAAAACCTGCGGCGTGATGTACGAGCTCGTTGAAGATCCGCTGTTCAATCACGACGAGTTTTTCCTCCGCGTGAAGGATCTTCTCTTCATAGACCTTCAACTCCTCGGTGATAAACCGCTCGGCGTTGACCAGCGTCTGCTTTCGGATCCAGTCGGAGGGGACCTTGTCTTTGTTGGCGTTGCTTACTTCGAGGTAATAGCCGAAGACTTTGTTGTAGGATATTTTCAGAGAACCGATGCCGGTCCGTTCGATCTCCCGTTTCTGTATCTGCAGGAGGTAGTCCTTCCCGGAAAAGGCGATCTTCTGGAGTTCATCCAGTTCCGCGTCGATGCCTTCGCGGATGAGCCCGCCCTGGTTTGCAACGATGGGTACGTCGTCGCGGAGTTCACGCTCGACTTTGTCGAGGAGGAATTCGCAGGGATGAAGCTGGTCCGCCAGTTTCTGCAACTGTGGTGAATCGTGTTCTTTCAACGCCAGCCGGATGGGTACGATACAACGCAGCGAGCGTTTCAGTTGCAACATTTCCCTCGGGTTGATCCGGTTTACGGCAACCTTCGAGATGAGGCGCTCAAGGTCTGCAATCTGCCGGAGTGGCTCCCGCACCTTGTCGGCAAGTTCATCGTCGCTGAAAAAGGTCTCCACCACGTTCAGGCGCTCATCGATGGCCACCTTGTCTTTGAGGGGGAGGATCATCCACTTTCGCATCTGCCGCGATCCCATCGGCGTCACGGTGTGGTCGAGGATGTCGATCAGGGGGACCCCGCCATCGTGCTGCGCGGTGACCAACTCGAGGTTCCGTATGGTAAACTTGTCAAGCCACACGTAGCGGTCTTCATCGATGCGCGAAATGGAGGCGATGTGCGACGTGTCCTTGTGTTCCGTCTCTTCGAGGTAATAGAGGATGGCGCCCGCCGCGATGATCGACTCGCCCAGGCCATCGATCCCGAAACCCTTCAGCGTCGCCGTCTGAAAATGATTGACCAGTTTCTCGTACCCGTAGTCAAAACCATAGATCCACTCGTCGAGCGCAAAGACGTTGTACTCGTCGGCAAACAGTTTTTCAAAACGCTCGCGGGAACTTTTGCTGAAAATAATTTCCGAAGGGGCGAAGCCCTGGATCAGCTTCAACACATAGTTTTCGTTTCCCTGGGCAGCGTAAAATTCGCCGGTGGAAACGTCGAGGAAGGCCACCCCCAGGTGATCTTTTCCCGCAAACACCGAACAGAGAAAATTGTTTTGCTTGCGGTCGAGGACGTTGTCGTTGAATGAAAGGCCCGGTGTGACCAGTTCGGTAACGCCGCGCTTCACAATACCCTTCACAAATCGCGGGTCTTCAAGCTGATCGCAAATGGCCACGCGGTGCCCCGCGCGAACAAGCTTCGGCAGGTACGAATCCAGCGCGTGATGGGGAAAACCTGCAAGCTCGATCTCGGAAGCGGAGCCGCTGCCGCGTTTCGTCAGGACGATGTCGAGCACCTTGCTGGCCGCGATGGCATCCTGGCCGAACGTCTCATAAAAATCTCCAACCCTGAACAACAACAACGCACCGGGGTACTTCGCCTTGATGGCGTTGTATTGTTTCATCAATGGTGTCTCCGTAGTGGTTTTCGCTTCCGCCATGACCAACAAAGATAAAAAAGTGGCGGGGAGGGGAAGTATTTTTCTGCATGGTCTTGATTGTCTGGGGAATGGGGTTAGGCATCAGGGGCCGGGGATTGAGGGACTTCCGTTTCTTCCGAGGGTCCGAACTTTCCCACCGATGGCTTACTTTAGCGCGATGAAGAAACTTGATCTGCATGAACTCGGCAGAATGTCGGTAGACCAGTTCAAAAACGCTGAAAAACTGTCGCTGACTATTGTGCTCGACAATATCAGGAGCCTTCACAACGTCGGATCAGCCTTCAGGACTGCCGACGCATTCCGGCTGGAAAAGATTTTCCTGACCGGGATCACGGGGACACCCCCCCACCGCGAGATCGAAAAAACAGCTTTGGGCGCCACGCGGTCCGTCGACTGGGAATACATGGAGTCGACGGGTGACCTGGTGCGCCGGCTCAAGGCGGAAGGGTACACCATCGTTGTCGTCGAGCAGACTACAAAGAGCACAGCCCTCAACAACTTCGAGCCGACACCCGACGTAAAGTACGCGCTCATTTTTGGCAACGAAGTCAATGGTGTGAGCGAAGCCGCGCTGCCGTTTGCGGATATGGCCATCGAAATACCCCAGTTTGGAACGAAACATTCCCTGAACATTTCGGTTTGTCTGGGAATTGTAGCGTGGGAATTCTTCAGGAAGTTAAGGCTGTGATGGAGACGGGACCGGAAGGAGGGTGCTGACGAAGGTCCGCGGACTGACCGTCGACGGTCCCCCGCTTGATCGCCGGCCGTTTTGAGGGAAGTTGGCGAAGCTTTTTTAGTAATTTGCGACCCCGGAATGGGCAACTAAAAATCTAGCCGCGTGTCAGACCGTTACAGCCAGCGGGGCGTGTCCGCCTCCAAGGAAGACGTCCATAAAGCCATCAGCAAACTCGACAGGGGTTTGTTTCCCCAGGCCTTCTGCAAGATCGTTCCCGACCACCTCGGCAGCGACGATGCGTACTGCACGGTCATGCACGCCGACGGCGCAGGGACAAAAGCCTCCCTCGCCTACCTCTATTGGAAAGAAACCGGCGATCTGTCGGTCTGGAAAGGGATCGCCCAGGACGCCATCGTCATGAACACGGACGACCTCCTCTGCGTGGGCGCCACCGACAATATCCTGCTCTCGTCCACCATCGGGCGCAACAAGAACCTCATCCCCGGAGAAGTGATCGCCGAGATCATCAACGGTACCGAGGAGGTATTGCAAATGTTGAGAAACCACGGGCTGCAGATCACCAGTACCGGCGGCGAAACCGCCGACCTGGGCGACCTCGTTCGCACCGTCGTCGTCGACAGTACGGTCACGTGCCGGATGAAACGCTCCGGCGTGATCGATAACAAGAATATCCGGGCGGGTGATGTCATCGTCGGGCTCGCCTCCTTTGGAAAGGCGTCGTACGAAGACGCCTACAACGGGGGGATGGGAAGCAACGGCCTCACGTCTGCGCGCCACGACGTTTTTAGTCACGCCTATGCCTCGAAGTATCCCGAGACCTTTGACCCGGCGGTACCCGACCCGTTGGTGTACTCCGGAAAGTACAGCGTGACGGACACGATACCCGGGGTGGACGTCAACGTCGGCAAGCTGGTGCTGAGTCCGACCCGCACGTATGCGCCGATCGTCGTCGAAGTGTTGAAAGAGATGCGGGGACAAATTCACGGAATGGTACACTGCAGCGGCGGCGCGCAAACCAAAGTCCTCCACTTCATCGACCGGCTCCACATTATCAAGGACAACCTCTTTCCCGTTCCTCCCCTGTTCATGCTCATCCACGAACAAAGCGGGACGGACTGGAAGGAAATGTACAAAGTCTTCAACATGGGTCACCGGATGGAACTTTACACCGACGAAAAGTCCGCGGACACCATCATCCGGATTGCGCGAAGCTTCAACGTCGAGGCGCGGGTCATCGGAAGGGTGGAAGCGGCACCTTCGAAGAAGGTTACCATCAGGAGCGAATCAGGAACGTTCGTGTACGCGTAGCGTATTATTCGCCAAGGAACACATCCCCACAAAATGAAAAACATCCACCTGTGCCTGGTAATCGCAATGTCGGCATTGTCCGGCTGTGGCAGGGAACAAAAGCAAGAAGTAACGAAGATGGTAAACGATCCCCATTCCTATTCCCACCCGGGCGCAGCCCGCGTCACCCACCTTTCGTGGAAGGCCACGGTCGACTTCGACCGGAAGGCAATCTCCGCGGTGGCCACCTGGAAATTTGAATCCGCCCCGGGCGCACAAGAGATCGACTTCGACACAAAAGGGCTGACGATAAAATCGGTGTCCACAAACGCCGGCCAGGTTGCCTGGCGTACCGGTGATTCAGATCCCATCCTCGGTGAAAGGTTGTCCATTCCCATTGACACGGGGATGAACACCGTCGCCATCACGTACGAGACGAGTCCCGACGCGGAGGCCCTCCAATGGCTGGGTCCGGAACAAACCGGAGGAAAAAAGCACCCGTTCCTCTTCACCCAATCACAGGCGATCCTCGCGCGAAGCTGGATTCCGTGCCAGGACTCGCCGGGAATAAAATTCACGTACGATGCGGAGGTCACCGTTCCCCGCGGACTACTCGCGCTCATGAGCGCTTCCAACCCGCAGCGGGCAAACGAGACGGGCACGTACATGTTCACCATGGCACAACCGGTCCCGTCGTATCTCCTCGCCCTGACCGTCGGCGACGTCGCCTTCCGGGCGATCAGTGACCGCAGCGGCGTCTATGCCGAGCCAACGCTGCTCGACGCGGCGGCCTGGGAGTTTGCGGACATGGAGAAAATGATCGCCGCCGCCGAAGAACTCTACGGCCCGTACCGCTGGGACCGTTATGACCTCATCGTGCTTCCGCCGAGCTTCCCCTTCGGCGGTATGGAAAACCCAAGGCTCACCTTTGCTACCCCGACCGTCATTGCCGGAGACCGGTCGTTGACCTCGCTCGTCGCCCACGAACTCGCGCACAGCTGGTCCGGGAACCTGGTCACGAACGCCACCTGGAACGACTTCTGGCTCAACGAGGGATTTACCGTGTACTTTGAAACCCGCATCATGGAGAAACTTTACGGAAAGGACTACGCCGGGATGCTGGCGTCTCTCAACCTGCAGGACCTCAGGGCGGAGATCCGGTCATTGCACGAGCAAGGCCGCGCCGACGACACCCGGCTGTTGCTGGACCTGAAGGGACGCAATCCCGACGACGGCGTCACCGACATCGCCTATAACAAAGGCTATTTCTTTCTCCGGTCCATCGAAGAACAACACGGAAGGGAGAAGTTCGACCGTTTCCTCAACGACTATTTTTCGGCTTACGCCTTCAAATCCATGGATACGGAATCTTTCACCGAATACATCACGGCGTATTACCGGAAGGCGTTCAACATTCATTTGGCGGATTCCCTGTTCGATAACTGGATCTATGCGCGTGACCTCCCGGCGACAGCGCCACAGCCCCATTCCGAACGTTTCGAAAAAGTGGACGCGGTCATCGCGAACTGGAAATCAGGAACGCCTTTGGAAAAAGGACAGGCGACGAACTGGAGCACACATGAGTGGCTTCACTTTCTGAAAAATATTCCTCAGGATCTCACCAAAACCCAAATGGAGGAGATCGACAAGTTTGGAGGATTTACGGAATCGGGTAACGCGGAGATCATCACCGCCTGGGGTGTCATCTCCATCCGGAACGCCTATGAAAAAATGTTTCCCAAGGTCGAGATGTTCCTCGTCACTACCGGAAGAAGAAAATTCCTCCGCCCCCTTTACGATGAAATGGTGAAAACACGCGAGGGAAAAGAATGGGCGCGCAAGGTCTACGAAAGGGCACGGCCGAATTATCATTTTGTTGCCACCAGCACATTTGACGCGCTGCTCCGTTGATCGTGCGACCATGAACATTTGACTGCGGTTTGGGGCGCAATCGTTTGTTCCCCTCCCTGCATATCCGGTTCGCCCGACGTTAGCCGCGTTTCAGTCCTCAAATGCTCCGGTTCATCAAAAAAATTTTCCACCCTTACAACCGTCGGGCTACCTTGCGCGTCTATAATCATGTATGTCAGAGCTCATGATAAGCAAGCGCAGGATTTTGATCATCGTCGGCATTGCCGTTGCCGTCATCATCGGGATATCCACCGGTGTGTTCGGTCTCGCGCTTTGATGTTGTCCGTCCCCGTTTCCCTTCCCTAGAAACGTATCTTCACTTCGTCGCGGTAGTCCACCGGCACCTTCACCGGGATGCCCCGATAGTTCAGCTTCAACGAGCCCAGATAATGGACGTCGAAGGTTTTTCCGCCCAGGACGCCCAGCAGGGTATCCACAAAGCCCAGGTCCTTGAGTGCAAGCTTCACCTCCAGCGGAACGGTAAACTCCGCGTTTGAAGGAATCTTCGTGCGGAGTTCCTGGTCCACCGAGGCTGCCTTTTTGCCATTGACAAATATATCGACCTGGATCTTTTTCAGCCGACCGCTCATGTGGTTGGGGTTGTAGAACAGGGCGTTCGCGCGCAGCACCGGTTCCGCGGTGGCGTCCACCACCACGTCATTGATCCGGCGCAGGACGATGTCCTCTGTTGGCCTCCGGCAGGCCGCCATGGTCGCGACGAACGCAAGGAAAAATATCAACCGGGCGATTTGGTTTCTCATATGGATTGCGTGTAAGTATAAGACATTTGCACCCTACATTTGTTACATGGAACGGGTTTTCGATAAATCGCTAAGACCTGGCGGCGCGCGGCGACCCGGTTGTCAATCAATTCCTGCGCCAGAATGCCCGGCCCGGCCCGGCCGGTTTTCGTGCTGCGCCGATTCCTTTAACGGCTTTTGCATAGTACCTTGCAGGCCATGAAAAAATACTTCCGCAAACTTTACCAGTATAACCAATGGGCCAACCGGCGCGTGCTCAACACCCTGCAACGCCAGAACGTGCAAGACGAGCGGATACAGTCGCTCATGGGCCACGTGGTGGCGGCGCTCTTTCTTTGGCTGCACCGGGTAAAGGGCCTGCCGCCTCCGCCCGACATTAAATTGTGGGGAGAATACCCGCTCGAACAACTGGTCACGTTATCCGAAAAAGCAACGCAAGACTGGATCGATTTTGTTGAAGCGCACGACAATTTCGACCGCGAGATCTCTTATCGGAATTACACGGGAGATCCCTTCACCAACAACGTCGAAATGATCATGGTCCATCTCGTGAACCATTCGTCCTACCACCGCGCCCAGGTTGCGATGCTGCTGCGACAAAAGGGCTTTGAGCCGATCAATACCGATTTTATTACCTATGAACGGGTGGTCACGGGTCAATTGAAGGATTGACACTCCGGGCATGCGGGAAAAGCCCGGGCAGGACATCGGGAACCGTACCTCGCGCGGGAACACTACGGATAAAGCAAAGGATTTTTCTACCGGCCGTGCAAACCTTGAGATCAATTCCTAAGTTGCATCCCTATGGACAAGCCGGCCAAGAAACTCTTCCTGCTCGATGCGTACGCCCTGGTTTACCGGGCGCATTTTGCTTTCACCAAGACACCGCGGATCAATTCTCGGGGAATCAACACTTCCGTGCCTTTCGGCTTCACCAACACGCTGCTGGAAGTCATTACCAAACAGAAACCCACCCACATTGGCGTGGCCTTTGACACCTCGGCGAAGACCTTTCGCGACGAGATCTTTACGGACTACAAAGCGACCCGCCAGGAAACCCCGGAAGATATCCGCTACGGCATCCCCAAGGTGAAGGAGATCATCCGCGGATTCAATATTCCCATCCTCGAACTCGACGGCTACGAAGCGGACGACATCATCGGTACCCTGGCGAGCCACGCGTGCAAACAGGGTTTTGAAGTTTACATGATGACGCCGGACAAGGATTTCGGGCAACTCGTCAACGATTGTGTTTTCCTTTACAAGCCCGCCTACATGGGCAACGCGGTCGATGTACTCGGCGTGAAAGAAGTCTGCGAAAAATGGGACATTGAAAACGTTTCGCAGGTTACGGACATGCTGGGCCTGCAGGGCGATACGTCTGACAACATCCCCGGCATTCCGGGCATCGGCCCAAAGACGGCGGCCGCATTGATCAAGAAATACGGTAGCGTGGAGAACGCTGTTGCCCACGCGCATGAACTCAAGGGAAAACAAAAAGAACTGCTCGAGACTTACGGCGACCAGGCGATCCTTTCCAAGAAGCTCGCAACCATCATTGTCGATGTCCCCGTCGCTTTCGACGAGGAGGACCTTCGCTATACGGGGCCGGTCGTCGATGTGCTGAAACCGATCTTCGACGAACTGGAATTCAAGGGCATTGCCTCCCGGGCTTTCGCCGATGTTCAGGGCGCACCCGCGCCGAAGCCTGGAAAGGAAAAACAACTTTCGATGTTCGGCGGCCCTGCTCCGGGCGTCACGCCCGGCAAGGCCACCGCTGACGAAGGGAGCGTTCAATACTTTACGGCTGACCTTCCGGAATTGCGGAAAGCGTTGATTGAAAAATTGTCCCGGGAGAAACAGGTGTCGGTGGAAAGTATCACCGACGACGCGCCGAATTTCGAATACGAGCTCAAGGCGTTGGCTTTTTCCTGGAAAGCGGATGAGGCACATTTCGTGCCGATCGGCGGCGCCGGTGACGCTGAGCAGATCGCCCTGGAGTTTAAACCGTTTTTTGAGAACGAAAGCATTGCCAAGACCGGGCACAACCTAAAAGCGACCATGCTGGCGTTAAAAAAACATGGCGTATCCGTGAACGGCGCTCTGTTCGACACGATGCTGGCGCACTACCTCATCGAGCCCGAGGCATCGCACGCGCTACCGGTGCTTTGCTCACAATACCTCGACTACGAAATGCTCGCCGATCCGGATTCCAAGGCCAAAAACCAGGTATGTGAGCGCGCGGAAAAGATCTTTCAGGTGAAGGACCACATCGAAAAAGACCTTCGCAGCCGCGGGCACGAAAAGCTGTTGACCGAGGTGGAAATGCCACTGGCGAAAGTGCTCGCGGCGATGGAATATGAAGGCGTCAAAGTCGACGTGAAGGCGCTGAACCGGATGTCGGAGGAATTGAAGAAGGAAATCGAACGCGTGCAAGGTGAGATCTATGCCGTTGCCGGCGTTGAATTCAATATCGGCTCCCCCAAGCAGTTGGGAGAAGTGCTCTTTGAACGCATGAAGCTTCTGGAGAAACCGAAGAAAACGAAATCGGGCCAGTACGCCACCGGGGAGGATGTCTTGCTCGGCCTTGCCGGCGAACACGAGATCGCCAGAAAGATCCTCGACTACCGGGAATACGACAAGCTGCGCTCGACCTATGTGGACGCGCTCCCAAGGATGATCAGTCAATACGATGGACGCATCCATACCGACTACCGGCAAGCATGGGCGGTAACGGGACGGCTAAGCTCCAACAACCCCAACCTTCAAAACATACCGATCCGAACCGAGAAGGGCCGGCAGATCCGAAAGGCATTCGTGGCGCGGAACGAGGAATACCTGTTCATGTCTGCCGACTACTCGCAGATAGAACTCAGGATTGCCGCCTCCTTTGCCAAAGATGAAACCATGATCGAAGCGTTCCGGACCCGACGCGACATCCACACCACCACGGCCGCAAAAGTCTTCAAAGTACCCGTCGACCAGGTCACGCCCGACATGCGGCGAAAGGCCAAGGAGGTAAACTTCGGCATCCTTTACGGGAGCTCCGCGTTCGGCCTCGCCCAGAACCTCGGCATCCCCCGGTCTGAAGCCGCCGATATCATCAAAGCCTACTTCCAGGAATTCTCCGCCATCAAGAAATACATGGATGACTCCATCCAGATGGCGCGCGAGAAAGAATACGTCGAAACCATCCTCGGTAGAAGGCGCTACCTGCGCGACATCAATTCGCGGAACATGGCCACGCGGGGATTCGCCGAAAGGAACGCCATCAACGCACCCATCCAGGGAAGCGCGGCGGACATCATCAAGATCGCCATGGTGGACATCCATGAATGGCTGCAGAACGAAAAACTGAAAACCCGCATGACCATGCAGGTACACGATGAACTCGTCTTCGACGTACATAAGACCGAAGTCGAGGTCGTCAAGGAAAAGGTAAAAGCCCTCATGTGCGGCGCCGTGCAGTTGGAAGTGCCCATGGATGTTGAGGTCGGCGTCGGTGAGAACTGGCTGGAAGCGCATTAACCGCCTCGTATGTTGCGCCAATTGTAAGACATGAATACAAACCCGATATCCGCCCAGGCCATCCTTGATGCCGGCGAGCGAATCAGACCCTATGTTTACAAGACGCCGGTGCTCCAATCCGACGAGATCAACGACCTTTTCGGATGCACGGTCCTGTTCAAATGTGAAAATCTGCAACAGATCGGCGCGTTCAAGGCGCGGGGCGCGATGAATGCACTGCTGCGCTTGTCTCCTGAACAACGCGAGAACGGTGTGGCTACGCATTCCAGCGGGAACCACGCGCAGGCGCTGGCAAGGGCTGCAAAGATCCTCAACACGAAGGCGTTTATCGTGATGCCACGTACCGCGCCGGACATCAAGAAGCGCGGAGTGAAGTCCTTCGGTGGTGAAATATTTGAATGCGATCCCACGCTTGAGGCGCGCGAATCCACGCTCGCGGAAGTGATCCAAAAAACCGGCGCGACGGAAGTACATCCATTCAACAACTACGATGTGATCACGGGACAGGCAACGGCGGCCAAGGAGTTCTTCGACGAGTGCGGTGACCTCGATGTGCTCGTCACTCCGGTTGGTGGCGGCGGGTTGCTCAGCGGCGCCGCGCTCGCCGCACACTACTTTTCCGGCTCAACGCAGGTAATGGCCGGAGAACCCCGGGGCGCGGATGATACTTTCCGCTCATTACAGTCCGGCAAGATCGAGCCGTCGCAATCAAACACGATTGCCGATGGGTTATTGACAACCCTCGGCGACAAGACGTTTCCCATCATTCGCGACCACGTTAAAGAGGTCATCACCGTCAGCGACGAGGAGATCGTCGAGGCGATGAAACTCGTTTGGGAAAAATTGAAAGTCATTGTGGAGCCTTCGGGCGTGGTTCCTTTTGCCGCGGTGCTTAACGCAAAAGAGAAATTCCGCGGCAAGCGCGTGGGTGTTATCTTCTCCGGAGGAAACGTCGACCTGCAACGGGCATTCAAACTGCTGTCGGATTAGCAAACAGACAAGACCGTAGCTCACCAACAAAAAACCACCTCCGTATAAGAGGTGGTTCAATAAATTTCCGGTCACGACCGGGGCTAGTTCTTCTTCTTGAATCGGTCAAACCGGCTATCGACGACGCGTTTCGGGAACACATTGTTCCGCATTTCGACGTCGGCCAACTCCGCATTCGGGTCAAACACAATGTTCGTGACCTCCTTATCCTTCACAAAGACCTTCGTCACTTCATGCTCGTTCAGGCGCCAGATCTCCGCGGGAATGGTTTCAATTTCCTTTGAGCCGTCGGCGAAGGTCCATTCGATCACCAGGGGTGTGACCAGACCACCGACGTTCCTGAAGGTTACCTGGTAGATATTCTTTCCGGCGAGCTTCGCGCGGATGGCGTCATCATCGATCCGGCTGCGGAAATCGCCATAGTGTTCCGACGGCGTATCCGTCATGGTGAACTCCTGCGGCCCCTGGCTGAAGTCCGTATTTCCTCCAGTGTTGCGCGGGGCCAGGTCTCCGGCCTTGCTCTTCACATTTTTGCGTTCCGGGTCTACTTCATCCTGTCGCATGCGGAACCATTTTACATCTTCCACGGCCACGTCGACGTTGTCAACACTGAAAAACCATCCGCGCCAGAACCAGTCCAGGTCTACGGCCGAGGCATCTTCCATGGTGCGGAAAAAGTCGGCGGGCTTCGGGTGTTTGAATGCCCAACGGTTGGCATACGTCTTCAACGCACGGTCGAACAATTCGGGTCCCATTACCGTCTCGCGCAGCACCGTCAGCGCGGCGGCGGGCTTTGAATAGCCATTGCCTCCAAAATAGCGACCCTGGTTATCCGAGGCGGCCATCACCGGCCGCATCATCGACTTGTCGCCGCGCATGAACGGTACAATACCGCGGGGCGTGTTGTCGGTGTGATCGAGCGCCGGGTAGCGAATTCTTACGGTCTCCTTTTCAAGGAACGAATTGAGTCCTTCATCCATCCAGGTCGATTGACGTTCATCGGAGTTGACGATCATGGGAAAATAGTTGTGTCCCACCTCGTGAATGATCACCGATATCAGATAGGTGAGTTTGCCCTCCGAAATGTTCCCGTTGTCGTCGGGCCGCCCCGCATTAAAGGAGATCATCGGGTACTCCATTCCTCCGCCCACCCAGTTTACCGATATGGCTGTGGGATAGGGGTACTCAAAGGTCCGCTCGGTGTATACGTCGAGGGCATCCTTCACGGCGCGGGTGGATACTTCCTCCCATGTCGGGTTGCCTTCCTTCGGGTAGAACGACTGTGCCAGAACGGTCTTGCCGCCATTCTTTACAGCCATCGCGTCCCAGATAAATTTCCGGGAGGTGGCAAACGCAAAGTCACGGACGTTTTCGGCGTGGAATTCCCAGGTGCTCGTCTTTGATGAACGCGCCTTCTCATTTTTCCGGGCCTCGTCCTCAGTCACGATAAGCACCGGTTTGTCAAACGTCTGTTGCGCCTTTTTGAACCGCTGAATCTGTTGCGGCGTCAACACCTCGGCCGGGTTCTGGAGCCAGCCGGTCGACGCGACGAGGTGGTCGGAAGGAACGGTAATGCTCACTTTGTAATCGCCGAACACCAGGGCAAACTCGCCATCGCCAAGGAACTGCTTATTCTGCCATCCTTCATAGTCGTCGAAAACACACATTCGCGGGAACCACTGGGCGACGTGGTAGATGTAATTTCCATCCGCCGGAAAGTATTCGTAGCCTCCACGCTCGTTGTAGTTCATCCGGTCCTTCTCTTTGTAACTCCACGTAACCTGAAATGCAAATTGATCTCCGGTCTTCATGGGCTTGGGGAGATCTACCCGCATCATCGTGTTGTTGATCAGGTAATCCAGGGCAACGCCTGTCCCGGCATCGGTGACCCCCTTGATCTTGAATCCCCCCTCGTAGGGAAGTATCGCCTGCGTCACCGGGAATCGCTTCGCCCAAATTGAGTCCCGCACACGGCCCGTCTCGGTCTTGAACGTCATGCTCTCCTGATTCATGTTGTTCTGATCAAGTTGCAGCCACAGGTACGTCAATGTCTCGGGTGAATTATTGTAGTAGGTGATCGTTTCACGGCCGGTGATGACTTGAGTCTCATCGTTCAATTCCACATCGATGTCATAGTCGGCGCGTTGTTGCCAATATTTCGGTCCCGGGGCGCCGGAAGCGCTGCGGTAGCTGTTCGGCGTGGGCAACAGATCGTCAATTTGTTCGAACTTACCCTGCCAACCCTCCTGCGCGAAAGCGTGCGCGGTTAACAATGCCATGGCGGCAAGGGCAAAAATCCTCAAAATCATTTTCATAGGTTAATTGAGTTGTTCAGAAAGGGAAAGTGCCGGTTCAAAAACCGGCACTCATTGTATTAAGATCAATCTTTATTCTTTTTAAAAGCATCAAACTTCGACTCTCGTTCGACGCGCGGGAAGATATTGTTTTCAATATTGATGTCGGCCGTCTCTGCGTTGGGATCGATCATGACATTCACAACCTCCTTCTCCTTCACAAACACCTTGGTCACCCGCTGCTCGTTGAGGCGCCAGATCTCGGCGGGGATCTTCTCCAGCTCCCGCGATCCGTCTTTGTAGGTCCACTCAATAATAACCGGCATCACGAGCCCGCCGCGATTGGACAGGGTTATCTCATAGATGTTCTTGCCTTCCAGTTGGCTGATGATCTTCTCGTCGTCGACGCGGCTGCGAAAATCCCCATAGAGGCGTTCATCCGTCTTGATCACGGTAAACGGCTCGGGCCCGTCGCTGAAGTCGTCATACTTCCGCGCTCCCGTTGCGGCGAGGTCGCCTTCCGTCGTTTTCACCCCTTTTCTTTCCGGCAACACCTTGTCGGTGCGGACGCGGTACCACTTGACCTGGTCTACGGCCTGGTCCGTGGCGTCGGTTGTATAGAACCATCCCCTCCAAAACCAGTCGAGGTCGACGGCAGAGGCATCTTCAAGTGTTCGGAAAAGGTCGGCAGGCTGGGGATGTTTGAAGGCCCACCGTTCGGCGTATTCCTTGAACGCCGCATCGAACAGTTCCGGGCCCATCACCGTTTCACGCAGAATGTTCAGTGCCGTCGCCGCCTTCGCGTATTGTTCGTTCCCAAAGTTTCTGCGGACGATCTGCTCCGAATTGGTCATGAGCGGCCGTTGGATATCCTTGCTGCTCTTCATGTAGGGAACGATGAGAGGCGCAGGTCCGCGGCGCTGCGGCATGTCGGGATAGTGCTCCGTCTGGGTGAGGTGCTGTACGAACGTGTTCAGGCCTTCGTCCATCCACGTCCATTGACGTTCATCGCTGTTGATGATCATCGGGAAGAAATTGTGTCCGACCTCGTGAACGATCACGCCGATCATACCCCACTTGGTCCGGTCGCTGTATTCACCGTTCTCGTCCGGTCGTCCATAGTTGAAGCATATCATCGGGTATTCCATTCCAAGGGAGGCGCCGTGAACGGACGTGGCCTGAGGATAAGGATAGTCGATCGTGAATTTCGAATACGAAATCAGCGTGTTCCGCACAGCCTTTGTCGATTCCCTTTCCCAGAGGGGGTTGCCTTCTTTGGGATAGTACGACATGGCGAGCGGTGTCTTGTCTCCGATCTTTACCGCCTGAGCGTCCCAGATAAATTTCCGCGAGGTTGCAAAGGCAAAGTCCCGGACATTGTCAGCCTTAAACTTCCAGGTTTTCTTTTCTTTGGATTTCGTTTTCTCCCGTGCTTCAGCCTCTTTTTGAGTGGCGATGATCACGGGCTTGTCAAACGACGTCTTTGCTTTCTCAAAACGGGCGTACTGCTCGGCGGTGAGTACCTCTTTAAGGTTTTGCACCATGCCTGTTCCGGCAACAATATGGTCTGCGGGAACGGTGAGGTTGACTTCGTAGTCTCCGAACGTCAGGGCGAACTCACCCTGGCCGAGAAACTGTTTGTTCTGCCACCCATCCACATCGTCGTAAACGCACATACGGGGGAACCATTGCGCGATGATGTAGACGTAGTTTCCGTCCTTGGGGAAATATTCCATGCCGCTCCGCCCGTCGTTGAGTGTGTAGCGACGTACCCGGTCGTTAATGTTAAAGGACCAGTCAACGGAAAAAACAAAATTCTCGCCGGAAGCCAACGGCTTGGGGAGATCGATCCGCATCATGGTCTGGTTGATGATGTAAGGCAGTGCTTTGCCAGAAGCATCCTTCACGGCGTTGATGTTATAGCCTCCGTCATAGTCGTAGAGCCCGAGGTCAGCCGCGATCGACCGGGTGTCGACAGAATCTTCAATCGTTCCGGTTACGAGCTTGCGGTAGTCACCGCCCTCCCGGTTGATGTTCTGGTCGAGCTGGAGCCAAAGGTACGCCAGCGCGTCCGGGGAGTTGTTGTGGTAGGTGATCGTCTCCGAACCGGTAATGCGCTGGTTCTCATCATTGAGCTCTGCGTTGATAACATAGTCGGCGCGCTGCTGCCAATAGTTTGGACCGGGAGCGCCCGACCCGGTCCGGTATTCATTTGGCGTTGGAAGCAACTGCTCAAGCTGCTCGAATTTTCCCTGCCATTGCGGGTCTTGCGCAAAGGCGAGCGTACAACTGAAAGAGATCAGGAGAAACAATGTTTTCTTCATATCAAAGGGGAATTCAGTTTCAAAATGTATTTAATTTATCCAAAAGGCCTTTTCCTTCATCAGGATAAGCGCGATGCCCGCCACTCCCGATGAGATCACCATTTTCCAGTCACGGCGGCTGACCCCGACGAGCTCGACCAGAATAAAGCTTGCGCCAAGAAAAATGGCAACGATTATGATCTGCCCAAACTCTAAACCGAGATTAAAGGCAAAAAGTTGTGATACAATATTGGTGTCCCGCCCAAGAATCGCCCTGAAATAATTCGAAAAGCCCAGTCCATGAATCAACCCGAAAAACAACGCATAAGCATAGTTCACTTGCATTTTGCGGTCATGGATGCTCTCTTCACCCTTAAACAAATTCGAAAAGGCCGTAATAAAGATCGTTAACGGGATCAAAAACTCGACCAGTTTTTCCGAAACAGAAATAACATCAAGCGCAACCAGTGCCAGGGTCAGCGAGTGAGCGATCGTAAACGCTGTCACCAGGATGAGCACCTTCTTCCATTCGCGCAAAAGGTAGAGCGCACAGAGGGCGATGATAAAAAGGATATGGTCATAACCGAATTGATAATCCAGGATATGGTTCTTTCCTTCAATGAAATAGATTGAAAACTGCGACATGCCTGAGAAACGGAAACCGCAATATTAAGGGATAATTTTGTTTCGGGATTTACCACTAAAACGATTTCCGGAAATTTTTGACGCCCGGCCGGAAACGCTGTTTTTTTCCGCCTATTCGTGCATTTTTGTAAATCATGGAAGGCTATTTGCCATGCTCTAATATATGTTGACATCATTCTTGCTCACGGCGGGCCGGTTCATGGCCCTGATGGTTTTCCTTCATCCCATCCATATTTCCGTAACCGAAATTGAATTTGACCAAAAGGAAAAGGCGCTGGAAATCATGATGCGCGTCTTTATCGACGACCTGGAAGTCAGCCTGAAGGACCGATTCGACCAACCGGATCTCGACCTGTTCGACCGGGCGAATGCGGACAAGCTCGATGAACTTATGCGGCCGTACCTCGCGGATCACTTTCGAATCACCCTCGACGGAAAGCCGGCAAGAATCAACTACCTGGGTCACGAACAGGAACCCGACGTCTTCATTTTCTATATCGAAGTGGAAAATGTGAAGCGCTGGGAGGAGATTGATGTCCGGAACACCATTATCATGGAGACGTACAACGATCAATCGAACCTCGTGAATGTCGCCGTCGGCGAGACCATAAAAAGTTTAAGACTTACACGGGATACGCCCAACGGTACGTTGTCGTTTGAAGACTGAGCGGCACGGTGCCGAAACACCTTTAGTTCACGACATTCCCTATTTTTGCCCCATGAAACGATTCCTGTTGGTCGCGGTTGTCTCCGCGTTGTTTTTCTGGCAATGTGACAATGCGTCGGACTCTTGCGCCTGGCAGCCCGATGTCTCGGCGATCAGCGTCGATTTCGAGATGGTTGATTTCGTCGATTCCATCGCTAACGTGAACTCCAGGGATGCGCTGGTGGGCCTGCTCACGCGCCAGCCGCTCTTCCGCGACTACGTTTTCAGGCGCGCGTCTTATCCCAACGATTCCGTTTTCATCAACTCCCTTTACGCCCGGTTTACCAATCCGCATTTCGATACGCTGATCCGGGAAACAAAACGCGTGTTTGGCGATCAAACGGAACTCCGCGGGCAGTTCGGGCAGGCCTTCCGCAACCTGAAGTACTATTATCCGGACTTTGTTCCTCCAAAAGTAAAGACCCTCGTCTCGGGTCTCGACACCGATCTATTGGTGTCCGACACGCTCATTATCGTGAGTCTTGACTTTTATCTCGGGCCAGGCGCGAAGTTCAGACCGAACATGTATGACTACCTGCTCCGGCAGTACGTGAAGAACAACATTGTCCCTTCCTGCATGCTGCTCTATGGCATTGACGGAAGGTACAACAAGACCGAAATGACCGACCGGTCTGTGCTGGCCGACATGGTCGCCTATGGCAAATCCTATTACTTCGCAAAACAAATGATGCCCTGCGTTCCCGACAGTGTGTTGTTGCATTACACCGCTGAAGAAATGGAGGGCTCGAAAGAAAACGAAGACCTCATTTGGGCCCGCCTTCTCGAAGACAAAGTGTTGTTTGAAACCAGCCATCTTGTCAAACAACGTTACCTCGGTGAGCGGCCAAAGACGCTGGAGGTTGGCGAAAAATGTCCCGGACGAATCGGTCAATGGGTGGGATGGCAGATCGTGAAAGCTTACATGGATTCACATCCGCAGACCACTTTGCCACAGCTCATGCAAATGGAGAGCGCACGACAACTCTTTAAGGAATCAGGATACAAACCGGATAAGCGATGAGCTACACAACGACCATACTTCTTTTCGTCGTCCTGGGCGTGTCGACCGGCCCTTCATTTGCGCAGAAGAGCGGCGAAGCCCGGGCGGTCGATGAACTCAACCAGTTGATCGACGACGCCGTTGTCCGCAAGGACATCGGTTTCCTCGAAAAGCACTACGCCGATGACTTCGTGTTCACACACGGGACCGGGCATATCGACTCGAAAACAAGCTGGATCAAAAACATACGCAACATGGGTGAAGCCCGTTTTATCTCCCGGGTGCATGATTCGACCGTCGTCGAGATTCACGCCGACGTTGCTGTTGTGGCGGGGAAATTATCCGTACTTCGGCAGTCAGCCGCAAAAACCTCCAGCACCTATGGCATCCGTTATGTTCGCGTCTACGCGCGTCGAAACGGGGTCTGGCAGATGATCTCCCACCGCACCACGCACGAGTGGCACTGAAGCTATTCTACGTACAGTACGAGGCCCTTGAGATATTCCCCTTCAGGATGAAAGATGGAAACGGGGTGGTCGGCGGGTTGCGAAAGATGATGCAGTACTTTTATCCTTCTTCCCGCCTGAATGGCCGCGGCCACAATCGTGTCGTAAAACAATTGCCGGTCGACAACCTGCGAACACGAAAATGTGAAGAGAATGCCACCCGCCCGGATGGCTTTGAATGCTTCCGTGTTGAGTCGCTGATATCCGCGCACAGCCTGGTGGCGGGCATCGCGGTGCTTGGCGAACGCCGGCGGATCGAGCACAATAACATCGTAGAGCCCTGAACGGTCTTTGAGGAAATCGAACGTATCCAACGCAAAGCATTGATGAACATTGGCGTTGAAACCGTTCAGTTCGATATTCCTGCGCGTAAGATCGACGGCTTTTTGTGATGCGTCGACGGAGTGAACCAACGCCGCGCCCGCACTGAGCGCAGAAACGGTGAATCCACCCGTGTAACAGAACGTGTTCAGGACGTTCTTTTCGCGAACGAAGTTCCTGAGGAGATTTCGGTTCTCGCGCTGGTCGAGAAAGAAACCGGTTTTTTGTCCTTCCTCCCAGTCGACATAAAACTTATTCCCATACTCGAGTACAATGTGTGGCACCGCACCCATGCCGAGGAGATATTCGTCGGCGAAGTCATCACGCATCCGGCCGGGAAGGGTTCCCTTGCTTTTGTAGTAAACCGCTTTCAGGTCTTCCCACCCCTTGCCCAGCGCGGAAGCAATGCGTGCCCGCGGAATGGGCCTGTACAACGGCGATGCCATCATAGTAGTCGATTATCAGTCCCGGCAGGCCATCGCCTTCGCCGTGGACAATCCTGAAGCAATTGGTATGTGCGGAGGGAAGGCTTGCCGCAAGACGGGTGCTGAACGCGCGGGAAAGGCGTTGCTCATAGAAATCTTCCGAAGGTGGCGCGGCATCAAAACTCAGAAGCCTTACGGCGATGCTTCCGTGCTGGTAGTGGCCATACCCCAACACTTCGCCGCGGCGGTCGACGACGTCAACCCAAACCCCGTCATCGATGTCACCTTCCATTTTTTCAAGCGCGCCGGAAAAAATCCAGGGATGGAATCGACGGAGGGAAATCTCCTTGCCTTTCTTCAATACAATCCTTCCTGAAATCTTCATACTTAAGCGTTGACCGCAAAAGTATTCAAAAGGACAATGCCATCAGAAGCCGGGGGAAGTGGTGAACCAGATCGCCGTGACGATGAACGAGACGAGCCAGAACAGCAAGGCCATGCGAAGTCGTTTTAACAAACGGTGGTCATCGTTGTCACCATTGCGCGAATTCCAAAACGATCTCAGTTGTTCCATGATAATCCTTTTACGGGATATACGCGCGCTTTGTTCCTTTCCGGAAGGACCATTTGAAAAAAAATGATTCCCCGAGCCGGGCGCCGAACAGCCGACCTCCGCCGCGGTGTCAACCTGACAGCCGCGACGCGAATTTGGTACGAATCCTGCTAAATCTTCGCCAAAAACGGGAAAGAGGGCCATTGAGGGCATTTTAGTTTCGCTGGAAACAAATCTCCGAAGACTTTCGTACTTAATACGGATCTCCTGCGTTTTGAGATTCCAGGTTGTTTCCTGACAAGATTTCGCATGTCGGGGCCCTGCCCGATTTTTGTAAAAGATGAAGCAGATTTGATAAGTAACCGGTAGCATTATGATGAAAAGATTCAGTTCACTATTTCTGGCGGCCGTTCTGGGGAGCGCAGCAACGGTTGCCTCCCTCAAGCTGGTTGAAGACGGCGAAAAGACGGTTAAACTCGAGTATATGTCGGGCATTCCGGCCAGTGCCGTTGGGTATACGGTTAACGAGGACGGTGAGGCGGTACCGTTGGATTTCACCGCCGCTGCGGAGAAGGTGATGCCGGCTGTAGTTCACATCCGTTCAAGGAGTGAAGGCGAGCATGGCGGCAGAAATTATCCATCCAATCCCTTTGAACAGTTCTTTGGACCCCAGTACCGGCAGGGACCAAGTCTCAGCTCGGGGTCCGGCGTGATCATCAGCCAGGACGGATACATCGTCACTAACAATCACGTCATTCAGGGTGCCGATGAAATTGAAGTGTCTCTTACCGACAACCGCACCTACACCGCGGAATTGGTCGGGTCCGATCCGGACACGGATATTGCGTTGATCCGGATCGAGGAAGACGGCCTGCCCTACCTTGCCTTTGTGGATTCGGAGAATGCGAAGGTGGGAGAATGGGTTCTTGCCGTTGGAAATCCCTACAACCTTAACTCCACGGTGACTGCGGGAATCATCAGCGCGAAAGGCAGGAGCATCAACATCCTCGGCCGCACCACGGAACAGGGCAGCACAGCCATTGAATCGTTTATTCAAACCGACGCGGCCATTAACCCCGGCAACAGCGGGGGCGCCCTCGTCGACCTTCAGGGCGGCCTCCTGGGAATCAACACCGCCATCGCCAGCCCGACAGGATCATACTCGGGCTATGGGTTTGCCGTACCATCCGTCATTGTCAGCAAGATTGTTGAAGATCTCATCCAATACGGCGCAGTCCAGCGCGGATGGCTGGGCGTGAGCATCACCAGTGTGAACAGTCAGATCGCAGAGGAGTTTGGCCTTGACGTCCGGGAAGGCGCGTACGTTTCAGCCGTGATGGACGAAAGTTCAGCCGAGCAGGCGGGCATCAGGAGCGGTGACGTGGTGGTGGAGATCGATGGTACGCCCATTCACTCCAACACGGGCCTTACGGAATACGTTGGCCTGCACCGCCCGGGTGACAAGCTGGAAATCACTGTAAACCGCGACGGCGAGGAGCTGACCTTCCCGGTCGTGCTTAAAAACCGGGATGGCAAAATCGGCGTTGTAAGACCTGTGGAGCGGGGTTTTGCGGCGTTGGGCATAGAATTGGAGGAAGTCGATGAAAAAGTGCTGGAAAATCTCGATATTGAGAACGGCGTGAGGGTGAAAACGCTCGGCGATGGCAAACTCGCCAGCTACACTGATATCCGCGAAGGCTTTATCATCACAAAAGTCAACGAGGTTCCCGTAAAGTCCGTTGAAGCGTTGAACGAGATCCTGAAAAACAAAAACTCAGGTGACATGGTTATCCTGTCTGGACGGTATGAGAACTCTCTCCGCGAATACAACTACGCTTTCAGAATGTAATAAATAGATTAGTGATATGAGAAGACTGTTTAGGAAAGGCGACAGAGTTCGCAGTAAGACGGATGGAAAAGTGCTGGAGGTCCTAAAGTACATCAAGAAGAACCTCGTTGAAGCAATGTGGTTCGACATGGAAAATAAGGAAACCCACAAGGTCACCATAGAAGAAGACAAGCTTTCCAAGGCGGCTTAAGCATTGAAAAAGACCTGCGGCCACGTTACAATCGTCGCAGGTCTTTTTGTCTCCTGCCCGCAGGCGACGCGTCCCCGCGCCTGAACGGGCATGTTTTAGTTTCCCTCCGCTGC
>CAZKBK010000055.1:0-25078 GCA_964551035.1 uncultured Roseivirgaceae bacterium | reverse complement strand
TATGCCAAAAACCAAGAAGGAGAAGAAGATCTTCGTACTCGATACCTCAGTCATCATCTATGAACACAATTCCATCCTCAACTTTGACGAACACGATGTCGGCATTCCAATAACCGTACTCGAGGAACTAGACAACTTCAAAAAAGGAAACGACACCAAGAACTTCGAGGCCCGGGAATTTATCAGGCTCATTGATAAACTGGCTAAAGATCAGTTGCTGCACAACTGGAACCCCATCAACGGCAAAGGGAAAGGTAACTTCAAAGTACTGATGGACACGCACAGTGCCGTTGACGCGAACAAGGTTTTTAATGAATCAAAACCGGACCACAGGATCCTCAACGCTGCACTTCAGCTTCAACGTGAGGAAAAGGACAAGCGTGTCATTCTCGTCACCAAAGACATTAATCTTCGCCTGAAGGCGAAGTCCCTTGGCTTGCAGGCCGAGGATTACACAACGGGAAAAGTCCAGAACATCTCTTCGTTGTACAATGGCAAAACGATCGTCGAGAATATCGACGCTGACCTGATCAATCTCCTCTATGAAAAAGGCTATTGCCCGCCCGACGAACTCTTCGGCGAGCATGATGTTCTCAAGAACCACTATTACATCCTTCGAAGTGGCAAGAAGTCGGCGCTCGCTTACTTCAATCCGCTCAATGGCATGGTCGAGCACGTCGAGAAGCGCTCCGTGTACGGCGTAAAGCCCCGCAATGCCGAGCAGACCTTCGCGATCCACGCGGCGTTGAAACCCGAAATCAAACTCGTTTCCATTCAAGGTGTTGCGGGCACAGGCAAAACACTGCTGGCGTTGGCCGCCGCCCTGGAGCAGAAAAGGGAGTACAAGCAAATCTACCTCGCGCGGCCGATCGTGCCATTGAGTAATAAAGACATCGGGTATCTGCCCGGCGACATCAAGTCGAAGGTGAACCCGTACATGGAACCCTTGTGGGACAACCTGAAATTCATTCAGAACCAGTACAACGAAACCGACAAGGAATATTCGAAGATCACCGAGATGGTCAGCCAGGAAAAGCTGGTCATTACACCGCTGGCCTATATCCGCGGCAGGAGCCTCTCGAATATTTGCTTCATCGTGGATGAGGCGCAAAATCTCACGCCCCATGAAGTGAAGACCATCATCACGCGCGCGGGCGAAAATACAAAGATCATTTTTACCGGTGATATTTACCAGATCGACACCCCCTACCTGGACTCGCAAAGCAACGGATTGTCGACACTCATCGACCGGCTGAAAGATCATGAACTCTACGCGCACATTACCCTGGAAAAAGGCGAGCGTTCTGAACTTGCAAACCTCGCCAACCACCTTTTGTAATCTTTAAGGGACTGTGTCTTTTTGACGGCACCCGTCGCCAAATCGAATCATCCCGCCACCTTCGGTGACCATCCCTTTTTGTCCCATTGAGGGAATCGCCATGCTTAAAGTGGAACGCTCCTAACGGTCAGGCTGCTGTTTGGTTGCTTTATGACGCTTTTTTCTCCCTGGCCCAAAACTGGAAGGACGATGGCGAATCGATCGAAATGTTACTCAGATTTGTCTTAAAAAGAATGAGCCTGAAGAAGCAGGTAGCCTTTATGAAGAAAAAGGGCCTTCTTCTCACCATTCGCAAACGCAATGGAAAAACCACGTACATCTATGTTCATCGGAATCTTTTCGCCGAGGTGGCTTATGAAGATGACAACCCGGAGGCTACACCGCTCAGCGCAAAGCTGATTTACGGCCTTGAGAACCTGAACAAGTATCTTCAGAACGACCGTCCGGGAAAGGAATGACTGCGTAAGTTTTATTTTTTTCCGAGTATGCGGGCAACGGTTTCTCCGATCTCCGCGGGTGACTCGACGACATGGAGACCGCATTCCCGCATGATGCTCATCTTGGCGGCGGCGGTGTCTTCTGCGCCACCGATAATTGCACCGGCGTGACCCATGCGCCTTCCGGGAGGCGCGGTTTGCCCGGCGATAAAGCCCACAACGGGTTTCTTGTTACCCGTCTCCTTGATCCACCGCGCAGCTACCGGTTCATAGTTTCCGCCGATTTCGCCGATCATCACGATCGCATCGGTTTCAGGATCGTTCATGAGCAACTCCACGGCTTCTTTGGTTGGCGTACCGATGATGGGATCGCCACCAATACCAATGGCGGTCGAAACGCCTAGCCCTGCCTTCACAATCTGGTCAGCGGCTTCGTAGGTAAGGGTACCGGATTTAGACACAACACCGACGCGGCCTTTCTTGAACACGAAACCCGGCATAATACCGACCTTTGCTTCACCAGGGGTAATCACGCCCGGGCAGTTCGGTCCGACCAGAACGACGCCCCGGCTTTGAACGTATTTCTTGGCGATCATCATGTCCTTGACGGGAATTCCTTCCGTGATGGTGATGATCACCTTGATGCCGGCGTCGGCGGATTCCATGATCGCGTCAGCGGCAAAGGCAGGAGGTACGAAGATGATGGAGACGTCTGCACCGGTTTTGGTGACCGCTTCGTGAACGGTGTTGAAAACAGGGCGTCCCAAGTGTTCGGTGCCCCCCTTTCCAGGTGTCACACCACCCACAACGTTGGTACCATATTCTATCATTTGACCGGCGTGGAAAGAACCTTCCGAGCCGGTAAAACCCTGTACAATGATGCGCGAATTCTTATTGACCAAGACACTCATGGGACTCAATTTAGGATGCACAAAAATAGAAGAATAAACCTTCCGGGCAAAAACGAAAGGAGCTGCCTTTTTTTGATGGCAGCTCCTGCGGTGTTTTTCCCTTTTCCTATTTCTGAGGTGGTGGTTTTAGGCCGTTCCGCAGTAGGAAGGCCTCGTAGTCTTCGCGATATTCCGCCACGTCCGGGGCCATTTGCACCGCCTGGAGGAGTGCCGAGGCGGCGTCGGCAATGAGTTTCCGGTCTTCGAAGAATTTCGCAAGGATCCATTGGTTGAAAGCGGTGGGCTCGGCGACGGCAGGGGCGATTTCTCTATACTGCGTGAGGTGGCGTTCTCTGTCGTCCGGTGAGAACTTCCTCAACGCAACCGCATCCGATCTGCGGTCTTCGTGCGACCTGGGATGCACAGCAATTTTGACGTCGTTCTGATGCCGCAGGGCTTCGTCGTTGAGGTTAAGCATTACGACCGTATCGTCGGTCTCCATGGTCTTCAACACATCGCCAAAAAGGCTGGTGAGCGTGACGACATACGGTCCATTGATTTTCTTGTCGGCCATCCAGGCAACGGCAAGGGAGTCGCTGAAAACATAGGTCGACAACGGGGGCAACATAAGTTTGATGTTGTGCAACCCGCGGGTCACAGCCCCGGTGGCAGCCATCCTGTTCTTGCGCCCTTCGTTCGAGCTCAGAAGGAATTCGGCATACTTGTTCATCACGCTGGTTTCACCCAGGTCAATCCTGTTTGTGAGGTTGGCGACTTTGTGGGTGCCGGCGCCCTTCAGTTCGAGGGGTTTGCCGCTGACATGCATCAATCCGAGGTACGCGTTTGGCGAGAGCTTCACTTCGTCGACGGCCCTAAGCTTGAGGCCCACCTTTAGCGGCTCCCAATCGTTACCTGACCTCAGGCTGTTTTGCCCTTTATTGACGAGTACCTTAAAGGCATACTCCTCCTGACCGTAGGCGGGCGCGAGCGCCGTTACCAGTAACGCGACGATGAGGAATTTTCCGGTCATAAACAAACTTTTTGTTACCCCTGAAAACAGTAACCGGTCTGAAAGTATTAAGCCGCTTCGGGAGCGGCTTAAGGTGTTACTGTTCCTGGTTGATCTTGATTTTTATATTATGTCGTATGAGGAAGTCCTCGTAGCTTTCTACATAGTCGGGAACATCGGGTGCCAGTTCAATGGCCTTTTCGTAGGCGCCCAGCGCGTCAATGACAAGGTCGTTTTGTTCGTAGAATCCCGCGAGGTAGAATTTGCTAACGGCGGTCTCGCTCGTGACCAGTCCCTGTATGTCCGCAAAAGCTTTTTCAATTTCGGATCTGCGCTCGGCGGAAAGCCGCTCGATCATCCGCGGTTCTGAAGCCAGGCTTGGGTCGCCGGCGGGCTCGATCTGGATGAGGAGCGCTTCATTGTTGAACTTCGGGTCTGCGACATTCAGTTCCAGGAAGGACTCCGGGGTCTCGTATTTGGCCAACAGGTCTTCAAACATGTTGCGAACGAATACGGTGTAAGGGCCTTGCACCGGACTTTCCCATTTAATGAGGACGGTTTCGTTGAACACCGACGTTGACTGTCCTCTCGGGATGGCCAACTCTACTTTACCTTTAATATCACGCGTCACCGCTCCGGTCGCGCTCAGTCTGTTCTTCTTTGCTTCGGCAGAACTGGTTAGGATAAAGTCAGCGTATTTGTGCATCACGCTGGCGCCACCGTCACCCATTTCTTTGTCCAGCGCGTCGATATTATAGACTTTGGCTTCCTTCAACTCCTTCGGCCGGCCTGTCTCGATGTGAACGAGGGCCAGGTAAGCGTTTTCCGCCAATCTCAGTTCGTCACCCGATTTCAGGCTCGCGCCTGTTTTCAGGGGTTGCCAGGTAGCACCATTTTTCACCTCGTTATTCCCCTTGTTGGCCAGTACCTTGAAAGCTGCGTCCTGACCGAAAACCATGGAATGGGCGGTGAAAAGAACGATAATGAAGCTTATTGATCTGTTTTTCATGGTATGAGTAAGTAAAATGGGTTGGTGAATTTACGAAATTTCAGCGTCTTCCGTGGTTAATACATCTTTTTTGCGTTTGGTAAACCTCTTTTGCCAAATTCGTACCAAACCTGTATTCAGAATGTTGTCGTAGAACTCGAAACAGGGTCCGGCGAAGACGATCGTAAATATGGTGATGGTCAGGTCCAGCTTGAAGTTTGCTTCTGCAAACACATAAACCGTCAGGGCCATGATGCTGAGGATCTGGGCCAACTGAATCAGGAGCGAGAAGCTGTCGAACCAGACCGGAAATCTGGCGTTGATATAGAAAAACAAAGCGATGTTCAGGAAGCAGAAAAGTGCGGCAAGCGCATACTTGTGCCACTCCTCCAATTCGTTTACGTAGTCGCCGTTGAGGATCATGGCGGCAATGTTGGCATGCACCACCAGGCCGAACATGTCGGGATTCGCACGGCCGGCCAGGCTTTTATTGAGTGGCGTGAAGAACTTGTCGTCCCAGGCCGGATCGCCGAACCGCTCACCCAGAAATCCGAATATCACCAACTTGTCCTTTATCAACTCCGGCACAAACTCCCTTCTGAACACCTGATCCACATCCAGCGCGAAGAACATCACCGGGTACTGTGTCGTACTCAGGTTCTGGTCGACGTGAGATCGTAGCCTGGTGTCCTGCATTTCGACGTTTCCGCGATAGTTGATAATTTCCTCGAACTTATCGCGCTCGAATAATTTCTCCGTGAGGGTCGAGTCGTACGACATCGCCAGCCTCACAGCAAACGCGTATTCCGTTTTGCCCTTCACCTCCATTTTTGGAATGAAACTCCGACACAACTTCACGCCCTCCTGATAATCGGCATCGGTGACCAGGTTGGCATACCCGTGTTGTGCGTTGTCCTGGAAGATGGCGTCGGAAATCTCCAGGGAATCGTACACGTCGATGAGGTTCGATTCGTACGTTTTACGGCTTTGCATGAGTTTGGAAACCAGCACCACGTTTCCGGCCTCGGCAATAGCATAAGACAACATGAGATTGCCCATCGTGTCTTTTAATGCCGGACAGTTCACGCTATCGCGTAGGCCTCCCTCGCAAAGGAATCTGGCGTCGATCCCGATAACCCGTGGATCATATTCACTGATGATGCGGATCTGCTCTGCGATGAGCGCCCGCGGAAGGTTCCCGATGTTGACCAGTACGATACGTTCGTCGATCGTTGGCGGTGGCCTGAGATTGGAAAAGGCGTAGTCGGTAAGTTCAAAATCCGCGAACATCTGCTCAAACGCATCGAAGGCATTGAACAGTTGCAATTCGGTAATCTTGTCGATTGCCCACATGACGCCAAAGGTGAAGAGCGTCGCATAGACCGAGTTGCGCCAGATTTTTTTCATGATGTCGGGGGGTATGAAGGGTAAATTTAGGAATTTAGGGCTTATTCCGAATACACCACGTGATTAATCGCAGGCTAACGATCAATGAATACAGGGAGGGCATCCTTGCGGGCGACCGTATCGTCCTCGCCCGGGCCATCACGCTCACGGAAAGCATCCTGCCGCAGGATCACCAGACGGCATCCCGGCTTATCGCCGAGCTGATGCCGCATGCGGGCAGCGCAATCCGGATCGGCATTACCGGGGCCCCGGGTGTGGGCAAGAGTACTTTTATCGAAGCTTTCGGAAGAATGTTGACGGCGCAACAAACCAGGGTTGCCGTTCTTACCATCGACCCTTCAAGCCAGATAACAGGGGGAAGCATCCTCGGCGACAAGACGCGCATGCCTGAACTCTCGAAAGATCCGAGGGCGTTTGTCCGGCCATCTTCGTCGGGGAGTGTGCTTGGCGGCGTTGCCGGAAGGACTCGCGAAGCGATATTGCTTTGCGAGGCCGCGGGGTTCGAGGTGATCATTATCGAGACCGTCGGGGTGGGCCAGTCAGAAGTGGTGGTGACGGACATGGTCGACTTTTTCCTCTTGCTGATGCTGGCCGGTGCCGGCGACGAACTGCAGGGCATTAAAAAAGGTATCATGGAAATGGCCGACGCCGTGGTTATCACAAAAGCGGATGGCGACAACGTTGGCCGCGCAACCGAGGCGCAGGCGGATTTTCAACATGCCATGCACCTCCTTCAATCCAAAGCATCCGGGTGGATTCCCAAAGTGCTGACGAGTTCCGCGCGTGACAACACCGGTATCGACGAGGTCTGGAACGTGATCCGGCAATTTCACGAAAAAACAAACGCCTCAGGGTATTTCCGGCGCAACCGTGAAGCGCAACGCGTGCGCTGGTTTCATGATCACTTTCGCCAACGCCTGCTAACGGATCATCTCCAGTATGGCGAAGTCGAACAGGAGGCCCGGCGGCTCGATGATGAAATCCTAAAAAACGGCCTTTCTCCGTATGACGCCGCCAACAGGCTCCTCGAAATTTATCATCACGCCATTGCTGATCAAGCCCGTTTGCGGAAGCCGTAAGGACAGTGCCTGCATCCACTCCTGCAACAGTAACCCCGGCGTCGAAGGAACGTCGCCGTAAACACGACCAGGCCGTTCTCCATGTAATAATCGGGCTCGTTCGGTTTCTCGCCCTTGCCTTTCCCGGTGGTGTCAGAAGTCATATCGTACGCCCGCACTGAAGGTCCTCCCGCGTGTCGTGTATCCGTAAAGCGAAACGAAATCCTCATCAAAGAGGTTGTTGGCCGCACCGTACAGCGTGAGGGTGTTGTCGAAGAATGTCCAGGCCGCGTAAACATCGACCAGTTGATAGGCATCCAACCGGACCTCCGAAAAGTTGGCAAAGTCGAACGTGGTCCGCTTACCCGTATAATTGTATTTTACCGAGATCGTCGCTTCGTCCGTTGGCCGGACCGTCATTGCAGCCCCAAACTTCACGTTGGGGATCTTGTAAAAACTCGTGGGCTCATCGGTCTCCATCCAGGTGAAACTTCCCCCAAAGGAAAAACGATCTGCGGGTTTGTAATTCAGATCCAACTCCACGCCATACACCCGACGTCCATCGGCGACGTTGCGGTATTGTCCGCCGGTATAATTGCCCTCCGGATCGAAGGTGGAAATAAAGTCAATGGGGTTCGTTTCGTCGCGTTGAAATGTTGCGGCATTGAGATCGATTCGGTCGTGATACAGGGAGACGCCGGCTTCCAGGTTGAGCGCACGCTCCGGTTCAAGGTCCCTGTTGCCGGCAAAGGAATAGAGTTGGTACAGCGATGGCGTGATGTAACTTGTTGCCGCGGACACGAACGCCTTGTAACGCCACGCCCCGTCGTTCTTCAAAAGCCAGGAAGGGTTTACGTTGTAGATAAACTCCGAACCGTACAGGCTATGGGTATTGATGCGCGCACCGGCATGGACGTTGAATCCTGAAGGAAGCTCGACAAAGACGGAGAAATAGGGGTCGATAAGCCAGAAGCGCGCACTGTCGGCGCCGATCTCTCCACGCTGTTCCATGGACATGTGCTGATAATTTACGCCGGCCACCGTCTGAATCTTTTCCGAAAAGATGTGGCGGTGGATGAGTTCCCCCTGAAAGTTGTCGCCAAGGTCGCGTTCCGGAAAGTTGCTCCTGAAGGTCCGCTCAGACCGATTCATTATAACCTTCGCCTGTACATTGCCCCCGGAATAGGTCATCTTCGGCTGGAGGCCGATACGCCATTGCCTGAAGTCCTGCACGAAGTTCAGACCGTCGGTGAACTCGTAGGCGTCGTACGCCGCCTGGAATTGTTCGTACGCGCCGTGCAGGGCCAGCTCCAAACGCGGCGAAAAAGCATAAGACGACTTGATGAGAAAATTCTGCCGGTCGATGCCATCCTTGTCGTACTCAATGGAGGGGTGGATATCCTTCGCCGAAGAAATTCCCTTCGAAGCAAGGTTGTTGGCCGATACGAGCCAAGAGAGTTTGTCGACCGTACCGCCGACGAGTGCGTTTTGCGAGAATGTCCTGTATGCGGAAACTTCGGTGCTGACCTGGCCGGCGAACAATTGGTCGGCGGGTCTTTTCAGCGTGATGTTGATCACACCTGCCGACGCACTGGTGCCGTAGAGCGTGCTCAATCCACCTTTGAATACCTCCACCGATTCAACCTGCGACAGGGGAATATAACGAAGGTCATAACCGGCGGCGATGGAGGAGGGGTCATTCAGCGGAACACCATCGATGAGAATAAGGGTGTGGCGGTTTCTGCCTCCCCTCACGTAATAGCTCTGGTTGGAGCCGGGGGTTCCAAAATTACCCTCGGTCTGAATGCCGGGCACCTCATTGAGTAGGTCGGTGAGGGTTTTGCCGGCGTTTCTCTCGAGGTCCTCGCGCTCGAGTTTGAAAATGGACTTTCCGGATTTTTCCACCGGCAGTTGAAAGCGGGTTCCTGTGACCACGACTTCGCGCAACGTCGAGGTTTGCAGGGAATCCTGGGCAAGGCACGTTGTGCCCGTCAGCACGAGTGCAATAAATAACGTTCTCATAGCATTTGAAATGTTTTAGTTAAACACTATGAGCCTCTGGCGGAATAGGATGAGCAGGCGGCAGGGCCGGGTCACTCATGGCTTTTCACCCGAAAGCTCTTGAATTGAATCTGAATCGTCGGCAGGTCTCCTGGCTTTCCATATTGGTGATTTGCCTTCCCATCCCGGCTTTTCGGAACAGTGGCTTGATGGTTGGATCACCAATCAATCATGGATCACAGTTGCGGGGACAGCTCCGGATTTTTACACCGGTATTCCCTTTTAATCGCTGGTATGAGCAGCGAACCGCAGATTGCAATGCAAACATACGAAGGAAAATTGAAATCCATCATGCCCTACGCCGCCGATGCTTTAATATTGCACCATGAGATGGAGATTGACCGGATGGTTCCTGTGGACGATCGTTCTTGGGGCATGTGTTAGAAAACAGACGGAGCACGTCATTCACGCTCCGCCGGATGTTGCCTATACGGACATCAGGTACGCCGTCGGTTTTAAGGTCACGGTGATTGGAAACGCTAAGCTTGTCGAGGTCACCACGCCCTTTCAGGGAGCCACATCAGGTCTCGCCTATCTCCTCGTCCCAAAGGGTGAAACGCCACCGACATACAATGGCGAGGCGACGATCGTCAATGTTCCCGTTGAACGCATTGTCTGCACGTCCACAACGCACATTCCGTTGCTGGACTACCTTGGTGAATCCGAGAAACTTGTTGGTTTTCCGACCACCGACTATATCAGTTCCGAAAAGGTACGCGAAAGGATCGACGCCGGATACGTCGCGGACCTCGGCATCGACAATGACCTTAACCTCGAACGGCTCGCCGTGCTCAAACCGGATATGGTGTTGGGCTATTCCGTTTCCGGCGACTACGGCGCTTTCCGCAAGATCGAAGAAATGGGTATTCCCGTCGTGATCAATGCGGAATATCTGGAAAGGCATCCGCTGGGGCGCGCGGAGTGGATCAAGTTCATGGCCTTGTTTTTTCAGAAGGAGGCGGTGGCCGACTCCGTATTTGACGTCATCGAAAGCAGCTACCTGGCCACGAAGGCCCGGGTAGACACCGTCGCATACCGCCCGACCGTCCTCAGCGGCGTGGTGTATGGCGACGCGTGGTTTATGCCGGGCGGAGAAAACTATGCGGCGCAACTTTTTCGCGACGCGGGCTGCCGGTACCTGTGGGAAGAAAATGATTCGCAGGGATTTCTTCAGGTAGACTTTGAAACCGTTTACCGGGTTGCCAGCGAGGCAGACCTTTGGATCGGTGTGGCCAACTTCAAGTCCCTTGAGGACATCCGCAATGCCGATCACCGCTATGCGCGCTTCAGGGCGTTTGAAGAAAAAAATGTTTATACCTACGATGCGCGCAAAGGTGCAAAGGGCGGCAGTGAGTTCCTCGAGCTCGGGTATCTACGTCCGGATATCGTGTTGAAAGATCTCGCGAAAATCGCCCATCCTGAATTGATGGAACGCCATGAGTTTTACTTTCATGAACGGTTGAAATGACCGGATGACCACCAATGCCTAATCCCTAATTCCCAATACCTAACACCTAATACACCGACTTCTCCTCCACGCCCGCTAAGATTGGCAACGCCGCTTTTTGCATTGCCGCAAACCCGCCATAAACGTTGATCAGTTCGTTGAAGCCTTTTTTCTTCATGATGGAGATGGCGGTCATGGATCGGTAGCCGCCGCCGCAGTAGACAACGTAGGGCTTTTGTTTATCCAGGTCTTTCAGGTTGTCCGGAAAGCCGGCCAGGGGAATGAACGCGGCGTCTTCGAGGTGGCTGACGTTCCATTCGCCGGGCTTTCGTACGTCGATGGCATTTACGCCGTCTTTCATCAGCGCGGACACATCGACGGCGTTGATACTCCGCACTTTCTCGAGGTCTTCATCCCACGCTTCGATTCCTCCGTCCAGGTAGCCGCGGACATTTTCGAAACCCACCCGCGCCAGGCGCAGGATCGATTCCTTTTCATCACCACGCTCCGCAACAAGCACGAGCGGCGCGTTGATGTCGATGAGCGTCCCAACCCAAACGGCAAACTGGCCGTTGAGGCCGATGTTGATGGATTCCCGGATAAATCCTTTTTCAAAGTCATCGGCTTTGCGTGTGTCCAATACAACTGCGCCGCGGCCGATCTCCTCCCGGAAGGCCGAAGGACTCAATGGGCGATGGCTGGATTCAATGACATCATCCAGGGGAGCGTAACCCTTCTTGTTAATTCTCGCGTCTTCAAAGAAGTATTGGGGCGGGGGCAGAATGCCATCCGTGACTTTTGCGATGAATTCTTGGCGAGTCATTTCCTGGAGGGCATAGTTGAATTTCTTTTGCTCGCCAATCGTGGAGAATGTTTCCTTGCCGATATTCTTGCCGCAAGCGGACCCCGGGCCGTGCGCCGGGTAAACCACCACGTCTGCGGGAAGGCTTTTGATTTTAGTGTTAAGCGAATCATACAGCATGCCGGCGAGTTCCTCCTGGCTCATCACGCCATCGAGCAGATCCGGGCGGCCGACGTCGCCGACAAAAAGGGTGTCCCCTGTGAAAACAGCATGCGGCCGGCCACTTTCGTCAAGCAGCAGGTAGCAGGACGACTCCGGTGTATGTCCGGGTGTATGCAAGACGCGTATGGTGATTTTTCCGAGCTTAAATTCCTCCCCGTCGGTCGCACGATATACTTCGTACGCTGTGTCGGCCTCGGGTCCATATACGATCATGGCCCTGGTCTTTTTCGCAAGATCGATATGGCCTGACACGAAGTCGGCGTGAAAATGAGTTTCAAACACGTAGCGGATGGTGGCACCGCGCGATTTTGCCAGCTCGAGATAGGGTTCCGTTTCGCGCAGGGGATCGATTATGGCCGCCTGGCCCTCCGACTCGATATAGTAAGCGGCCTCCGCCAGGCAGTTGGTATAAAGTTGTTTAACAAACATGTTCCGTAGCTTTTGGCCGGCAGACCCGTTACGTCGCCGACCCGGTTAACTCAACTCCTAAAACGCCACAAATTTGCCAAAAATTCACATCATTTCACGAAGCGGCGTAACTTTGGTGCGCGATGGAGATGGTGAGCCGATTTTTTTTGTTTTTTCTTGTCCTGCTGCTGGGTACTCCGGGCAAGCTTTACAGTTTTTCCCAGGCACCCTGGCTTGCAGGCGTTCCTCCGGGAGACATTAGCCTTTTTGAAGAGAATGGTCGGGTCGGCCTCAAGAACGGGCAGGGGCAGGTTCTGATCCCGGCAAAGTACGAAGCCCTGGGCTGGAGCGATGGTACATTGTCAATGATCGACAACGTAACAGGCTACCAGATCAACGGCCAATGGGGGCTTATTCACATTGATCGGCGCGAAGTCACGCCAGCCCTGTATGAGCGCCTTGTTCCGGGCCATGGTTCGCTGATGGTTGCCAGGAAAAAGATTTCCGGAACCTTGCGGATCAGGGCTGGTTGTATCGATCCGGAGGGTCGGGAAGTTCTGCCGTTTCAGTACGAGGGTATCCGCCTGATGTCGTTGCGCGCGGTGGTCACCGTGCGGGAAGGATCCCGCTACAAGCATGGCCTCATCGATCTTGAGAATAATGTAATCATTCCCATTTTATATAAACGCATCTACCCGCTGGGCAGCCTGCGCTATGCAGTGGAGTCGTTCGACAACAAGACGGCGGTGTTCACCGAAGCGGGCCACCAGCTCATTGATTTCGTCATTGACAGTCTGTCGGCGTTTCGCGACGACCACGCCGTCTTTTATCAGGGAAATCATCAGGGCGTCATTACACGAGGAGGCGACGTGGTCGTGCCGGCGATGTACCGCGAGGTCGAGATTGCGGAGGATGGTGTGGTTACCGGCCGGCGGGATCATGAGTGGCTTTTTCTCGACGGCAGCAATAACAGGCTAAAAACGTGCGGCGCTGATTCTGTCGCCGTGGTGGGAAAGGGGAGGTTTTGTCTTTACTATGGAGACCGGTTTTGGCTGTCCGGCGACGAACTTGTTCCTTTGACGCCGACCGGCTTTTCCGGTCTCGGGCCCTTTGCGCGTGGACGGGCGGTTGCGGTCGCGAACAATCGCGCCGGTGTCATTGACGAGGACGGACAGTTCGTAGTCACGCCACAGTTTTTCGCCCTGGAAACGGATGGCCCATATCTCAGGGCTAACCAGCTTGTTTACAACACACCCAAGTGGCTGGTGCTGGATTCCCTGGGACAGGCAATCACAACGCGCGGCTATGATTCCATCGGCCCCTGGAACGGCAGGTTTTTTCCCGTGAGAAACCGCGGGTTTTGGGGCGCGGTCGATGGGGAGGGAAGAGAAATCATCTCCTGCGTACACGACGCCCTGGTTCAGTACAAGGATGACCATCTCGTCGTAAAGTTTCGCGGCGCCTACGGCATTATTGGCATTGATGAGACGTGGAAGGTTACGCCGCAAAAACATCCCCTTGAACTGATCAACGATTCACTCTATTTCGCAAAGGCGCCCGCTACCACATTTCTCAAAGCCGTGGGCGGCGGCATCATATACTTTTCCGACAACCGACTGGAAGTAAAGGATGATCACTTGCTGGAGCACCTGGGCACGGGCGCCATGTGGAAGATCGATTTTTCCGGAACCATTGCCGAGCGTTATGAACTTGCCGCCGACATTGAGGAAATGGGCGGGATGTCGGAAGGCCTCCGTCTGATCAAACGCGACGGACGCTATGGTTTCATCGACGGCGAAGGCCGGCTGCGGATCGCCAACCGTTACCAGGCCGCGGAAAATTTTAGTTCATCCCGGGCGGCGGTGATGATCCGGGGCCGGTGGGGTTTTATCAACCACCAGGATCAGATTGCCGTTCAACCTGTGTTCGACGTCGTAGGTCCCTTCAAAGGAAACTTCAGCATCGTTCAACAGGAAGGGCAATTCGGCGTGGTGGACAAAACGGGACGCATGGTATTACCCACACGCTACGACTCCATCGCGCGTGCCGGAGACAACCGGTTCAAGCTCTTGAAGGATGGCCGCTGGGGCCTTGCTGACGGGCTGGGACGGATGATTGTGAATATTAAGTACGATGCGCTCACGGACCTGAACAATGGATACGTTATTGTTACCCGTAATTCCAGGTATGGTTTACTCACCGTCGAGGGTGTGAGCACCATTCCCGAGATCTACGACGGGCTCTATTACGACGCCGCAAACGATCAGTACCTTGCGCTCAAACGGGCAGCGCGAAAAGTGTTAACGAAAATCTAGAGGGCTTCTCTCTACGCAGGAAAGATTACTGGATGTTCAATCCGCCGCAGGGCGTTCAGGTTGCGCGGATTTGCCGGCTTTCCCTGGAGACGTCTGCCTCTTCCAAACGCAAACGTCTTAAACCAAGGAGAACTTGATTTAAGACGTTTGGTTGAAAGTTCCGGATGGAACTTTTGATTGTTTGATTTATCTAACGTTTTGTTAGTCTTTCTTCGGCGGTGTCGGTCCGGACTGGCCAGAACCGGAGATCGCCTGGCGCATGCCGGTATCGGCCTGCACGTTTTGCATCTTGTAATAATCCATGACGCCGAGGTTGCCGGTGCGGAAGGCCTCAGACATTGCCTTGGGTACTTCTGCTTCAGCTTCAATCACCTTGGCGCGCGCTTCCTGCGCTTTTGCCTTCATTTCCTGCTCGAGGGCAACCGCCATGGCGCGGCGCTCCTCCGCCCGGGCCTCGGCCACTTTCAGGTCGGCAGAAGCCTGGTCGATCTGCAGTTTGGCGCCGATGTTCGCGCCGACATCAACGTCAGCGATGTCAATGGAAAGGATCTCGAAAGCCGTACCGGCATCCAGGCCGCGTGACAGCACCAGCTTGGAGATCTTGTCGGGGCTTTCCAGCACTTCCTTGTGCGTCCGGGCCGAACCGATGGACGAAACAATACCCTCACCCACGCGGGCCAGGATCGTATCCTCGCCTGCACCTCCGACGAGTTGTGCGATGCTCGCGCGCACCGTTACCCGCGCAACGGCAATCAGCTGAATCCCGTCCGAAGCCACCGCCGCCACTTTTGGTGTTGTGATTACTTTAGGGTTGACAGAAATCTGTACGGCCTGGAATACATCCCTGCCCGCAAGGTCGATAGCCGTGGCCTGTTTGAAGCTCAGGCTGATGTTGGCCTTGTCGGCAGAGATCAACGCGCGAATGACATTGGGCACATTACCCCCTGCCAGATAGTGGGTTTCAAGTTCATTCGATGAGATCTGAAGTCCGGCTTTCGTTGCCGTGATCAACGAGTCGACGACCACCCGGGGCGGAACCTTCCGGATGCGCATGAAGACAAGGTCGAAGAGTCCGACCCGAACGCCGGAAAACAATGCGGTAATCCAGAGGTTGACGGGGACAAAATACAGGAAAATGAAAAAGAGGACTATTCCTCCAAAAATCAAAATGATTAACGGTGCACCTGAAGTTAAATCCATGATATGTTTAGTTAATGGGTTCCACGATAATCTGATTGGCATTGATCTCGCGGATCCGGACCCGGGTTCCGGCCTCCACGTATTCGCCAATAGTTTTTACTTCAAATTGTTGCTGCTGAAACTCGGCTTTCCCGATGGGGCGAAGTGTTGAAACGGTGAGCCCTTCATCACCCGGGCGAAGCGCGCTCACCAGGTTCTCATTTACCCGGCCATCAATAGAAGTTTTTAAGGAGAATTTCGACCAGGCATTTGACCGGAGACTGTAGACGAGTGCGACCAGCATGATCACGAGCGTCCCCATAAGCGTGTAGAATCCGGCTTCGCTCCCGAAGTGGCGATAACAGAAGTACACACCAAGAATGGTGAAAATGGCGCCCAGTACCCCAACGACGGTGGTTCCGGGAACAAAGATCAGTTCAGCGACGATGAGGGCAAGTCCAATCAGGACGAGCCCAATGATGATCCAAAGCATCAGCGTACAGGTCAGATAAGCACCAAAAATAACAAAATACGGCTGGCAATCAGTAGGCGCGCGCAAATAAAACCCGGCGTTGCGAGGGCTTCCCGCTGTAAATGCAGTTTCCACTTTCTTCAGTTCCCTCGAGGGGGATGCAGCGGATGGTGGCTTTCGTCTCCTCCTTGATCGCGGCCTCGGTTTCGGCCGTTCCGTCCCAGTGCGCCGAAACGAATCCGCCTTGTTCATCGAGCACTTTCTTGAAATCGCCGTAGCTGTTCACCTCCGTGGTGTGTGCATTGCGGAACCCGAGGGCGCGGTCGTAGATCGATTTTTGTATGTCGTCCAGCAACGCCGGCAGTGCCGTCGCCACTTCGTCAAGTTTCATCACTTGTTTTTCTTTGGTGTCCCGCCTCGCGACTTCCACAGTACCCTGCTCAAGGTCTCGCGGCCCAATCGCCAGGCGGACGGGTACGCCTTTCAACTCCCACTCGGCGAATTTAAAACCGGGTTTTTGGGTATCGCGGTTGTCGTATTTTACCGTAAATCCCTGACGGCCTATAGCGGCGCTGATCTCATTAGCTTTTTCGGAGACGCGGATGAATTCTTCGTCGCTGCGAAATATCGGCACGATGACAACGTGTATCGGCGCGAGCTTGGGTGGCAGGATCAGGCCGTCGTCGTCCGAATGTGCCATGATCAGCGCGCCCATTAGCCGGGTGCTCACCCCCCAGGAGGTGCCCCAAACGCCTTCAAGTTTCCCCTCCTTGTTGGTGAATTGCACGCCGAAAGCATTGGCGAAATTTTGACCGAGAAAGTGTGACGTGCCCGCCTGAAGCGCCTTTCCATCCTGCATCATCGCTTCAATACAAAAGGTGTCAACGGCGCCGGGAAAGCGCTCACTCTCGGTTTTCTTTCCCTTTACCACCGGCATCGCCATAAATTCCTCGGCAAACGTCGCATAAACATCCAGCATCTGGCGGGTTTCGGCAACTGCCTCTTCCGCCGTAGCGTGGGCAGTATGGCCCTCCTGCCAAAGAAATTCCGCCGTGCGCAGGAACAGCCGCGTGCGCATCTCCCATCGCACGACATTGGCCCACTGGTTGACCAGGATGGGCAAATCCCGATAGGATTGGATCCATTTCTTATAGGTGTTCCAGATGATGGCTTCACTGGTTGGTCTTACCACGAGTTCTTCTTCCAGCTTTGCTTCGGGATCGACCAGCAGTTTCCCCGGGTGATCGGGGTCGTTCTTTAACCGGTAATGGGTTACGATCGCGCATTCCTTGGCGAAACCCTCCGCGTTTTTTTCTTCCGCCTCAAATAAGCTTTTGGGTACAAACAAAGGAAAGTACGCATTGGAATGGCCCGTATCCTTGAACATGCGGTCGAGCGCCTGCTGCATTTTTTCCCAAATGCTGAATCCATAAGGCTTGATGACCATGCATCCGCGCACGTCGGAATGTTCGGCAAGATCAGCCTTCTTTACTAACTCGTTGTACCACGAAGAATAATCCTCTTTTCGAGTGGGTAACGCTTTGGCCATACTGGTATAATTATTGCGTGTTGTCTGTCTGTTAATAGAAGGCAAATATAAACGGGATTCCGGTATTTGACGGGCCGGGACGGCGAATTGCATGCGGATAGGAATGGGGATTCACGCTGCTGGCCTTACCTGATAATTTTGTACTTTTAGCCGAATACTTTTCACCGGAATAACGTTATCAATTGACACCTAACGCGCTCAATATGAAAACCAAGGTCCTTTTAATCTGTATCCTGTCGTCTTTCGCATTTGCGGGCATGGCCCAGGTGGAATATGACGACATGTATTTCAACGCCGCAGACCGCGAGGAACTCCGCGCTTCGCGGCAGCAAGTGGCCCTGGCGTTCAATGACCGATCCCTGCGTGACCGGGAAGAGGCCAATCCAACGGACAGCTATTCTGCGCGGAACGTCAATCCGGAATATTCTGCCCGGTCACAATCAAAGACGGCGCGCGAAGACGAGGAGGACTATTTCGTATCCAACTACCAGCGCAACCGCTATGAATATAACCAGTGGAATCAGCGCTACAGCAGCTGGTACAACAATCCCTGGTATCGCAACAACTATTGGAGTCCATCCGCCTCACGTTGGGGCTCCCCTTATTATGGTTCATACTATGATAGGTGGGGAAATTCATGGGGCAATCCATACTTCACAACGGGTTGGTCTGGTGCCCTCAGTTTTCATTATGGCAATTCCTGGAACTATGGGTATGGCGCCAACTATTGGGACCCTTATTACAATCCCTACGGTTATGGTTCCTGGAGCCCGTATTACAGCAATTATTGGGGCGGAGGTTATTGGGGTGGATATCCCGGCCGCGTGGTTGTAGTAGAGAAGGACTACGGCCATTACGGTAAACGCAATTCGCGCAGCAGCCAACTCAACCGCGAGCGGGCCGGCAGCAACCGGTCGGCCGTTGATAATGGCGGGCGCTCGGCTTCCAATGGTCGTCAGTATTATGACAATTCGTCGAGGAGCCGTTCGGCAGACCGGTACGTTGCGCCATCACGCTCACGTTCGGCTTTCGATCGAAGCAACAACGATTCCAACCGAACTTCATGGGAGCCCTCGCGCCGGTCGAGTCCCTCGCCTTCTTACAGCCCCTCGCCTTCGAGGAGCTACTCCCCGTCCATTAACACTGGTGGGGGCAGCCGGAGCTCCAGCGGGACTTCCGGGGGAAGTTCAGGTGGCTCCAGGTCATCGCGCAGCCGCGGTGGGAATTAACAACTAACAGTACCTGAGATTTTAGTCTAAACACTTAAAAGATGAAAAAAGTCATCTTTCTTGCTACCCTTGTGTCCTTTGGGTTCGGCAGCCGGGCGCAGGACTTCGTTGATAACGCGCTTTTGTTTTCGAGAACAGGGCCGTCGGGAAGTGCGCGTATCCTCGGCGTTGGTGGAGCAAACGTCGCCCTGGGCGGGGATTTCAGTTCCGCATTGTCAAATCCCGCGGGGCTGGGTATGTACAACCGCTCGGAGTTTACGATCACCCCCGGATTAAACCTGCAGCGCAACACGTCCACGTATCGGAATTTTTCGGAAACCGAGGAAAAGGATGTTTTTCACCTTCCGGCGCTGAGCCTTACGTTTCATCATGAATCCGGACAAAGAAGCGGTTTCCTCGGCGGCAGTTTTGCGGTGACCATGTCGCGGGTGAACCACCTGAACCGGGACTTCCGGTACTCGGGTGACAACAATGAAAATTCGATGATCGATTACTTCGTCGGCTCGGCCCAGGGCCTGACGCCCGAAAGCATGCTGTGGGACAACGGAGGCCCTGGTGATAACTTCTTTTCACTAACGGCCCTGGCCTATAACAATTATTTGATCGTCGATGATCCTCCTGCCGATACGTTGTACGGGTCGGTGCTCTCCCCTTTGGCGGACGAAATCCGGACGGTACGACAGGAGGAGATCAGCGAGTCAAGTGGTGCACAAACACAATGGTCGATTTCCTATGGTGCTAACTTTGACGACCGGTTCTTTATCGGTGCCGGCCTGGGCCTGACCTCACTCCGCTACGAGATTCGTCAGTTTTTTACAGAAAGCAATTTCCGCTACACCTTAGCGGCAGACGGTTCTCCCTCCGGCTATGACCCCATCGACTATTTTCAAACCGATGAATCCTATGACATCTCCGGTTCGGGGGTGAATTTTACCCTCGGTGCGATTTTCAGACCCGTTAATTTTCTTCAGGTTGGCGCTTCGCTTGTCACGCCGACGTACTACGGGATCGTGGACCGTTACACGGCAAACATGGAGAGCCGGTGGATCCTGCTTGGCCCTCCGGGCGATCATTTCCTGCCGTCCGAACCGGATCAGTACGAGGAATTCGGGGAACCGCTGATTTCCGAGTATCGCATAACCACGCCCTTGCGCTTCAACACCGGCGTGGCATTCATCTCAAACCATGGGTTTCTCACGGCCGATGTTGAGTTTGTGAACTACTCCAAAGCGCGCTATAAGGCCGAGGTATCGGGTGAGGACTTCAATTTCGAAAACGACGCGATCAAAGCCGAATACCAAAGCGTGGTCAATTACAAGGTAGGGGGTGAGTTCAGGCATGATATCTACCGGGTGCGCGCGGGCTACAACTACATGCCGGATCCATTGGCCGTGAACGACGAGGTGGACCGGGCCATCAAGACCTTCACCGCCGGAGCAGGCGTGAGGATGCAGTCCTTCTTTGTGGACCTGGCGGCAATGTTCAGCAATTTTGAAAACCGGCGCGCTCCCTATTTTGTGGATGGTGCAGACCCCGTCGCTTCCCAAACCTTTAAGACCACCACCTTGCTGCTGACGTTTGGCTTTACTTTCTAGCGCGCACCTTGTCGATTAAGTCCGCCGCTGTGGGATTGGTCAGCGTGATGTGTGCCTTGCTGTATACGGCCAATCGTTCCCTGCGCAAGGCCAGCGTTTTTTCGCGCATGTTCACGCCTTCGTTCAGCAACGGCCGGATCGTGCCCGCTTTCAGTCGGTCCACAAGCTGGTCCATGCTGACGTCGAGGAACACGCTTAATCCCGTACTGTTGATCACATCGATGCCCTGGTAATAGCAAGGCGCTCCACCCCCGGTCGCCATGACAAAGCTGTCGGTGGAGGCCGCCCATTCGCGCAAGATTTCCGCCTCAACCTGCCGAAAGTGACTTTCACCCGTTTGGGAAAAAATTTCCTGCACCGAGTGCTGTTCGCGTTTCTCGATCTCGGCGTCCAGGTCTACGAACGGCACCATGAGTGCTGTCGCAAGTTCAGCGCCCAATGTCGTTTTCCCGGACCCGGGCATGCCGATGAGGTAAATCTTCATGAGAATTCGATCGTGTAGATTGGTTGTCTTTTATCCGCTAAAGTAGGGGAAGTCTTTCAAATAAACCGGGTTGCATCGCGCGTGGCCGTCAATCTTCCAATCGGCCGCACGTAGCCGGCGTTTCAGGGGGATGTTCAACGGGCACATTTCTTTTTCCACCCTATGTAAACCGTTGATTTGACCAGGGACAACCTCATCGTTGGGCTGCAGGCGGTCGGTGAATTATCGACCGATGGAATCATGCTTTTTTGCGTTGAAAGCAACAAGATCGAATACCTTAACAATTCATTGACGGCGATGTTCGACATTACGCATGGCACCTTTCGGAGCGAGCCCGCTTTTTTTGTTAATCACGTGGTGCATGAGGATGTCCCTTACCTCAGAGCGCAACGGGAACGGCTGATGGGGGAACAACGCATCGAAGGCGTGGAGTTCCGCGTGAAGCAGCATGACGGCAAGGTCAGAATGGTTTCCGCCAACGCTTATGTTGTGGGCGGCGGGGAGTTCATTATTGGCATCTTCAAAGACATCACCGAGTCGCGTGAACACGAATCGTACATCGTAAACTATGGGGCAAAGAAGGACACGTTGCTTGAAATGGTTACCCACAACCTCAGCGCGCCATTGATGCTGACCCGAAACATGATCGATTCCATGGAACGCCTGATCACGGAACGCAACGTGGAGAACATCGGCGTGCATGTGCAGCTTATTAAGGAAAACACAAGACATTGCATCGAACTGGTGAATGATTTTTTGGAAGAGGAACACCTGGTATCCGAAAGGATCAATGCGCGGAAGAGCCGGATCAACCTTATCGGCAAGATCACCACCGTATTCGAGCGGTTTCAGAAAGCCTATCCCGAGTTCAATTTTGTTTTCCTGAGGGAACGGGAAACCTTGTACATCAATACGGATGATGTCAAGTTGTTGCAGGTGATTAACAACCTTGTTTCCAACGCCATAAAATGGTCGCCCGTTGGCGGAGTGATTGAAATTCGCGTGGTATTGGAAGAGGCGTCGGCTGTGATCCTGGTCCGCGACCACGGTGTAGGTATCCCTGACGACATTAAGCCCGCCATCTTTGAAAAGCATACGCGCGCGTCGCGTGCCGGGCTCCGGGGTGAGATATCTACGGGGATGGGTCTGTACATCGTCAAGGCATTGATCCAACTCATTGACGGCGAGATCACTTTTGAAAGCCGCGAAGGCGAAGGCACGGTGTTTCGTGTAAGGCTTCCGTTGGCCTGATGTGCTCCGTTATCGCACGAGTTCCAGCGAGGAGAGGAGTCGATTGACCTCCGCCAGGTCTGCATCCGGCAAGCTTATTTCTCCTGCCCGGGCATTCTCCGTGGCCTGCGTGCTGTTGCGGGCGCCGGCCAGAGCAATGGTAACACCCGGTTGTTGCAGGGTCCACCGAAGTACAAGCTGGCTCAGTGTGATGTTGTTGTCCTTTGCAATGGGTCTGATCGCCTCAAGGAAAGTGTTGGTGCGCCGGATGTTCTCGTCCGTAAAGAATGGTATGCCGGCCCGGTGATCGCCCGCGTTAAATTTGTACCCGGGCGTCATCTTTCCGGTGAGCAACCCGCGCTCCATGGGACTGTACGCAAGAATGGCCTTTCCGGAACGGATACAGTAGGGTACGACCTCGCGCTCGATATCGCGTTTGACCATGCTGTAGGGAACCTGGTTTGAAATGATATCTACGTACTGGCTGGCTTCTTCAAGTTGTTCTACGTTGTAGTTACATACGCCGGCATGTCGCACTTTCCCGGCGCGGATAAGTCCGGCGACCGTTTCCATCGTTTCGGCAATTGGGGTTGTCGGATCGGGCCAGTGGATCTGGTACAAGTCAATGTAGTCTGTGCGCAGCCTGCGCAGGCTGTCGTCGCATTCCCTGACCATGCTGTCGCGTCCTGAGTGTTTGTAGATGTCTATCTCGTCACCGTTGTTCGCTCTGCTCTTGAAATAAAACTGGCCTTTTGCAAGATCCCACCGCAGCCCGTACTTGGTGATGATCTGTACCTTATCGCGCGGGAGCCCGAGGAGCGCCTCGCCGACTATCTCCTCGCTGGTACCTTGCCCGTAGGCTGGCGCCGTGTCGATAGACGTCACGCCCAGGTCGAATGATTTCCGGATTGCATTGACGGCATCCTTTCTTTCCGCTCCTCCCCACATCCATCCACCCGCCGCCCAGGCACCAAAAGTGATGGCTGAAAGCCGGAGGCTCGAATTGCCAATCGATCTGAATTCCATAAGCTGAAGTTTTTAAGGTCGCGATAAAAATAGACATTTCAATTCAATGGGTGTTTTGTGAACAACATCATCTTTAAACCCACCCGCACCTATCTCTAAAAAAGTTACGCGCTTTATGCGTTCCCCCCGGGAGGCCGGCGAATGGTACGAACTTCCTGAACTAACGGTACCGACCGTCATTGCCGTTCATGCGGGATGCGCTTCCGGCTACAAGTATCCAGCCGATGAGGAAGGCCACCTGCAGGGCGCCGTCAGCCATGTAGATCGGGGAGATCACGCCGGTAAAGGCGTAGTAGAAATCGATTCCTGCCAAAGAAACGGCGGTGAGGCTGCCCAGTACAATCGCGGGCCGAATGTCGGTTTTGATAAATCCGTACATGGCCAGGCAAATTGCAATCGGGATGAGCAGGGCGGAAACGGTCTTCACCAACCATACATCGGTTTTGGCACCGGTTACCGCCATGAAGCTTTCGATATGGAGAAGTCCCCACAGCGCGGTGACGAGGGTATATGCGCATTGCACGGGAATGAGTAGTCCAGGGATCTTCATTGACGTTCAGGGTACCGAAACAATTTTATGCCCGCAGCAGGGCGGTTTGGCGAAAGGTCCAAAGTGTTATCTTGATGCCGGATAGAATTGTCATGAGCATCTCACAACTTAAGGCATTTGCCGAGTCCGTGAACTACGCCGGCCTGGACGGCTTGCTCTCGCGGCAGCCTTTGCTTGCCAACGAGCCCCTGCCCCTCGATGAACACAACGGAGCGTTAGCCCATCCCCTTCACCGGTTGTGCGATGGGGTTGCGCTGGGAAAATACACCGATGCCGAGGCGGCGCGAATGGCGGAAATCTTCCTTCGACACGGGGCCCGGGTAAACGGAAAGGTTTTGCGAACCAGGCATGATACGCCGCTGATTGCGGCGGCGAGTCTCCGGGCGGACGCGGTAGCGTTGTTGTTGATCGAAAAGGGAGCCGACATCCATCACATGGGTACCCATGGTGGCACCGCCCTGCATTGGGCTTGTTGGTGCGGCCGGGACCGGGTCGTCGAAAGGATACTCCGGGAGAAGGTCGATGTCAATCAACAGTGTATCGACTTTCGGGCGACACCCTTGGGGTGGGCGGTTCACGGCTACAACTTCAATGGAAAACGCACGCCTGATGCGTACGTCACCTGCGTCCGTCTTCTTCTTGACGGGGGCGCGGACAAAGAAATTCCCAATGGGGACGGATCCACTCCCTATGCGTTATTGAGCGAATCAGACCGTGAATTGGTCGCTATGCTTCGCTGAAGTGCCAGGTCTTCTTGTGATTTTTCCCTCTGAAATCGACCGCTGTCCAGGAGAAAACGACCGTATTTCGGGTCATCATGCGATGGTAAATGTGAACCAAGATGTGGCGTGGTGGTCCATTTTCTCTTTGGAAAAATGACCTTGGGCACGGTTTGTTTAGCCGACTCAAACGCAGCGCACACCTGCCATTGTGCGCGCAGGTACCCGCGCTGTGCCTGGAATTTTTCGAGTGCAATGCCTCAGCCGCGAGTGACGTCCGGGAAAAAAAGTGTCCAAGTCCATAGGGGGAATTAGGATAATTTGAACTACACCTGTATTTTAGTACCCAATTACGATTAGCATCTAATTAAACTTTAAAATCAAAAAACGCTATGGCAAAAAAAGCGAAGAAAGCTGCGAAGAAAGCGGCTAAGAAGTCAGCAAAGAAAGCTCCCAAGAAAGCGGCGAAGAAGGTTGCTAAGAAGAAGGTTGCTAAAAAGAAGACCGCGAAGAAGAAGGTTGCTAAGAAAGCAGCAAAGAAGTCTAAGCGCAAACCCAACGCTGCCTTTATGGCCCCCCTTACACCGAGCCCCAATCTCGCGGCGGTCATTGGTAACAAGCCCGCTCCCAGAACACAGATCATCAAGAAGATCTGGGACTAC
>CAZKBK010000054.1:0-26529 GCA_964551035.1 uncultured Roseivirgaceae bacterium | reverse complement strand
ATTTAACGATTAAACTTTATCTTTAACCGCTACTGTTTTTGGGGAAGCTTTCAGATAATCTTGATGATGTCGGAAAGAATGACCATGTTATGATGATTGTTAACAATATTCCAGAAGGGGAGAATATGAAGGTCGCAATTGGATCCGGTCGGACTGGCAACCGCGTATGGAAGAGTTTCGGCTGTTGAATCGGGAACTTTAAAGGACGGATCATTTAATGAAGTCGCTCAGCACGAGCTTGGACATAATTTAGGGTTGTCGCATCGGTCTGGGGGGCTTGATGAATGAAGGCGTTAACGGCTCAAAAAACACAAACCCTGTAGAAAAAGGCCAAGTTGCTGCTGGTGCGCATGTCGGGCCGGTCGACAAGAATGGTACTTACAAAGCTTCTTCGCTTTATGGGCGATCAGATAGCAAAACGCTCGCTCAGGATTTTCTAAAAAAACATAACATACAATAATGAAGACTTGCTTGTATGGATTGTGCATTCTTTTGGCTTCCTGTTCAGTCAATAAAGAAGACAAATATCCAAAATGGAAAAAAGTAGAGTACAAGGATTTTGCAATCAGAATACCAGCAGCGTGGATTACCTTTAATGCAAATGGTATTGATTCAAGGATTGAGGGGATCGTTAGCGACATGAACGACACGATCTATGTCCAGACTGGAAGCGATATAATAAAGTTTAATGAAGTCATTCCGGTCAACCCAATTGAGCAGCGAGCGAAGCTGGATTCTATGGGTTGGTCTGATAAATCTTTATCTGAAATGAAATTTTCAGAGACGCCACAGCTTGACGGATTTCAAGGAGTTTTCCTGAGAGAGTATTATTTTTATGACTCACTCGACGGTAGACGAGCAAAATTCATTCTTCCAAAGCGAATGGGTGAAGGTTTTATTGGTCTACAAATCGACAGTATAAGACCTAATTTTGGATTGTCCATTTATGCGCAAGACATGGATACCCTACAACACTACGCTCTATACAAAGCGTTTCAAACAATAAAGTTTAAGTGATCTTCTTGAAAAGATTCACCCGTGAAGTTATTTAAGCAGGGGCGCCAAGCGTTGAGTTTTTATTTAAAGTCCTACAATCAGAGCAATCAATCCGGATACACCACCTACAATTAAGATGATGCGAATGATTGGATGTTTTTCTAGATAATCTAACCACGATCCGTGATGTTCTTTAACGAACTTACGTCCATCAGGAGTAATGCGGGCCTGAACGTTCTATGCAGCATTCAATACATGCTGAATAGAGTTGAGATGCGGATTAGCCTTTGATAAGACAATCAAGCGATCATACTGCAGTTCATCGAGTAGATATTTTATGTTGTGCTGATCAATACCAGTATTTAGCAGAGTAGAAGTGATGTCTGTGAAAGTATCTCCGTTTTTTATTGAGATATTTTAAAACTCTTTTCTTAAGCACTGGTTTTGTAATAGCCATTGTAAAGGATGAGTTATGACACCAGGATTTTGTTTACGTTCAAGTAGATGTTGCCACTCTCAGAAGCATGACGTCTTTTTCTGTAGAGTAGATCGATTGCTCGCACTAAACTTTAAGGACGACAAAAGCGTCTAACGCCGCCAAGGGCGAAATGCCTTGTTAGCCTAGCTAGCCCCATTTTCAGGATACCCCGGGGCGAAACACCGATATCTTACTCCCCCGCCCCAAGATACCGGCCGCGACAACGCCGCACCGGAAAATGCCTGGCAACGTCTTCATAATGCCCTGGCCACGCCGTCACCACGCGCTATTCCATAGGGTATCCATCCCGGAACCATAGGGTATCCATAGGGTATCCACCGTTGAGAGAAAGTAAAATTTTGAAAGGTTCCCGCGCCGGGAATGGCGCCGCAGCGATCAAAGGTCCTCTGATGCGCTGGTCCTTAAATAACGAAATCCATGACATGATGTTGCCGGAATTCGCGTACGCGACAATCCCCAACGGTTCCGGCCCGACCCCTCTAACTAACCAGCTAACTAACCAACTAACTCCAACTTCAAACTCCAAACCAACGCCCCCCGGAACCCGATCCTCAACGTAGCAACCGCCCGGCAACCGACTACCGGCCACGGAACCGTCCACAGTACCCCATAAAGATTTAAACCTCACGTGAACAACTCCCAACTCTAAACTCCGAACTCCAAACTTCAAACTCCACACTCCATCGGCACAAATTTATTCCACCGACACCAACAACTCACAACAGCATGAACAAGCTTCTCTTCTTCGCGGCGGCATTTACGCTGTCGCTGTCCGTTGCGCTTGCACAGACGCCGGCGCCGGAGATCGACACCATCCGCAACCCCATCCGCCAGGGTGATCCCGAGCCGCGCACACTGCCGTCTTACAACTACCTGGAAGGGTTTATGCGCATCATGCCGGACGAGCTGCCCGCCGCGGTAATTAAGACGCTTGAATCCGACAAGCAGTACGACGGATGGCGACGGTCGGCGGCTTATGCCAACGCGGACCGGTCCCGATTCATCGTCGAAATCGCCGCCACTGAAAAGGCGAAAACCTGGCAGTTCAATGCCGACGGAAAACCGGTGCCCATCAATGACTAACGCCCTACGTAGACAAGCCTCTACATTTGCCCAGCATACGACACCAAGCTTGCCGCTAAGCTGTTGGGTATAAAGATTTTTCTCTCCTGGCAACGGGCTGAGCATAACAAGACACTGCGTGGCCCGGACACATAAAACGAATCGTTATGCTACGCTGGTCTGTAATCTTTTTCGTCATTGCCATCATTGCGGCAATATTCGGGTTTGGAGGTATTGCCGAAGGGGCCGCCTCGATTGCCAAGGTGCTTTTCTTCATCTTCCTTGCCTTGTTCATTATTGCCGTTTTGTTCGGCGCCACGCTGTTCAAGAAGTAGCGGGCGTTGCTACATAATAGCTGACACTGCCAATGAAAACCGATCTTGAATCCGCGCGCCGTGCGCTCACGTGGGCGGCGGCGGGCGTCGGAACGTTGCTGGTCGCCCAGGCGGCATACCGGGCGTTGACAAAACTCCGGCTGGAAAACCGTGTGGTGGTGATCACCGGCGGTTCGCGGGGTTTTGGACTCGTGCTCGCCCGCGCCTTCGCGCAGCGCGGTGCGCGGCTGGCCATCTGCGCGCGGTCCGCCGATTCACTCGAGATTGCCCGCCAGGAACTCGCGGAGGCAGGCGCGCAGGTGATTTGCGTTCCCGCCGATGTCACCAACCGCAACGAGGTGCAAGCCATGGTGCGCGATGTCCTCAACCACTACGGGCGGATCGACGTGCTGGTGAACAACGCCGGCATGGCAACGGTAGGTCCGCTGGAGCACATGCACATCGACGACTACGAGCGCGCGATGGACATCCATTTCTGGGCGCCCCTCTATGCCATCCACGCGGTGCTGCCACACTTCCTGGCGCGCGGCGGAGGCCGCATCGTCAACATCACCTCCATCGGAGGCGTGCTCTCCGTGCCGCACCTGCTCCCCTATTCCGCGAGCAAGTTCGCCGCCATCGGGTTGTCGGAAGGGATGCATGCCGAACTCCGCCAAAAGAACATCCACGTTACCACCGTGGTGCCCGGACTCATGCGCACGGGAAGCCCGCGCAACATCGACGTGAAAGGCGACCACGAAAAGGAATACGCGTGGTTCAAGATCGCCGACTCCACACCCATGCTGTCTCAAAAAGCCGAGGTTGCAGCGGAAAAAGTGCTTGACGCCGTGGAGTACGGGGAACCCGAAGCCATTCTCTCCCTGTCGGGGAAGCTGGCGATGATCGTCAAAGGCGTGGCGCCTTCCTGGATGAACGTGCTCATGACCATCGCGAACCGACTCCTCCCCGCCCCCAGGGAAAACGGCAACGTGGTCGTCAAGGGCTATGAAGCCGAATCTCAACTTTCGCAAGGACCGGTGTCGGCACTGACGGATCGGGAAGCGCAGCGGAATAATGAAATGTAGGGAAGTAATTGCGAAGTACGCTTTGCCCGCCGAAGCCTTCCTTGATCGACGTAGCCTTGGCGAAGGAGATGGCGTAGATACGAGGTACGACGGCGCAGGGCAAGGTGGTCTTTGTAACCGTACCATTCCACAACGCCCGATCTTACATCAGACCCATCATTCGTCATACAACACCGGCCTCGGCAAGCTCGGCCACCCCAGGTTTAACTGGGATGTGCGGCGGCATCCGGGCGCCCGTTGACGCTGTTGGCATTCGCAGCCAAAGGCGAATGGTTAATTCAATTTTCTCTCACCGACGGATGCCGCCGCATACATTACACGCAACGGGGTGGCCGAGCTTGCCGAGGCCAATGCCCGACCACTCCACAACGCTCACTCCCCAATTCAACCTCGCTTTTTCCATCGTACCTCGTCCTTCTTCCCTCGTACCTTGGTCACCGTAAAGTCATCCACAACGCCCGCTCCTCAATTCTACCTCGCCCTTCCCATTCGTACCTCGTAACTCGTACCTTAATTCACCGTTCAACCCACCACAACGCCCAACCTCCAATTCAACCCCGCCCTTCCCATTCGTCATTCGTCATTCGTAACTCGTAATTCCCAACTCCCTGTAACCTTTCCTTAGACGGTAAACCCCTTGTTAATCCTGTGAAATGCCTAGCTTGGCACGCATGGCGCCACAGCGATTCTTTTACAAAAGCGTACCCTTTCTTCCGGTAAGGAACCTCCGGGAAACGATCGACTATTACAAGCGGAACCTCGATTTCTGCGACGAATGGTTCTGGGGCGATCCTCCGACCGACGCCGGTTGCCGCCGCGACCAACTCAGCCTTTTATTCAATGAGAACCCTTCGTTCGCCAGGAAAATCCAGGGCCTTGAACTGGTGATGTTTGTCGACGATGTGGATGGGATATATGAAGACCTGATGGCTAATCCGGAGATCGAGATCATTTCCCCCCTCCGCAATGAACCGTGGGGCATCCGGGAATTTACCATCCGGGATATCAACGGCTACTCCCTGCGGATCTCATGTTCCATCGAACGCCTCCGCAAAATGAACGGCCTCGACCCCTTCAGCAACAAGGATACGGTCAGCGGCAATCACGATTGTAGCGGGACGCTGTGATCTCGTTCTTCTTCAGCGCTTCGGCAAGATAGGTGCAGGCTTTTTCGCGGTTGCCGTCGGCAAGCCATGCTTCGCCGAGATACCTGGCGAGGTCCTCAATGTAAGGATCGATTTGCTCGGCCCGGGAAAGCACACGCAACGCGGACTTCGCATCACCCCGCTTCAGATAATAAATACCTTTGTTCCGGTAGGCCCACGCGTTGTAAGGGTCCTCGCCAATACTCCTGTCGATGTCTTCCGCGGCGCGATCGAGGTCGCCGTTCAACAAATGAAAGTATCCGCGGTTGTTGAGGAAGTAGGCGTTGCCGGGCATTTCCTTCAACGCCCGGTTGACCAGGTCCATGGCTTCGGCGATGTTTCCCGTTTCGGCTTCAACGAGCGCGAGGGTGTTGAGCGCATGGCCATCGCCGGGGGAAAGGGCCATCGCGCGGTCGAGCATCAGCCGTGCGGAATCGAACGCATCGGCGAAGTAGAAGACGTTGGCAAGGTTGATGAATATCTCCGGGTTGTCCGTATCCCGGCGGAGCGTCTCCCTGAGGTAGTAGCGCGCGCTGTCGAGCTGGTGCAGGCCGGCGTGGGCGAGGCCTTTAAGGAATAACACCGGTGTGGTGTCTCCGCGGGCACGCACATAGCGATCCATGTCCGCCAGCGCCTCGCGGTAACGGTGGAGTTCGTAGAACGTGTTGGCGCGATTGAAGTAGGCGTCGTAGAAGGTGGTATCGCATACGACGGCGCGTGTATAGGCCGCGGCGGCGTCATCGAAGTGCATCTCCCGGTAGTGGACCGTCCCCAGGTTGTTCCAAGCATCGGCAAAACAGGAGTCCAGACGGATCGCCTCGCCGTAGTAGCGTTTTGCTTCCCTGTAGTTTCGCTCCGCGGCCATCCCGTTGCCCTGGAGGAGAAAACGCTGCAGCCGGGTTTCCCGGCTATCGGCGCAAGCCAGCATCCCCAGCAAGATGACCATGAAATATCGTCCCTTCTTCACGCGCGTAAAACTAAGGAATGTGTCCGGGATTTTGTAATTTGATTCACTAATCAATATGGAGTTCTCCTCAGACGCAAAACAACAGGTGCAGCAACACCTTCGCTACGGTGACCGACTCGCTGCCATAAAGTACCTGTGCGATACCTACAAGATCTCCATCAACGAGGCGAAAATCCTGGTGGAGGCTGCTGAAAAAGAAATGGAGGCCCGGGGTGGCACACCCCAACCCGAAAGTGTGACCGACGATGTGCGGACAAGAGTGACCGACCTGTTGCTAAAGGGTAAGAAGATCGACGCCGTCAATCTCGTCAGGAAGGCCTACAACGTGCGGTTGCGGGAGGCTGTCGCACGGGTGGAAGCCGTCGAGAAGGAGATCAACCCGAACTTCAAGAGCGTCCAGGCCGGGGGATGCCGAAAGGGAGCCGTCAGGTTGTTCGGCTTTGTCTTTCTCGTGCCCGGGCTTCTGATCCTTGGTGCAGCAGTGCTCACCTACCTGGGTAATTCGGAAACGATTGAAAACGGCACCACCGTTCCCGGTACGGTAGTTGAAATGATGTACAATGACGGCGCGGCCGCTCCCGTCGTATCCTATCAATGGAACGGCGAGGAGAAAACCTACCGTTCGTCGCTGTACAGCAACCCGCCATCGTTTGAAACGGGTGAACAGGTCAATATTATTATCAACAACGCCGACCCCTCCGAAATTCTTATCGACTCCTTTTCAGAACGATGGCTGGGCATCATCATCATGGTTGTGCTCGGCGGAATCTTCGCCCTGGTCGGGTTGGGCATCATTTACGCTACCCGCTGATTTTGACATTTGACAATTATTTCTGTTATTCGCGTATCGAAACGATGAACGGAACACTCAACATCAGCCTGCACCACCATCACCATGCGATCTCACCGTTGCGTGGCAAGGCTTTGTTTTGAGTTTCTCATAAACGAATTTTCCCTGGGCTTGTCACGTGTGACAAGCCTTTTTTTATTTTAAAGAAACGTATGCAAACCAGCCTCAGGATCGCTATTCAAAAGTCAGGACGTCTCCAGGAAGGATCCATCGAACTCCTGAAAGAGTCCGGACTTCTCTTCAGCAATGGCCGCGACCAGCTCAAGACCTTCGCCAGCAATTTTCCCGTAGAAGTGCTCTTCCTCAGGGATGACGACATCCCCCAGTACGTCGAAGACAAGGTTGCCGACATCGGAATTGTCGGAGAGAACATGTTTGCGGAAAAGCAACGCAGCAACGTGCTCGTCAAGCGGCTCGATTTCGCCAAGTGCAGGCTTTCCATCGCGGTCCCGCGGGCAGCCGGGTACGGCGGCGTCCAGACGTTGCAAGGCAAGAACATCGCCACGTCGTATCCCAACATTGTCAGGGCGTTTCTCGCCCGGCACCACATCGACGCGGGGATTCACGAGATCAGCGGCTCTGTTGAAATCGCTCCCGGCATCGGCCTCGCCGACGCAATATGTGATATTGTCAGCACGGGCAGTACTTTGCTGAGCAATGGTCTCCGGGAGGTGGAAGTCGTTATGCATTCCGAAGCGGTGGTCATTGCGAGCCCGGAACTCGACGGCGAAAAGCAATCGATCCTCGACAAACTCCTGTTCAGGATCGAGGCCGTGAAAAAGGCCAAGACCAACAAATACATTTTGCTGAATTGTCCGGATTCGGCGATCGAAACGATCACCCGTGTCATTCCCGGAATGAACAGTCCCACGATTATTCCCCTGAAGCGGGAAGGCTGGAGCTCATTGCACTCCGTCGTGGATGAAAACGACTTTTGGGAAAAGATCGATCAATTGCGCGCATTGGGTGCGGAAGGGATCCTCGTTGTACCTATTGAAAAGATGATCGTATGAGACGCTATACCAACCCTGCCGAACCCACTTGGCCCGAACTGACCCGGCGCCCTCAAATGGAATTCAGCTTCCTGGACAGCGCCGTGAGAAATATTCTCAACCGCGTAAGAAAGGGAGGCGACAATGCCATCCGCGAACTCACGCTCCAGTTTGACCGCGTGACCATCGATGACCTTGCCGTCGGCCAGCGGGAGATCGCGCAGGCGGAACGCGCGCTCTCCGGCGAACTGAAGGAAGCCATCCGCATCGCGGCCGACAACATCAAAAAGTTTCACGCCGCCCAACGCCGGAAGCCGATGGAGGTGGAGACCATGCCCGGCGTGCGCTGCTGGCGAAAAGCCGTTCCCATCGGCAAGGTCGGGATCTATATCCCAGGGGGTTCGGCGCCGCTGTTCTCTACAGTGCTCATGCTGGGTATCCCCGCCAAGCTCGCGGGATGTGAAGAGATCATCCTGGCGACGCCGCCCGACAACGCGGGGAACATCAACCCCGCCATCCTGTTCGCAGCCAACCTGGTGGGCACAACGAAGATCTTTCGCGCGGGCGGGGCACAGGCCATCGCGGCACTCGCGTACGGTACCGAATCCATCCCGGCGGTGCACAAGGTCTTCGGTCCCGGTAACCAGTACGTCACGCGCGCAAAACAGATCGTGATGGAAGACGGCGTGGCCATCGACATGCCCGCGGGGCCGTCGGAGTTGCTCGTGCTCGCCGATGAAACCGCCAACCCCCGGTTCGTCGCCGCCGACCTGATCTCACAGGCCGAACACGGCGAAGACAGCCAGGTGGTTCTCGTGACGAGCCGTGAAGACCTCGTGATGCAAACACAGCGGGAAATCGAAGGGCTGACCAGGGACCTGCCGCGGAGGGCCATTGCCGAAAAAGCCCTCGCGAGTAGTTGCGCCGTGACGTTCGAATCCACGGAGACCGCGATCCGCTTCGTGAACGCCTATGCACCGGAGCACCTCATCATCAGTTGTCGCGACGCAGCCACCATCGCCGAAAAGGTCACCAACGCGGGGTCTGTTTTTCTCGGCAACTATTCCCCGGAAGCGGCAGGCGACTACGCATCGGGCACCAATCACACGCTGCCCACGAATGGCTACGCGAAGGCTTATGCCGGGGTGTCGCTGGAAAGTTTTCTCAAGTACATTACCTTTCAGGAAATTACCGAACAGGGAATACTTCGTCTTGGGCCCGTGGTCGAAACACTGGCAGCGGCCGAGGCCCTCGAAGGCCACCGCCTCGCCGTACGCACAAGGCTCGACGAACTGAAAAACCGTTAGCGTCATGGCAAGAAAATCGAAAAATTTCATCGACATCCATTCGCTCGTGCGGAAGAACATCATCGCCCTGAAACCCTACTCGTCTGCGCGCGATGACTTCCAGGGTGAAGCCGACATCTATCTCGATGCCAACGAAAATCCGTACCCCTCGCCGTATAACCGCTACCCGGATCCCCTTCAGTCGGATGTGAAGGAAAAGCTGGCGCGCCTAAAAGGTGTGCAGCCGGAGCAGGTCTTCCTCGGCAACGGCAGCGATGAGGCCATCGACCTGCTGATCCGCGCCTTCTGCGAACCCTACGTGGACTCCATCCTCATCACCGAGCCAACGTATGGGATGTACGCAGTTTGCGCGGGCGTGAACGGTGTCAACGTTCAGCAGGCGCTGCTCGACCACGAGTTCAACCTCGACGTCGAGGCCTTTCCCAAGACATTCGACGCCACCACAAAGATCCTCTTCCTGTGCAGCCCCAACAACCCTACCTCGAACCTCCTGAGCCGCGAACGCATCGTCCGCGTGCTCAACCGCTTCTACGGGTTGGTTGTGATCGACGAAGCCTATATCGACTTTGCAAAAACAAAAAGCTTCGTCAACGACCTCGACCGCTTCCCCCACCTCGTCGTCCTGCAGACCTTTTCAAAAGCATGGGGTCTCGCGGGCTTGCGCCTCGGCGCCTGCTTCGCCTCTGCCGACGTGATCAACATCCTCAACAAGATAAAATACCCCTACAACGTCAGCTCGCGCACACAGGACCTGGCCATAGACGCACTCGAGAACACCTACCGCAAAGACATCTGGGTGGATGAAATTCTCACCCAACGCGACAAACTGGCGCGCGGCCTCCGCAACCTCCCGGTCGTCGACAAGGTATTTCACTCCGACGCGAACTTTTTACTCGTCAGGGTAAAGGATGCACCCGGCACCTATCAATATCTTATGGACCGCGGAATCATTGTTCGCGACCGTTCGCGCGTCTCCTTGTGCTACAACTGCCTGCGCATCACAGTGGGAACACCGGAAGAAAATGAGCGCCTTATCACCGTATTGAGAGACCTATGAAAAAGATCCTGTTCATCGACCGCGACGGCACGCTCATCATCGAACCTGAAGACCAGCAGATCGACAGCCTTGAGAAACTTGAATTCTACCCCGGCGTCTTCACCTGGCTCGGAAGGATTGCGAGAGAAACGGACTATGAACTGGTGATGGTCACCAACCAGGACGGACTGGGCACGGCAGCGTTTCCGGAAGAGACATTCTGGCCCGCACACGACAAGATGATGCGCGCATTCGAAAACGAAGGCATACATTTCGCGAAAACCTTTATCGACCGATCGCTCCCCCACGAAAATCTGCCGACGCGAAAACCCGGGACGGCCATGCTCTCCGAATACCTGAACGGCGCCTGCAACCTCGCCGACTCCTGGGTGATCGGCGACCGCCTTACCGACCTCCAGCTCGCGAAAAACCTCGGATGCAAAGCCGTACTCATCACCACCGGCAGCAAAGCCGATGTTGTTCGCAGCGGGAACACGCCGCCCGGCGGGCAAGTCCCTTCCGGCGACTGGGAATTCATTTACCGGATGCTGGTGCGACGGGAACGGAATGCGACCGTCGTGCGAAAGACCCGGGAAACAGACATTGCCATCACGTTGAACCTCGACGGCACGGGAAAGTCGAACGTCCACACCGGACTCGGCTTCTTCGACCACATGCTCGATCAGGTGGCAAAACACGGCGCCATCGACCTCGACATCAAGGTCAGGGGCGACCTCCACATCGACGAACACCATACCATCGAAGACACCGCGCTCACGCTGGGCGACGCATTCCTCAAGGCGCTGGGTGACAAAAGGGGAATAAGCCGGTACGGCTTCCTCCTGCCCATGGACGACTGCCTTGCCCAGGTGGCCATAGACTTTGGCGGGCGGCCCTGGCTGGTATGGGAGGCAGATTTCAAACGGGAAAAAATCGGTGAGGTGCCCACGGAGATGTTTTTTCATTTCTTCAAGTCCTTCTCCGACACCGCGAAGTGCAACCTCAACGTAAGGGCTGAAGGCACGAACGAGCACCACAAGATCGAAGCCATCTTCAAAGCCTTTGCCCGTGCCGTGCGAATGGCGGTGAAGCAGGAGAATGGAACGGAGTTGCCAAGTACGAAGGGAATGTTGTGATGTACAAGTTACGAATTACGAATTACGAGTTACGAATGACGAATGGGAAAAGCGGGGTTGAATTGGAGATTGGGCGTTGTGGTGGGTTGAACCGTGAATTAAGGGACGAGGGAAGGGCGGGGCGAATGTGGTACGGTCCATGTGGATGATGAGAGGTCGTCGAATTACGAGTTGAGAATGACGAATTACGAATGGGAAAAGCGGGGTTGAATTGGAGGTTGGGCGTTGTGGTGGGTTTGAACCGTGAATTAAGGTACGAAGTACGAGGGACGAGGGAAGGGCGGGGTGAATGTGGTACGGTCCATGTGGATGATGGGAGGCCATCGAATTACGAGTTGAGAATGACGAGTTACGAATGGGAAATTGACCGGAGGGTGGACCTTGTGGATGACAAGGACACACCTACATTTGACGATGTTGATACAGATTCAACCGGCTTAAAGGAAAATAAGATGAGGGCATCAGGAATTCCGGACTATCTTCGTGACGGCGATTTGGCTATTTTGGCGAAATGTTCACATGGGAAAAACGCCATGAGTATCGAGGAACTAAGGCTTCGCTTTAAAAGGTTTGCAATCAACGTCGCCTCCTTGATCAGGGCGCTTCCGGGAAATACGATCAATGCAGCGTATTCAAGCCAATTGGTGCGGTCGTCGAGCTCATCAGGCGCAATTTATCGGGCGGCATGCAGGGCGAAGTCAACGGCTGACTTTGTAAATAAACTAAAGATCGTCGAGGAGGAACTCGACGAGTCGATCTTCTTTTTGGAACTGCTGAGGCATTTCAATCCAAGATTTGATGACGATTTCAAGCAGCCACTCGGCGAAGGCAACGAACTCCTTGCGATCACGGTGGCCTCGCTAAAAACCGCACGAAGCAATATGTTCAAGAGCCAAACCCAGCGACGAAATCCACGGTAGTCCACCACAACGATGAAACCTTCATAAATGAAACCCGTCCTTCCCATTCTTCATTCGTTATTCGTAACTCGAAATTCATTCTTCCGTTCTCTCCATCGTGCGACTCATCCCTCGTACTTCGTACCTCATCCCTCGTACTTCACACCTCGTACCTCGTACCTGGAACAACCTGCATCAGTATCAAATCTCCACTCAACCGCACCGCCCAAATGACTACCGTTCTAGTCCGATACAACGCCGGCAACATCCGCTCCGTATCCTTCGCGCTTGAGCGGCTGGGGGTTACGTTCAGGATCACCGACGACCCCAACGAAATCGTCGCTGCCGACAAGGTCATCTTTCCAGGCGTCGGGGAAGCGCGCACCACCATGAACTACCTTCGGGAGCGAAAACTCGACGACGTGATCCGCAACCTCAGGCAACCCGTCCTGGGCGTGTGTCTCGGCATGCAACTGTTGTGCAGGTTCAGCGAAGAGAACAACACCGAGTGCCTCGGCATCTTTGACGAGACCGTACGAAAATTTGAGCCCACGCGTGACCTTAAAGTTCCGCACATGGGCTGGAATCAACTGAAGACGAATGACGGCTGGATCGATCCCGGCCTCGACGGCCGCGACGTGTACTTCGTGCACAGCTACTACGTGCCGGTGAACCCGTACACTTCGGCCACGACCGACTACGGCGTGCCATTCAGCGCGGCAATGCGGAAGGATAATTTCTACGCTGTGCAGTTTCACCCGGAAAAGTCCGCCGCCGCCGGAGAGCAGATCCTCAAAAGCTTTCTGGAAATATGAGAATCATTCCCGCCATAGACGTCATCGACGGAAAATGCGTACGCCTGACCCAGGGAGACTACGCACAGCAAAGGATCTACAACGAAGACCCTGCGGAGGTGGCGCGCAGGTTTGAGGATGCCGGCCTGAAATATCTCCACCTCGTCGACCTTGACGGGGCGAAGCAGCGGCGGGTTGTAAACTGGAAGGTCGTCGAGCGGATCGCATCGCAAACTCGGTTGCGGGTGGACTTCGGCGGTGGTGTAAACGAGGTGGAAGACCTGCAACGCCTGTTCGGCCTGGGCGTCGCGCAGGTGAACGTGGGAAGCCTGGCGGTGAAGAGGCCGGATGTCGTAAAGCAATGGATAGCCGAATTTGCAGACAGGATCATCCTCAGCGCCGATGTCCGGGACGAGCGGGTCCGGATCCATGGCTGGACCGACGACGCCTCCCTCGAACTGAATGATTTTCTTGAAAGCTATGTCGATGCGGGTATCCAGTACGTCGCGTGTACCGACATCTCCACGGACGGGATGCTGGCCGGGCCCAACCGACAATTGTACCAGAACATCCGCGCGGCTTTTCCTTCGGTCCGGCTCATTGCTTCCGGCGGCGTCGGTACCATTGACGACCTGAACGCCCTGAACGACCTGGGCGTCGACGGTGTGATCGTGGGGAAAGCCATCTATGAAAATAAAATAACGCCCGAACAACTTTCCTCCTATGGAACCCCGTGAATTCCTGATTTTTGCGCTGGCCAGCCTGATGCTGAACATCACGCCGGGATCGGACATGTTGTACGTGATCGCCCGCAGCTCCGGCCAGGGCGTTCGCGCCGGTGTCCTCTCCTCCCTGGGTATCATGGCGGGGTGCTTCGTCCATATCTTCGCCGCCGCCCTGGGGTTGTCGGCGGTGCTGGCAACGTCGGCGCTGGCCTACAACACCATCACCTGGCTCGGCGCCGGTTATCTGATCTACCTTGGCATCCGCTCGCTGATACAACGCGGTAGCGACTTTTCAGTGTCGACGACGAGGACACCGCTGAGTCACGCGAGGATATTCTGGCAGGGAACGGCTACCAACGTCCTCAACCCCAAAGTTGCCCTGTTCTTCATCGCATTTCTACCCCAATTCATTGATGTCACCGCCCCCAACTCGGCGTTGCAATTCATGCTGTTGGGCTTGTGGTTCAATTTCTCCGGCACGCTGGTAAACATCGGCGTGGCGATGGCCTTCGGTAAGATCGGCTCCGCCCTCGCCGCACATCCTACCTTTATCCGGTGGCAACAGCGCGCAACGGGGCTTGTACTGGTCGGGCTGGGCATAAGGCTTATATTGGTAAAACGGTAAAAAATGCTCACCAAGCGAATCATACCCTGCCTGGACATCCGCGACGGCCGCACGGTGAAAGGCGTCAACTTCGTCGACCTGCGCGACGCCGGCGACCCCGTTGCCCTTGCCGCCGCCTACGCGGAACAGGGCGCCGACGAACTGGTGTTCCTCGACATCTCCGCCACGGATGAAAAACGGAAGACGCTCGTCACCCTGGTCAGGGAAATTGCGCGGCACATCAACATCCCCTTCACCGTCGGCGGCGGCATTAGCAGCGTCGGCGACGTGGGGCCATTGCTCGACGCGGGCGCCGACAAAGTCAGCATCAACTCGGCGGCTGTACGCAATGCCTCGCTCATTGATGAACTGTCCCGGTCGTTTGGCTCGCAATGCATTGTCCTGGCCGTCGACGCGCGAAAGGTCGCGAACCAGTGGATTGTACACACCCACGGCGGCAAAAATCCGACGGACCGGAAACTGTTCTCGTGGTCAAAAGAAAGCCAGGAGCGCGGCGCAGGGGAAATACTGTTCACCAGCATGGACCACGACGGCACCCGCGATGGGTTTGCCCTCGACCCGCTGGAAAAGCTTCACCACCTGCTGAGTATCCCCGTCATCGCCTCCGGCGGCGCCGGAAACCGCGACCACTTCGTGGAAGCATTCGTCATCGGCAGGGCCGACGCCGCGTTGGCCGCCAGCGTCTTCCACTTTGGCGACATTCGAATACCTGAACTGAAATCGTTCCTCGCGGAACGTGAAATCTCCATACGAAAGGTCTAAAACCATGAACAACACTGCCCCCGACTTCAGCAAAGGCCTCCTCCCCTGCATTGTACAGGATGCCGAAACACACAGGGTCCTCATGCTCGCCTACATGAATGCGGAAGCCTTTGAGAAAACCGTGACCGACCGGCGTGTCACATTCCTCAGCCGGAGCAAGAACAGGCTTTGGACCAAGGGCGAAACATCCGGCAACTTTCTGGAGCTCGTCGACCTGGAGGTCGATTGCGATGCTGACACCATTCTGGCGCTGGTGAACCCCGCGGGACCGGTCTGCCACACCGGCGCTGACACTTGCTTCAACCAAGCTAACACCCTCAGTTCCATCGACTGGCTTGAACGCATCATCGCGGAAAGAAAAGCGCAACCCCGGGAGGGGTCGTACACGGCTTCATTGTTTGAAAGCGGGACCAACAAGATCGCCCAGAAAGTTGGCGAAGAAGCTGTCGAACTGGTGATCGAAGCGAAGGATGACAACAAGGACCTTTTTCTCAACGAAGCATCGGACCTTCTCTACCACTATCTCGTTTTGCTACAGGCAAAGGGTTGCACGATGCGTGACGTTGCGACCGTGCTGAGGCAAAGACATGGGAAATGACGAGGTACGAATTATGAATGACGAATGGGAAAAGCGGGGTTGAATTGGAGCTTGGACGTTGTGGTGGGTTTGAACCGTGAATTAAGGTACGAGGGACGAGGTACGAATGGGCCGCGGTCGTAAGTGATGCGGGGTTGGACGTTGGCCTCCACCCCGATGCGTGTAATGCATGCGGCGGCATCCGCCGGTGAGAGAATATTGAATTAACCATTCGCCTTTGACTGCGAATGCAAACAGCGTCAACGGGCGCCCCGGATGCCGCCGCACATCCCCTGTTAAACCTGGGGTGGCCGAGCTCGCCGAGGCCGGTGTCGAATTACGAATGACGAATTATGAATGACGAATGGCGGGGTTGAATGGGAGCTTGGGCGTTGTGGTGGGTTTGAGCCGTGAATTAAGGGACGAGGTACGAGGTAAGAGGGACGAAGGGTGGCAGGGTAAGTGGTGCTGGGTCGGACGTTGGCCTCCACCCCGATGCGTGTAATGTATGCGGCGGCATCCGTCGGTGAGAGAATATTGAATTAACCATTCGCCTTTGACTGCGAATGCAAACAGCGTCAACGGGCGCCCCGGATGCCGCCGCACATCCCCTGTTAAACCTGGGGTGGCCGAGCTCGCCGAGGCCGGTATCGAATGACGAATTACGAATGACGAATGGCGAATGACGAATGGGAAAAGCGGGGTTGAATTGGAGCTTGGACGTTGTGGTGGGTTTGAACCGTGAATTAAGGGACGAGGGACGAGGTACGAAGGGGTGGCAGTGCAAGTGGTGCTGGGTCGGACGTTGGATAACCTGATCTGGTACACTATATTTGAAGGGAGTTGGGAACAGGTGGCTTGTCAGAATAATGTTGGTAATTCAATGACAAAAAGTTGGATAAAAATAAGCTGAAGGTTGTGAGCATTCTGCTGATGTCCCTGTTGACCGCGCACGCCCTTTGGAACGTGCTAAAATATTATCAGGTGAAGTTGTCGTTGGCAAGCCCGTTGATACCTGATGACGTGATTGCAGAATTTACGCAACCCCATCTTACAACGGCTGTTTTTGCAGTTTTGTCGATCGCCTTTAGTTTGTCATTTTTTTTTAGATACTAGTATAAATTTGCCATAGGTATTTGTGTTGTTGCAATAACGGTTGAATATTTTCTCCATTTGGGACATAGCGAGCTTTGATGTATACTACCGCCGGCCATTAAGGCCTCTCGTTGCAAAGACGCATTTGACAGAACCCGGAAGGATTTGATGAACCCCTACATAAAGCGGATCAAAGACCTATCCAATCACCTGGATCCACAGGTACTCGCGGAACTGGAGGGTGGATTTGTTGACAAAAAATTCCGGAAAGGGTCTTACCTGCTCAGGCCCGGACAAATCTGCACGTCGCATCTGTTGATCAAGGAAGGGGTTGCCCGAAAGTTTTATACCCACAACTTCAGGGAAATAACTACTGAGATATACTTCCACGATGACGTAGCCGTCTCGCTTGATAGCTATATCATGAGAAAACCCGCAGATGTATACGTTGAAGCGTTGACCGAATTGGAGGTAACGATCATCGATTACAGCCGGTTTCATGAAGTAAAGAACAAATATGCTGAGGTAATGATGCTCGACAAAATGTTCATTGAATACTACGCGGTGTGGTTCGAACAAAGGCTTAAGGAATTTCAAACGATGGATGCCTCCGAGCGATATTTGGATTTACTCGAAAAAGCGCCAAGGATTGTCCGGATGCTGCCCGTGACCATCATTGCCTCTTATCTGAATGTCTCGCTGGAAACCTTGTCGAGAATCAGATCAAAGATCCTGTCCAAATGATTATTTGACTTACATCAAATTGCGGCTTTTCAGGCGGCCCTAGCTTTGCGTAAATAATCCAGGCGAATGGCCACTCAAATGAAAGCGGTTGTATTCAGGCGATACGGGAGCCCCGAAGTATTGCAGGTCACCGAGGTAGAGAAACCAATTCCGGGGAGAAATGAGGTGTTGGTAAGAATTCACGCGACTTCAGTCACAGCTGAAGATCCGAAAATGAGGGGTTTTGATTACCCGCCTCTTTTAAAACTTCCGGTCGGGTTGATGTTTGGTTTCAAAAAGCCAAAAATGCCTGTTTTGGGAATGGAGTTTTCCGGTGTAATCGAAGCCGTTGGATCAGCAGTCAAACATTACGGCGTAGGCGATCAGGTTTTTGGATACACTGGCCTGAGTTTCGGGGCTTACGCGGCGTATAAGTGTATGCCTGAGAACGGACTGATTCATTCTAAACCGGCGAACCTGTCTTTTGAAGAATCCGCCTGCATGGTCAACGGTCCACTGTCTGCCTTGGTATACCTGAAGAAGAAGGGGAAAATCAAAAGAGGAGATCACGTGCTGGTCTACGGCGCGTCCGGTTCCGTGGGCACCGCAGCAGTTCAGCTAGCGAAGCATTTCGGGGCCGTTGTTACGGCAGTCTGCAGCACCCGGAACATGGCCCTTGTGAAGTCTGTCGGTGCAGACTTTGTAGTCGACTATACCAGGGAGGATTTCAGCCGAACCGATGAAAAGTACGACCTGATCTTTGACACCATTGGAAAGACCTCCATGAGGTCGTGTATGGCTTTGTTGAAGCCTGGCGGCAAATACTTGCTGACGGAATTTGGATTTCTCCACATCCTTGCTGCGGTTTTAACCGGGTTGTTTAAAAACAAAAAAGTCGTAGTGGCTTCATCCAATTTCTATTGGAAAAGCCAGGATCTGGCCTTTTTGAAAGAAACCGCGGAAGCCGGGCATTTCACACCGGTGATCGACAGGGTCTTTCCATTGGAAGAGATTGTCGATGCGCATAAATATGTGGAACTTGGACGCAAGGTTGGTAATGTGGCTATTTCAGTCACATAGTACAGGATTTGCCACCAGCTTTTGGACGCCGGGAAAAATTGACATGATCCTTTGGGCGTCTAGGTAGAGAAAAATAAGCGTTCAGTGCTTCACGCCGTCCCCGGGTAGCCGATCCCGCGCGCCGGGACGGTTATAATTCAAACGCAGGGTGGGGCGCGTTCCGGCCCATTCAAAATCGACGACAACCGTGACACAAACCGCTTCAACATGGACGGATACTTACGCACAGCTTTCACAAGCGGGTCAGGACCATGCGCTCGAGCCCGGCGAACTGGAGACCCTTGCGCTTGCCGCTTACCTTACCGGAAGGGATGAAGAAAGTTTTGAAGTCATGGAGCGCGCCCACCATGGTTACCTGGACATGCGGCAAACGGAACGCGCAGTACGTTGCGCTTTCCGGCTGGGGCTGATGCTCATGAATGCCGGATCGGGTGCGAAGAGCAGCGGATGGATGGCCAGGGGGGAAAGGATTCTCGGCGATGCACAGGGCTCGGAGTGCGCTGAACGGGGAATGGTTCTCCTTCGCCCGGCATTAAGTGCGCTTGCCGCGGGAAAGGCGGCTGAGGCACAGCAACTTTTTGAGCGGATGGCGCGCGTCGGAGAGCAGTTTCGCGACGCGGACCTGGTCGCGCTGGGAAGGCTTGGCCATGGCCAGGCGATGATCCGGCAAGGGGCGGTGGCCAATGGAATAGAACTGCTGGATGAAACGATGGTCACGGTTGAAACGGAGAATGTATTTCCCGTCGTCCACGGCATCGTCTATTGTGCCGTCATCGAAACTTGCCGTAAGGTGTGGGAGCTGAAGAGAGCCCAGGAATGGACATCGGCGTTGACCCGATGGTGTGAAGCGCACCCCGACGTGGTCCCTTTCAGGGGACAGTGTTTGGTGCGCAGGGCCGAGATCATCCAGTTTCATGGTGAGTGGTCACAGGCGCTTGAAGAAACAACGGGCGCCTGCGCGCTCTTGACGCGAAGGCAGGGTGAGCCCGCGGCAGGAGAGGCATACTATCGCCGGGCCGAACTCCAGCGCCTGTTAGGAGACCTTGTTGCCGCGGAGGACAGCTATCGCGATGCGGCAAGATGGGGCAGGCATCCTCAGCCCGGCCTTGCGCTCCTTCGGCTCTCACAAGGGCAGGACAAGGCCGCGGAAACTTCGATAAGAAATACGTTGCATGAGACGACAGACGCGAAAAAACGTGCAGAACTGCTCCCCGCGACCGTGAACATCATGCTCGCCGCGAGCAAGCTGGAGGAAGCGCATCAAGCCACCGAGGAGCTTTCCGGCATCGCCAAAACATTCGGCGCGCCCTACCTCCAGGCGGTGTCGGCCCACTGCCAGGGTGCCGTTTCCCTTGCCGAGGGGAATTTGCGGGAGGCCCTGGAACAGGTACAGGGTGCGTTGAAAATCTGGGCGACGTTGCCCCTGCCCTACGAATCCGCGCGCACGAGGGAATTGAAAGGACTCGTTTACCGGACACTGAACGATCACGACAACGCCGATGCCGAGTTTGCCGCCGCCGCATGGATCTTTGAACAACTCAGGGCCACGCCTGACCTGCAACGGGTGAATCGGATGCTGGACAAAAAAAAGCAACACTATGAAACCCACGGCCTGACACTCCGCGAACTCCAGGTCTTGCGCAGGGTGGCATCCGGAAAAACGAATAAAGTCGTCGGCGAGGAATTGTTCATCAGCGAGCGTACGGTTGACCGGCATGTGAGCAATATTTTCAGGAAGCTCGACGTGTCCTCACGGGTAGAGGCCAGCGCCTTCATCCTCAGGAACAAAATACCCGACGACGAACTTTGAATCGACCTGCCCCTTTTAACTCATCGCGATAGGCTTTCTTCCATGGGTAGAATTACCCATCCTGCCTTTTTAAAAAGATTGGGTAATTGGACCGATGCGGACCACATCGGCCCGCGATAGTTTTGCCATCGGAGGAGGGTATTGACAGACCGTCAGTACCGGTGCCGGCAAACAAAAATCCAACGCCATGAAGAAGATAGCAGCGATCTTATGCACTGTTCTATTGGGATTGGGCGCTCACGCCCAGGATGATCGTCAGGGTCTGGAACGTCCACCCATCATTGACATGCACATGCACACGGGACTCCCGCATGAAGTTCCCGCCGGAATGCCGGCACTCTGTCGGCCCGCTCCCTGCGAGGGAGAAGGCGGGGCCGTGGCGAGCGCCGCTGAAAATCTGCAAAAGACCCTGGAACAGATGGACCGCTACAACATTGTCATGGGTTTTCTCAGCGGCGTTAATTTGTCTGACGTCCGCGAGTGGTCGAAGGCGGCGCCAAAACGCTTCATAGCGTCTCCATTTATCTTGAAACCCGGCAGCCCTTCCCTTGATGAACTCCGGCCGGCGTTTGAGTCGGGAAGTTTTCGCGGCATGGGCGAGATCGGCGCGCAGCTCAACGGCGTGCCTCCGAACGATCCGTCTCTTGAACCGTATTTCCAGTTGGCCGAAGAACTCGATCTGCCGGTGCTCATCCACACCCTTGGGATCGGCCCGTACATGCCGCACTTTCGCTCCGCCGCGGGCAGCCCGCTGCTGTTGGAAGATGTGCTGGTCCGACACCCCAAGCTGCGGATCTTCGTGGAGAACGCCGGGTATCCTTTCCGCGATGAAATGATCGCCATGATGTACCAGTACCCGCAACTCTACGCTGACGTGTCCACGATTTCATGGGTGATTCCCCGCACAGCGTTTTACGACTACCTCGAAGCGTTTGTCAGGGCGGGTCTTGGAAAGCGACTCATGTTCGGTTCCGACCAGATGGCGTGGCCCGAGAAGATCGGCGCTGCGGTCGAGGCCATTGAACAGGCGCCATTTCTAACGGATGATCAAAAGCGGGACATTTTTTACAACAATGCGGCGCGATTCCTTCGTCTTGATGGTGCGGACGATGATCCGATCAAGCCGGCAACAAGTCGGCACGATTGACGCGGCACGGTGATGTCGCCCCCGGCGGGGCTACCGATATTTTGTCCCTGACGGGTCGGGAGCCCGTGCGCGATCAAAAACACCCACCCTGCAAAACACCTCGATATCGAATACGAAGTAAAAAAGGAAATTTAATTCGGCTTCACGGCAGGCTGACCCTACAGTTATCGGGTTTCACCTTAGGTCTCAGGAAAGATTCAACGGATTGACAAAGTGAGGGAAGCGCACGGCGTTGCGTTCACACTGGCCACCCCAGAACTTTAGTTTCCAACATCTTGTTCAGGTGGGGTATTTTTTTCGTTTCGGCAACAACTTGCAGCGGCGATACGTAGAATAACCCATAGACCAATCCAGACCCATGTCATTACCTGCAGTCAAAATTGAAGAACGAGGAAAGGAAGGCGGAAACCTTGCTGTCGTCTACCGCAGCGGCGAGCAGGTGCCCGCAAATTTTGACGACATCGTTTTCGAAAACCGCAACCGCGACTACGGCGCTTATGTGCTGAGGCGAAAATACCTCGGCAACGTTTACCGTGGCGCGGTCATCACCGTGCTGGTCGTGGCTTTTCTGGTAAGCCTCCCCTCATTGTTGAAATGGATAAAGGGCGATCAAACCCAGGTCGTTCAGGCGCCGCGCAAGATGGTTTATTCTGAATTGTCCGCACCGCCGCCCATCGACAGGCCGAAACCACCGCCGCCGCAGGTGCAGTTGCCCAAACTCCAGAAGGTGATCAAGTTCGTTCCGCCCAAGGTGGTAAAGGAACAGGTGGTGGAGGAACTTCCCACCATCGAAGAGATAAAAGTGGCGGAGATTGGCCCCGCCGAAGTCGAGGGCATCGGCGACATTGTGTTTGACGAGCCGGTCGCGGAGATCGTTGAAGAAAGCGACGAGATCTTTATGATCGTCGAACAACAGCCTGAATTCATGGGCGGGTACGAGGCGATGATGCTGTTCATTCAAAAGCATATGAACTATCCGCCGATGGCCCGGAAGCTCGGCCTTGAGGGGACCGTTCACATCAGCTTTGTCGTGGCGAAGAATGGCGACATCAGCGATGTGCAGATACTCCGTGGCATTTCAGCTGATATTGACAAGGAAGCAGTGCGCGTGGTGTCAATGATGCCCCCGTGGAAACCGGGACTGCAGAACGGAAAAGCAGTGAATGTACGCTTCATTATGCCACTGAAGTTTAGTTTGAATTGATTTTGGAGGCCATTCGCTGTTAGCGCCTGGCGGAATCAGGAGTCATAAAAAAGGGGCGAAGCCAACAGGTTTCGTCCCTTTGTGTTGATGGAGGTAATCTCTATTTGATCACCAACTTTTCGGTGTACTCAACATCGCCGCTCCTGATCTTGACGAGGTATATCCCCGGCGTGACCCTTTCGTCGAGCGAAAGGACAGCGCCTGAACAGCCTGATTCGCACGAGAGTGTTTGCGCGTGAACTACCTCACCGGTGAAGTCGATCACTTCTATGCGGGACCGGTTAAAGACTTCGGGATCTTCATGGCTGAACGAAACCTGAATTTCGCGATGGGTTGCCGGGTTGGGGAAGAGTTGAATCACGCCCGGGGATTCTACCCACGTTCCTGTTTCTGCAAGCTGCGCTTGCATTTCTTCATCTGTGAACGGTACGAGCCGGTTCCCGGGAATTGGACGTTCAAGTTCGCCGGAAGGCAACTGCCAGCCTACGGCCACATGGTCTGCACCCCCACCTTCCTTGTGAAGGACTTCAAAATAGTATGGCTCGCCCCCGGCGAGGGTGATCGGCACAGACATACTTGCACGGTCATGATCCCATTCCTGGAAGCCGGTATGGCCGAAGATGGCGGCGATCAGTGTCTTATTGGCGGGCTCACTGTCGGTACTCAGCCACAGTTCGGCCATGTCGTCGCCGGTAAGCCAGAACACATATTCGCCAGCCTCGGGTGCGCAGAAATATCCGCGGATGCGACTAGCGTATTCGTTGGCGTAGTAGTTCGGTGTGGCCAGTGATGAGAGTTCCACAATGCGATCCGGAGGTGTTTGGGTAGGGACATCCCCGATACTATAGCCCGGGATGTCCATCCACAGCTCGCGGTAAACATTTCCCGCACCACTGCAGGCGACGGGCCCCGTTTCCTCAAATTCGATGAGCCGGCTGCCGGGGATGGGTCTTTCCATGGTGCCGTCGGGCAATTGCCATCCAACCGAGATGTGGTCATTGCCGCCGGCTTCCTTGTGGCGTGCTTCAATGTAGTATTTTCGTCCCGCTTCGAGGTAGACTTCAGCCTCCTGCGTCATATACTTCGTCCATTGGCGGAAGCCCGTGTACCCGGGAACATGAGCGATGCGGGTGGCGTGCGCGGGGCTTTCGTCGGTGCTTAGCCACAACTCGGTATTGTCGTCGCCCGAAACCCAAAATAGATAGTAACCGGTTTGGGGTACGCACACATATCCGCGCATACGGCTGCCGTAGTTGTTGGCGTAGTACTGCGGAGTCTCGAAGCTGGTGTATGTTTCGATGTGGTCCGGACTGGTGTTGAACGGGACGGCGGAGATGTCCGTGCCGCCGATGCCGGTCCATATCTCCCGGACGATGGTGCCCGCATTTTCGCATAAGGGGGTAACCGCTTCAAAGGGTATCATATATTCGCCCGGAATGGGTGTTCCTTCGAATGCTTCGCTCGGGAGATTCCATGCCACTGCGACATCGTCATTGCCGCCACCCTCCTTGTGCAGGACCTCGATGTAGTACCGGTTTCCAGCTTGCAACATGATGCCGTCAGAAAGCTGCTCCATGTATTTATTCCATTGACGGGGTGCGGTGTATCCGCGCACATGGGCAATACGCTGTTTGTTCCCCGGATTTTCGTCGGTGCTGAGCCATAGTTCGCTGTTGTCGTCACTTGCGATCCGGAAGAAGTATTCGCCGCTTTCGGGAGCGCACAGGTATCCGCGTATGCGTGCACCGTATTCGTTGGCGTAGAATTGCGGTGTTTCAAGCGTTGTGATGGTGTTCACCTCGTCGGGCGGGGTGCCGATCGGGATGTCCGATACAGAGGTGCCCGGCACCATCGTCCACACTTCCCATTCCATGCCGCCGGTGTTCTCGCATGATGCCGCCGGCGTGGTGAACATCAGTGTCGCGACATTGCTGATGTTCGCATCCGCGTGAACGTTTACGAACTCGGTGACGTCGTAGGCGAAGTCAGTGCCTGGAGGGACGTTTTCGTGCGCAACGGTGACCGTTTTACCGGAATCAGGCAACGAGAAGTGATGCGTGCCTGAACCACGGCCCTCAATACTATACGAGATATAGTATTCCGTGTCGACAAAGTCATGATCGGTAAGCGAAACTTCCACAGTGGTTTCGTTCACGATCCGGTAGGAGAGTTCAGGGTTGTAATTCCTCGAACCGGCGGTATACCGGCGAGGTTCCGAAAATTCGGACGGTTCATGACCATCCTTTACACCGCGCAGCATGTACCAGTACCCTTTGCCCGGCGTCACGTCGGTGTCCGAGAACTCGCCAAAGGCATCGCTTGTGCCGATCTGCACGAAGCCCGAGTCGGCTGAGGCCGAACGATACACCTCGACGGTGCTGCCGGCGGCGTTCATCGTGTTGAACCTGATCACGCGCTCATCGAACGGCTCGCGCCAGGGACCGAACGCGGGCACATCCAATGGCGTGGTAATGTTTCCGCCTGCCACGTTGGGCAGGTGTGTTCCATCGTGTAGAAAGGCGTCGACAAAATAACTGTACGTGTGACCGGGGACAAAGTCGTTACCTTCATCGATAAAGGTGTACGTTTGCCCGGAGTCGGCCTCATTGATGAAGTGGAACGAGTTGGTGCCGTGTATCTCGTACGTGGCATCGAGGTGGCTGCGGTCTGTCAGTTTAATGGTAATGGTCGTGGGATTGTGCGTTGCTTCGAGACTGAAGTCGGGATCGTGCCAGGTAGTGTCCTGAAACAACGCAAGGCCGCCTTTTGAATGTGATGACCTTTCAACGGGACCGGAATACGCAAAACTGCCGGTGAGGAGGAACGCAAGAACCAGGAACACCGGCTGTGGAAAGGAGAGATTTTTGTTCATAGAAGAAAATTTCGCTTCGATGGAAAATTTTAGTACCGTACGCATCGTTTTCGGCTTATTTTATTGCCCAACCTGATGCTGGACGACTAAAGATTTGAATCAGAAGTGGAAAGAATGTGAGGACGTGCGGGGCACGTGATCTGTGTTCATCCTCCCTGTGGTGGTTCGAATGGAAGAATGTGGAGAAGGAATGATGTGAGACCGGCTGTTGGTTTGAAACACCAGGCATCTTGCATTGCGGGTTGCGCCCTCGGTGGCTCCTGACGGAGCCCGGTTACTCCTTCATGGTGACGTTTTCTAGAATTCGGTGGCTCCTAGCGGAGCCGATAACAGCTCGGCGCAGCGTGTTTTGTAAATTGGAAGACTTCAACCGCGGCACGAGGGTGTTCAATGGGCGAGGTCCGTTATGGTCCCGCCAACCTCCGTGGTGGAGAGATGTGGACCAATGGCTCGAGACTCCGTGAGAGCCATCAATTTGTAGCGTGTCAGCGTTAGTGGTTTGAAACATCGTGCATCTGAATGGCGGCGTGCCTCCTGGGAGGCTCCTGACGGAGCCTGGTTATTCCTTCATGGCGACGTTTTCTAGAATCGGTGGCTCCTAGCGGAGCCGGAAACAGCTATCGGCCTGAATGTCTTTTGTAAATGGAATGATTCCAACGCCCGGTGCGGGATTGTGTTCATTTGGCGCGGGCAGTTTTAGGTCCGCCTACCTTGTGTGAGAAATGTGGACCTATGGTTCCGGCTCCGTCAGGAGCCACCGATTTGCAGAGCCCCTGAAAGCTTCCCTTAGTTAGTAGCATTCAAAACTATAGAATTCCAGTCATAAT
>CAZKBK010000053.1:0-27387 GCA_964551035.1 uncultured Roseivirgaceae bacterium | reverse complement strand
CAGGCAATACCTAGAATGAAAATAGCAATAATTGAAAATAGCTTTACATACTCAATTCTGCCACCCGATTGAATCCCATTTTCATACCATCCATACAAATAAGCATCCGAATAGTGTCTGGCAAACAAAGTGCTTTTCGATTTCTCATATTTTGACTTTATAAACCCGGAAATCTTATTGATAAATTGGTCAATGTCTGTTCCCTGTTTCAACATTACATAGGTATTGGGATCACTATTCTGCCATTCCAACAACTCCTGTCGCTTGTCTAGAAATAATTCATAATTGAAGATCAAATCAAATGGAGAGGAGATGGAAGGATGCTTTTTGAATACCCCAGAAATAATATATTGTCCGTTGAAAACTCCCCGATTCCAAGTAACCGCTTTCCCAATAACGCTCTCTGTGTTAAATAATTTGTTAGCCATTTCATCGGAAATGGCGATGCTGTACTTATCAGAGATCATCTGTTTTTTATCGCCATGAACAAACTCGCAAGAAAACATTTTGAAGTAATCTTTACCTACAAATTGTTCACTTGCCGTTACATATTTGTCTTCAAAAGAAAGGATGCCTTTACTCGAAAACCATGAGGCAGGAATAACGGATACTGAAAATTCCACTTCTGGAATTTCTTCAGCAAGTGCTTGGGCTAAAAGACCCGGAGTGGCCTCCATTGTTTCAATTCCAGTTGGGCCAGGTGCGTTTTGCATGATCTGAAAGAGTAGACTGTCATTCTCATGAAACTTATCGAAACTTAATTCACTGTTCACCCAAAGATAAATTAACAGTGTGCAAGCAAGACCTGTGGATAACCCAATTAAGTTTATTATAAAAGAACTTTTGGAGCGCTTTGAGTTTCTGAAGATGAGCAGGAGGTTATGTCTAAGCATAAGCTGTCAATTTAGGATGTTCAGAGTTGAGCATTCCAAGATGTATGCCATGTCCAAAAAAATTCGTTTTAGCCCACCAGTGCCACGTTTGTCAAGGATATTCATGTCCACTTATGGAGTGTTTTGTGCGATTACGGTCAGGTCATAAGTTGTCATAAAGGTCTTTTGTCTCGTCATATCAAGTCTAGATTTGTCACCTTGCGAGGCGTGGGAAAGGTTGGCTCTTTTGCTTGCTTTGGTGTCGAGTGGGAATGTGCGGCAAGCAAATGTGCCAATGTTCGAAGCACCGTCCCTGTCCGCGACATTGTGCATAACGTCTGGCTATAAGGCGTTGCCGGATAGGAGGGCAAGTTAAAAGACCCATTGGAATCGAAGGGGAATCCTTGCCCGACTCGCCGGATTGATCCGCCGTTACAATACGTTCCACGAAGATAGCACTTTGCGTTGACACTTCCCCCGGCAATGACTTATAGCTTTTGGCGCCACCCGCCACCCGCTGTCAGGATGATGGTGGCCGTTCAGCCCGGATGCGACTGGCAGATGCCGGGTGGGGCTGGGTTGCCTTCCGTGCCCACCGCGAGGTTCGGATCTCTTACCTGGGTACCGATGAACGTTCCTGAACGGATCCCGCGCGGTTTGGATTTAGCCAGCGCTTGTGCACAACGTCTATGTTTATGACGGCTTGGGTTTTCGAAGCGCGTCAATGCCTCACGTTGCGGAACGAAATTAAGAAAACTAAACTGTAAAGTTACACTGAACCCCAAGCTGGCATAAACATTTTGTTAGCGCACGTACCTTTTCCACAAACTCAATCAGTTACGTCTTGCGGCTCAAATGAATTGAAATCTATAAGCACTCGTCCCGCGATAATTGTTGCTTTGTCCAGCAATGACAGTGTTCATTTGTTCTTCAACTGAACCAGTCCCCATATACAAAGTGCTGTCAAATCCGTCCTTATCTTTTCGGCTTGATTTAACTTCCATCCCCCGTCTCACCATTTGTGAAATTAGATTATCAAATTGGTCCTTTGAAACCGTATAATAAGTTATGGCTGTCAACTCATCTACTTTTTTTGTTTCGTCATTATACATTAGCTGCGTTCTCCATTCGAACCAAGATTGTCCGTTATTAAATGACCAAGTGTGAACAGTCCAGCCGTTATTATCTTTATCAATTTTACCCTTGTAGTCAAAACCTTTCTCGTTCATGAATCCATTGATTGTTTCAAACCCTGCCGTCTTTACAATCAAAAGGTCATTGAATGTTAATGCATCTTTAGTCTGAAATCCAAATGCAAAAACCAGGGCAATTGTGATGAGTATCTGTTTCACATTCATCAATCTTACTTTTAAGAATACTTTCTTTATAATCGTAAACTATCAAATCAATTTGATTACTCTTCCTTGCTCAGAATTCTGTCAACGTCAGACTCCATACCTGAATGGTCAAAGATTATTTTAGAGATTGTCTCTTCTAACGATTCATCAAATCTTTTCAAATAGTCCTTGTCCACCGTTTCTAAATGATTCTCTATCCGTTCAATCTTTCGATTCATTATCGCTACGGTAGTGAATATCAATTCCAATAATTCTCTGTCCGTGAAATCCTCAAGGGTTTTCTTGTCCTCAGTATTCATATTTTAGTTGGTTAACGGTCTCTTCTTAAAAGGTATGTGCGCTAACGTTCGCATATAAAGCGTGCCGGCAGACCAAATTAATAATGGATCAACAAATGCTGCCGGCATGATTTATATGCATTGTTGTGGTGCGTTTGTTTACCAGTCTTTTTTTGTTGGCGCATCCTTGAACGTAAATTTGTCTGTAAATGTATAGTCAAGGATTAAACTCGGAGATTTTTTAAACGCTCCTTTCATTTTGTCTTTTGTTGTCTTAAGTGCAAATACATCCAGGTTTGTCCGCTCACCCTGTTTACTTAGACCGTCGTCATATTTTTGCACAAGAATAATCTTCTTAAGCGTCACACGATACCTACCCTCTTTATATTCGATAATTGCGAATCCGTTAAAGTGACTTCGAGCAATATACATAGGCGTGCCCATCTCCGAAAAGCCAGCTCCTTTGAAATCAGCGGCAATGTCCCTGAAGTCACCCGCCAATTGATTGTCTCCAATTTCAATTTTGTCCAGCAACCCCGAATTTTTAATTTTTTCAACTAGTTGATCAAAGGTCAACGTTGTCTCGACAACTTTTCGCCATACTACTTCTTTCTGCTCGATTTCAAAATTATTAACAGTCTCTTGCCCATAGGTCGCATAAGAAACTGTTACAACGAAAATGAAAACTAAGTATCTTGCCTTCATGGTCTAAATTGTCCTAACAAATGCACCACAACGTCTGGCTATATGCACTGGTGCGTATATCAACGATTTGGCTTTTTGGCGCCAGGTGCATATATCCGCAGAAAAACCGCCGTTAATGTACACTCCGCCTCAATCAAGCGTGAGGTGATCAAGCGGATCCGGATCTTATCAAATCCTTTCTTCGTAACATGAGCGTATATCCCGGTCGTTCTGCCCGAGTTATGCCCCAAGAGTGCAGGGTCGCCGGCTTTTACGCCCGAAATTCCAATCCGGATCCGCTATAGTGAATGTCCCTTCGAACCGTGGCCGCTAAGCCTTCTCCCTCACGGGCACCCAGATCTCCTCTTCCGACTCAGGATCGTTGTTCCGGTACTTTTCCCCTAACAACTCGAAATGCGGCTTGTCATCCAACGCGTAGCCGGATGCCGGCAACCACTCGGTGTAGATGTATTGAAAGGGCCGCGGGTTGCCGCCGGGACCTTTGTAATTGAACACAGCATAGCGCCCGCCTTCGAGGGTGAAGGCTTCAAAACCGTCGGGAAGTGTTCCGTTATGTGAGCTCACCTCCACCAATGCCCACTTCGTGAATTCCCGGCTGGGATTAAATCCCCTGAAATAGTCGGGCGAATACACTTGCAGCGAGTACAGGTCAGGGGAGACCTGGTTTGGAATATCTTTCCTGCGGGGCATGAATGAGGCCCATAACTCCCCGGTGCGGTTGTTGGTCAGACTCATCAGGATGCTCTTGCCGATGAGCTTTTTCTGAGGAATGGTTTGAAGTCGGAAGTCCATGGCAGGGGTTTTTGTTTGCACAAAATACAAAATGTGGTGGAAATGGGGCGTTGGTTGTTAAGGATGAAGCAGTCTGGTCCTCCGTGGACCGCCGTCCGTCAAATGCCCAACATCTTCCGGTGTTTACCTGGTGATAGGTCAGCGCGGCCCGGATACAGGCCTTTAATCCCACGCGTATCTTCAATTCAATTGAACACGATCGCTCTGTTGCCCTCGTATTGAAATTGTCGCCGAATGCCATGCCAAACGTATCTACCAGCCGACGGGTACACTGAAAATGCCTGCGCATTGATCGGGTGTTTTTCCTTTCCAGTACCTTCACAAGGTGCTTCCGTTCCTGGTTATGAAACCGGGTTCACGCCACTTTAAGGCGAGGGCCCCTTGTTTGTCGTCGGCGAGGAAGCCCGGAACCCGGGCCGGAAGCTATTTCCTCTTCTTCGCCGTTTTCGCGCCCTTCTTCTTCGCCACGACCTTCTTCACGGCCTTGACGATCTTCTTCAGCGCCTTCTTTACCGCCCCCTTCTTCGCCGCCTTCTTTTTCGCCGCAACTTTTACTACGGTGCGTTTTGCCTTCTTCGGGGCCGACGATTTTTTCGCGGCCTTTTTCTTCACCACCACCACCTTCTTCCTGACGACGGCTTTTTTTGCCGCCTTCTTCTTCGCCGGCGCGGCCTTTCGCTTTGTGGCGGTTTTTGAAGGCGCCGCTTTCTTTGCCGGCATCGGCTCCACCACCTTTTCACCGGAGGACTTCTTCACGATCGGGCGTGAAACCGGTTGCTGGTAGTTCGAAGTGATCTGGCTGGCCATCAGGTTGAGGGCTGAGCCGGCCTTGAACCACTCGATCTGACCGGCATTGTAGGTGTGGTTGGTCTTGATGATATCGGTCGTGCCGTCTTGGTGTTTCACCGCCAGCGTGAGTTGCCGGTCGGGTGCGAAGTGCACCAGGTCCGTGATGTCGATGGTGTCGTCTTCACGGATCTTGTCGTAGTCGGCTTCGTTGGCGAAAGTGATGCCGAGCATGCCCTGCTTTTTGAGGTTGGTCTCATGGATGCGGGCGAATGATTTCACGAGGATCACGCGGATGCCGAGGTGCCGTGGTTGCATGGCCGCATGTTCCCGCGACGACCCTTCGCCGTAGTTGTGATCACCCACCACGATCGTGGGGATCCCTGCCGCCTTATACGCGCGTTGCGTCGCGGGCACCGGCCCGTATTCGCCCGTGAGCTGGCTCTTCACGCTGTCGGGCTTGTCGTTGAAGGCGTTGATGGCGCCGGTCAATGTGTTGTTCGAAATATTGTCGAGGTGTCCCCTGAACCGCAGCCAGGGTCCTGCCATGGAGATGTGGTCGGTGGTGCACTTGCCCTTGGCTTTGATGAGCAGGCGCATGCCCGTGAGGTTCTTCCCGTCCCAGGGCGCAAAGGCGGTCAGCGCCTGCAGCCGGTTGGAACCGGGATCGATCTTTACCTGCACCTTGCTGCCATCGGCGGCGGGTGAGAGGTAACCGGGATCTCCGACATCGAAACCCCGGGCGGGAAATTCCGCGCCGGCGGGTTCGTCGAGTTTCACCGCCTGGCCTTCGTCGTTCACCAGGGTGTCCGTAAGCGGGTTGAAGGTGAGGTCGCCGGCGATGGCAAAAGCGGTGGTGAGTTCCGGAGAAGCGACAAAGGCGTGTGTGTTCGGGTTGCCGTCGTTGCGCTTCGCAAAGTTCCGGTTGAAGGAGGTGATGATGGAATTTTTCCGGTTGGGATCGTTGGTATGGCGTGCCCATTGGCCAATACACGGGCCGCAGGCGTTGGCCAGCACCACGCCGCCCATATCTTCAAAGATGTCGAGGTACCCGTCGCGCGCCACGGTATAGCGCACCTGCTCGGAGCCGGGCGTGATGGTGAACTCCGCGCGTGCGCGGATCTTCTTGTCCACGGCCTGTTTGGCGATGGACGCCGAGCGGGAAATATCTTCATACGAAGAGTTCGTGCAGGAGCCGATGAGCCCCACTTCGAGTTTTTCGGGCCATCCGTTCTTCCTCACTTCCTCCGCGAATTGCGAAATGGGGATAGCGCGGTCGGGCGTAAACGGACCATTCACGTGCGGCTCGAGTTGGGAGAGGTCGATTTCGATCACCTGGTCGAAGTATGCCTCCGGGTTGTCGTAAACTTCAGGGTCGCCCGTGAGGTGTTCCTTCACCTGGTCGGCGAGGTCGGCCACTTCCTTGCGGTCGGTACCACGGAGGTAGCGGGCCATCTTCTCGTCGTAGCCGAAGGTGGAGGTGGTGGCGCCGATTTCCGCGCCCATGTTGCAGATGGTCCCTTTGCCCGTGCAGGAGAGGGTGAGCGCGCCGGGACCGAAATATTCGACGATGGCACCGGTACCGCCCTTAACGGTGAGGATACCCGCGACCTTGAGGATCACGTCTTTGGCGGAAGTCCAGCCGTTGAGCCTGCCGGTGAGCTTAACCCCGATGAGCTTGGGCCATTTCAATTCCCAGGGCATTCCGGCCATAACGTCGACCGCGTCGGCGCCACCGACACCGATGGCGACCATTCCGAGGCCTCCGGCGTTTACCGTGTGGGAGTCCGTTCCGATCATCATGCCACCGGGAAAAGCGTAATTTTCAAGCACCACCTGGTGGATGATGCCGGCGCCGGGTTTCCAGAAACCGATACCGTATTTGTTGGAGACCGATTCGAGGAACCGGAAAACTTCCCCGCTGGCGCTGAGCGACTCGGCGAGGTCTTTTTGAGCGCCTTCCTTGGCGAGAATGAGGTGGTCGCAATGTACCGTGGAGGGCACACGCACACGCGGTATGCCGGCCGACATGAACTGTAGCAAGGCCATCTGGGCCGTTGCATCCTGCATCGCCACGCGGTCGGGTGAAAAGTTCACGTACGATTTACCCCGCGCAAAAGCCTCGACAGGTTGTTCCTCGTGGAGGTGTGCGTAGAGAATTTTTTCCGAAAGCGTGAGTGGCTTGTTCACCACTTTTCTGGCCCGTGCGATCCGGTCAGGCATCTGCCGGTACACCGACCTGATCATGTCTAAGTCGAATACCATATTCTGATTTTTAGTAGCGCTAAACTACTAAAAATTTTCTGCTTCGGTCACGAGTTCAAGACTGTGGATGAGTTTTTCCGCCTCGGCATTCTGTCTTATTCTGATTTTATCAAGCAGGTGGTTGAGTTGCTGTGCTTCGTCCGGCGAGAGGTTGTTGAGCAGGTCATCCAGTTCATCGACCGGGCCCTTCATGCGCGCCAGCAGCGCGAGTCCTTCGCTGGTAATGGTCACTTCCGCGGCGCGCTTGTCGAGCTTCCCGTCGGCGCGCTGGAGCAGCCCCTTCACGCGGAGGCGTTCCACGATGCGCGATGTGTCGGACATCTTCTCCAGCATGCGCTCACGGATGAGGTTGATCGACGCCGGCTCCGGATATTGGCCCCGCAGGATGCGCAGCACATTATATTGCTGACGGGTGATGTCGAACTGTTTGAACACCTCCGTCATCCGGCCGACAATGTGGTTTTGGGTGTAGAGAATGTTAAGGATCGCTTTTTGGTATTCGTTTCGGAACACGTTCTGTTGGATGCTCTGTTCAAGGGACATAGGTAAATCGGCTTTGGTTTGGAGGAACGAAAATAGCCAATTTGGTCAACAATGCAAACGTTTGCAGAAAGAGTTTTTAAAGAGCAGAGAGCAGAGAGCTGAGAGCAAACAGCAAACAGCAGAGAGCAGAGAGCAAAGAGCAAGTGCAGAGCGGGCTGGTTGGGAAAAGTTGGCGTTGTGGCTGGGGTTGTTGGTAACGTGGCGGGGCTTTCCCCATCCCGACGGGTCTTTCCGGTCCTCCCTGCTCTCAGCTCTAAGCTCTAAGCTCTCAGCTCTCAGCTTTCAGCTCTCAGCTCTCAGCTCTCCGCTCATTTACTATTGATGTAGTTGAGAAACTCCCGCTTGATATTCTCATCCAAAAACTTCCCTGAAAAATACGCTGTGCCCGTCTTTGAGTTCGTGTCGCCTACGCCGCGTGAAGCAACACACATGTGGTTGGCATCGACAACGACCCCAACATCCCCGGTGTGCAGCACGCGCTCGATTTCTTTGCCAATCTGCACGGTGAGGCGTTCCTGCACCTGTGGGCGCTTGGCAAAGTATTGGACGATCCGGTTGATCTTTGAAAGGCCGATTACTTTGCCGGATGAAAAATACGCAACGTGTGCCTTGCCGTAAATGGGGACGAAATGGTGTTCGCAGTGGGAATAGAAGGTGATGTCTTTCTCTACCAGCATCTGGTCGTAATTGTACTTGTTGTCGAACAGCCGCGCATGAGGGCGGTTCTTGGGGTTGAGCCCGCTGAACACTTCCTTCACGTACATCTTGGCCACACGGCGTGGCGTTCCCTTGAGGCTGTCGTCGCTGAGGTCCAGGCCGAGGATGTGCATGATCTCTTTAAAGTGCTTCTCGATCCTGACAATCTTCTCGTCGTCGTCCATGACGAAGGCGTCACCGCGCAGCGGTGTGTCCGCGGAGCTGCCAATGTGGTCGTCGCCCGCGTCGTCCTCCGAGGGATTAAGAGGCCGGATATTCAACGAAATTTCTTTCTGTCTCATACAAAGTGATTTTCAGTTCGAGGTTGGCGTCAATGTGTTGCCGCAGGATTCTCCAGATAACAACGGCGATATTTTCAGCTGTGGGATTCGTATTCCTGAAGTATTCGGTGTCGAGATTGAGGTTCTTGTGATCGAATTTTCTCACCACATGTTCCCGCACAAGGTCGCTCAGCACCTTCATGTCATATACATACCCCGTATCCGCATGCGGTTCTCCCGTTAAACTAACTATAATTTCGTAATTGTGCCCGTGATAGTTCGGATTACTGCATTTTCCGAACACGCGGAAATTCTCTGTGTCATCCCATTGTGGGTTATACAGCCGATGCGCTGCGTTGAAGTGCTCTTTCCGCGAAACTTTTACTTTCATGAGGCCAAAGGTAATCAGTTCAGGATAAAAGGGTTGCCTGCGTGTTGAATTCGACCGGTTCGTTCATCGTCCACCGTTGTCAAGTCCATCGGCCCGTCGATAGTACTTCGCCAACGGTTAACCGGTACTCCATGGAAACCGCATGGCCACCAAAAGGTTCCTGAGAGGTTGGATAACGGAGCAGTCGACAGGAAAAGTTCCGCGGTCGCCGCTGGCCCGCCGGCAGGATCTCACCAACGCGCGGTCTGCGGCTTTCATCATCGCGGGATTTCTGGCCGCGGTCTGCGCACACGTTAAACCGGGCACGGGATACAAATCAAACGTCCATGAACCGCTCCACAGAAAATGCCTGCGTGCGCTCCGAAAACAAGGTCTTGACACGCCCCCATACGGAAGAAAACAACTCCGAGTTCCGGTAAGCCTCGAGGCTGCGCTCACTGTCCCAATGGCTCAACGTCGTGTAAACCGTTTGGTCTCCGACATCCCTGAGCAATTCGAGATGGGTGCACCCCGGAAAATTCCTGATCGCTGACTTATTGTGGTTAAAGATCTCCAGGAATTCGGCGACTCCTGGTTCTGTGAAATGCATGCGCACAATCCGGATGATCATGGGTAAGGCGTTATTCGTCAAAGATAATGTTCACCACACTGTCGTAGCCAAGGCCCAGTAACTCGGAAGCGTTGCCTTTAAAAATGCCGATCTCGAGCAGGTCGAGGCTGTTGAAGAGAATGAAGCACTCGCCCTCATCAGCCTGGTTGTACCGGGAATGAATGCGCCGGACCTTCTCGCCACCGAATTGAATGGTAAAGGTTTTGCCCTTGCTAAGGACATCAAAAGCCTCCCGTGGAATGTTGGTGATGAGGTTGCCCGTGCCGTCGACGCGGACCACCTGTCCGGTGATCTGTTTCTTTGTAGCCTTAACCTGGCGGTCGGTCATGCGTTTAAAGGAGGGATAAGCCTGACCCAACGTGCTGATGTCGGCGCCCGAGGCAAGTTTGGCTGCCGCCGGGGCAAAAATGTCGCGCTCGGGAAAAATAGCCGGGGTGGCGGTGTCCTCCAGCTTGACGAGTTGTTGATGGGGTTGGTCGGTGATGAGTCCAAAGATGCCGTTGTCCGCGCCAACGAAGAAGTGGTCTTCCAGTTGCGCGGCAATGTAGGCGTCGCCGCGTGCGCCGCCAGCGTCCACGCCGACAAGGTGAACCGTTCCGCGAGGGAACTCGCGAAAAACCGACTTCAACACAAAGGCCGCGTGAGCAAGGTCACAGGAGGCGATCCGGTGGGTGATGTCGACAATACGCAAAGCCGCGTTGTGCGTGATGAGCCTGGCGTGAATAGCGGCCACGTAATGATCACTTTCCCCCGAATCCGTTAAGAGTGTGACTATGGCCATGGCCGGTTGAATATGTTTTTGGGTCGTTTTTGAAGTTTTTTCGGCCTGTGGGCGTGCCTTTTATTTGAGTATTTTTGTTGTGCTAAAAATAGAGATTTTAATATCATTTAAACACAATTTCATCATTGATAGAAAAAGTAGTCACACTCGATAATATTTCGTTGATCGATTTCCTCGGCGTTGAGAATAAAAACATCGACTCCCTGGCGGCCGCCTTTCCCAAGAGCCGGATCGTCTCTCGCGGAAATCAGATCGTACTTAAGGGTTCCTCCGCCGACATTGTTCAAATTCACGACATCCTGAATTCGTTGATTGAGCATTACCATAAGTATGGAAGGGTGACGCAGGAAAACGTACAGAACTATATTTCAAAGGAGGCGGAAATGATGCTCCCGGCTCACGTCGATGTTGCCGGCGCCGAGGACGTGATCCTGTATGGCAGCAAGGGCGCTTCCATTAAGGCCAAGACGGTCAACCAGCAGAAACTCGTCGACCAGGTCCGGGACAATGACCTGGTCTTTGCGCTGGGCCCGGCGGGTACCGGAAAAACCTTTATCTCAGTCGCCATGGCCGTCAGGGCAATGAAGAACAAAGAGGTCAAGAAGATCATCATCACCCGCCCGGCGGTGGAGGCGGGTGAAAACCTCGGATTTCTGCCCGGCGACCTGAAAGAGAAGATCGATCCCTACCTGCGGCCTATCTACGACGCGCTCAACGACATGATCCCCTTCGAGAAGCTCCAATATTATATGGAACGGGAGGTGATCGAAATTGCGCCGCTGGCCTACATGCGCGGGCGAACGCTCCACAACGCCTTCATCCTGCTCGATGAGGCGCAGAATACCACGCCCATGCAGATGAAGATGTTTCTCACGCGGATGGGACCGAACTCGAAAATGATTGTTACCGGCGACACGTCGCAAATCGATCTGCCTCGAAACCAGCGTTCGGGATTGAAAGAGGCGGTCCGCATTCTCGGGGAGGTGAAGGGAATCGGCTTCGTCGAACTTTCCGAAAAAGACGTCGTTCGCCACAAGCTGGTACGAGACATCATCGACGCCTACCAGCGCGATGCCAAGCCGGAAGACCTGGCAAAGCGTTGAGCGCTAAGCGTAGAGCAGCGTGAGGTGGACCGTGAAAGTCGACGTTGTGGTTGATACCGCCCGCAGGGGGCCATGCCCCTCCACCACAACGCCCGGATGTTTCCATCTGGTCTGAACCAGCTCTCAGCTCTCGGCTCTCAGCTCTCAGCCCTCAGCCCTCAGCTCTCGGCTCTCAGCCCTCAGCTCTCAGCCCTCAGCCCTCAGCTCTCAGCCCTCAGCTCTCAGCCCTCCGCTCTCAGCTCTCAGCTCTCAGCCCTCAGCTCTCAGCCCTCAGCTCTCGGCTCTCAGCCCTCAGCTCTAAGCTCTAAGCTCTCCGCTCTCCGCTCTCTGCTCTCCGCTCTCAGCTCTCAGCTCTCGGCTCTCAGCCCTCAGCCCTCAGCCCTCAGCTCTCGGCTCTCAGCTGTCAGCTCTCAGCTCTTGCGTCCGCGGCGCCGGGAACCTAATTTCCACTATGTTCCGGTGGATACCCTACACCTTCGTTCGTATAGCCTTCTTTTTCGTCGCTGGCATCCTGTGCGGGATATGGTTTCCGGATGCAATTGCGGAAAACCTTGCACGCGTCACTCTTGTTTTCCTGACTGCCCTCTATCTTTTTCTCTACCTTTTTTCCAGACTATCAAGGCGTACGGTTTTCAATCCCGGTTGGCTCGGGTTATCCGCGATCTTTCTTTTCGGATATGTACACCTGCTGTCGGAAACCGCCTCCCGGGATCCGAGGCACTTCGGCCATGCGCCGGATGAAGCCGACTTCTATGAGGTCGTGATTGCAAGCTACCCCGAGGAGAAGGCGCGAACCTGGAAGCAGGAGGCGAGGGTCACGGCGGTACATGCTCACGGGTGGCAGGCCCGCCGTGGCCAGGTGGTGCTTTATTTTTCAAAATCGGATTTTGACGAGCCTTTCCGGTACGGAGACCGGCTTTTGATCCACGGTGCGCCCGCGAAAGTAAACCCGCCTGCCAACCCCGGTGAGTTCGACTACCGGAGGTTCCTCAATTTTCGAAACATCTACCACCAGCATTTCCTCCGCGACGGACAAGTGCGCCGCCTGGGAAATGATCCGCCCTCGATCGTGATGAAGTACGCGGTTGAGGCACGGCAATGGGCGACGGCGGTCATTGAAAAATACGTCAACGGAGATCGCGAACAGGCAACGGCGTCGGCGCTCGTGCTGGGCGTGACCGACGGGCTCGACAACGAACTCCTCGACGCCTACTCGGCCACCGGCTCCATGCATGTGCTGGCGGTCTCGGGTTTGCACATCAGCATCCTCTACATGATCATCGTGTGGGTGCTGCATCCCCTCCGGAAGACGCGGGCGGGACGCTGGGTTCTCGCCATCGCCGGTCTGGTGCTGCTTTGGGCGTATGCTTTCGTTACCGGACTCTCGCCCTCCGTGCTTCGGGCGGTGATGATGTTCAGCTTTATCGCCCTGGCAAGACCCACGGGACAGCACACCAATATCTACAATACGCTGGCTTCGTCCGCGTTCTGTCTGCTTCTCGTCGATCCTTTCCTGGTCATGTCGGTAGGTTTTCAGCTTTCATACCTGGCTGTGCTGGCGATTGTGTTCATTCACCCACGCCTCTACCGTTTGTGGGAGGCACCCGGTTGGTTTACCGACCAGATCTGGAAGATCACGAGTGTGTCCGTGGCGGCACAACTCGGCACCTTCGTGCTTGGCCTGCTGTACTTCCACCAGTTTCCTAACTACTTCCTGATCTCAAACCTCCTCGTCATTCCTGTTTCGTTCGTGGTGCTGGTGTCGGGCGTCGTACTCCTCGCAGTGAGCATGGTTCCGTTCCTGGGCCCGGTGGTGGGATGGGTGCTTACGATGAGCGTAAAACTCCTTAACGGAGCCGTTTTTGCGGTTGAATCGTTTCCTTTCAATGTCACGAAGGATATCCATATCGACATTTTCCAGTGTTGGGCGCTCTTGGGAATTGTCGTTTCGGCCATTCTCCTACTTGAATTCCGGCGTTTCCGGTATCTATGGGTGATGTTTTTCCTTGTCGTGGTGTTTGCCGCGCTTCAGTGGAACCATTTCCGAGACGCCGTCGCCATCAGAAAACTGACCGTGTACAGCGTCTACGGCCACAGTGCTATCGATTTCTTCGACCGCGGACACGCCTGGTGCCTGTCTGATTCGGCATTGCGTGTCCAACCAGACAAGGTTGGCTACCATATTCAGCCCAACCGCATGTTCTGCGGCATCGAAGAAATAAGCTTGAATGCGGTACCCTTTGCGCGTGAAGTTCCCGGTGGAATGGCCGTCGTTTGGAGTGGCATGAAGATCGCCCGACTCATGACCCGACAGCACGTCCTGCCGGCGGCGGAGGGCTTCGACCTCATTGTGGTAAGTAACAACGCCGTTGCCGATTTCCGCGCCTTCGCCGAACAATATCAGGGGACCACCATTGTACTCGACAGCAGTAATGGATATTATTACGCTACCAAGTTCATGGAAGTAGTGGCGGGTGCGGGGACGCGGGTCCACTCGGTTTTGCACGAAGGCGCGTTTGAACTGGTTATCAGCGAGGAATAAAGGCAGGACAATGAAATACGTACAGTATGAAGTCGAGGACCGGATCGGGTACATTACGCTCAACCGCCCCGCGAAGCGCAATGCCCTGAGTTTCGGGATGGTTGCCGAATTGAAGGAGGCTTTTGCCGCGGCGGAAACAGATGATACAGCGAAGGTGATTGTGTTGAGGGCAAACGGTGAAGCTTTTTGCGCCGGTGCGGACCTGGAATACCTCAGGCAACTTCAGGAATTTTCTTTCGAGCAGAATTTTGCAGACTCCACCCATTTAAAAGAGTTGTTCCTGCAAATCTACACGCTGAAGAAGGTGGTGATCGCCCAAATACAGGGACACGCCCTGGCCGGTGGTTGTGGCCTGGCGACCGTTTGCGATTTTAGTTTTGCCGTTCCGGACGCCAGCTTCGGTTACACGGAAGTACGCATTGGTTTTGTGCCCGCGATCGTAATGGTATTTCTTGTCCGCAAGATCGGCGAGGCGCATGCGCGTGCCCTGCTGCTGAGTGGGTCTCTGTGTTCGGCGCATGAAGCGCTGCAGATGGGTCTTGTGAACGAAGTGTTCCCCGCGGAAGAAATATCCGCTGAAGTAAAAGCGTTTGCCACCCAACTGGTGGAGTCAAACTCCGGCTATGCGATGAATGTTACCAAGCAGATGATTGCAAAAGTGCAGTCTCTCGCACTCGAGGAGGCTCTCACCTTTGCCTCCGAAATGAATGCCAAAGCACGGTCGAGCGAAGACTGTAAACGGGGAATCGCGGCGTTCCTCAACAAGGATAAGATTCGCTGGTAGTTTCAACGTCGACTCAGGCATGATCGCCTTCCGGCCGACCCTCGCCTGTAGAAAATTTTAAAGTGCAGACGCGGTTGATGTAAGGGCATCTCGCAGTACGCAAAACGGTTTGAAACGGTACGCTGAACTTACGCCGGACTGGCAATTGTGTCAATAATTCGATATACTCAAGTCGGCATTTTTGCCGAAGCCACTTAAAACCACCTTATGAAAGCCACTGTTTTACCGGTGTTGCTGGTCGCCATTGCTTCGGCGGCCGGCGCACAAACGTATTCCGGCGACACCTACGCCAGCGCGAATACCTCGAAGAAAGGAGCGATCTCGCTGGCGTACGTTGAAACGCCCGGATTTGTTTACAAGGACGCATCCGGAAAGATCACCGGGATCTGTGTTGACATTATGAGCGATTTTGTGGAATGGGTTAAAGTCTCGAAGGGGATCGACCTTGAAACGAGTTTTGTTGGCGACGGATCGAGTTTCAGAGCGATGTATGAGAAGACCCGGAGCGCCAGCGGCGGCGTCTTTGGGCTGGGCAACGTCACCATCACCGATATCAGAAAAAAACAGGTGCGCTTCAGCCCGCCCTTTATTACCAACTCCGCCATTCTGGTGACGCAGCCCGGGGCGCCCGCGCTCGACAACCTGGAGGATCTGCCAAAGGTATTCCCGAATTTTACCGCCTACGCGGCAAAAGGCACGTTGAACGAGAAACGGACGCTGGCCCTGAAGGAAGCGTACTATCCCGACATGAAGGTGGTGACCACTACCACCAGCCAGGAAACGCTCGAAAAAGTATTCTCCGATCCCAACAGCCTGGCCTACCTCGATCTCGCATTCTACATCGAGGCGGTGCAGATGAGAAAACCCGTGAAGCGGCACGCCGTCGGCGACCAGTCTTCCGAGCAGTTCGGTATTGTGATGCCGCTAAAGAGCGACTGGGCTTCGGTGATGGAAGAATTCTTTAAGGCCGACGGAGGCTACGTGAATACGAAAGCATATCACGATATCCTCGTTAAACATCTTGGGGCGTCGGGGGTGAAATTGCTTAACGCGATCCGGTAAGGGTTCCTATTTCAGGTTCCGAATCACTGCTGTCCGGTATAAAAGAATTTTACATGTAACCTTTGCTCGTAGACCAGAATCGGCGATTTGGGTTGAGTTTGAAAATAGCACCCCCCTGTTCGCGCCTGAGTCTCCACAGTCCCTGCAGATTTGACGCATATTTTTATCTTCGGCCTGGCAGGGGCATGCGCGGATCAAAATCAGCGGCAAATCTGTAGGGACGGGGCCCCGCGGCCCTGGAGCGGGCTATGGAATGCGCTTGTTGATGGCAAGATGAACGATGACAAATATAGTTGACACGTCACGCGAGGACTTTCCCCGGACAGCAGTGGTTCCGAATTCCGAATCATTCTTGTCCGGAAAGTTGTTCTTTGAGATAGGAAACGCAATCCAGGCCTTGGATTCCTGACATTTGCCTGTTAATCATGTTGCAACCCCCTAGGTAGGGAAAAGCGATCGCTGCCTCGGAGGTGGTGGTGATTTTGACCGAAGGGCATTTTCTGGATTTTTCAAGAAAGCATATAAGTCGATATAGGCTTGAAACTCTTGGGCCAACCTATCAATACCTGAGAGAAGATCGGCTGTCCGGTAAAAAATCTACTTTTGCTCATGCCTAACTATTGTATTGGTCGTACTTTACAAAGTTAGGTCGGGAGGGATTTTAACCAATTCCTCCCTTACTTTTACCGGACAGGAGTGGTTTTTAACTCCTAATTCCAGGTTCCTGGACAACGCCCCGACAGGTCTTACTCAGGCGTAACACAGGGGTTGACCAGGGGGAGTACAGGGGGAGTACAGGGGAGACCGATGGGGAAACACCTGGTATACGCTCCTCATTTGCTTAGGAAAGGCTTAGGAAAGACTTAGGAAAGGCTTAGTAAAGACTTAGGAAAGGCTTAGTATTTCGCCAGCGTTGTGTCGTATCCTGCCCTCAGGAGGGCGTTTTGCGACATCTATCACGGGGAGTCGGCATTTGATGTTCTTATGGGAAGCCATTTCCGTCCGGGGAAAACCAGAACTTACAGCGAAAGCTTATTCGCAGACCAGAATCAACGATTTGGGTTGACTTTTAAAATGACAGGTCCCCAAGCACGTGCGCACGATCCGATAATCAATGGAATTCAAATTACCGGGGCGGGCTATCAGGACAGCTCCGTTAGGAGCTTCCTGTTGTAGAACATAAAACCCCAACGAACCACCGGGCTCCGTAGGAGCCTCCGATAACACACGCTGCTACCAGATGCGCAAGTTGATCTACGCGCAAATCTTTCCGGAAGGCGAGGGGAGCATTGTTTCGAAAACGATTTAATTTTTACCGGATAGCAGTGACTTCGAAATCCCACGCCGCTCCTTCAACCCAAATCCTTCTCCAACTCGTCGACCCTTGCCTGCGCTTCCTCCATCCCCAGCGACAAAGCCATCCTGTAAAGCTCAAGGGCTTCACGCTGTGTTTCCTTTTTCTTTCTGGGGGCGAACTTCGTTCGTTTCGCGGCGACCTCCAGGGCTTCCGCTTGCTTGAAGTATGCCTCGGCCTGATCGGTTTTAGCCTGGATGTTGATCTCTTCTACCTGCGCCTCCAATTTGGCAAGGTCTTCTTCACGCATCTGCAGGGTCTCCTTGTTTGCCGTAATGACGGAGTCGCGATGCGTGAGATTTTGTGAGAGCGATTGATTCTCCGTACGCACGCGGTTCACCTCCTGTTCAAGGCCAGCGATTTCCTGCTGGCGCTTTTCGAGGTCTTTCCTTAGCCTCCTGATGGTGCCGGCGTACGCTTTCGACGTCTGGGCCGACGTTTCCAGTTCCTCCAGCCGCGTTTGTGTTTCCCTTACATACTTGCTGATGTCGGCCAGTCGTTGCTTGTAGTTTTTATACGACGTCCCCTCGACGATGTCCGTGCGGAGCAACTGGCGGCTGGCATCGATGGAGTCGATCAGTACGCCGATCTCCTGCATCTCGCGGGCGGTCTCCTGGCTGGCCTGTAATTCGGTTTGCAGAGAGTCGACCTTTGATTGAAGTTGTTGTTCCCGCGCCTCGTCTCTGCAACTTCCCAGTATGCCAATAGCCACGAGGGCCGTTAAAATTCCTCTGATTATCATAGTCCTTTCTTGCTTAATTCAACGGTAGTGCAACAAATCGGGGGCAGATCTGGCGTCTGATCGCGACAGGGGAGCTAAAACGACAAATAGGCCGACAAACAGCTTCCCCGGTCGTTCATCGCCGATGGCTTTTCCGGCCGGCCGGTCGCGCTTCGAGGCGGGTTGAAGAATATTTCAACACCCTGTGGAGAACCGCGCCAATACATTTTTGCCCGTGAAGGCATCCGGTCCGGATGAAGTTTTTTATGTCCATGCCCAAATCTGTTGTATGCATTCCAGGGATAAATTACTATTGCAGGAGCGACTAATCGAGATTGAATATGCAGAAGATAGTTCCTGTGGTTTTTCTTTTGTTCATGCCAGCCCTGGCAGGAGCGCAGTTCAAGAACATCAAGCTTGACGAGAAGGCGCCGGGTGATTACATGTGCGAGCCCAGTATTGCCATCAATCCGAAACGTCCGGAGAACATCGTGGCCGCCTCGGTGCTCAACAACATTTACTACACCCGCGATGGCGGTGAAACCTGGACCAGGAAGGAAGTGGAGTCGCCCTTCGGTGTGTACGGAGACCCGGCCCTTGTCGCGGACGATCGCGGTAACTTTTACTTTTTTCACCTGTCGGACCCCACCCATGGCAAGGGTGGCTATGACAGCGAAAAACTCGATCGCATCGTGGTGCAGGTTTCTGAAGACGGCGGTGAAACCTGGAGCGAGGGGGAATCGATCGGTTACAACCACCCCAAAGACCAGGACAAGCAATGGGCAGCCGTTGATTCCAAGGGCAACCTTTACGTGACCTGGACGCAGTTCGACAAGTATGGTGACGAGGATCCCAACTGTCACTCGAATATCCTTTTCTCGATGTCGAAGAACGGCAAAAAGTGGAGCACGCCGGTGCAGATATCCCAGACGCCTGGCAATTGCAAGGATGACGATTACACCGCAGAGGGAGCCGTTCCCGCCGTCACCCCCGACGGCAAGGTGTTCGTCGCCTGGGCAAACCAGGAAAAGATCTTTCTGGACCGCTCTTTTGATGGAGGCTCTGTCTGGTTGACCAACGACATCGGCGTGGCGGAACAACCCGGCGGATGGGACCTGCGAATTCCCGGGCACGACCGGTGCAACGGAATGCCCGTGCTGATGACCGATCAAAGCAAAGGTCACTACCGTGGCAGCCTTTACCTCGTATGGGCGGACCAGCGCAATGGCGAGGATGATACCGACATCTGGTTCACGCGCTCCATCAACTACGGCGACAACTGGACAAACCCCATGAAGATCAACGACGATGGCCATGGGAAACACCAGTACCTTCCCTGGATGGCGGTCGACGGAGAAACCGGCTACATCTACATCGTTTATTATGACCGCCGCGCGTACGACGACAATCGAACGGATGTTTACCTCGCGTGGTCAACCGATGGCGGCCTGAGTTTCAGCAACACAAAGATCAGTGAGCAACCATTTACGCCCGACGCGTCGGCCTTTTTTGGAGATTACAACAACATCGCGGCATACGCCGGAGTCGTCGCTCCTGTGTGGACGCGAATGGACGACGGCAGGACCAGCATCTGGACCGCGATCATCAGGCATGAAGACCTGGAGAAATTAAAGAAATAATCGCTTAGCAGTTTTTCCCGTCTACATCGCACTGCTGACCGGCGTCACCCGCGGGAGGCGCGCCAATCTCTTCAAAAGCCTTGATGAACGCTTCGGGAGACTGCGCGCCGGAGATGCCATATTTGTTGTCGATGATGAAGAACGGTACACCACTGATGCCGAGCTGGTGCAGTTCCTTTTCGGCCATTTCAACTTCAACGGTGCCGGTATTGCTGTCCAGGAACAGCGCAGTCTTGTCCGGGTCCATTCCCGCGCCGGCGGCCACGCTGATGAGATTCTCTTTCCTGCTAAGGTCTACGCCATCGGTAAAGTACGCCTTGTAAAAAGCCTCTACCAGTTGCGCCTGCAGCCCCGCTTCACCGGCGAGTTGGATCAACCGGTGGGCATCGCGCGTGTTCGGCGATACGCGCTGCGCCGCATAGTCAAACACAATCCCTTCCCCCGCCGCAATGCGCGTGACGTGACCGGTGAGTTGTTCATATTTTGCGTCGCTGCCGAACTTGGAAGTCAGATACGCCTTCTGATCGATGCCACCAGCGGGAATTTGGGGATTGAGTTCAAAGGGAAAATATTCTACTTCAAAGTCGAACCGATCCGAAACCATGTCCATCGCTTTCTCCAGCCGGCGTTTTCCAATGTAACACCAGGGGCAAACGACATCCGAAACGACCGCGACCTTAATGACGGATTTTTGCATGTTCAACAATTTACACCTCTCTAAACAGCCGAAGGCGCGGCTTGGTTCGCCCTGGCCAATCCGCCGGCTTTGTCCTTGATAATGATTTAGTTATTTACGGATCTTGACTATCTTTGTGCCCTTCTGACCTTTCAAACGATTTAACAATGACTGTCGACGAAAAATTGAAATTTAAGGTAAAGGACCCGTCTCTCGCAGCATGGGGCCGCAAAGAGATCATGCTGGCCGAAGCCGAAATGCCCGGACTGATGGCCCTTCGCGAAGAGTTTGGTTCAAAGAAGCCGCTGAAGGACGCCCGTATTGCCGGATGCCTTCACATGACGATCCAGACCGCCGTGCTGATCGAAACGCTGGTTGCCCTTGGCGCAGAGGTCTCCTGGTCCTCATGCAACATCTTTTCCACCCAGGACCATGCTGCGGCCGCAATTGCGGCAGCGGGCATTCCCGTATTCGCATGGAAGGGAATGAATGAAAAAGAATTTGACTGGTGTATTGAGCAGACGCTCTACGCGTTCAGGGACGGTAAGCCGTTGAACATGATCCTCGACGACGGGGGTGACCTCACCAATATGGTGCTGGATCGTTTCCCCGAACTCGTTCAGGGTATCCGCGGAATTTCAGAGGAGACCACCACGGGTGTTCACCGCCTGATCGAACGGATGAACAACGGCAAGCTTCCGCTGCCGGCAATCAATATCAACGATTCCGTGACCAAGTCGAAGTTTGATAACAAGTACGGCTGCAAAGAGTCGCTGGTGGATGCGATCCGCCGCGCTACCGATGTGATGATCGCCGGAAAGGTAGCCGTTGTGGCCGGATACGGCGATGTGGGTAAAGGATCAGCAGCTTCCCTCCGCGGAGCGGGCGCGCGCGTGATCGTTACTGAGATCGACCCGATCTGTGCCCTCCAGGCGGCCATGGATGGTTACGCCGTGAAGAAGATGGATGACGCCGCGAAGGAAGCTGACATCGTTGTCACTGCGACTGGAAACTTCGGCATCGTTGCGGGCCGCCATTTCGAGATGATGAAAGACAAGACCATCGTCTGCAACATTGGCCACTTTGATAACGAGATCGATGTGGCCTGGCTGAACGCCAACGCCTCCAGAGATGAGATCAAACCTCAGGTTGATCTTTACACATTAAAAAATGGTCGCCAGATTATTCTTTTGGCGGAAGGCCGACTGGTAAACCTTGGCTGTGCTACCGGTCATCCCTCGTTTGTAATGTCCAATTCGTTCACGAACCAGACGCTTGCCCAGATGGAACTCTGGAACCATGCCGACCGATATGAGAACAAGGTCTACATGCTTCCCAAGCACCTTGATGAGAAGGTGGCACGTCTCCACCTGAAGAAGATCGGTGTTGAACTTGACACCCTGTCGACCGAGCAGGCAAAGTATATTGGTGTGGAAGTTAGCGGTCCGTTCAAGCCGGATTATTACAGATACTAAGACGCACGTCGTTTTTTTAGAAAGGCCCGGTATCCGGGCTTTTTCTTTTTTCAGGGATGTGCTTGCTGTGGTTGGTGTCCTTTCCCGATAGCAGGCGTCATCCCGCTTTTTTCGGCATTTGCTTTCTTCGCGGCCGCTCGTTTACTATCTTTACACTACATTTTTTAAGCTCATGAAATATACGATCGCTTTTTTGCTGATCCTTTTTTCATCTTTTTCTCCTCGTACCGATAGCAACGTTGAATTCGTCTGCCTCAAGACCAACAAAGCTTCCAATGTCTGCTATTACAATTTCATCATCGACGGTATACGCTACAGTTATACCGACTGGGGATGCAAGGAGAAAAAGAAGAAGGATCGGCTGATCGAGAAAGTGAAGGATGGAAAGCTGGCCCTGGCGCGCGACTGGAAGATCGAATGTTCTCCCAAGCCCGCTGATTAACGCATAGCGACAGTCCTTCATCTTACTCCCTCCATTCCGGGATGATTTCCAGAGAAAGGTCCCGACAAGATCGTCGTCACTTTACGGCGTCTGCATGCGCCTGCTGAACCAGGGTCGGAGAATGGCACGGTCCAGGAGCACAAACGCCATGGCGAGGCTCAATAGAACAATGGCGTTGACGATCGTCTCGCCATCCACGGAAATACCAGGCAGATTTTTTGGAATGTACTCGCTGGTGATGCTCAGGTTGCGGACGTCGAGGATGGTCGCGCCGTCGAAGTACCCCGCCGATAGCAACAGCACGGCGATGGCGGCCGTGACAAGGATTCCACCGAGAAGCAGGAGGCTGCTGCCCATAGACAACGGACCCTCCGTGGCGTAGCGATCGAGCCTCGACATGACCCGACTCGTGAAGTTGGGCGATGGCGTTTCAAGTTTTGTTGTACGTAGTGCCAACTCCGCGGATTTCAACGCTTCCAGCCTCTGTCGCAGTTCGGCACTCATCCGAAGCTTCTGGTTGAACGCCTCCTGTTGCGCCGGCGACAGCTTCCCGTCAAGGTAATCCCACAACATATCCTCCGGTCGGTCGGAATTATTTTTCATGGCTATAAATTTAACGCTTCGTTTTGTAATATGTTTTTTAATTCCTCAGCAACCCGTTGCCGTGCGCGGTGCACACGCACTTTGATGGTGTTGGGCTGTATATTGGTGATCTCGGCAATCTCTTCAAGCGAAAATTCCTTCAGATAAAAGAGCGTGAGGGCTGTGCGGTCCAGCTCATTGAGCCGCGCCATAGCCAGGTGAAGGTACTTGCGTTTGTCGTTTTGCTCCATGCGTTCGCTGTCGGAGGCAGCCTGCGCGTTGGCCGTCTCCAGGCTTAAAAAATGATTTCGCTGCTTACGCTTATGACTGATTGCCGTATTGAACGCGATCCGGTAGAGCCACGTCGAAAACTTCGACTGACGATTGAATCCCTTCAGGTAATGGAATGCTTTCACGAACGCATCCTGGGCGGCCTCCTCTGCCTCCGGCTTGCTCGCCAGCACCTTCACGGCTATCGTGAACACATACCTCTGGTAACGGTCGACCAGGGTCGCATAAACGGCCTGTTCACCGGCAAGAATCCGATCAATCAAGGGTAGGTCCGGATCGTTGTTCATTTGGCCGCTTTGACGCCTCTGCACGTTGACAAGTTACACGCTGATGAGGAAATTAAACCTGCAGTGCCGAAAGGTTTTTTTTTCAGCCCACCCGTAACCAGCGTTTCATAAGTCGCGTCGAAAGGCAAAAATCATTAAAATCCAAAATTATGGAAGTAGCTGTATTGGGAACAATGGTTCCGATTATCATGATCATCGGCGTCGTAATCGTCGTCATTTACCTTCGAAGGTATGAGAACCAGGAGCGGATGGCGATGATTGACAAGGGGGTTGACGCCGCTCTCTTCACCAGGAAGCCGAGCCACGTATCCGGCGCGCTCAGGGCGGCGCTTCTCCTGGTCGGTGTCGGTGTGGGGATCCTGCTGGGCCATGCCCTCGACATCGCTTACGACATGGAGGAAGTCGGATACTTTGCCATGCTTTTCATTTTTGGAGGGGCAGGCCTGGGTGCGGCTTACGTGATTGAAGAAAAGAAGCGGAAAGGGTAGCCCATCACGGGTGGCCGGCGGCCGCGTAAGCGGTACCGCTCGTGTAGCATTGAAGCGGCTGTTCGAATCCATGTCGTCTGCCAGAGGACGTTGTTTCCGGATGGCGGATTGTGACACCATCGCCATGTTGTCAATGTGCACGGTTTTCAACATCCATGTGAAAGCTTTCTACAAGCTTCCCGCGATCGACCAGGTGTACAGACGCTAACCAATTGCAAGGCAGGGTCTTCCGGTCAAACGCACCAGTGTGGCACGCAAAATTCCGTAATCGTTGCCGATGTTCAACGAAACCGGATGAAGATGAAAACGCTTTGCTTTGCCCTTGTAGTCGTGCTCGGGGGCCTGTCACATGCCCAGGGCCAGGACACTACCACCATGGACCAACAACAAACTCCGGTCATCTTATACGACCAGGAGCGCGACCGGCTCAATACCCGCGACCTTCCGGATGCCGTGAAGCGATCGTTGGAGGAGCAGGAGTACCGCGGGTGGCTTATCAACGCCGCCTACAAAACCACAGGTATGGATTTTATGTATCATGATAACAGCCAGACCGACACGACAGATGTTGCCGAAAGGAGGGGTACAGGCAGAGACGTTTACGTGGTCGAATTGAAGAACGGTGCGCAGACCAAGACTGTGCGCTTCTCTGAAGAAGGTGAAAGGCTCGATGATGGGGGGAGATAACCGAGGTGACCGGAGCAGATTAACGGGATAAAGTACCCTGTATTAGAAATAGAACTTGACTGACGGGGAAAGCTGGAATAATTCCGGCTTTCTTTTTATTTTCCGCGAATATGGCTTCAATTCTGGTCGTTGAAGACGATTTGACATTCTCCCGGATACTGGAAGGATTTCTGGGCCGCAATGGCCACAAGGTTACGGTTTCCAACAAAGGAAAGGAGGGACTGAAGACCCTTGCATCACAATCCTTTGAACTCGTCATCCTGGACTACCGGCTGCCCGACATGACGGGCATGGATGTGTTGCAGGAAGTGCGCCGGTTCAATGCTGCCATTCCCATTATTATCATGACCAGCTTTCACGACATCCGCACTGCCGTTAAGGCGATCAAAGCGGGCGCTTTTGAATACATCACCAAACCCGTCAACCCGGATGAACTGCTGATGATCGTTGAGCAGGGCCTCGCCCGCCAGCGGGTACCTCAGGAAGCGGCGATCACCGAGACCCTGGTGGAAGGCAAGAGCGCGCCCGCGCGCCAACTTTATGACTTCGTCCGCCTCGTAGCGCCGACCAACATGTCGGTGATCATCGAAGGTGAGAGTGGCACCGGAAAAGAGAACGTTGCGCGTATGGTGCACCGACTAAGCCCGCGCGCCACCGGGCCTTTCGTCGCGGTAGACTGTGGGTCGCTCTCGAAAGAACTCGCCGGCAGTGAACTTTTCGGGCATGTTAAAGGTGCGTTCACGGGGGCGGTGCTCGACAAGGTGGGGCAGTTTGAAGCAGCGCACAAGGGCACCATCTTCCTCGACGAGGTGGGCAACCTTCCCTATGAGGTTCAGGTGAAGCTGCTGCGCGCCCTTCAGGAACGCGTGATCCAGCCGATCGGAAGCACACGCGAGGTGCGGGTGGACGTTCGCATCCTCACGGCAACCAACGACGACCTGGCTCAGAGCGTGAAACGCGGCGAATTCCGCGAAGACCTCTTCCATCGACTGAATGAGTTTCAGTTGACCGTGCCGTCGGTTAAAGAACGCGGGTTGGAAGACCTCTATGAATTTCTCGATCATTTTCGCCGGGCTGCTAATGCCGAGTTGGAAAAGAAGGTCAAGTCATTTCACCCCGAAGTACTCGCACTTTTCGAAGCCTACGATTGGCCCGGGAACCTGCGCGAAATGAAGAACGTCGTGAAGCGGTCTGTGCTCCTGTGCCAGGGCGATGCCGTTACGCTGGCCGCGATTCCCGAGGAGATGATCCAAAGCGTACATCAGCGAAAGCGTGAACAAACGGCCCCCGTGTACGACCTCAAGGCCCTGCAGGAAGTACAGGAGCGCGAGATGATCGTTAAAACGCTCAACGAAGTACGATATAACAAATCCAAAGCCGCGCGCATCCTCAACATCGACCGGAAAACGCTTTATCTCAAGATGGAGAAGTACGGCATCGACTGAAGCACCCCTGGAACAACACTATTTTCCCGGTTCTCCGTGTATTTTAGTCAAAACGAAGGGTCTGTCTAAGGGCATTGGCGGGCTTAGGAGGGCTTCGTAAGCTTCCCCGCGTTCTCGTGGGACAGGGGGACAACAACCAGGGGACAAATCAGACTTTTCCGGCGGACGGCAGATACGTTTTCGCCCGACAGCACCGGAACAAAATGCAAAGCAGTCTTACGCGGATAATGGCACAGGTCGACATCCCGGAAAGTTTTTGATAAATGTGTGGCAAAACTATGGCGTAGGCATTCCCTGAAGATATACCTGTACGAGTTGATTGTTGACTGACTGTACCTGCGTGCTTCGAGCTTACATACCAGAAAAGAAGATGAACTGGAAATTAGTGAAATTCTAAAGCCAACGGCACACAACAATGCATAATCAATGGCGGGGTTGAGTGTAAATTTGTAGGTTTAGTTTTCAAACAACGTTCGGTGTCGTGGGACAGTTCGCGGTAGGTCGGTCTTAGTATTCCGCTTCGCTACGTTGCTAAGCCCTCCTAAACCCGCCACTGCTTATGCACAGACGTTGGCTGCAAGGCGCGGTGACGACCCAAGACACAGTAGAGACAATAATGACAAGGAAGGATAAGTTACTACTATTAATACCCGCACTTTGGACAAGTATATTTGACATCGGTATTACAATAATTCATCAGTCAAAAGAATACTGGAATGGGGACCTGACAAAGGCAAACGAAGGAAACCCAATTGGAGCGTTGTTCATGAAAAACCATGTTGGCGGACTCTTTATCATTTCAGGGCTTTGGATTATTGCTATTGGACTTCTTGGATATTTCTTACCACGCTTAACAAAGAAAATATTTCTATTGTTTTGTGTAATAGCTCACAGTTTTGGCGCATCCACATGGGGATTTTGGTATGCGATAACGTTTATACTTTTTAACTCAATACTATATTGTATAGTTAACAATATAGTAGACAAGCAAGAAAACGACATAGCAAAGATTAGATGATCAGATAAATAATTTTTGTAGCTCTTTAAGGGTTTTGTTTTGAGAATGATAAAACATTGCATCAGAAACTAAAGTCATTTATGATGAGTGTATCATCACATATTTTATTAATTATATAATTCCAGGGAACTCCTTGAAAATCGAAGAACTTCATCACGTATGTTGAATCCCCATTGGTATACGCACCTCTTTCTTTGTACCATAATAGTGTTGTATCTGAAACTATATTGTTATCATAAATTTGTTTGATCCTATCTTCATTGTCAAATTGAAATTCCCAATAAGTATTTTCATAATGCTGAACGTGATTGGCTACAATACCCCCTTTACTATAGTGCAATTGCCAGTTGCCTTGTAAATAATGTCTCATTGTATCAAGGTGAAAGCTTCCCTTAGTTAGTAGCATTCAAAACTATAGAATTCCAGTCATAA
>CAZKBK010000052.1:6248-28968 GCA_964551035.1 uncultured Roseivirgaceae bacterium | reverse complement strand
CTCATAATTCTAAACTCAGCTTCTGATCTTCTTGCTTCCAGCTTCAGGAACCCAGCGGTTGAATTTAGAGTGATGAGCGGAGAATGACGAATTATGAGCTTTTCCACTGTTGTGGTCAGATTCAACGGGGCCAACGGGCGGAGTGGATAAAGACGGCATCAATGGCTGTACACGCTGGGGCACTCGATGCTTCCGTGAAGCCGCGTGATCCTCGAGCGAAAGTTGATCATGATCTCGTGGCTTCCCTTAGAGAAGCGCCGCAGGTCGGAGACGGTCCAGTCATAGGAGTAGCCTACATAGATTTTCTCGCTGAGCTTGTAGTTGATCAGGAGGATGCTGCCGTCGCCGGAGCGATAGGAAGTGCCAATGCTGATCAGTTCATCGAACACCACATTCAGGTTCAGGTCCGCACTCAGCGGCGTTCCATCCTGGGCCCTGAGCAATATCGACGGCTGAAAAATCACCCTTTTGGTCCGCGGATCCAGCGGAATCTTCATTCCCCCATGCAGATAATAGTACCTTGGGATTTTCAATTGATCCAGTCCACCCTTGAACAACTCGGCATGGGTGAGGATCGTCGGGACCGAAAAGCCCGCAAAGAATTTCTTGTCGTAGTAGAAAACGCCACCACCAAAGTTCGGTTTGAATTCGTTCATGAACACCGAGAAGACAGGATCCTGGCCAGCCCGGAGGTTGAGTTCTCCGAAATCCGCCTTGAAATTATTGAAACCCGCCTGCACCCCCATCGAAAGCACGCCGCCGGTGATCGTCTTGATCGCGTACGCATAGCTTCCGAACAGGCTTGTATTTGAATAGCTCCCGATGCGGTCACTGGTGACCAGAAGGCCGGTGCCGATCCTGCCCTTGAGGAACGAGTTGTGCACGCCGAAGGTCGTCGTCACGGGAGACCCGGGAAAGTTCACCCATTGATTCCGGTAGGTGAGCGTAGCGCTGAGCTGCACATGGCTGCCGGCATACGCCGGATTGATCAGCAAGCCATTGAACAGGTACTGGGAATAGACAATGCTGTGTTGCGCACCCGATTTCCATGGGAGTACAACAGCAAGCATTAACACAAGGTAACACGCCCTTCGCTTCATTCGCTCATCAATTTGCGTTACTGACGCAACAATTCCAAATATCCCGATTGCGGCTTTGAGCCGTTGCCCTTGTCGATGATGTAGAAGTAGGTGCCTTCGGGCAACCGCGTTCCCAGCGGGCTGAATCCTTCGTTCGAATTACCGTCAAAATAAATATCCTGGTTGTCGTATCCCTTCGCCTGATACACGAGGGTACCGGCGCGGTTGAAGATCTTCACCGAGTTGTTGGGGAAGTCCTGGATACAGGATATTTCAAAAAAGTCATTCTCGCCGTCGCCGTTCTGCGAAATACCGTTGAAGACCAGGATCTCCGGCAGGATCTCAAACGGCTGGCTGGCCTCGCAACCTTCGGTGCTCACGACGGTTACTTCGAAGCTTCCCTTCGGCAGGTTGATGACCTTGGGTCCGTATTCCTTCATCCCGAAAATATCCCATTCGATCAGCGCGATCGGCACATCGTTCGTTGCCACAAAGCTCGCGGCGCCCACATCCGATTCACAATTCGTAGGCACGGTTTCTATGGTAAATTCGGGGTACAGCAACATCTCCAGCACTTCCGTGACCACGGGGTCGGAAACACAACCGGAAACCAGGTCGGTGACGGTGGTGGTGTAAAACGCAGCGTCAAGGTCGTAATAGAAATCACCGTCGGCATCCGTTTGCCCTTTGACATCCCCGCCGTCGTACCATTGGATGGAATAGTTCCATCCCGCGTCCACCGTGGCGGCAAGGGCGCCATTCGGATTTACGCAGTGGGTGCGATGGCTGAGTATTTCCACAACCGGCGACGGCACCTGGACGGGGTCGTTGGTGATGGTAATGCTTTGCGTCCCGGTACAACCCGAGACCTGGTCGGTCGCCTGGGCGGTGTAGGTGATGTCCGTGAGGCCGGACAGTTCGGCGCCGGTGTAGAGGTGCGTGCCCGTGACGTCGGCACCCTCATACCAATCGAAGATGTATCCGTTGATCTGACCGTTCACCGTCGCGCGTGCAACGCCATTGGGTTTCGCCGGATCGCAGAACGTGAGCGCGCTGCGTTCGGCTATCGCCACGACCGGGTAGACGCGGCCGTCGAGCACTTCCGTCGTCGCGGGAATCGAATTGCAGAAACTGTGGTTCGGGTTGACGGCGATCACCGTAAAGACGCCGAGTGGCGCCGTGAGCACCTCCTTCGTGGTGAAGTCGGGCGTGCCCCCTACCGACGTACCCGCGTACCATTCATAGTTGAACAGGTTGCCGTTGCCTTCCTGGACGGATGCAAACAAGCTTCCGTTGTTCGTTGTGCAACTGTTGAGGGGTACGGCGGACGCGAGCACGCGAATATCGAGCGTGTCGGTCGCCAGTTTGAACGTCTCCAGGCTGACACAGTTCGTGCTCAGGTTGGTCACCCGCACGGTGTACTCCATCGGATCGCTGTACATGATATTCGACAACCCGGGATTGTTGGCTTGCACCTGCGTTCCCGTTGCGTCGGGCCCCGCGAACCACTCGAACGTGTAGTTGGAGAAGTTGAAGCTGCCGTCGGCGGACACCTGGAGATGGCCGGGCCCTTCGGGCAGCACACACAAGGTGGGATTCAGGTAGTCGTCGAGCGTGATGGCAGGGTACGCGTTCTCGTCGAGGATCACGCTCGTGCTGAAGGTCGACTCACAGCCCAGGTCGTTGACGATCTGCAGGTGGTAGGTTCCCGCGATGCGGTTGGGCAACACATTCGTCGTGAAGCCTGCGATCGGGTTTGCGGCTTCGTCGAACCACTGAAACGTGTAGCGCGAAAGGTCCGCGGGTACGGCCATGTCGTACGTGGTGGTCACCCCGCTGATGGTTTCGTCTATGGTCTCCACTTCGAGCGATCCGTTCTGTGTCGGGGCACAGAGGGTCTGCATGGTCGGGAGGATCTCTCCGGAGATGATCGTGGGCGCAAACGCGAGTGTGGTGGACGCCACGCTCACGCAGCCCAGGTTCGGCGTGGCCTGGTCGACGACCTCGACGGTATATCCGCCATCCCGGATCGTCGCCAGGGTGTTGTTCGTTTGTCCGACGATCGGCGTGGTGGTGCCATTACCCGTAAACCACTGGTAGGAATAACCCGCCGTGACACCCGGTGTTGTTCCTTCCACGATCGTCGCCGCGATCTCGCCATTGAAAGGGGCCACACAGGCGAAGTTGGCGGTGTTGACCAACTCGATGTTGGGACGCTGGGTGAGGTCGTCGATCACGACCATGAAATCGGAGGATACACAACCCGACCCGAAGTTGTCCGTCTTGGTGGCGGTGACAAAGTAGGTTCCGGCGTCGAGGCCGGCAAGCACGTTGTCGGGCGTGGGCGTTGCGAGTGGATTCGTGCCTTTCGCCCACGCGAACGTGTAGGTGCCGGGCACCGTCACATGGGCGGGGTTAGCCGCATCCACGGTAATGCTGCCGTCGAACGGCGCGCAGTCGCGCTGGTCCACTTTCGTGACGCCGAGGATCCCGATGGTAGGGGTGTTCTGCGCAACCGACGACGTGCCCGTGGTCGCACACTGCGTCACGAGGTTGGTGACCGTTATGGTATAGGTACCGGGTTGTACGCCGGTGACCGTGTGGGGGCCGGCGGTGTTCATATTGTCGGCAAGCGATGGCGCGGCCCAGTCGAACGAATAGTTCCCGCCGGCGCCGAGCCCCGTCGTGGTAGCCGCCACTTCGATCTCGCCGTCGTAGTTGGTGTCGCACGAGGTGTTGACCACGGTGGCGAAGTCGAGTGTAGGGAACTGGCGTTCATCTTCGATCTCGACGCGGTAGGGCGCGGAAGAACAATCCCTTCCCGGGCTGTTCGTAACACGCGTCGCTACCACGTAGTAGTCGTCGTCGGCCTCGATCGCGGCGTAGATTCCCGAATTCAGCAGCGTGCCGCCCGCCGCCACCTGGTCGGCGACCGACGTGCCGCCCCGGTACCACGTGAAGGTGAAGTCTCCCAGTCCCCCGCCGAAAACATTTTGGGTTACGCCGTTGCGGTCATTGTAGCTCACCTGCGACACACTCAGCGTTCCGTCAGGACCGCACAGTTCCTGCGGGGTGGACGCCACCGTTTGAATAAAGATCGGCGTGGTATTCGGCGCCACGGTCGTTTGAAGCAGGGAGGCACATCCTGTTACGGTATTCCGCGCCTGGAGTTGATACGTTCCATCCTGGACAGCGGTGAACAAGTTGTCGGGTCCCGAACCGTCGTAGGGATTGGCCACGGCGGCGGGGGCAGTCCGGCCCGCGGTCAGCGCCGTCCACGTGTAGTCGTAGGTATATGTACCTGGAGCCACCACGGAGGCGTCGGTCACATTCACCTGGATCTCCCCTTCGAACAGCGTGACGTCGCAGGACGTGTTGCTGAACGGTGTGAGCGTGATGGCGGGATACACGCGTTCATCGGCGATCGCCACCCGGAAGGGCGCGGACGAACAGTCGCGTCCGGGCGCGTTGGCCGTGCGTGTAGCCACAACGTAATAGTCGTCGTCGGCTCCGATGGTGGCATAGTTGCCATTATCGAGGAGCGCCGTCGTGGCGCCAGCCAGCTCATTTGCAGCCGCCGTGCCCCCGCGATACCAGGTGAACGTGAAGTCGCTGAGCGGCGCCGTAGCGTTTGGAGTGCCGTCGCGTTCGTGGAAAACAATATCGGTTACCTCCAGGCTTCCGCCAGCAGGGCAGATGAGCTGTGGAAGCGACGTTACATCCTGCACAAAGATCGGCGTGCTGTTGGGTTCGACGGTGGTAAGGGTCGTGGTGGAGCAACCGGTCGTGGTGTTGGTGGCAACGAGTTGGTATGTCCCTTCCTCTACGTTGAGGAACGGATTGCCGAGCCCGTCGTAAGGATTGGCCAACGGATTGGGCGGTGTGCTTCCCGTGGTTGACGACCACGCATACGTATATCCGAATGGGCCGGGGCCTGACGCATCGGTGATGTCGACTTCGATGACGCCTTCCGGCAGCGCGGGGTCGCAGGACGTATTGCTGAATGCCGTGAGCGTAACCACCGGGTCAACGCTTTCGTCTTCGATCACCACCATAAGGGGTTCCGTTTCACAAAACGCGCCTGACAATCCTGCGCCGGTGACCTGGCGGCCGACGACGTAGTAGACGCCCGCGCCAAGGGTGGGCGACGGATCGCTGTATTCACCGGGGCTTGCGCCGACAACCAGCGTCTCCGTATCGATCACATTGGCGCCGGGATCTTCCAGCGGTGTACCGGACGTGAAGGAGCCGGGGGCATTCTTGAACCACCGGAATTCAAAATCAGTTGCCAAAGACGCCGTGAACTGTTGCTGTGGCAGGCCCTTGAGGGTCCGGTCAATGGTGATCTCCTGCACGGCAATGTCTCCGTCCGGGAAGCAGATCAGCTTATCATTGACGGTTGACTGCGTGATGGAAATGGCATAGCGATCCAGTACCACGTCGATGTCCTTTGAGACCGCGCAACCACTTGTTTCATTAACAGCACGGATGGTATACGTGCCGGTCGGAAGTTGCATGTAATAGGGATTCGCAGGTGCCCCGCTTTGTCCCGTCACGGGAACGCTGCCATCCAATGCGTAGGAGTAAGTGGCCCCATCAATTGCGGCATCACCACTGGCCGTGGCTGTGGTTACGGATATACTTCCCTCACCAACTGTGGGATCACACGACGTATTAGCCATCGATGATAACGTAAGCTCAGGCGTAGTGTGCTTATCCTGGATGACCGCCTGGACCACAGGGCTGAAGCATCCCTCTCCTGCTCCGGAGGTTTGCTGCGCGCGGACGTAAAAGGTCTTGTTGCCGGCTCCTTCTCCGTTTGCGCCCAACGTGTAAATCGTACCATCGATGGTTTGGCCCGCGGCGCCGGTTCCGGCGTGAATAACCGGGTTGGCGAGTGCGGCGTCATCGTACCAGGAGAAATCATACTCGGACAATAGTTCCGGCCCGGTCGTTGCCACGGCGCTTCCGTTGGTCTCCGGCGAACAGTACGTTTCGTCCGTTACAGCTACCGAAATGGTGGGAATGGCCGGGTTGTCGGGAATGTTAACGGATCGTTCAACCACACAGCCGCTCAATTGCTCGGTGATCTCGACTTCATACATCTCCGGTCGTAAGCCATTGACTGTGAACGTGGCTGTTCCCCCAGCAGGCAACGCAGGTATCACTGCGACCGCAGGATCAACATTCGTAACGACGAACTGCAAGGTCGCCGGATTGCGGGGATCATTTGGATCTATTTCCACGGTGATCTCCGCATCGCCATTCGCCACAGTCAGGTCACAGGCCTGGTTGGCGTTGATGTTCCCCAGCGTAACCACGGGGTCGAGCGGGTCCACTTCGATGATGGCGGATTTGTAGACGTTGCACCCAACATCATGATCGATAATTTCAACGAGATAGTCGCCCGGATCAAGTGTTCCGACCACATTGTAATCAACGCTGTGGATGAACGCACCATCGCAATCCGGATCTGCATTGTCTGTCAGTCCGTCTGAATCATTATCAACGCCGTCAGAACAAATCGCTCCCGCGTCGCAATCGGGATCATCTGAATCTGTGTCGCCATCCCCATCGTTATCCACACCATCCGTACACAAAGGTGAACCGCCCGCATCATCATCGCCGGTATCCGCCCCGTCCGCCGAACCGTCGCCATCGTTATCAATACCATCCGAGTTTAGGTTTGTCGATGTGGTCACAAAGGTTGCAGTCCCGATGTCCAATCCACGGTAAAGATTGATCGTATACGGGCCGAAACCAACAAGTTGTGTGAAGACAGATCCATCACCGGCGGTCACATCGCATTGGGTCGAATTCTCCTTTGAAACTGCAATGCGTGGAGCCTGCCGGTAGGGTACCATTTCCGAAAACACGGTTCCGCACCCGTTGGCATCCGTAACTTCTACTGTATAGAACAGTGGAAACACAGAGGTCAGATCCTCCGTTGTGTGGATCTCGGCCGCATTGAATGTTGGCGTATAGGTACCGTCCTCGTCGTCGATATAATCGTAAGGCCCGGCATTCGTCGGCCCACCCACATACCATTTGAAGCCAAATGGGGCATTGCCTGCCACGTTCAAGTCGATCCCGCCGTCGGCAACATTACAGAAGCCGGCTTTGGTAATCGCATTGATGCTGATATTCGCCGCGGTCGTATTATCATCCACCTGCACGGTCACCACCTGCGATTCGCAGTGTGTGATCTCGTCGGCTACGAGCACGGCCCAATAACCGGGTCCTACTTCCGTTTGGGTCAGGTCTGTAGTCAGACTGGAAGAAAAGGTCAAGGGATCGTTCTTAACGGTTGTAGCGTCCGTCGTGTTTTGTTTGAGGTAGTAGACCGTGAAGTCGCCGTTGGCGGTGCTGGTAATGTCGGTCGGCGTCACCTCGATCTCCCCATCGGGGTTCGCACATTGGGTCACGGGCAGGGTCGCCGCGGCGGCAGCAACCGGTAGCACGATGTTCTCAGGAACCACTTCCGTTTCAATCGTCTTGCACCCGGTGGCGGTGATGGTTGCCCGCACCGTGTAGTCATCGCTTTCCAACTCCGGCACCGTCACGCCGTCGGTGGCGGTTTCAGTCACAGGTGTGCCAACGCCAATGCCCTTGAACCATTCGAACGTAGTCCCCGCACCGCTCGTCGCCGTCAACTGGCCATTGGGCTGGAGCGGATCGCACGAGGTTTGTTCCGCAGTCACCGTCGTGTTGACCACCGGGTAGGTCAGGTCATCCAGGATGGTCACGGAAACAGGATCGGAAGTACAGTTGTCATCCACGTGGGTGATCCGTACGGAGTAGTTGCCGGCGCCCTTTCCATTGATCGAGGGTGTCGTCTCGGCGGCACCGCTCCAAAGAATCGTGAATCCGGCGTATGGATTGTTGATCGTGCTACCGCGATACGTCACCGCGTTGACCGGGATCGACGCGGTTCCATTGGGACCTACACAGTTGATGTTGTCGATCTTGTTAAGGGATGCGATCACGGGCTTCTCGCTGTCGTCAGGTACAATCACCGTTGCGGTGTTCTTACAACCCGTAGTCTGAGAAGTGACTTCCACGGTATGGTTTGCGGCCACGCCACCCTGAATGGCGCCGATGCCCAGGTCTGTTAAGGGATTGCCGTTGAGTTCCGAACCGGGCGCGCCTACAGCAATGCCGGCATACCACCGGTATTCGTACACGGGGCCGACGGGCGTCACCCCGGTAACGACCGCCGAGCCATCCGGCGGACCGCCTGTGCAGTTGTCCGATCCGTCTACGGCTGTGGATATCGCCAGCGGCGCAAAGTCGTCGGCGACATCAGCGGAAACATAATCCGACTCACATCCCAGGTCGTCTATCGTCACCGTGGCGGAGTAGGTGGCATCGTCCAGCGCGGCCAGTGTCGCGCCCGTTGACCCGGTGTTGGGGGTGCCTGTGCCCACGCCATCGAACCATTGATACGTCAGCGTACTTGTGCCTCCGTAGGGAGCGCCTTTGTAAAAGATCGACACCACCTGCACGCTGCCGTCGTAGTCGCCGGGACCCGGAACGATCAGGCTCGGATCGCAAATCGTATTGTCGGTGGCGGCGAGGGTGATCACCGGATTCTCGCTGGCATCACCCACGGATACCGTCGCGGTATTGGGACAACCGTTGGCCGTGTTGAGCACTTCAACGGTATACTGACGGGTAGCGCCACCCTGTATGCCGTCGAGGCGCGCCTCGTCGGCGGTGGGATTGTCGCCGGTGGCGATGGGCGACGCCGTACCGGCGCCATCATGCCATTGATAGGTGTAGCCCGTTGCGCCCGCGACGGGTGTCGCATCGACGGTGACCAGGAACGCGCTTCCGTTCTCAAGATCGGGATCACAGTTGGTTGAAGCCAGCGATGAAGTGGTAAGCTGGGGTATCGCGAGGACATTGTTGACGGGAACGGTCACCACGTCGGACTCGCAGCCGAGGCTGTCGATAGATACCGTGGCGGCATAATCTCCGCCGTTGAGGTCAGCGAGTTCGCTCGTCGTGGAAGTGTTGTTGGGCACGGATGTATCGGTGCCGTCGAACCAATGATACGTACGGCTTCCCGTGTAGGGATTGCCTTTGTAGGTTATGGTCGCGACTTCCACGCTGCCATCGTAGGCTACGCCGGCGGCAACGGGATCGCAAATACCGTTGTTCGTTGCCGCAAGGGTGACCACCGGTTTTTCACTCAGGTCGGCAACAAGCACCGTCGCAAGGGCCTTACATCCCGTAGCATCGTTTACCACGCTGACGGTGTAGTTGTTGGTGGCGCCGCCCTGGACGTTGGTCAACGCCGCATCATCCGCGCTGGGATTAACGCCCACAGCGATGGGACTGGAGTCGTCAACGCCGGTGTGCCATTGATAGGTGTAACCCGTAGCGGAAGCCACTGCCGTTCCATCCACGGTAACTACTTCCGCGACGCCGTTGGGTGTTGCCGTCGACGGCGTACAGTTCGTAGAGGCGATTTGGGCCGTGGTCAAAACCGGGTCGACGCCGACGTCATCCACATCGACCGAGACGGGATCCGACTCACAGTCGAGGTCGTCATTCAATACCGTCACGGAATAGGTCGCCTCATCGAGGCCCGTGATCTCAAAGTCTGTTTCGCCCGTCATGGTGGCGCCGTCCCTGAGCCAGGTGTAGACAAAAGTATGGCCGGGCAGCGCATTCGGGTTGGCGTCGAACGATGCCGTTACCGACCCTACGTAGTTCGTTCCCGCGATGGACGGATCACAGATGGTATTGTCAACTTCGGCCAGGGAGAGGACGGGCTTCTGCGCCACCTCGTCGATCGTGGTGAGCGCGGTACCGAAGCATCCCGTCGCGATGTCGATGGCTTTCACGGTGTAGGACCCGGCGGCTCTTCCCGAGAGGGAGATGGCCTCCGTAATAAACGTTGTCGTATCCGTGCCGGCGAACCACCGGAACCGGTATCCCGCCGTCGCGCCGCCCACATCGGCAGTAGCGGTACCGTTAGGTGTCGCGGGATCGCAATTGGTTTGGTCCGTGGACGACGCCGTCACAACGGGGTCTACCGTGTTGTCGACGACCTCGACGAGTCCCCGGGTGGAAAAACACCGCGTGTCGTTGTTGACGGCGACGACGGTGTAAAAGCCGGCCACGACATTCGCGTAGGTATCACCTTTGAAGTCGGCCACGGTGGTGTCGGGCGTGGCGATGTTGCCATCGAACCAGTAGAAGACGTGCGGGCCGGGTGTTCCCGCCGCGGTGGCGGTGACTTCTCCGTTGGCCGGATCACAGCTCGATTGGTTTGCCACGACGGACGGTGTCACGGTGGGCGTGAGGATCTGGTCTTCGATCTCGATCAGTTGTGAATCGGTACACCCCGTTGCCACCTCGGTGGCCTCGACGGTGTATTCGCCGGCGGCGAGACCGGTTATCGAGGCGGTGTTCCCAATTTCATTTGCCGCGAGCGTGTTGTCTCCGGCAAACCATTTGAAGGTATACCCTGCCGTGGTGCCGCCCACGTCGGCGGTGGCTGCCCCGTTGGGCAAAGTTGAAGCACAGGAAGTTTGGTGCGCGGTAATGGTGGCGCTGGCGGTAATGCCATCGGGCGAATCGACGGCGACCACAAAGGGGAGGGACTCGCAACCGGTGGTGTTGTCGACGGCGACCACGGTATAGTCGCCGGCGGTCAACGCCGTGTATGTTGCTCCCGTGTGATCGTCCGAAGGCTTCACGGCGGCGCCGTCATACCAAAGGAACGCATAGCCTGTGGTCGTTCCGCCGACGTCGGCAGAAGCCGTGCCCGTGTTGTCCGGGTCACAGGTGGTTGACGTAGCGGTGGCGGCCACGACCGGACGTGTTGTCTGATCGGGCACCGTTCCCGAAACGAGCGTCTCGCAACTGGAAGACTTTTCCGTGATGAGAACGGAATAGGTCAACGCCTCCGCCCCGGTGAGCGTGTTGCTGGTGGAAAGGATCGGGCTGGTTCCAAACAAGGTACCCTCGAACCACGCGTAGGTAAAATTGCCGATGGGCAGGCCACCGTCGGGTATGACTTCAAGTTCTCCGTCGGGAACAAAACAATTTGTAAAGTCGTGCAGCACATTGAGGGTGGCGGTAATATTCCTGTTCTCCTGCCCTACCACCACCTGGATGGTATCGGATGAGCAGGCAAAGGCGTCGTGTACGGCGTAAGCCGTATACGTGCCGGGGTTGAGTGGTGAGCGGACCGCACCGGTGAAGTCTGCCGAACCCACGGGGCCTGCGGTGGCGCCGTCAAACCAATGAAAGGTATAGCCGGCGGTTTCTTCCGTCGTGCCCTCCAGTTTATAGACCTCCGCCGTACCATTCGCCGCGGTAGGCGTCGTCCCGCACTGGATGTGGTCAATCACCTCCGAGCTCAGGGTGAAAGGGACGGGATTTACGGAGGCCGAGACCATGTTATTGACATAGTTGCACTCCGAGAAGGGTGTGTTGGGCAGCGCCAGGGGATTTGTCGTTCCCGCGTCGTTCAATACGGCGTAAAGTGTGAACGCGCCACCCGTTCCCTGGACGGCGATGTTGACCGCTTTGGCGGTGTCTCCTTTTTCAAGGTTCGAAAGCGAGATCGTTACGGTTTTCAGGTGGTCGGCTCCCGCCTGCGTCGGGTCGCCGCTGTAAAAACTGATCGGCAGGAGTCCGGTCAGGGGCACATCGCCGATGTTCTTCACGGTGAAGGATACGATAAAGTCCTCGTCGGGACAGGTCGGGGGCGTGATATTGACCAGGTCGGGATCGGGTTCGAAGGCGACATCCGCGGTGGCGAAGGTTTTGCAGCCGTCGGAATCGAGGATCGCCGACTGGTTCAGGAACGAATTCAGCACGCGGTTTGATCCCTCGCTGCACGCTCCTTCTGAAAACGACAGGTGATGTTTTTGCTGGATCGCGGGGATGGTCAGGTCATCATTGACGTTCACGTTGAAGTAACCGTGTTGATTCCAGACCGTTCGCGCGGACACCCACGGCTCGTTGTCGGATTCATACATTCGGATTACGCCGTCATCAGAGTCGTTGTAGATGTTGCCATCATCGTCCTCCTGGCAGACCACACAGATCTCCGTGGAGCCGTCAGCGTCGACGTCGGCCACGATCGGGTAGTCGTTACTGGTAAGGGACCGGCAATCTATGCCCGGGGAGAACGTGCCGTCACCGCGGATAATGTAAAGGGAGGATTCATCGCGGTATACAATTTCCGACGCGCCGTCGTTGTTGAAATCGAACACAGTGGTGCTGGTGTAACCCGAGGAATTTTCGTCAATGTTCACGTACCAGAGTTCGTCAAGGTCTTCGTCCAGCGCATAGATGCGGTTACCCGTGACAAACGCCACGTTCATCAGCGTATCCCCATCAAGGTCGGCAAGATTCAAACGACCCGCTCCGTATTTCCAGTCGTTGCCGGGCCTGAAAACGTCGCCCTGATTCTTCCTGACGTTCCAGTAAAAGATCGTGGTTTTGTGTTCGCCCCCGTGGTCGGTTTCGCCGGTAAACAGCACGTCGAGATAGCCATCGAGGTCAAAGTCTGCGATACTGGTCTGGCTGTTCACGAACTGATCACCACCCAGGTTGAGATATTTTGGGGTCCACTTCCGGCTTGCGCCAAGGCCGGGCACGTTGTTGAATTCCTTAATGAGTGTAAGGGTTCCGCCGTCTACCGCGGTAGGGTTGTTCAGGTTGACGGAATAGATCTCACCGCCGAGGACGAGTTCCAGACCATCGCAATCGGCGCACTCAGCGTCGTCGAGGACATCCACAGCAACAGGTCCGCTGTCGAGTTCACTCCAGTCGCCTGTTCCTGCGATATGTACTGCGCCGGTCGCTGCGTCCATGATCTGGTTCTTGAAATAGATCTCTGCTGCCCCGTCGGCGTCAAAATCTGCAAACGCCAGGGTGAAGGGCATGCCGGGAACCTCTTCGCGCCAGACCAGATTGGCTTCGCAATCATACGAAGACACGAAGTAATGGTACTCGTATTCGCAGGGGTCAAAGAACCCACCGCAATCGTCGGGGTCCTCGTCGACGTTTATGGATTGTTTCTCAAAAAGGAAGATCTGGCCGCATCCGGAATTGGACACGTCTGCAATGCCGATGTCGTATCGTTGAATAGGATGCAGTGTCGTCCCCTGGTATTTGACCTCAAGGGTGCGCCCGTCAAGAATGTAGATGATCTGATCCGTGGCGTGTGCGGTCACCAATTCGGGTATGCCATCCTTGCCGTTTATCGGGTCGCCAAGGTCTCCAATTACAAAACGACCGTGTGTAGTGGTAACGACGTCACTTTCCAGCGTAAGTTTCATCCGGAAATCCGATCCCGGAGGTTGGGGGATCTGGCACGACTTGTCGTTTCCGATATAAGAACCTTCGCACTCGGGCTGATTGGCACAATCGCCGTCGTAGCAATCGATGAAGCCGTCGTTGTCGTTGTCCACGCCATCTCCGCAATTGGACTCTGTCTGGCCAAATGCCGCCGACGACAGTCCAAGGAAGAGGCACAAAATCCATGCGCGTTTCAAATTCAGCATAATCGGTCTTTCGGTATGGTTACTTCATGTACTGGCAAACCCACTTACATACTTAAGTATTAATAGTCCGGGCGTCCTTTGGTAAGTGTTGAGACCCGTAAGGAATCTTCTTCACACCCAAAAAAACCTACGCGACGTAGCGCAAACCCCTTCATTGCAACAGGGTCGCAACTAACCCGATAATTTAGGAATTTTTCCGGATTTCCTAAATGATGTATGTCGCAAATCGACGCTCCATTCGCCAGATAAACCATCGTCAGGTGTAAGCGAACATTTTGTTACATCCACCAAAGAAGTCCTCCATTTTCAATAACTTGCCAGGCTAACATAGGGGACCACGTTTTGAGATTTGTTGCAATTCGTGTCGAAATGTTACCTGTGTTGGTGAAGGATACGCTGCCGGAAGGCGAAAGGAGACCATGAAAAGACTGTTAGCCATACCGTTAGTCCTGCTATTGTGTTCGACGACACAAGGACAGGTGATCTGGACCGGCTTAAAAGCGGGCTACAATTTATCATGGGTTCGATACGACAACCGCGACTTCCGCAATCAGGTCGACGTGTCGCCGATGTCCGGTTTTAACGCAGGTGCCGCCTTCTCATTCAGAATGAAGGACCGGTATTTCCTGCACACGGAAGTGCTTTTCTCCACCCGGGGAAGGGTCGTCGAGGGCCCCGATCTCCTTCACGACGAGGTCGTGTACAGCCACATTGAAGTACCGTTGATTTACAACGTGCACTTCAATGGACGTCTCAAACTGCTGGGTCAACGATACTTCAAATGGTACGCCGGCCTGGGGCCGAATTTCAGCTACTGGCTCGGCGGCAGGGGACGGATCAGCCACATCGAGATCACAGACTTCGAACAGGACTTTCTGTACTACAAGCTTCAGTTCGGTGACCGGCCCGATGAAGCTCGGGCCATGACGGATAAAGTTTACCTGAAGAACGTCAACCGCCTGCAACTGGGCGTAAACTTCGGAGGTGGTTTAATTTTAGAGCCGCGCAACGGGCACAAATTTCTAATCGACCTGCGCTTTGAACTCGGCCATTCGTGGATCGGCACCTCCTCAAGCACCGATTTCCTCGTCCCCGCGTCGTATGTTGAGGACTTGCGCGCGCGACACCTGGGCGGAAGGTTGTCGGTAATGTATATGATCGAGTACAACCTGGACAAGCGCGTGCGGAATAAGGGAAAGAGCACGATAAAGCAGTCGAAGAAGAAACGGCGGTAGCAGGATTTCGTCTGACACGTCAAGCGTCCACCGTTCAATCGTCAAGCGTCAAGCGTCCACCGTCAATCGTTCTGAGCGGTTCCCTCGCGATGTAGTATTGGCCGTCGCAACAACAGGCATTGCCCTTCTCCCATAGGCGATTCGTCGTTTACGTCGACGAACGGTCAGCAGTTTTCATGGGTTGGCGACCTTTTCGACCGGTCGTCGGTGATTCACCCCGCCTTGTCTCAAACGCCCATCAAACCTTACCTGCAATCGGTTACGTGCAAATCATCCCAAGCGATTAACCGGCAGTGGGGTACTTTTAGTTTGGAGTTTGAAGTTTCCAGTTTGGAGTTTCCAGTTTGGAGTTTCCAGTTTGGAGTTGAGGGGGTCGCGGAGGAAGAAGGGATGATTGACGGGAAGACCGCGAACGTAAATCAACCAGGAACTCCCGCAACTTGAAACACGACGGACTCAAATCCTGTAATGTGAAACCAACCAACACCTATATGAAACGGTTGATTGTATTGCTGCGGTTGATCATCCTCCTGCCGTTCGCGTTCGGCGCGATAAAAGCGGTGGGACAGGAGATCTGTAACAACGGCCAGGATGACGATGGCGACGGATTCATCGACTGTTACGACGCGTCGTGTTCCGCAAGCACGTTCTGCAAAGACTTTTTCTTAGGCGAGGATGCACAGTGCGAAGTGACGCCGCCGGCGTTCCCGCAGTTTACCATGTCGCTGGACTTTTCTTCGCCCGACCAAACGACTAACCATCTCTCCCGCATGGCAATCGGCGACCTTGACCGCGACGGTATTCCGGAAATCATCACCATGAACCGGTACTCCAGGAGGTTGTTCATTCTCAATGGCAAGGATGGCTCCATCAAATACCAGAAAACCGTCACCTTCACCCCCAACTGGGAGATCGCCATCGCCAACGTCGACGACGACAATTGCGGCGAGATCTATTTCCTGGGAACAGACCGGAGGATCTACGCCTACGACTGTCAACTGAACTACTTGTGGCGGACGTCGCAAATGCCGGGTGACCCCATCAACTACGGGCTCGCCGACTTCGATGGCGACGGCAAGGTGGAACTTTATGCCAAGGACATGATCTTCGACGCGCACAACGGTACACGGATCGTCAACACATCGTCGCCAAGCTGGTCGCGCATGAACGGCGGACCCGTAGCGGTGGATATGGAAGGCGATGAAGACCTCGAACTCGTACTCGGCTGCGCCATCTACCGCGTAGACCTGGGCAACCGCTCACAGGACAACGGGTCGATCACGCTTCTCAAGAGCCGTTCGGAGTATTACATCCGCAATGAATACAATGCCACCAGCGTTGCCGACTACAACCTCGACGGGTACCTCGACGTCCTTGCTTCGGGGTCGACAGAAGACCATGGCGAAAACACGACGGTATTTTTCTGGGACGTCCACAACAACACCCTCGACACGTATTCCGATCCGATACCCGGCGACTTCACCATCTACGCATGCCCGACGAAAGTAGGCCCCTATTACAAGGATGGATGGATTAACGGAACGGGCCGGATCAACATCGCCGACCTCGACGGCGACGGCAACCTGAACGTGTCGTACGTGTCGGGAAAATTCCTGTATGCACTCGACCACAACCTCGATCCCATGCCCTGGAGCCCGAAGGTTGTGAATGAAGAAACCTCCGGCCACACGGGCTGCACGCTCTTCGACTTCAACGGAGACGGAAAATCCGAGATCGTGTACCGCGATGAACGGTTTCTCTATATTATTAATGGAACGGATGGAACCATCTACAACCAACAGACCTGCGTGTCGCGCACGAACCGTGAATACCCGATCGTCGCCGATGTCGACGCCGACGGCTCCACCGAGATGTGCGTCACCTGCGGTTTCGATGACGACGAGGCCATAGACGAGTTTTGCGATCTCGACTACTCAAGATACTCTCACGTGCGCGTATTCAAATCGGGCGGCGACCCGTGGGTACCCGCGCGGCGCGTGTGGAACCAACACGGATACTTCAACGTGAACGTCAACGACGACCTCACCATTCCGACGCGGCAACAAAAGCACCACCTGGTCTTTTCCACGGGAAGTTGTACGCAGGGCCCGAACCGCCCGCTGAACGGGTTTCTCAATCAGTCGCCATTTCTCAACATCGACGGATGTCCGACCTACAAATCCCCCGATCTCCGGTTCGTCGACAACTCGCTGTCGGTAACACCGCCAACATGTCCGGACCAGAACTTTACCGTCTCCTTCGCCGTCGAGAACATCGGGGACATTTCGCTCAGCGGCACGGTTGAGATTTCCCTCTACGACGGAGACCCGACCCTTGCCGGCGCCACCCGGCTCGGCACCATTTCCGAAACCGTGAACCTCGGTGTCGATGAAACCCATTCCATCAATGCGCCTGTCAGCGGGCCCGGCGGGCCCTTTACCCTGTACATCGTACTCAATGACGACGGGTCTTCCCTGCCGACACCCATCAGTCTCCCGAACACCCACTTCCTGGAGTGCGACTATGCCAACAACATCATTTCCGCCTCAGTAACGTCATTGCCTGTGGCCTTGACCGGCCTGAAGGTGGCCGACAACCTCAAATGTCCCGGCAGCGCCACGCCCGACAACGGGGCGATGCGCGCCTTCGTCGCTGACAACGGCGCTGAGAATGTGACCGACTACAACTTCTTCTGGTCGTCAGGTAGTGCTGCCAAGGCGCCGCCCGCGGACTACCAGGGCGCCAACGTGAACGGCATACCCGAGGGAACTTATACGGTATTTGCCGTACACAAGACCATCAGTTGTGCGTCAGACACCGCAAGCGTCATCGTCGACCGCATGGGCGAGAATCTCGCCGCGACCATCGAGATCGTGTCCCCGTACACGAACTGCAAGCACCCGGATGGCATGTTGCGTGTCATTATCAATGATACCGACGGCGACGGTGTTGGCGACAATCCGAACGACTACACCTACGTGTGGTACGAGGGCAACGATATCTTCACCGATCCGCAGGTCAGCATTGACGACGCGCCCGGACAGCTCAAGCCCCTCACCTATACCGTTGTGGTCACGGACAAGGCTACCGGTTGCCAGACCATAACATCGGAAACTGTTCCCGACCAGTCGGTCATTCCTGTGGTGACCGTTACCACAACGGACATTACCTGCGCCAGTGGCAACATCGGCAGCGCTATTGCGGCCGTGAACGGCGGAACCGCGGGGTACAAGTTCACCTGGTACGCCGGAAGCACGGTCAAGCCTACCGCCGATCACGTCGGTTTTCACTGGCCCAACCTGACGGGGGGTACCTATACCGTAACGGCCTTGCACACCGCTCAAAAATGTGAATCCGCGCCGGTGACCTTTACCATCAACCAGTCCGCGCCAGTGACCGTATCCGTGACGGGCATCAGCCCGATGACCTCTTGCGACGCCGCCCTTCCCAACGGCACGGCGGCGGCCAGCGTCGGTGGTGCCACCACCGGCTACACCTTTGAGTGGTTTGCCGGCCAGCATACGTTGGGCACACCCTTCGCCACAACGGCAAGCCCCGACAACCTCAACGCGGGTATCTACACCGTGCGCGCCACCGACAACGCCACGGGCTGCAGCGATACGGAAGAATTGACCATCGACTTCGAGGTGCAGACACCATCGCTCACACTCGCAGCCGTCGGCGATCTGACCAACTGTACAACGCCCAACGGCAGCATCACGGTCAACGTCTCCCCTGACGCACCCGCCGACTACACGTTCAACTGGTACGCGGGCACGTCCGTGAAGGCCAGCCCCGATTTTACGGATACCGACAACGTGCTGGATAACGTTCCGGTCGGGACGTACACCGTTGTCGCGTCGCACAACACCAAGCACTGCACCGCTGCACCCATCACGGCCGCGGTGGCGGATGCGACGCCCGTGATCGACATCATCCAAAATGCCGTCACCGTGAAACTTCCCACGGACTGCGGGACCAGCAACGGCGAGATGGCGGTTTCCGTCAGCGCCGCCGGCAATGTAAGCGGCTTCCTGATCGAATGGTTTCTCAACGGTGGGGCTACACCGTTTGCCTCCGTGACCGGCGTAACATCGTCGCTGCAGCAGACCCTTTCCAGTGGTCTGTACACGATCCGGGCGACTAACCTCGACAACGGATGTTCCTCGGAGGAATCGTTCGACCTTCCGTTCGCCTCCGCCCACACGCTGACGCTGGTTGCGAAACAGGACGCCACCACCTGCGCTCCGCAAAACGAAGGAAGCATCATCGTGCAACTTGCCCCCACCCCGACACCCGGCTTCAGTGTCAACGACTATGTCCTCGAATTTTACGCAGGCCAGGGCGTTTCGGGAGTACCCGTGACGACCGTCAACGGATCAATGGGCGCCCCCAATGGTGATCAAACCTCGAACTATACATTTTCAACACTGACGCCGGGATACTATACCCTGGTGGCGACTGAAAATCATCCGTCACTGAACAATTGCCAATCGGTACCCGTGATCGTCGAGGTCATCAACACAGCGCAGGATCCTGTCGTGGCAACGAGCCTCATCGCCGCCAACAATAACTGTACAGGCGCCACAGCGAACGGCTCCATCCAACTTGACATTGACGGCCTCGCGTCGGAAGGCGATTACACCTACGTGTGGTTCGAAGGCGATGACACCACGGCGCCCGCGTTGGGCACGGGCACGACGGGGACGACCTCGGGCTTCGGACACATTGCGCAGAGCCTGCCCGCAGGAAATTACACCGTCGTCGTCACGGACATTGCCACGCAGTGCGTTTCCTCGAAGACAACGGCCATCATGAGCCAGCCGCCAACTATCGCCGTCGCCTCCGGTGCGATCGATGTTACGCATGTCACCATGTGTTCCGACCTCTCCGGGGGAATGGCCAACGTCACCGACATCCTTGAGGATGGCGTGTCCGCCGGCACCGTCGGCTATGCCTTTGAATGGCTGGATGCAACCCAGGCTGTCCTCCCCGGCAACACGGCTACGCTGAGCAACCTCGCTGCCGGGAACTACTTTGTACGGATAACAAAAATTGCCGGCACGGGCGGACTGCAGTGCGCATCCGGGCTGATCGCGTTTGCCGTCGAAGACCAGACCGTAAACACCGTGGCGGTTTCATTGGATAATTTCACCCTTCCCACGCGGTGTCTCCAGCCCGCTAACCTCACCGGCGAGCTGGTGACGAGCGCCACCGGAACCAGTGTTTCGGGTTATACATTTTCATGGTACGCCGGACCCACCGCGACGGGTGTCGTGGTCGGAACCAGTTCGACGCTGTCGGGAATCGTAATCCCGCCAGGACAAACCGACGCGACGTTCACCCTCCGCGCGACCAACAATTCCAACGACTGCTTTGTAGATGAAACGTATGTGCTTCCGTTGGATGTTGACACCGCTGCAGTCACCACGTCGTCGACCGATCTCACCTCGTGCACGGCCGACGATGGCGCCGTCTTTGCCACGGTGATCAGTGGCAACAGCAACGCCTACACCTACAACTGGTACAGCGGCACCATCGTCGGGGCAACGCCCGACTACACCGGCAAGCAGATTACTGGTCTACCCACTGGTACCTACACCGTTGTGGCCGTCGACCAGGCCGACAATTTCTGCCAAAGTCAACCCGCTACGGTGACCATCGGTGATGCGCGGGTGTTCCCGGTAGTAACGGCGACGGCGCTCTCGCCGCTGACCATCTGTGACCCCGCACGACCGGACGGCGTCGCAACCGCGTCGGTGTACGGCGACATTGTAAACTACCTCTTCACATGGTATCACAACGCTCCTCCGGCTGGAACCAGCGCCTACGCCGGGGCCACCTACGGCAACCTTGCGTCAGGATTGTTTTCGGTGGTCGCGTCACACCTCGTGACGGGCTGTTCCGACACCGCGCAGGTGAACATCACCGAACAGTTTATCCCCATACCCCTCCCCGCCGTTGAGGTTGTCGCCCATGACACCGGTTGCGAGACGCTTGACAACGGCATCCTTGCCGCGTCAGTGAACGGCAACACTGGTGACTTTATCTTCCATTGGTATAATGACAACCCGGGACCGGCGCCGGACACGACCATCGCCGCCTTCGTGGGTGAACTTTACAGCGACCTTGGTGTGGGGACATACTACGTGTCGGCGACGAGCCGGCTGACGGGGTGTATCTCCGGATCAGCACCGGGAGACATCAACGACGCCACGGTCATCCCTGACTTCGACTTCGTCGTAACCCGCCCGACGTGCGACGTGTTCAACGTCGAGCCGGGAGGAGAATACGGTACTGACGGAGAGGCCAGCGGTTCCATCGTACTTGGCATGTTGAACACCGTCGAGATCGAAAGCATTGTATGGGGTGAGGGCTCCGGCCTCTACGTGGCAATCGGCAGCGGACCAATCCTGACGGGCATTGAAGCGGGAACGTACACGGCGATCGTTACCACGACGATGGGATGCCGGCATCAAAAAACGGTCGACGTCCTGCCCGAGATCAACGCCTTCAATGGCATCTCGCGGAACGGCGACGCGCAGAACCCGATCTTCCACCTCAATTGCATCGAGAACTATCCGAACAATTCCGTGAAGATCTACAACCGCGCGGGCACGCTGGTGTACGAGGCGCGGGGCTACAACAACGTAGACATCTATTTTGACGGCAAGTCGAACAAGGGCGTAAGCCTGATGGGCACGGACTTGCCGGATGGCACGTACTATTATGTTGTCGAAAAGAACGACGGCACCGGCGAGACGGTAGCCGGCTACCTGGAGATTGTGAAATGAGTACAAAACGGGGGATCATGAAATATTTTCTCGGCATCGTGTCGTGGTTAGCGCTCGTTGGAGTTGTGCATGCGCAGCAGTATCCCGTGTTCACACAGTACTACTTCAACGAACTCGTCATCAACCCCGCGTATGCGGGCGCACATGTGCAGTTCAGCGCCACGGCGATGTACCGCAACCAGTGGGTGAACTTCCCCGGCGCGCCGCGAACATTGAACTTTTCAGCACACACCTCGCTGATGAAGAACAAGATCGGCGTCGGGCTGATGGTAAACCGTGACGAGATCGGGAGCTACAAGAACAACCATGTTTACGCGAGCTATGCCTACAAGATCCACATGCGGGATGCAACGCTGTCGATGGGCCTCCAGGCGGGTGTGAACGTGCTTGGCATCAACTTCGACGGCATCGACCTGCGCAACCCCGGTGATGTCTCTTTCACGAATGTCATCGGCGCGGTGAAACCGAACTTTGGCGCCGGTGTGTTTTTTAGCAAGAAGAACTTCTTCGCGGGGTTCTCGATTCCCTTCATCCTCAACAACAAGATCGCAACCTCCGCGGAAGATATCCTCGCCGAGATCCGCGAAGCGCGCTATTATTTCATCCGCACCGGGTTCATCATGCCCCTGGACCGGATGGACAACGTAAAGCTGAGCCCGTCGGTGCTCATCCGCACCCAGGAAGGGCAGCCGTTGAGTTTCGACATCAATGCGTCGGTGATCTTCTATGACGTCCTAAGCCTGGGCACCTCGTACCGCCTCGGCGACTCGTTCATAACGTTTATCGACCTGAAGCTTTCCGACAAGATCCATTTCGGCTACTCTTATGACCTCACCTCGAGTTCCCTCGGCGGCTACTCGCACGGCAGCCATGAGTTCATGTTGAACTTCCGGTCGATCTTTCGGGGCATACACCGGGATCCGGAATGTCCGCAGTATTATCAGTACAGGTAAGGGAATTCAAATGACGAGGGACGAATTACGAATGACGAATGGGAAGAGCGGGGTTGAATGGAAGATGGGGTGTTGTGGAGGGGGCGACGGTGATCAAGGTACGAGGTGTGAGGGACGAGGTACGGG
>CAZKBK010000052.1:0-6148 GCA_964551035.1 uncultured Roseivirgaceae bacterium | reverse complement strand
GGGGGCACGCGTGCCACAGAGGGGCGAATGGCGAATCAAATTACGAATTACGAATGACGAATGGGAAGGGCGAGGTTGAATGGAAGATGGGGCGTTGTGGAGGGGGCGACGGTGATCAAGGTACGAGGTGTGAGGGACGAGGTACGGGGAAGCGAGGTTGAATGGGAGATGTTTCCTTTTGGTAAATACATCGCCCTGTAGGGGCGAAATGTTGGTAGCACACGCAACCTACCACCGGGGGCACGCGTGCCACAGAGGGGCGAATGGCGAATCAAATTACGAATTACGAATTACGAATTACGAATGACGAATGGAAGAGCGAGGTTGAATGGAAGATGGGACGTTGTGGAGGGGGCGACGGTGATCAAGGTACGAGGTACGAGGGACGAGGTACGGCGCGTCAGAACAATTCCGCTTCCATCACGATCTCCTTTGTGATGTTGTAAAACTCCAGGTGCATGTTGAACGGGAGCTCGTCGCGTTGTTCCTTGACCACGTAGGTTCCATCCTCCTGCATGACGTAGGCGTTGATGTTGTCTTTGAGGTTGAAGCGCAGGTTGTTGATGGCCTGTTTTCTGAGGACATCCTCTTCCAAAAGAAAAAGGGATTCGATCCGCCGGTCAAAGCTGCGTACCATGGCGTCGGCGCTGCCGATGTATACCTTGGCGTTGCCGGCGTTGTGAAAGTAGTAGATCCGCGAATGTTCGAGGTAGTGCCCCACGATAGAGATGACCTCAATGTTCTCGCTGAGCCCCGGCCTTCCCGGCCGAAGGCAGCACATACCCCTGACGATAAGCTTGATCCGGACGCCGGCCTGGGACGCAGCGTATAACTCGTCGATCAGCTCCTTATCCTGAAGGGAGTTCAGCTTGATTACGATTCCGGCGGGGACGCCGTTCTTCGCATTCTCCGCCTCCTTCTTTACGAGGTTGCAAAGCTGGATGCGCATGTCGCGGGGAGAAGTGATCAGGTTCTTATAGGTACTGGGCTGCGAATGTCCGGTAATGACATTGAAGAACTCCGACACGTCGTGGGCGTACACCTCCCGTGTGGTGAGCAATCCGATATCGACATATTGCCGCGAGGTGATCTCGTTATAGTTGCCGCTCGACAAATGCACATACCGGTACACCTTCTCGTCTTTATCCTTGCGCACCACGAGGAGCAGCTTCGTGTGGGTCTTCAGGCTACCGACGCCATAGATCACAAAGCATCCCGCTTTCTGCAGGCGCTGTGCTTCGCGGAGGTTGTTCTCCTCGTCGAATCGCGCCTTCACCTCAAACAGCACGGACACGTGCTTGCCGTTTTCCGCGGCGCGCAGAAGTGCCGCTGTCACCCGCGATTCGCGGGCCACGCGGTAAATGGTAATTTTGATCGACAGCACGTAAGGATCGTCCGCGGCCTTCTCCAGCAACTCGAGGACGAGTTCCATCGAGTTATAGGGATGGTGAAGCAGGATGTCACGGTCTTTGAGGACCTCAAAAAGGTCATGACCCTCCCCTTCGGGATAGTTGAGGGGCTGCACCGGCGCCCGGGGTTGCGCCCGGCGCGAGCGGAACTCGCTGTGTCCGACGATTTGCAACAGGCCGGAGAAGTCGAAGAGGCTGCCTCTTGGCACGGCAAAAATGTTGTGGTCGTCGAGATCCCACTGGATCTTGAGCAAGCGCATCATCCAGGGATCGGGCTCGTCCTGCACCTCCAGCCGAACGACGCGGCCGGAGCGGCGGGTTTTCAGTTTTCGCTTCAGGTCTTCCAGGAAATTGGACTCGATGTCTTCGCTTTCCTCCAGCGTGAAGTCACCGTTGCGGTTGATGCGGAAAAGGTTGATGCTCGCAATCTCGACGTTCCGGAAGAGGTGGTGCACATTCTTCGAGATGATCTCCTCGACGGAAACGAACTGGATGACGTCGTCGGTGACGATCTCGTAAAACCGTGGCAGGTTGTTGGGTACCTGGACAAAGGAGACCTTTTGCGGCGTCTGCACGTCGGTCGGCGATTTGGTCACCACCCCGAAAAGCAGGCGGTTGTTCATCAGCACGGGGAAGGTGTGGTAGGTATCGAACACCATGGGCGTGAGCATCGGGAATATGGTGTTCAAAAAGTATTCGTTCACCTTTTTGATGCTCTCAACGGAAAGCTCTTCATAGCTGGCGATGACGAAGCCGTTCTCGCGGAAAAGGGGTTTGAGGTGGTTGACGAAGTACTCGTTCTGGTCCTGGTAAAAACGCTTCATCTCGGCCAGAAAAACCTTCCGGAAGGGCTCTTCACGCAGGCCGCTGTAGTCGAAGCGCGCTTTGCCGTAGTCGATGTAGTTGTAAAGGCTACCCAGCCGGATGGTGCAGAATTCGTCGAGGTTGGAGGACGTGATGGAGAGGTAGCGCATGCGGTCGAAGATGGACCGGTCCGCGTGCTTCGCCTGGTCCAGCACGCGATAGTTGAACTGAAGCCAGCTCAGGTCACGACTGATGTAATTACTCTCCTCAATCTGATGGGTGATCTTTCCCGACCCGATGGTTGCAACTTCCGCCATGAGACCAAAATCAAAAAACTAAAAAAATCGGCGCCTGGCCTAGATGTCAATGCGCGCGTACTTGGCATTTTTCTCGATGAACTCACGCCGCGGCGCGACTTCATCGCCCATGAGCATGGAGAACAAATGGTCGGCCTCGGCCGCGGACTCGATGCTGACCTGCTTGAGTGACCGGCGTGCCGGGTCCATCGTTGTAGACCATAACTGCTCAGGGTTCATCTCACCAAGGCCCTTGTAGCGCTGGATGGAAACGGAATCTTCCTTTCCGCCGGAAATTTCCCGGACGATGGTTTCGCGCTCCTCTTCGGTCCAGCAATAGCGTTCCTCCCTGCCCTTCTTGATGAGGTAAAGCGGTGGCAACGCGATGTAGATGTAACCGTTCTCGATGAGCTCTCTCATATACCGGAAGAAGAACGTGAGGATAAGGGTCCGGATGTGACTTCCGTCGACGTCGGCGTCGGTCATGATGATGACCTTGTGATAGCGGAGCCTGTTCATGTTCAACGCCTTTGCATCGTCCGCCGTTCCAAAGCTCACGCCAAGGGCGGTGATAATATTTTTTATCTCCTCGTTGTCGTAGATCTTGTGTTCCTGGGCTTTCTCCACGTTGAGGATCTTTCCCCGCAAGGGAAGGATTGCCTGAAAATTGCGGTCTCTGCCCTGCTTGGCGGATCCGCCGGCGGAGTCGCCCTCCACCAGGTAGAGTTCGGAGATGGATGGATCCGTGCTCGAACAATCCGCGAGCTTGCCGGGGAGGCCCGTGCCGGTAAGGACGTTCTTGCGCTGCACCATCTCGCGGGCTTTCCGGGCCGCATGCCGCGCCTGCGCCGCGAGCACCACCTTATTGACGATGGTCTTCGCCTCGCGTGGATGTTCTTCAAGGTAATATTGCAACACTTCGCCCACGGCCTGGTCTACCGCGCCCATGGCATCGGAGTTGCCCAACTTCGTTTTCGTCTGCCCTTCGAACTGAGGTTCTGCGACTTTCACGGAAATAACGGCGGTCAACCCTTCGCGAAAGTCTTCGCCGCTGATCTCGATCTTCACTTTCTCGAGAAGGCCCGACTTTTCCGCATAGGTCTTCAGTGTCCGGGTGAGTGCGCGCCTGAAACCGGCCACGTGCGTGCCCCCTTCGTGGGTGTTGATGTTGTTGACGTAAGAGACGAGGTTTTCGCTGAATGACGTGTTGTAGCTCAGCGCTACCTGAATCGGGATTTCACCCCTTTCGTTCTCGATGTAAATAGGTTCGGGAATGAGTTTCTCCCGGGTGGCGTCGATGTAGCTTACAAATTCACGCAGTCCTCCTTCGGAGAAAAAACTGTCGGCGCGAATGTCGCCTTTTTCATCTTTCTCCCGCGCATCCCTGAGGTTGATCCGGATACCGGGATTGAGAAACGCGAGTTCCCGCAACCTGGAGGCTATCGTCTCAAAGTTATATTCCTGTACGGTAAAGACCTGACTGTCCGGCTTGAAATGAACCTTGGTCCCGGTCGTTGTCGACTCGCCGACGATGCGCACGGGGTATTGGGGGTGGCCGCGTTCGTATTGTTGTTCGAAAATTTTGCCTTCGCGGTTCACCGTCACGTGAAGCATCTCCGACAGCGCGTTTACGCAAGACACGCCCACGCCGTGCAGTCCGCCGGAGACCTTGTAAGTGTTTTTATCAAATTTGCCCCCCGCATGAAGGACGGTCATCACGACTTCGAGCGCCGAGCGCTTCTCCTTCTCGTGCATGTCAGTGGGGATACCCCTCCCGTTGTCGATAACCGTGATGGAATTGTCCTCGTTGATGGACACGTCGATGGTGTCGCAATAGCCCGCCAGGGCCTCATCTATTGAATTGTCGACAACCTCCCAGACCAGGTGGTGAAGGCCTTTGACACTGACATCGCCAATGTACATCGCCGGCCGCTTTCGCACCGCTTCTAAACCTTCTAAAACCTGAATATTGCTCGCTGAATAGTTCGCTGGAATCCTGTCTGTTACTTCGCTCATTTTAACCGATTAGAACCGCCAAAAATACTGTTTTTTAGCGCCTTAACCTCATGTTTTTCAGGAAAAAACAACCGGAAATTTGACCGCCACCCGGCTGCGGATCGGGGGCCTTGTTTTCAAATAACTAAATTTTTAGTTTTATGCCATGGCAACAAAATTCACGGCTGTTATTTCGGCGCTGTTTCTATTGATGACCGGGCTGCCGATCAAAAGCCATGCCCAGTCGTTTCCGGGGCATGGCCAGGTGCGCACGAGACACTATCGCAGCCCCATCGACTCCATGAGACTTGCTGCCATCGAGACACAACTGGAACAGGAGTACCAACGAAAACCCGTCAACGCAAAACGGATAGATAGTCTCGCAGCGGCACAATGGTCACTGTACCGCGAAAGCGTAACCTTCAAAAACGTCTACTGGCCAAGTCGCGGCTATATCACCACCGACAGCCTGAAGAAGATGGACGATCTGTCGGCCGTTACAAAAGTCAGCGTTTACCGGAAATCGGCAATACCCGACATCATTTGGAGATGTCACCGGCTGGAAGCGCTCGAGTTCGTCAACAGCACCATCGACAAACTTCCCGCAAGGCTGAACGACCTTCGAGCGTTGACACGCATCGACATCTACAACAACCGCTCCGAGCGACGGCTTAGGCTCGGAAGAAATGCAAGCGTCGAGAAACTCCGTATCCTCAATGAACGTCCCGGCGGACTACCCCGCTCGTACCGGAAATTCAAAGCCCTCACCCACCTCGACCTGTCGGAGAACAAGCTGGTTCATTTTCCGAATGGAGCGCGGCGCAACCGCCACCTGCGGGAACTCAGCCTTCAACGCAACGAGATCACGCTGAAAAAACGTATCGCAGTACACCGAAACCTCGAGCGGTTGTCGCTTCATGAAAATGCCATTGAACGGGTACCGCGCTCCATCAAAAACCTCCGCAACCTGCGCCGTCTGAACTTCAATTCCAACGCGATCACACACGTGGCGCCGGCGCTGGGGAAACTCAAGCATCTCGAGCAACTCTCCTTCTACCGGAACGCCCTTAGCTCCGTACCCGCGGCGGCATATGAACTCCACTCACTCATCGAGATCGATCTCTTTCACAACGAAATCGAACAGCTCGGACCCGGGTTCGCCAACTGGCAAAACCTTGAAGTACTTTACCTCTCGCACAACAAATTGCTCTTGCTTCCCGACAACCTCGATACGCTCCGCAAACTGACGGGACTTTACGCAAGGGACAACCGCCTCGAGCGCCTTCCCGATGGCATTGGGAACATGAAGCGTCTCAAAGTAATCCGCGTAAACGACAACTACCTTCACGCCCTTCCCCCTTCCATGATGGAGCTTGAAAATCTCGAGGAGATCGACCTGTCGCGCAATTACATTGCAACCCTCCCCCCTTTCCTCCTGGAGTTGAAACACTTGCGGATACTGGCGATCGGGCATAACCCGTTTGATGCCGCAACGCGGGAGTTGCTGTCGCGCAAAGTAGACGATATGAGAGAAAGGGAGATCTTTGTGCATACGGACGGAGAGTGAGGGAGGAATTACGAATTACGAATTACGAATGACGAATGGGAAGAGCGGGGTTGAATTGGAGGGTGGACGCCCGTTGA
>CAZKBK010000051.1:0-29387 GCA_964551035.1 uncultured Roseivirgaceae bacterium | reverse complement strand
TAAAGGGTACGAAAAAGGTCTTGTTGAATTCGTCGGCGGTTATTTCATATTTGATGAAATACATGCCTACAATCCCAAGGTATTCGCCCAAATAAAGGTCCTTGTGGAGTTCGTCATACGACAACTTAAGGCCAGTGTCATGATCATGACTGCCACTTTGCCATCGTATCTCAGGACCGAACTCGGGGATGCAACAAATGCCACCAAAATAGTCGCAGACAACGACTTATATAAGCGCTTTGACAGGCATAAAGTAGTACTGCGTTCCGGCCTCCTAATGAATAACACCGATGTCATAGTCTCTGATCTGGAAAACGATAAAAAGGTACTTGTGGTGTGCAATACGGTCAAACAATCGCAAGAGGTATACAAACTTCTTAAGAGGCACGCAAAGACCAGTGTATTACTCCACAGTGCATTTAATGGCGAAGACAGAATGAATCACGAAAAACGATTGAAGATCGGAGAAAGTAACGAGAATGACCCAATACGACTTCTTGTCGGAACACAGGCAATTGAAGTAAGTCTAGATGTTGATTATGATGTCATTTACACAGAACCTGCTCCGCTTGACGCATTGATTCAACGCTTCGGAAGAGTAAATCGCAGGCGGACTAAGGGAATATGTCCAGTGAATGTATTTACGGAGAATAACTCGAACGATAGGTTTATTTATAATCCTGAATTGATAGAAAGAACACTTGCCGCCATTGACGAGATCATTTCGGTGGATAAAGGGGGCATTAAAGAGTCGAAACTTCAATTTTACATTGACCTTGTCTATGCCGGTTGGGATATGGACGATTACGCGACGTTTAAAGGTACTTATGATTTTCTTTCAACGTCGATAAATCACTTGCATCCAATGGTGGATTCAAAACAGGGTGAAGAGGAGTTTTATAAGCAGTTTGATGGTATTAAGATTTTGCCAATTTCTCTAAGGCAGAGGTATATTGAATACTTGACCAACTTTGACTTCATTGGTGCTGAGCGATTGAAAGTCCAGATTCGTAAGAATAAGTTTTCCCAGCTTATCCATGAAGGCGACAGCACGTTAGTTAAAGATCAATATGTGTTTGAAGGCGAGGGAAGATTCATGGATGTTTCCTTTTGGTGCCTCAAGAGGAAGTATGATCCTGAAATCGGCTTGGTGTATGATGAGCAGGAAATATGGAATGTTGAATCACAGATATCGTAGTCATTGACCATAGCAATAGACAATGGTACGTGCTATGCTGAATTAGAGAGCTAGAAGTGATTCGTTATTTGTTGCAAGAAAATTAGTGCATATACTTTGTCTAAGTGGAAGGTGATTGAAAGGAGATATAGGGAAGAGCAATGGTTTTGAGACACACCCTTTCGATTTAGCCGACCTGTGAACAAATGCATCCCACCGGCACCCATATCGCCTACCTCCACACTTGCCATCGCAAGCTTTGGCTTTTTGCTCATGCCATCCAGATGGAACACACCTCCGACATCGTGGCGGAAGGCAAGTTCATAGGCGAAACCTCCTACGGTGATCGTGCCCGGAGATTCACCGAGGTGGAAATCGATGGCGTAAAGATCGATTTCTATGACGCCCGGGAGAGGATCGTTCATGAAGTGAAGAAGTCCGGCAAGATGGAGCAGGCGCATATTGCGCAGGTCAAGTACTACATTTATAAGCTGGCCCTGCATGGGGTTGATGGAGTAAAGGGTGTTATCGAATACCCGAAACTGAAACAGCGCGAAGAGGTTGTCCTGACGGATAAAGACCGGGATGATATTCCGCAATGGGAAAGGGAAGTGGAGCGGATCCGGTCACAGGAGCGGTGCCCTGACGTGATCCGGGCGCGTATCTGCAAGTCGTGCAGCTATTATGACTTTTGTTATTCCACGGAAGCATGAAAAAGACCTACTACTTGTTCAACCCCGGGCGTCTCAGTCGCCGCGACAACACGCTCAAGTTCACGCCGACGGACGAAGCCGGCAATGAAGGGCAACCAAAATTCATCCCGGTAGAGGGCGTATCCGACCTATACGTTTTTGGGAGCCTGGACGCCAACAGCGCGTTGTTCAATTTCCTGGGCAAAGCGAGCGTCAATGTGCATTTTTTCGACTACTACGAGCATTATACCGGGTCCTTTCAGCCGAAGGACTACCTGCTGGCCGGCAAGATGCTCGTCAACCAGGTGCGTCATTATACGAAGAAAGAAAAGCGGATGGCGCTGGCGCGGAAATTCATTGAGGGTGCTTCGTTCAACATGTTAAAGAATCTCCGGTACTACCACAACCGTGAGCGCGATGTGGAAGCAAACATTGCGCAGATGGAGATGCATTGTCAGCAGATAACCAATGCCAGCCTTGTGGACGAGCTCATGGGTGTCGAGGGAAACATCCGGCAGGTCTACTATGCCTCCTTCGACCAGATCCTCTCCGAATTCCGGATGATTGGTCGCAGTCGTCAGCCGCCGTCGAACGAAGTCAATGCGCTGATCAGTTTTGGGAACATGATGTGTTATAGCCTCTGTTTGAGCCAGCTCTACCACACGCAGCTAAACCCGACCATCAGTTTTCTGCACGAACCGGGCACCCGCCGGTATTCCCTGGCATTGGATCTTGCGGAGATCTTCAAACCGATCCTTGTCGACCGGACAATCTTCCGGGTGTTGAATAAAAAGGAAGTGCAGGGGTCAGATTTTGCGACTGAACTGAACCGGTGTACGTTAAAAGAGTCCGGCAAGAAGGCGTTTGTCAGGGCATGGGAAGAACGGCTGGCCGAGACGATTCGGCACCGCGTGCTGAAGAAGCACGTGAGCTACAAGCACCTCGTGAAACTTGAGTGCTACAAACTCAGCAAGCATATTTTGGAGATGGAGGAATACCGGCCGTTCAAGATTTGGTGGTAAATGTATGTAATACTGGTATATGACGTCAATGAACGCCGCGTGGCAAAAATGCTTAAGCTGTGCAGGCGTTATCTGAACTGGATACAGAATTCGGTGTTTGAAGGTGAGATTACCGCCGTTAAGCTCAAAGAACTTCTGCACCAGGCCCGGGCATTGATGCTCGAGTCCGATAGCCTGATCCTGTTCAAGAGCCGCGACGAGAAATGGCTTGATAAGGAGGTAATTGGGCCGGAGAAAAACCCGCTTGGCAATATTCTCTGAGGTCGTCGTTCCGGGATTGTTCATAGTGCCCGGAGGCCGTAACCATCGGGAGGGGCCATTTCGAGTCTTTCGGGCGGCAAAAATGGGTCGTCGAACCCCGTAGCAATTTCGGTTACCGGGCATCGACGCGTGAAGGGTAAAGATAGTGCATCAAAAGGCCGCGAATGAGCTTTGTTTTGGCCCTTTTTACATGTAATTTAAACGGCTTTTAATCGCACCAAGTGGAATTGAAATGAGAGTACAGGGAGTTTGCGAGTTTGAAAAGACACTGCTTTTAATCGCACCAAGTGGAATTGAAATAGAACTCTACTACCTCCCCTCCTCTTAATGAGTAGCTTTTAATCGCACCAAGTGGAATTGAAATTTAAACGTGTGAATAAGGACTGACAAATTAGGCATAGCTTTTAATCGCACCAAGTGGAATTGAAATTTTAATCGAAACTCTAGTGAGGTTAAAAAAATTGAGCTTTTAATCGCACCAAGTGGAATTGAAATCTGAATAAACTACCATGCGTCACTTTTTTAGGTGCTTTTAATCGCACCAAGTGGAATTGAAATAGCTTACATGGATGTAGCGTGTTACCGCGATGCCGACTTTTAATCGCACCAAGTGGAATTGAAATCCGTTTGAAAGTCGGGGGTTACCTCTGGATAGACCTTTTAATCGCACCAAGTGGAATTGAAATGATAAAAGACAAAATCCGTGTGTATTTTTACGACGCTTTTAATCGCACCAAGTGGAATTGAAATTTTACATCCTGAGCATGAATGGTGTATTCCCCTGGCTTTTAATCGCACCAAGTGGAATTGAAATTCCAGTTGGCCCTTGAAGGCCTCCCACTTTCCGAAACTTTTAATCGCACCAAGTGGAATTGAAATCAGTTTCAAGAAAGCCGTACACATCGTTTACGGCTCTTTTAATCGCACCAAGTGGAATTGAAATTCAAAAAACTGAAGCCAGGTGCGGAAGTGATGGTCGCTTTTAATCGCACCAAGTGGAATTGAAATTACTTTTGCCTTGTGCACGCCCCTTTCGATGCGCCTCCTTTTAATCGCACCAAGTGGAATTGAAATTTTTATTGGCAACCTGTGTCTTACTGAGACCCGTCCTTTTAATCGCACCAAGTGGAATTGAAATTTCCAACTTCCGCGCGATGCCGGTCGTGGTACTATCCTTTTAATCGCACCAAGTGGAATTGAAATGCGGTATAGCCGCCTTTGCCTGTACTGGCCGGTCCTTTTAATCGCACCAAGTGGAATTGAAATGATGTTGTGGCAATACGGTTGCGGCATCCTCGAAGCGCCTTTTAATCGCACCAAGTGGAATTGAAATAGCAGTTCTTTTACCTCCTCTTTGGAAACGATCGCCTTTTAATCGCACCAAGTGGAATTGAAATTCGATGGATCGGAGGCTATCAACCGATTCAGCCGACTTTTAATCGCACCAAGTGGAATTGAAATTCGCTCCCACCCTTCCAGGAAGTCTTTATCAACGTTCTTTTAATCGCACCAAGTGGAATTGAAATGAAATTTTGACGCTAATCATAGGCTTTTCCTTTTCTTTTAATCGCACCAAGTGGAATTGAAATTTGCTAGCACACTTGCAAAAAGAAAAATAGTTCTATCTTTTAATCGCACCAAGTGGAATTGAAATGAACAGGATCCTTACCAAATCCGAAAAGCTCCGCCCTTTTAATCGCACCAAGTGGAATTGAAATGCCCCTGTGAAATACGGAACTTTGTTTGCCGCACTCTTTTAATCGCACCAAGTGGAATTGAAATAAAAATCCAGTAAGCCCGCCGTGCCGGCCCCTGTGCTTTTAATCGCACCAAGTGGAATTGAAATGTGAAAGATCGGATGCAAAGGTTCCTGGAGATAGGCTTTTAATCGCACCAAGTGGAATTGAAATTACGGATGCCATTGCGGCCACAGTTGACAAAACCATCTTTTAATCGCACCAAGTGGAATTGAAATCGAAGGTACGGACAAGGAATTGATAGACCGCATACTTTTAATCGCACCAAGTGGAATTGAAATTGGTGTACGGCAAAAATTATTGTCGTGTCGTCTGGCTTTTAATCGCACCAAGTGGAATTGAAATTCAGAAATAAAACTGTCAGTGATAGCGTTATATTGCTTTTAATCGCACCAAGTGGAATTGAAATATTATGTTCCCGGGGGTTCTATCACCGTCGGTCCGGGCTTTTAATCGCACCAAGTGGAATTGAAATTAATTTAGTAGGGTTTTAGTAATTAATTTTTGTTTTCTTTTAATCGCACCAAGTGGAATTGAAATTTTCATCTAACGCCTCCCTTTCTGACCGACAAAAGATCTTTTAATCGCACCAAGTGGAATTGAAATATTTTTCGTTTTACGCACTTCCAGTAATGCCGGGCTTTTAATCGCACCAAGTGGAATTGAAATACGGTTACGCGCCGTTTCGCTTTAAAGATCGAGATCTTTTAATCGCACCAAGTGGAATTGAAATGGTTAAAGAAGTCATCAACGGTTCGTCCCTCCTTACTTTTAATCGCACCAAGTGGAATTGAAATATTAGTGCAGGGCTCCACGGAGGAAGTTAGAAAATCTTTTAATCGCACCAAGTGGAATTGAAATTTCGGCTTACATGTGCGGAGCAAAACAGGACTTAGGACCTTTTAATCGCACCAAGTGGAATTGAAATATTCCAGTAGGCTCAGATTTTCAAAGCGTCAATGATGCTTTTAATCGCACCAAGTGGAATTGAAATGATTTTCTTCGCTCCCTGCCAGCGCTCTATGTATACTTTTAATCGCACCAAGTGGAATTGAAATCGATCTTGCAGGCATCCTCGAAAGATGTTAGTTGTTCTTTTAATCGCACCAAGTGGAATTGAAATTAGATATAGAACATTTGCATTCAGGGAAAGGACAGTTCTTTTAATCGCACCAAGTGGAATTGAAATACAATGAGGACACGATCAAGCCGCAAAACATCGGTCTTTTAATCGCACCAAGTGGAATTGAAATACCTTGAATAACATGGAGGTTCTGCATGACCATAAGCTTTTAATCGCACCAAGTGGAATTGAAATTTTTCTCCCAATCGCGCGGTAGTCAATATGTAGATCTTTTAATCGCACCAAGTGGAATTGAAATGTAAATAGGTCTCTTCGAAATTGATTTTTATTCCGCTTTTAATCGCACCAAGTGGAATTGAAATTATTTTCAAAAGTGGGGGCAAAAACTTTTTTCAACCTTTTAATCGCACCAAGTGGAATTGAAATACGGGCATTTCTTCCTGGATGGTGAACAAGGAGCGCCTTTTAATCGCACCAAGTGGAATTGAAATGGGAGACCAATATCAGGTCCGTTGGTTACCTCTACTTTTAATCGCACCAAGTGGAATTGAAATTTGTATGTTCCGGCCTCCTTCCCATCCAATCCATCCCCTTTTAATCGCACCAAGTGGAATTGAAATTAAATTGCCGTCGTGGGTACAGTGATTTCTTTACTCTTTTAATCGCACCAAGTGGAATTGAAATAAATCTGGCAGTTGATACACTTTGATTGCGGTGATCTTTTAATCGCACCAAGTGGAATTGAAATTCCTCAGTTGTTCCCTGGCTGGAATGGTAGGCAACTTTTAATCGCACCAAGTGGAATTGAAATAAAACATATTACGATCATGGGATTAAGAGATACAACACTTTTAATCGCACCAAGTGGAATTGAAATGAGATACAACGCACTCAATGGCCTCGAGGGAGAACCTTTTAATCGCACCAAGTGGAATTGAAATGGATGGTGATTCCGCGCATTTCTTCGCGGTCGTCGCTTTTAATCGCACCAAGTGGAATTGAAATTGTTTTTGCCAGGGGCACGAAATCAACCCGATATTCTTTTAATCGCACCAAGTGGAATTGAAATCAAACTCCAGTACCCTGACGTCATTTTCACGTCGGCTTTTAATCGCACCAAGTGGAATTGAAATAACCTACGCCCCCGTTGAGCCCGTGGCGAAGCTGACTTTTAATCGCACCAAGTGGAATTGAAATTAAATGGTATCTCTCCGAGCACATGCTCGAGCAGGACTTTTAATCGCACCAAGTGGAATTGAAATATGGGTGAATATCGGGGACTCCTACGCTGCCAAACTTTTAATCGCACCAAGTGGAATTGAAATAATCTATTCTGGCCGGAAGAAGGCTACCGCATAGCTTTTAATCGCACCAAGTGGAATTGAAATACATGATGCCTTTGAGGCGTGGGCTACGCGACACGCGCTTTTAATCGCACCAAGTGGAATTGAAATCAAAAAAGGTTAAGGTCAACTTATTCGGGACAATGTCTTTTAATCGCACCAAGTGGAATTGAAATTGCAATAACAGTTTTAAGGTTGACGAAGTATTTAAAGCTTTTAATCGCACCAAGTGGAATTGAAATTGAGTAATCGAAAAGGTTATCATGGCTACACCGACTGACTTTTAATCGCACCAAGTGGAATTGAAATGATACTCTTTAAGGTTCAATTCGGGTAGAATATAACCTTTTAATCGCACCAAGTGGAATTGAAATGTATTGTTCATAGCGCACTTTCAGGATTAGGACAGCTTTTAATCGCACCAAGTGGAATTGAAATTATTAAAAGGCAGTGAAGATTCAACTGAGAAAAAACTTTTAATCGCACCAAGTGGAATTGAAATTGAACAAGGGAGCGACGGATGATCCGCTGAATCAGCTTTTAATCGCACCAAGTGGAATTGAAATGATCAGGTGACTGGCTTTGAAGGTGCCCTCAAACCAGCTTTTAATCGCACCAAGTGGAATTGAAATGAATGCGGTATTGCTTTTCATCAGCACGCATCCTCTTTTAATCGCACCAAGTGGAATTGAAATGTGGATGCAGGGCAATATTCTGTTCTTTTGGCTTGGCTTTTAATCGCACCAAGTGGAATTGAAATGCCTTGACTTGTGAATAATCCGCAGTCGCTTGATTCTTTTAATCGCACCAAGTGGAATTGAAATAAAGGAAGTGAGCTGGAGAAAGGAGGCCCTCAATGCTTTTAATCGCACCAAGTGGAATTGAAATGACATCGATCACCAGGAGGTCGAATGATCGCCGGCCCTTTTAATCGCACCAAGTGGAATTGAAATTCTTGAACTGCGCGTCAACAGACTCCAGTTCCGGCTTTTAATCGCACCAAGTGGAATTGAAATTTGATTCAGGACCTCAAACAATTCAATCTGAAATCTTTTAATCGCACCAAGTGGAATTGAAATGGCGTTGCGGCCTCAAGACAAAGCAGGGCGGGAATGCTTTTAATCGCACCAAGTGGAATTGAAATCTTCTTTCTTTTCAGTGTACTCGTTTACGATGTTCCTTTAATCGCACCAAGTGGAATTGAAATTCCGTAACTGCCTGTTCATATCCACGTAGCGCTCTCCTTTAATCGCACCAAGTGGAATTGAAATCAAATCGAAAGAAGGGAATGGACGTTCAGACCAAGGCCTTTAATCGCACCAAGTGGAATTGAAATAAAGATGTTGTCCTCGCACTCGATCTCGAACGGACCTTTAATCGCACCAAGTGGAATTGAAATATTGTACAGCACCACCATCCTCGAAGGCCCCGTCCCTTTAATCGCACCAAGTGGAATTGAAATATGATCGCGCCTGTGGCGATCACCGGCTTGCCGTCGCCTTTAATCGCACCAAGTGGAATTGAAATATCGATCAGCGACGCGTACCCATCCCGTGTGTACTCCTTTAATCGCACCAAGTGGAATTGAAATAAGGGTAAAAACATAGCCGTTTTTCCGTCCGTACTCCTTTAATCGCACCAAGTGGAATTGAAATAATTATTTAGATGTTTCTAAGAAAGTTCTCTGCCACCTTTAATCGCACCAAGTGGAATTGAAATCTACCTTTCGACACAATCCAGGACGCATAATACGCGCCTTTAATCGCACCAAGTGGAATTGAAATTTTCGATCACTTTTTCACAACGATAACGGCATTGTTCCTTTAATCGCACCAAGTGGAATTGAAATTTTGGAGAATGTATTGAGTGAGTTGGAAAAGAAACTTCCTTTAATCGCACCAAGTGGAATTGAAATCGATGCGTAGAGATCTCGCTTTGCAAAGCTTTCTGCCTTTAATCGCACCAAGTGGAATTGAAATAGATCAACCATCTCCTTCGCCTTGCGCGTGTAGATCCTTTAATCGCACCAAGTGGAATTGAAATAGTAGATGCGATGCGGCGTATCAATGAGCTTTCAACCTTTAATCGCACCAAGTGGAATTGAAATATTGAAGGAAATCCGATCCTACAAATGGCAACAAGACCTTTAATCGCACCAAGTGGAATTGAAATCAGGATTTACCGTTTTGGCCAGGGCTTCCCGGTGGCCTTTAATCGCACCAAGTGGAATTGAAATTGTCAACCATTTCACCGGCAATGTGACGGATGGCGAACCTTTAATCGCACCAAGTGGAATTGAAATAGAGGTGTAAGCACCGGCCGCGGCGCTAATGCCAGCGGCCTTTAATCGCACCAAGTGGAATTGAAATCGCCTGGACGTGATCTTTCAACTCAACGTATAAACGCCTTTAATCGCACCAAGTGGAATTGAAATGCGATTGGGTATATGATCCTTTCAACGGCTTGGGGCCTTTAATCGCACCAAGTGGAATTGAAATACCACTGCAGGGAAGTAGGAAATATTGAGCGCGAGTCCTTTAATCGCACCAAGTGGAATTGAAATCGGTATCACCATTGCCTTGTATCGAGAGTTGTTCCCTTTAATCGCACCAAGTGGAATTGAAATATATCAGATAGCAACCCATTGGGGTGAGGTTAACCCTTTAATCGCACCAAGTGGAATTGAAATACACTAACACCGACCCTTCACCGGAGCAAGCATCCCTTTAATCGCACCAAGTGGAATTGAAATGGAACAGGTAATTACACCATCCCTGTGGTCACCGTCCTTTAATCGCACCAAGTGGAATTGAAATAAGCAATAATACCGTTCAGCGCTTCGGTGCGCTGTCCCCTTTAATCGCACCAAGTGGAATTGAAATATTGAGGTGGTCATGGAACACTACCTCATCTATAAGGCCTTTAATCGCACCAAGTGGAATTGAAATTTGTAATCGTTGGATTGATACAGGCGCACTTTCGGCCCTTTAATCGCACCAAGTGGAATTGAAATTCAAAAGGAGGCTTCAATATATCAGCCCGTAAAGCCTTTAATCGCACCAAGTGGAATTGAAATATGGGACGGCCAGAGGTTACAGATAGGATCGACGGACCTTTAATCGCACCAAGTGGAATTGAAATTCAAAGAGCTGATGAAAACCCTATCCCATGCAACAACCTTTAATCGCACCAAGTGGAATTGAAATATGTCTTTGTAACCCCGAATTGGTTGACGTTAAGTCCCTTTAATCGCACCAAGTGGAATTGAAATTAGAACTTGTACACTTTGATGACATACAGGGTAAGCCCTTTAATCGCACCAAGTGGAATTGAAATGATTACGGCTGACTTGCGTTGAGGTAGTGTCGCACGGCCTTTAATCGCACCAAGTGGAATTGAAATACAACAGGGCTTCACGTGCAAAGATCGGAATCCTCCCTTTAATCGCACCAAGTGGAATTGAAATACGAAAAGCGCAAACTCGCCGAAACCAAGCCCGCTGTCCTTTAATCGCACCAAGTGGAATTGAAATGTCCTTCTTTCATCAGCTCACGAAGCGTGGGAAGCCTTTAATCGCACCAAGTGGAATTGAAATAGGCAGTTGAATTCTTTGTCAATGCTTTTCATCGTCCCTTTAATCGCACCAAGTGGAATTGAAATGCATAAATGGAAAAGATTAACCTCACAACCCCCACCTTTAATCGCACCAAGTGGAATTGAAATATGGAAACCCCTGGTACGCACAGGTATTCGACGAGCTCCTTTAATCGCACCAAGTGGAATTGAAATACTACGTGCGCGCCGATATCGAACGCGGTGTGAACCTTTAATCGCACCAAGTGGAATTGAAATACGTATTTCCAGAACAGTTATTAAACTGAATTGTGACCTTTAATCGCACCAAGTGGAATTGAAATTTCATAGAAAGCGTCGTATACCCAGATCCTCCGTTAACCTTTAATCGCACCAAGTGGAATTGAAATAAGACAACCTTTTGTCGTTTTTGATTTTAACCTTCCCTTTAATCGCACCAAGTGGAATTGAAATCAAACCCTACGCATGCGGCGAGGGGGCTAACCGTCCTTTAATCGCACCAAGTGGAATTGAAATGCTTAAAGAAGCATTCAAAGCGCAGACGTGGGAAGCCTTTAATCGCACCAAGTGGAATTGAAATTCCGGTAGGTGACTTAGTGGAATGCGTTGCTGAAGCCTTTAATCGCACCAAGTGGAATTGAAATAATACGAGATACCTAAGCGGCAAAAAAAAATTAAACCTTTAATCGCACCAAGTGGAATTGAAATCTGCGTAACCCCACACGCCTTTTGAAGGGTAGGCCCCTTTAATCGCACCAAGTGGAATTGAAATCGAGTTTAGAGACAGGTATACGTTTGACTACGGTTGCCTTTAATCGCACCAAGTGGAATTGAAATAGACGTTCAACAACTACCGCGCGGACCTAATCACCCTTTAATCGCACCAAGTGGAATTGAAATTGGGTTAAGGTTGTGCTGCAGGTCGGCAAATGTTGCCCTTTAATCGCACCAAGTGGAATTGAAATGCTAAAAAGATGTTCAAGCTTGTGACGGCGGAGCGTGCCTTTAATCGCACCAAGTGGAATTGAAATCATGTTGAGCCGGTTCATGTTCAGGGACTTACGGACCTTTAATCGCACCAAGTGGAATTGAAATAAAACAGAAGTTATTCCTGTTAAATCCGTGTTGTCCCTTTAATCGCACCAAGTGGAATTGAAATATCGTATCATCGAGATCTATGGCGTTCGGGTAAAACACCTTTAATCGCACCAAGTGGAATTGAAATCGCTCTCGTTAATCATCCTACGCACACTGGCACTATCCTTTAATCGCACCAAGTGGAATTGAAATCTGCGTAGAAACTGAGTAGAACCCCTTCAGTCTATGCCTTTAATCGCACCAAGTGGAATTGAAATTCCTGTTCCTTATTTTTTTTCCTCATTCCGAATACCTTTAATCGCACCAAGTGGAATTGAAATGAAATAACACCGCCTGCCCCGCCGAACGCAACCTGCCTTTAATCGCACCAAGTGGAATTGAAATCGAACTCTTCCGTGCCCCGCTTGAGGTCCCCGATCCTTTAATCGCACCAAGTGGAATTGAAATCCGTACCGGCGACAAGGTGACGATCATCGGTACTGACCTTTAATCGCACCAAGTGGAATTGAAATTATCATCGACAACACCGTCGAAACGTTCCGGCTTCCCTTTAATCGCACCAAGTGGAATTGAAATATGACAATCCGCATCGGTGAGATACGCCAATCGCCCTTTAATCGCACCAAGTGGAATTGAAATCTGATTACGATTCTGCCGACGGTTAGAATGGCTGCCTTTAATCGCACCAAGTGGAATTGAAATCCAACACACCAGGTGGCACACCAGGAAGCGTATATGCCTTTAATCGCACCAAGTGGAATTGAAATCTTCGAACCGTTGCCGTCTTCCCCGTCGAAGCTTTCCCTTTAATCGCACCAAGTGGAATTGAAATACTTCAAAATTAAAATCGAAGCTAGGAATCTGTCCCCTTTAATCGCACCAAGTGGAATTGAAATAAGGTTCGCATTTTATACACTACCTCCACGTTGCCCTTTAATCGCACCAAGTGGAATTGAAATAACTGATACAGATGAAACGGCATCCCTTAGCATTTTCCTTTAATCGCACCAAGTGGAATTGAAATATTCTAACGGCACGGTTTTGAACGATGCCGCCATTCCTTTAATCGCACCAAGTGGAATTGAAATCTACTGGAATAGATATGTCTTTAAATAATTCGGATCCTTTAATCGCACCAAGTGGAATTGAAATTAATGATCGCCGCACTATTTCATTCGCTGACGTACCTTTAATCGCACCAAGTGGAATTGAAATCCTCGCTGATCTGCCTGATCACGTCGCGCAGCTCTCCTTTAATCGCACCAAGTGGAATTGAAATCCTCCATAGCAAAGATGCCTCTCGGGTAGTCCCGGCCTTTAATCGCACCAAGTGGAATTGAAATACATACAAGTCGGAATCCTTAGAGGATTTAATAATACCTTTAATCGCACCAAGTGGAATTGAAATTAGAAATTATGGTCGTCGTCCGACTCCTCCAGTAAAACCTTTAATCGCACCAAGTGGAATTGAAATTCATTCAGACAGGTAATTCCCTCGCATGGATCATCCCTTTAATCGCACCAAGTGGAATTGAAATTAGGGGAACGGGCTTTACACTTACAAACCGACCAACCCTTTAATCGCACCAAGTGGAATTGAAATTTTGTATAGGCGCTGTTCTATGCTACCTTCCAAACCCTTTAATCGCACCAAGTGGAATTGAAATAAATGTTAGTTGGCAAAGGGTTCCGGAGGTATTCGAACCTTTAATCGCACCAAGTGGAATTGAAATAATCTATTGCTAAATATACCACGTGGGGGGACGTAGTCCTTTAATCGCACCAAGTGGAATTGAAATAAATTTATGTTAAGAAGACTATTTTTTATTTCCTGCCTTTAATCGCACCAAGTGGAGTTGAAATTTCGAAAATGGCCAGTTGCCCTTGACGTCGAACAAGGCCTTTAATCGCACCAAGTGGAATTGAAATAAAAACATTCTCCGACTACCTCGTGGCCAGGAAACGCCTTTAATCGCACCAAGTGGAATTGAAATTGCATCCCGACTGGGTGCGATCACTGCGCGACCAGCCTTTAATCGCACCAAGTGGAATTGAAATATATATTTTACAGGGCTGTTTTTAGGCAGGCCCCGCCTTTAATCGCACCAAGTGGAATTGAAATCACCACGCCCGGAATATACCCTCCATCATCACGGACGCTCAATCGCACCCGTGTGGAACTGACAACTGCGAGGAACCCCCTACCGTGAGACAATAATACCATTCAAAGCACAGCCAACGATGACTGTCTCAAATCCAGGCAGCAGATCGGACTTCCTTTTCCATTTCTGGGCTGAACCGCTAAATTGCGACTTTCCCATGAACCGCAAACCCATAGACTCAAAAATGGCCAGGAGTATTGGCTACAGCGAAGTGGCTTCGGTCCTGGAGATTGAATTCCAGTCTGGTGAGATCTGGCAATACCACAACGTGCCCGAAAAGATCTATCTCGAGATGCTCGATGGAAAGCTCGGCAAACTGTTCCATGAAAAAGTGCGGGGAAAGTTTCTGGAGTTTCGCGTCCATGAAGGGTGAACGAAGGCACGACCGATACGCTGTAGGGCGGGGGCATGGTCTCGGGTGTTTACCCCGGTGGCCAAGGCGAGGCGGGTTGCCGGTTGTGGCGTTGCTTTGGAGATGCCGCTTTGTGGTGTGCTGTTGGAAACGAGGGACGGGATCGGGATAGGAGATAGCCGCGATGGGATAGGGGAAGATCGATGAGCGACCGGGGACTAGCGGGATTGCGGGATGGCCATCATCCCGATCTCCAGGTACCGGCACACGGCATTACTCCACCTCATCTGGTCAATCGTATGACAATCCGTTTCCAGCAGGCGCGGCGAGGCGACGAGGATGCAAATACCCTTCGCGCGACTCGTCGCCACGTTGAAGCGGTTGGGGTTGAAGAGGAAGTTCATCCCGCGCGGCGCGTCTTCGGTGGTGGAACTCGTCATGGAATAGATCACCACCGGCGCCTCCTTCCCCTGGAATTTGTCCACGGTGCCGACGGGGACGTGAGGTAGCATTTCCTTCAGCGCGGCAACCTGCGCGTTGTAGGGTGCAACGATGAGGATGTCGTCCGCGGTCAGTGGCCGTGTTTCATCGTTGGCGTCGGTCCACATTCCGGCCGACAGCAATTGTTCTGCGATGCGTTTAATCACGACGATCTCTTCGTCGGCGCGGTTTTGGTTTCCCTTGTGTTCGACGGGCACGTAAAACAGTCCCGCGCCATCGAACGGTGTTCCGCCGCCGACGCGCTGTCGTTCGAGGCCGGGGAGGGAGGTAAGTCTTCCTTCATAGAACGTCCCGGAAGTGAATGCGGCGATGTTCGGATGCAGCCGGCGGGTTACGCCGAGGAACAAGCCGCGTCCCTCGGGCATGGTGGGATGCCCTTCGAGCAGGAAGGTCAGCGCGGCCACATCACTTCCCTCTGGGTGGGCGCCGCGTTGTGGTTGCTCGAGTTGTTGCGGGTCTCCGAGAAGGATGATGTTCTTCGCCGCCCGCGAGGCGGCGAGCGCCTGCGACAGCGACATCTGACCCGCTTCATCGATGAACAGGTAGTCGAGGGTATTGACCGCGTCGTCGCCGGCCCACAGCCACGCCGTCCCGCCTGCAACTTTCCCTTCCTTCAACGCCGCCAGAACTTTTTTGCCGTCATTCTCTTCCACCACCCAATCCGGACAAGCCTCCGTCTTGCGCTCGCTCACCTTGTGGACAAACCCGATTTCATAGCCTTCATCGCGGCACAACTGGTATACCTTTTCGCACAATGTCCTGATCACGCTGTGGCTGATGGCGGTAATGCCGACTTTCTTTTTCGCTTTCACCAGTTCGATGATCATCCTGGCGCCGGTGTAGGTCTTGCCCGTGCCCGGAGGTCCCTGGATGGGGAGGATGCTGCGGTCGAGCGCGAGCGCGATGCGGATGGCGCCGGCAACGGGATCTTCGCCCGGCAGCAGCGCCGCGCCAGCGCCACTTGTCAGGGTGGGGTTACGTTTCATCAACAGGTCTTTCGACGCGCGGTGGTCCCAGTTGTGGTCGAGCCCGTTTTCATCGATCTCGTTGGCGAGGCTCATCAGCGACGTGGCGAGGGAGCCCGGATCGATGCGGTCGAACACATGCACGGCATGGGGATGGATGTCGGCGGACTTTCCCGTCTTCTTGATGTCGATGGTGTGATCCTCAGGGGACACGGCCGCAACGGTGCCGATATCTTCTCCCTGCACCTCGACGAGTTTGTCACCTTCGGAAATGCCGACTTCCTGGGGTGGAAAGGTGTACCGGTGCGTGGGCGTGCGTTCCCGCTTTTTCATCGGCAGGGTTTCCGTGAACCGGAGGCCGGTGATGGCCTTGCGTTCGTCGAGGAGTTCTTCGTGTTCGAGTTTATGGACGCGGTAGTATTCCCACCACGCGCTCTTGTCTTCACGCCGGAAGTAGTCGATCTGGTTGGCGAGCAGCCATTTCGCCCGGTCCGCGTCGGTCCATGTTTCCCGGTTGTCGGGGAGGTTGCGGGTGAGGCTGTCGAAGATTGCCTTCGACCGGATCTCCAGCTCACGGACTTTTTCGTTCGGCGCGGTTTCTTCCAGCACGGGTCGCTGGTATTGCTTTCCCTTCATGACCTGGTCCGCGCGCAGTTGTTCGAGCCATGTGTGCAGCGCCAGCGTGGCGAGGCAATCGTCTTCGTTGTATTTTGCTACCGTGTCGCGCGTTTCTTCCGGGAGGGATTTAACCTCGTTGAGTTCGAGCGCGCATTCGAATGACTTGCGGGCGAGGCTGGCGTCGTAGAGGTCCACCTGGCGTGTGTACGTTGTGAATTTCTCCAGGTCTTTGAGCGAGTACCGTTCAACGCTCGCCAGCAGGGCTTCCTTGAAGACGCGGTGCAGGTCGATGAACCGCTCGCCCCGCAACAATTCGTCCACTTCGCTTTCGAATATCGCGTGAACGCGCGCCAGGCGTTTCACTGCCGTGGGTTCATATGGCGCGAAATGGTAGATGTGCAGGTTGGGATATTTTTTCCACCGCCGGGTTGCGAATTCCATGAACTTCTGAAACGCTTTCTTTTCGTCGGCGCGGCTCGTTGCCCACAATTTTTCGTAGACGACCTTCCCCTCGGCATCGTTGTACGCATAGCCCAGGAGATATTCCAGGCTGCCGTCGGGATAGAAGGCGTCGCCTTCGATGTCGAAGTAGATGTCGCCGGCGTTGGGTTCGGGCAGGCGGTTGAATCCGCGGTCTTTTTCCTCGGGGAGCGGTTGGTACAGCATCGACCGCGTCGCTCTTCCCTCGAGCTGGACTTTGGCTTGTGACCGTTTGCGGAGGAATGTCTCGTAGTTGCCCCGTGAAGGTTTCGCCAGCGTTTCGGCGTTCGCGAACGCTTCGAGGGTTTCAATGTTTTGACCGTGGAGCGCTTCGATATGCAGGGCGCGCATTCCCGCCACGAGCGAGAGGTGGTCGTCGTCGTGGCGCCGGGTGTCGCACTGTTTCCACCACCGGCAGATGTCGCAATGGGCCACGGGCTCGGGATAGGTCTCCAACGCGGGGCCGGCCATAACCTGCTCGAAATTTTTACGAATGAGCCGGTAGTAGGCGTGGAAGTCGGCGAAGGCAAACGCTTCGGTGATGAAGCCGGGCTTAACGACGTACATTTTGTTGGGGACGGCATCCTGGAGCCGGCTCAGCAGGTCGGTGTATAAACAGAGTTGAAGCAGCGTTGCCGCCCTGGTGTTCTGCGAGAGTTTGGTGTCCTGAATTTCATACGACCAGTTTCCGAACCGGCTTTGTCCGTCGACCTTGAGAAGTATGTCCGCGTTTCCCGTCCATTGCTGCTCCGACAAGGTGGCCTGAACGATCACGTCCGCCCCATTGCGCATAGCCGAAACCGTTGCCGCCGTACCTTTTCCGCGGACATCCTCGACTTTCTTACCCGATTGGCGCAGATGTTCGACGTAAGCGTTCTCGTGGTCTTGCCCGCGCTTGATGAGCACCTCCAGGGCGGGGTCGTTTCGGTAGGGCTTTTTCAACTCGCCGAGGGCGACTTTGCGGCTGAGTTGCGTCAGGTGCCGGCAACCCAGGTGGTTGGCCAGGTCGGTGGCCGTAAGCGTAAATGTTCCGTCATTGCATACCATGGAGGGACAAGTATATCATAAAATGACCGTTTTTGGTCGCGGTTTGGGAATGAGTTCGGCGCTGCGGGTATCGCTGACAAACCGCGGTTTTTGGAAGGAACGAGGCCTGCCACCGTGCATTTCCCCATTTTAAGGTCAGAATTCTATCAAACATTAAAAAATATTAGTTTTAATGTTTAATCGGTGATTGATGTGTTATTTTGAGGTCCGGAACGCACCAGACCTTAATTTAGAACGGAACTTAATGCCAAAAGAACGCCCACAATATCGAATCAACCCCGACCGCAACCAGCCGTGGAATGCGCTCCCCGAATTACCGATTGACGGGTCGCTCTACAGGACGGTGGAGGTGATGGAGGGCCTGGGCCGGGCCAAGGAAGCGCTCGCCCGCCTGCACGGCCGCAGCATCGCTATTCCAAACCAGGGACTACTCGTCAACGCCATCAGTTTACAGGAAGCGAAATCCTCCAGCGCGATAGAGAATATCTTCACCACCGACGACGAGCTCTACAAAGCGTACAGCGAGAGCGCGGCCGAGCAAACGGAAGGACCGGCGAAGGAGGTGCTCCGCTACCGGGAAGCTTTGTGGCAGGGCTGGGACTACCTCCGGAAGCGCGGCGATTTCGACCGCGACTATTTCGTTCAGGTGTATCGCACCATCAAGCAGAGCACCGATGGCATACGACCCGCCTTCCTGCAGACCTACATCCGGCAGGGGGGAAGCGGCCCGAACGCCGGACAACCCGTGTACGTCCCGCCCCGCGGCGAGGGTGTCATCACGCAAAAACTTGAAAACCTCATTGCCTTTGTCAACGACGAGGTTGGCGCCGGCATCGATCCCCTGGTGAAGATGGCCATCGCCCACTACCAGTTCGAGGTCATCCACCCGTTCCGGGACGGCAACGGCCGGACGGGACGCGTTTTCAACATCCATTACCTGACCCACAAAGGACTGCTGGATTACCCCATCCTCTACCTCAGCCGCCACATCAATGAATTCAAAGACGCGTACTACACCACCCTGTCAGGCGTATCCCAACGGGGTGACTGGCAGTCGTGGCTTCTCTTCATGATGAAAGCCGTTGAATCCACTTCCAACCTGACGTTTCAGAAAATCAACGATATCATCGGCACGCGCGATGCGATCGTCCACGAACTTCAGAAGAACTCGGCGATCCGCCGCCCCGAGCAACTCGTGCAGGCGATCTTCACGCAACCCTTTACGCGGGTGAAACACCTCACCGATGCGGAGCTGTATTCGGAGAACACGGCCCGGAATTATCTTAACAAGCTCGATGAGCTGGGAATCGTGGAGAAGCGGACCATTCACGGGCACCACTATTACCTCAACCTGGAGTTGTACAGGATACTCAGCTATTAGGAGCGGAGAGCGGAGAGCGGAGAGCAGAGGGCGGAGAGCAGAGAGCAGAGAGCGGAGAGCAGAGAGCAAAGAGCAGAGGGCGGAGAGCAAAGAGCAAAGAGCAGAGAGCAAAGAGCGGAGCGCTAGATTCCCAATTCGTCGCGATTTTTCCGAAGCACGTCAATGATAAACGCAATATGCGCGTTCAGGTCGACGCCCAGCAGTTCCGCGCCCTTGTACACTTCATCGCGTTCGACTTTCGCGGCGAAGCCTTTGTCCTTTAGTTTCTTGATCACGGATTTGGGCTCGAGCGAGGCGATGCCGTCGGGCCGCACGTGGCAACACGCAACGATAAAGCCGGTGAGTTCGTCGCAGGCAAGGAGGGCCTTGTCGAGGCGGTTGGTGTAGGGCACATTCCATTTCGTGTAGTGTGCGGCGATGGCGTGGGCAATCTTTTCTTCGCCCATGGCCCGGAGCTTTTCGACGATCACGTCGGGATGTTTTTCGGGGAAGGCTTCGTAGTCGGCGTCGTGAAGCAATCCGGCAATCGCCCACTCGTCACCATCTTCGCCGTATTTTTCGGCGTACGCCCGCATCACGAGTTCGAGGGTTCTCATGTGCCGGAGTAACGCGGTGCTTTGGGTGAGGTCTTGCTGGAGCCGGCGCGCTTCTTCAACCGTGATCATGCCTGCTGCCGGGGTTCAGGGGTTAACCAGTTTTTTCCTCCGGGTGAGAAAAAAGAGATTGAGGTACCCGATGACGCCGAGAACGGCGACGATAACAGCGACGATGAACAACCGTGAGTTTCGGAGTTCAAGGGATTTGATCTCGTCTTCTTTCCGAAGCATTTCCAGTTCGCGTTCTTTTTCCTGGAAGTCAATTAGCATTTCCATCTGGGCGATGTTGCGCGAACTCTCTTCGCTGTGCAGCCGGTCGCGCGCCTCGTCGTACCTGAGTTGCATTTCATAGGCCTCCTTCCACTTTTTCTGGTTGGAGAGGTTTTCGGCGGAAGCCTTGTAGATCGTCGGCAACATGGTGAAGGCCTGCAATTCCTCTGTCAGCGCGAGGGCCTCTTCGAGATAGGGCGCGGCCCTTCCCGGCCGTTTTGCCTTGGCGAACGCGATGCCGAGGTTGGTTACCGTATTGAGGATGCCGAGCCGGTTGTTGCCTTCTCTTTCGATTTCCAACGCCTTTTCATAGTATCCCACGGCACGCTGGTAGTTGCCCTGGCGGAACTGGATATTGCCCATGTTCACCAGGGGGTCAGAATATTTCACGCCGTTCTTCGCGGCAAGTTGAAAGGCCTCGGAATAATACTTCTGCGCCTTCTCGAAAAGCTGGATGTCGCTGTAGAGGTTGCCGAGGTTGTTCATGGAGCGGATGATCTTCGGTTCATCCTTGAGCGTGGTGAGCAGGTTGTACGACTCTTCCAGGTAACGCATGGCCTGGGCGTAATCCTTCTTCATCAAATAAATATTGGCGATGTTGTTCTTGGTCGTGGCTATGCCCTCGTTGTTCTCGAGCGACGTGTAAATCTTCATGGACGTGATATAGTATTCCAGCGCCTTGTCCAGCGCGCCCTGGTTCCGGTACGAAACGCCCAGGTTATTGTAGGAGGCCGCCATGCCGCGTTTGTCGTCGATCTCGATAGCATAATCCAACGCTTCCCGGGTGTAGCCGAGGGCCTCCACCGGGTCCGAGGGCATGCTCGCTTTGAATAACTCGTTGAGTGTTTTTACCCTTCCCGGACCTCGAGCCGTGTCCAGAACAGCGTGAAGGCTATCGGAATGCTGGCCCATTGACGGGGTAGCAATCGCAAACGCCAACAGAAAAAATGCAAGGGCTCGAAGTGCAGACATAGTCGTGGTTAGGCTGCCTAAATTTACGCTTATTCGGGGGAATCGCCATGTATATGGACAAATCAATTGGGTAAAGATGTGTGGATACCGAAGGTGTCGCCACGAGGGCACGAAGGCACAAAGGGAAGACACGAAGGGTTTAGTTAATGTGAAAGCGCGTGTCTGGTGGTGGCCGTGGCACAAACAGACCGGGGAGACTTTTTCAGTGGGCTTGACAAACGCACAGAGTCCCGCTCCCATTTCCACCCGCTGAATTTTCCGCTGATATAATTCCCACACCCGCGGCACCTTTAATCCGTTAATTTGAGTAAGTAATTTAGCCCCTTTGAATCGTGGCGCCTTTGTGGCCAATCGTAATACATAAACGGAGGTAAAGTATCCTTATGAAACAGACATTGAAATACGCTTTTGTACTCCTCGCCCTCGTGTCAACGGAGGGTTGGGCGCAGGCAAACGACGATCAGACCGCGGTGCGCAACGTGGTGGACCGGCTTTTCAAAGCGATGGAACTCGGCGACAGTGCGATGTTGCGAACCGCTTTCGCGGAACGCGTTTCCATGGCCACAGTTTTCCGCGACAAGGGCGGTATCCCACAGATCCGGATGGAGGATTCGCTGGATGGCTTTCTGAAAGCGGTGGGATCGCCGCACGAACAGACCTGGTATGAGGAAATATGGAACGTTGACGTGAAGATCGATGGCGACCTCGCCCAGGTGTGGTGCGACTACGCCTTTTACCTCGACAAGACCTTTCACCATTGCGGCGTGGATGCGTTTCACCTGTTCAGGTCGCCCGACGGTTGGAAGGTCTTTCATTTGTCGGACACGCGGCGCACCAGCGATTGCCAGGTTCCGGAAGAAATAAAGCAGAAACGCGACTAAACCATCACCCATGAAACAGACATTCTTTTTTCTATTGTTCCTTGCAGGTGTTGCGGCGCACGCCCAGGACACGAACATCACCACCGTGATCCTCGTCAGGCACGCGGAGAAACTGAACGACGGCACCACCGACCCGGACCTCTCGCCTGAAGGGGCAGACCGCGCCACGCGCCTGCAAGCGCTCCTGGTAGATGCCGGCGTCGACGCGGTGTACTCGACCGACTACAAGCGCACGCGGAACACGGTCCAACCCCTTGCGGAACACGCTGGCCTCGAAGTACAGTTGTATCACCCCGCGGACCGCGACGCGCTGAGGAAGATGCTGTCCGCGAACCGGGGAAAGACCATCGTGGTTTGTGGTCACTCAAACACGATCCCGGCCATGGCCAACGAGCTGGTGAGGGAAGCGCCATTCAGCACCTTCGACGAAAGCGACTACGGAAACCTGATCATCGTTTCGGTGGCGGAAGGCGTGAACGCCGGGTGGCTGCGGTTGCGGTTTTGAAATGAGGCTTGGGTTTCGGAATTCCGTTTCCCCGGATGGCGCATGGCGGCAGGACAAGACGGCCGCGGGAAGCGAATACGCTCGCGCCCTCCACGCGCTGTTGCGTCTCACAGAGAGCGTCCCGGGGGATGAAGACGTCAAGGGTAACGAAAAAGGGTAGGGCAACCCCATCCGGGCAACGTACTTTATGCGTACCTTACATTATGCGCGCACTCCTGGTCGTGATATGGCTGACGGTCGGCGTTTCCTCCTTTGCCCAGCAGCAGGAAGACGAAATACGCTTGAGCATCTATTTCGGCGGGGGAAGCTATTACATCTCCGAAGAACAGGTGATCCGTCTCAACGACTGGCTGGACTCGATTCCAAACCTTCTTGAAAAGTATGAGATCCACCTCATCAGCCATACCGATCCCATCGGTGGGAGGCAGTACAACGAATGGCTTTCAAGGATGCGGAGCGGCGCCGTCCAGGGTGTGCTCCTGCAACGCCTTATCCCCGAACACAAGATCAGCGTCAGGGACTGGGGCCTCGACAACGCCGTCTACCGAAACGATACCTGGCGGGGACGCGAACTGAACCGGAGGGTGGACGTGATCTTGTATCCAATCGTTTTTTAAGCTGAGGGCAAGGCGCAGAGCACTTAGCGCAGCGGCACCGGAAGACCTTAGCCTCAGAAAGCTACCCGTTCGGTACTGCGCCTTAGCCTAAGCTCTTAGCTCTCTGCCCTCTGCTCTCTGCTCTTAGCTCTCCGCTCTCTGCTCTTAGCTCTCTGCTCTCTGCTCTCAGCTCTTAACTGCTATCCGTTTCCGGACACCGATTTTCACATCCGAACGCTTTAAACCGGAGGAAAAACCTTTTCTTTGAAGTCTGGGCCTGAAAAAGCCCTTGGCACCATTATTGGCTCTGGTGGTTGCTTTATAAGCCGCGGGCATTCGCACGACCTGAATTAACCTTCTATCATGATAAAACTACGGGACATTGACAAGTACATCGACTCGCGTTTCCAGCGCACTTTCATTCTGAAAGGGGTGGAACTCGACGTACAACAGGGAGAGTTTCTGACCATTATGGGGCCGAGCGGGGCTGGAAAGTCCACCCTGATGAATATCATCGGGATGCTTGACGAGCCCTCCGCCGGCGAATACTATTTCTTCGATGAGCCAGTCCACAAGATGAAGGAGAAACAGAAGTCGGAGATGCACAAGAACTACATCGGCTTCATCTTTCAGGCCTACCACCTGATCGACGAACTCACCGTTTACGAGAACATCGAAACACCGTTGCTCTACAAGGGCGTGGGCGGAAGCCAACGCAAGAGCATGGTGGCCGAGATGCTGGATCGCTTCAACATGGTGGCGAAGAAAGACCTGTTCCCGGAGCAACTGAGTGGTGGTCAGCAGCAACTGGTGGGCATCGCCCGTGCCATCGTCGGCCAGCCCAAGCTGTTGCTCGCTGATGAGCCCACCGGCAACCTCCATTCCGACCAGGGTAAACAGATCATGGAGATCTTTCAGAAGCTGAACGATGAAGGCATCACCATCATCCAGGTTACCCATTCGGAGGAAAACGCCCGCTATGGAAAGCGCATCGTGCGCGTCGCCGACGGCGCGGTAGTTGAAGACACACAGGTATTGGAGAGAGTTTAAGTTCCGGACACATGGCATTTCGTATCCTTTTCACAATCGCCTTTTTTGGCGTGGGGTTTCAAAGCGTTGCCCAGGAGGGCACCCCGGCCCTGCAACTGACGTACAAGGAAGCCGTTGGGATGGCACTTCAAAAGAACGTCAACCTCAACCAGCAAAAGAACAACCTGTTCTCCGCGCAGGTGCAAAAGAATCAGAGCGTCGCCGCCTTTCTGCCCGGTGTATCCATTATGGGTTCTGCTTCCCACAGCGAGGGACAGCAGCCAAATCCCGACGGCGGGGAGTTGCTCGACATCAGCCAGGACAATGTATACGCCGGCATTCAGGCGGGCGTGACCATTTTCAATGGCTTCAACCGGATCAACACTCACAAGCAGGCCATCAACCAGTTCAAGGCGCAGAGCGCTTTTGTGAAACGGACGGCGCAGGATGTTGTCTTTAACGTTACCACGCAATACCTGCAGGTCCTCCTCGACCAGGAGTTGCTCACGATCGCGGAGGAAAACCATCGCGCGCAGGGCGTCGTTCTCGAGCAGTTGCGCGAGCAAGTGCGGCTGGGCGCGAGGGCGGAGGCGGACCTCTATACGCAGGACGCACAGGTGCGGAACCTCGAGCTGATCGCGCTGCGGGCAAAGGTGGCCCTCGATAACGACAAGGCGTTGTTGTCGCAGACCCTTCAACTGGATCCCACCGTACCCTTTGCGGTGGAGTATCCATCGATCGAAAATACATTTGACCTCAATGCCGTGTCCCTGGACAGCCTCTACGCCGTTGCCATGCGCTACCGTGAGGACCTCAGGCAGGCGGAGTACCAGGCGAACGCGAACCTCTACCGCTACAAAGCATCCGTCAGCGGATACCTCCCCAGCGTCACCGCTTCCGCCGAATACGGCTCGTCGTACAATTCATTCCTGAAAACCAATCCGCAGTTCGGCGGTTTTGGAAACCAGTTCGGTACGATCTTTCCGTCGGTATCGTACGGTGTAAACGTGCAGATCCCGCTTTTTGACCGGCTGGTGACCAGGAACAACCGTGTCCTCAACAAGGTTGCGTACGATAATTCTGTTTTGTTAAAAGAGAACGTTGAAAAGACCATCAAGATCGACGTGCAGCGTGCTTACAACAATTACCTGGCGGCAATTCAGGCTTATGAAGCCAGCACGGTGCAGTTTCGGGCGGGTGAGCTGGCGTTAAAGACCCAGCAGGAAGGCTTCGTGCTGGGCGTTGCCAGCCAGGTGGAGCTGGCCCAGGCCAACCAGATTTTCGTACAGGCGGCGGCGTCAAAAGCCCAGGCCGACGTCACCCTGCTTTTCCAGGAAATGATGCTCGAGTATGCGCTGGGCACCCTGCGGCCAGAAACGCTGACCGGACAATAGAAAACCCCGGTTTTTTTGATACCTTTGCAGCCCTGCTTGATTGAGTGGGGCTTTTTCCGTTGAAAAAGTGTTGTTAAACCAAAATTTGCCGCTTTTTCGCCCGCAGGCGGCATGTATTCGAGGGCGTATTTTATTTTATGGCAAAAGCACAACGACCGGGTGAAAGACCCCGGAAAACTACCGGCGCCGCAGGTTCCTCCGCGACCAGCAAGTCAAAAGCCACCGGTTCCGGTGACAGCGATGACGAAGATGTCATGGAAGCGGCAAAGAACCGCCGCCGTGACGAAGAAGAGATCACGACCGAGGCCATCCCGGCCAAGGAACTGAGGAAGTCGCTCTATGCGCAGCAGGTGCCCGGCGAATTCGACTGGGACGCCTTCGAAAGCAAGGGCTTCGGCGAAGGATATTCGCAGGAGAAGCGCGAGGAGATGAACAACATGTACTCGGGTACCGTCGCCACCGTAAACTCCGGTGAAGTGGTTCAGGGTAGCGTGGTAGGCATCAACGACCGCGATGTCATCCTCAATATTGGTTTTAAGTCAGACGGTCTCGTGCCGCTGGCGGAATTCAAGGACATGCCCGAACTGAAGATCGGCGACCTCGTGGACCTTTTCATTGAAGAAAGGGAAGACGCCATGGGCCAGCTCGTGCTCAGCCGCCGCAAGGCGAAGCTCGTGAAGGGCTGGGAGTACGTGCAGCATGCACTGGACCACGACGAGGTGATCGAAGGTTTTGTAAAACGCAGAACCAAAGGTGGCCTGATCGTCGACGTATTCGGCATCGAGGCGTTCCTGCCGGGATCGCAGATCGATGTGAAGCCCATCCGCGATTTCGACGTATATGTCAGTAAGGCCATCGAGGTGAAGGTCGTGAAGATCAACTACAGCAACGACAACGTCGTCGTATCGCACAAGGTCCTCATCGAGAAAGACCTCGAGCAGCAGAAGGCCGCGATCCTTACCAACCTGGAGAAAGGCCAGGTACTCGAGGGTGTGATCAAGAACATGACCAACTTCGGCGTGTTCATCGACCTCGGCGGTGTGGACGGCCTGTTGCACATCACGGATATTTCATGGGGACGCATCAACCATCCTGAAGAAGTATTGAAGCTCGACCAGACCGTCAAGGTGGTGGTGCTCGACTTCGACAACGACAAGAAGCGGATCTCCCTGGGCATGAAGCAACTTACCCCGCACCCGTGGGATGCACTCTCACAAGAGGTGCAGGTAGGTTCGAAAGTAAAGGGAAGGATCGTCAACGTTGCGGACTACGGCGCATTCCTCGAACTGCAGAGCGGTGTCGAAGGATTGATCCACGTCAGCGAGATGAGCTGGTCGCAGCACCTGCGCAACCCTCAGGACTTCCTGAAGGTCGGCGACGAGGTGGAAGCCGTCGTGCTCACGCTCGATCGCGAAGAGCGCAAGATGTCGCTGGGCATCAAGCAACTCACCGAAGATCCCTGGACACGCCAGGATGTGCTCACAAAATACGCTGTGGGTACACGCCACAAGGGCATTGTTCGCAACCTGACCAACTTCGGGCTCTTCATCGAGCTTGAAGAAGGTATCGACGGCCTGGTTCACGTTTCCGACCTGAGCTGGACACGGAAGATCAAGCATCCTTCGGAGTTCGTGAAGGTAGGGGAGACCATGGAAGTACAGGTCCTCGAACTTGACGCGGCCAACCGCCGGTTGGCGCTGAGCCACAAGCACCTCGAAGAGAATCCCTGGGATACGTTCGAGACGGTCTTTACTATCGGCTCGGTACACCGCGCAACCATCATCAGCAAGAACGACAAAGGTGGCGTGCTGGAACTTCCTTACGGTATCGAAGGCTTCGTAACGGCGAAGAACCTCCAGAAGGAGGACGGCTCGAAAGCCGAAGCTGGTGAGACCCTGGACTTCAAGGTCCTGGAATTCTCCAAAGACGACCGCCGCATCCTGTTGTCGCACAAGGCGATGTGGTCCGTCGAGGAGGAAGTTGCCGCCGCGAAGCGCAAGACCTCCGGTTCGGGCAAAGGAAAAACCATCCAGAACATCAACCAGCAGACCGAGAAATCGACGCTTGGTGATCTTGAAGCGCTTAGCGCGCTGAAGGAGAAGATGTCTGGCGGCGGAGAAAATAAACCGGAAGGGGAGTAGCTTGGAGTTTGAAGTTTGAAGTTTAGAGTTTGAAGTTTGAAGGTAGGGTTCCCCTTGCTCCGGACTTCAAACTCCGAACTCCGAACTCTAAACTCCGAACTCTAAACTTCAAACTAAACAAGGTCTCGTGGCCGAGTGGCTAGGCAGAGCTCTGCAAAAGCTTGTACAGCGGTTCGAATCCGCTCGAGACCTCAACCCGAATTGAACAGCGCCCCGCAAGGGCGCTTTTTTTTCTTTGAGACTATCGAAAGATCACGCAATTCCCCGCGTACCTGATTTCATATTTGTGTTCTTAAGTCGCGCGTACTGCTTATGATCTTTCGTAAGGTAGAGAAGAAAAAAAGCGACGGCGAAAGCCGGAGCTGTTCAATGGGGTTGAAGCGCCCACCCGCCAGGTCACTTGAGGTAAATCCCCTCGACACCGTCCAGATTCAGTAAAACATGTTTTTAGGGGGACACAACGCTAAATTGTAAACGGTAATTTATGTTAACACATTCATTATCAGGCATTTTAGTTATTTAATTAACAAATATGTTTATATTATTGTTATTACTTATATTTGTTTATAAATCGGATTATGTTTAAGGAGATTTCGATAATTAAAGGCATCCACCCGGGGCTAATCCTGGAAAGAAAGCTTCAGGAAAAGAAGCTGAAGAAAAGCCGGTTTGCCCTTACTATAAAGGAGTATCCTCAAACGCTCACTGCTATTACAAAAGCCAAACGAGGGATGAATCCGGCGCTGGCGCTCAAGATTGAAGAAGCGTTGGGATTGGAAGAAGGATACTTCATGGTGCTACAGGCTTTCTATGAAATGAAAAAAGAGAAGCTGCGTCAACACGCGCGCAGCGGTGGTCCTGATCTGTCAAAGCTGCGGCACGGGTTGTTTTGGGATACCGATATCAATACAGTTGACTGGCATGGTCAAAAACGCGCGGTTATTGAACGTGTCGTTGAACGTGGCAATGAAGAAGAAAAAGCAGAGATCAAGCGATTCTATGGCGAGAAGGCTTTCAACAAAATCGCTGGTGCGCTAAAAATTCAACATGCCTGATCGCCTGCACTGGAATACGGTCAAACCCATTGTGAAGGAAGTTCTGACGGTCTTGATGCAAAGCAAACGGTTTGACCCTTTCAGGCTTGTTGGAGGGACATCATTGAGCTTGCAGCTTGGACACAGGATGTCTGATGACATTGACTTGTTCACCGACCATCCTTACGACTCGCTCGACTTTACGGCAATTGACAAATTTCTCAGAAAGACTTTTGCCTATGCTTCTGATCTCGCACCAGGCCCTGTCGGCATGGGAGTATCGTACATAATTGGTCATTCAAAGGATGAGCGTGTTAAACTCGATTTGTTTTACACGGACACTTTCATCCAGCCAGCGTTAAAGCTTGGTCCGTACCGATTGGCTACTGTTGAAGAGATAATTGCAATGAAGATTGACATCGTGCAGCGCAAAGC
>CAZKBK010000050.1:0-29909 GCA_964551035.1 uncultured Roseivirgaceae bacterium | reverse complement strand
ACGCCTGTTGCTGGGCGCCCTTTTCGGTTATCTCTACTACTGGTCGGGAAGCCTCCTGCTGGTGGTGATCGCGCACTTTGCCAACAATGCCATCTCGGTGCTGGCCCTGTACTTTTATCAGAACGGGACCATGGACGTTAACCTGGAAACGCCCGAAGCCGCGCCATTGCCCTTCGTTATTGCAAGCACCGTGGTCACGGCCGGGCTACTCTATTATCTGGCCAGATATTTCCAGGGCCACAAACGCAGTTTTCCCCAGTTGTGACGTCTCAAATCAGAAAATACAGTAACCTCACGCAGCGGATTATCACCGGAATGATCGGCGCAGCGGGAATCATTGCGGCGATTTGCTTCGGCCCATGGACCTATTTCATCGTGTTCCTTCTGATCTGCAGCCTTGCGTTAATGGAATTCTACCAGCTCGCCGGCCTGGACGGCATGGTGCCGCAAAAAACTTTCGGTGTGCTCTGTGGGATCGTCATTTTCGCCCTGTCTTTTTTTATTGAAAAGGGTGACCTTTCATACCGGCATTACTTCCTCATTTTTCCGTTCGTCTCGTTCGTCTACATGATCAAGCTGTATAAGAAGTTCGAACGAAAGCCATTCACCAACATTGCGTTTACCTTTCTGGGCATCTTTTACGTATCGGTGCCGTTTGCGCTGCTGAATGTGGCCGTGTATGAGGAGGGGTCTTACAATTATCAAATCCTCTTCGGATCGTTGTTCATACTTTGGGCCAGTGATACCGGCGCCTACTTTGCGGGAACGCGGTTCGGAAGGCGAAAACTATTTGAACGCATATCGCCCAAGAAATCGTGGGAGGGTTTTTTTGGCGGCGCCTTGCTGGCGTTGGCTTTTGCCGTCGCGTTGCCGTTCTTTTTTGAAGCCGTAAACGGCGACACATCCCTGACTCTCGCAAACTGGGTCATCATCGGGATCATCATTGTGGTGGGCGGTACCTTTGGCGACCTGGTGGAGTCGCTGCTGAAGCGAAGCATTGAAATAAAGGATTCGGGTGACACATTGCCCGGTCATGGCGGCTTCCTTGACCGGTTTGACGGGCTGTTAATATCAGCGCCGTTTATTGTCGTTTACCTGGAACTATTCTGAACAAAACGGGTTGACCATGCTCGACGAATTTTTTGAACAGCGCGCAAGCTACGGAGCGATTTTCCTTCGGATCGTTCTCGCCTGGCGGCTGATCTATGGGACGCTGGACAACATTCTCAGTTGGGAGCGGATGCTTGAGTTCCGGGACTACCTTGATGGGCGTGGCCTTATTTTTCCACTGGTGGCCGCAGTCGTATCGGTATCCGCCCAGTTCGCGTGTGGGTTGCTTTACCTGGTTGGCGCCTACGTGAGGTATGCGGCGATGGTCATGGTCGTCAATTTTTCGTTCGCGCTGCTGATTGCGCACATCGGCGACGCTTTTTTGAACGCGTTTGATGCGCTGGTTATGCTTTTCGGTTCATGCTGTTTGGTGTTTCTTGGAGCGGGAAAACTGTCTGTTGATCACCGACGGTTACATCAAATCAAAAATGCCCGCTAATCCCTTTGAGAAAAAGCAATTTCCTTCAAAAAAGAATTGGCTGATGCTTATTTGACTATCTTTGCAACCGTTTTAGAACCATTCCGAAGCCGGGATTTTGACCTGACCGGGGTGGTTTCGGTCGAATTTCAATCCTGATATGGCATACATTGAACCGGCACCGTTAAAAGACAGGGAAAACCCTTTCGAGGCCATGATGTCCCGCTTCCAGGTTGCATCCCAAATTCTGGGTCTGGAAGAAGAAATCTACAACGTCTTAAAGAATCCCGCGCGGCAAGTGATTGTGTCGCTGCCGGTAACCATGGACGACGGGTCCATTAAGGTTTTCGAAGGTTATCGCGTGATCCACTCGACGATTCTGGGACCGTCGAAAGGAGGGATCCGTTTTGACATGCACGTCAACCTCGACGAAGTCAAGGCGCTAGCGGCATGGATGACCTGGAAATGTGCGGTGGTGGATATTCCGTACGGTGGAGCAAAGGGCGGCGTGTGTTGTGATCCGCGCCAAATGTCGGCTGGTGAGATTGAACGGCTCATGCGCGCGTTTACCCAGGCGATGGCCGATGTGTTCGGTCCCGACCGCGATATTCCTGCTCCCGACATGGGAACCGGCCCGCGCGAAATGGCCTGGCTCATGGACCAGTATTCCCGCATTCAGGGAATGACCACGCACGCGGTGGTTACCGGTAAACCCATCGTGCTCGGCGGCTCGCTGGGAAGGACGGAGGCTACCGGCCGCGGCGTAATGGTGGCGACGATGTCGGCCATGGAAAAGCTGAAGATCAACCCTTACAAAGCAACGTGCGCGGTACAGGGCTTCGGAAACGTAGGCTCCTCGGCGGCGAGGCTGTTGTCGGAACGCGGGCTTGTGGTGCAGGCGATCAGCGACATATCGGGCGCCTATTACAATGAGAAAGGCATTGACATCGTCGCGGCGATGAAATATCGCGAACAGCACAAGGGTTCGCTCGACGGATTTGCCGGTACGGAAAAGATCAGCAACGACGATTTGCTGACGCTGCCGGTGGATGTGCTCGTGCCCGCGGCAACCGAGGATGTGATCACCAGTTCGAATGCGCCGAACATCAGGGCCAAGCTTATTGTCGAGGGTGCCAATGGCCCCACCTCCTCAAAGGCCGACAAGATCATCAACGAAAAAGGCATTACCGTTGTGCCGGACATCCTCGCAAATGCCGGCGGTGTAACCGTTTCCTATTTTGAATGGGTCCAAAACCGTCTCGGCTACAAATGGACGGCAGATCGTGTGAACCGGCGTTCCGACCGGATCATGAAAGACGCATTCAGCAATGTCTATAAGACGTCCATCCAGTACAATGTGCCGATGCGTATTGCTGCCTACATGGTGGCAATCGACAAGGTTTCAAAAACTTATAAGTATCGCGGCGGGTACTGATTGCCTCGTTGAACCACGGAGCGGAAATTAATCGTTGTCACTTCAGCGAATGTCTGTAAATTTGCCGGGTGGAGTTGGCTCCACGCGGCATTAACTTTTCCAAAGGATGACCATTCACAAAGAAGGCTACAAGAGCCTGCTCGTTTTACTGATCATATTGCTGTTGGCAAACTGGGGCGTCTATTATTTCTTTCCGACCAGTGCCCTTGCGCAATACTCGATGATCTTCGCCAGCGTCATCATTTTCCTCCTGATACTACAATTTTTCCGAAACCCGATATTTTCGATCACACGCAATCCCAGGCACGTTCTGGCGCCCGCGGACGGCAAGGTCGTTGTCATCGAGGAGACGGAAGAGACCGAATACCTTAAAGAGCGACGCAAGCAGGTTTCTATTTTTATGTCGCCCGTCAATGTGCATGTGAACCGAATGCCGGTGGGCGGCGAGATCAGTTTTGTCAAATACCATCCCGGAAAGTACCTCGTTGCCTGGCACCCGAAGTCGAGCACGGAGAACGAGCGCACCACCATCGCCGTGCGGATGAGTAACGGTGTTGAGATCCTTTTCCGCCAGATTGCCGGTGCGCTTGCGCGGCGAATCCGCTGGTATGTCACCCAGGGAACGGTCCTGGAGCAGGGGCAGGAGTTCGGCTTTATCAAATTTGGATCCCGCGTCGACCTGTTTCTTCCCCTTGATGCGGTCATTACCGTAAAGGTTGGCGACACGACCAGGGGAGGCCGGACCATCATCGCGGAACTTCCATAAAACGGTCAAATATGGCTGGATTCCTTACTTTTGTAAGCGGGATTTCCGGCAGATCACTCGCTTTACCTCCATTTTATCATTAGATTTAGAGAAATATTTTCTCCAAAAACCCTCCGGTCGATCTTTTTTAATCCATTATGCAACAGAGCCCCATCCGCTTCGCGTCAGCGCAGGCTGACTTTGTCACAACGCTTAACCAGCGAGTGAACGAGTATTTCAAGAAAAACAGCGTTACCCGGTATGCCAACACCGAAATGAAAGTAAAGACGGTCGCGATGTACCTGATCTACCTGGTTCCCTACTTCCTGATGATTACGGGAGTGGTCTCCAATATCTGGTTGATGTTCGTGCTTTGCCTGGTTATGGGTATCGGCATCGGTGGTATCGGCCTCGCGGTCATGCACGACGCCAACCACGGGGTCTATTCGCGTAAGGCGTGGGTAAACAACCTGCTCGGTTTCTCCCTGAATTTCGTGGGCGGGAACGCGTTCAACTGGAAGGTTCAGCACAACGTTCTCCACCATACCTATACCAACATCCATGACGTGGACGAGGACATCAGCCCCCGGGGTATCCTGCGAATGACACCCCATGGCGAATGGAAATTTTTTCACCGCTTTCAACATCTTTACGCCTGGTTTTTTTACGGCCTGCTCACCCTGGTGTGGGTTTTGGTTAAGGATTTCGTGCGGATTGTGCGCTATCAAAAGGACGGCCTGGTGAAGAAGCAGAAAGCGAACATTGTTACCGAATGGGCAATCCTTATCGCATCAAAGCTTTTCTACATCTCCTATATCTTTGTTTTGCCGGCGGTGTTGTTGCCGCTGGCGTGGTGGCAGGTTCTTCTCGGATTTGTCACCATGCATTACCTCGGAGGTTTCATTCTCGCCATCATTTTCCAACCAGCCCATGTGATCGAGGGGACCGAATACCCCCTTCCCGATGATAAGGGCAAGATGGAAAACAGTTGGGCTGTTCACCAGTTGCTCACCACCACGAACTTCGCCAACAACAACCGCATCCTGAATTGGTATGTGGGCGGGCTGAATTTCCAGGTTGAGCACCACCTTTTCCCGAACATTTGCCACGTGCACTACAGGAAGATCTCCCCGATTGTGAGGCGCACGGCCGAAGAGTTCGGGTTGCCCTACAAGGCGGAGCCGACCTTTTTTGGTGCGATCATGGGCCATGCACGACTGTTGAAGCATCTCGGAGCGAAACCCGCCATGCAGCCGCAGCCGGTCGCCGCCTGAGCGTAGCACTCAGTCAGGGAAGGACCTGCCGCGAATGATTCGCGCCGCTCACAGGAAACGTATTCCGGCTTTGGCGCCAAACCACATCCTCATGTTCACGGATTCGTGAAGATCTTTGTTGTAAAACAGGGTAGGCTCGTATCGCGTGAAGAGGGGCCAGTATCCATCGTGGCGTGGATCGGTGAGATACAAGTTCAACGTCCCGCCCGCTGTGAGGGAAATTTTGGGTGAAAGCTGGACGTCAACCCCGAGGTACATTTTATTCAACAGGTTAAGATAGCGAAGGGAATTCCCTTCGACGACCTGGTTTGCCGTGAAGTCGACATTCAGGAAGACCCTTTTTGAAAGGGCGGGGGCGGTGCCGAGACCATATCCGAACGTCCAGAACGTCGCCGGGTCCGAAAGCGTGCGGGCTTTCATCCCCGCCGACAGGATGTTATAAAAAGCGCGCGTCCCCGTGCGGAAGGCAAGGTTCGTGTTAAACACCTCGTCCGCGGAAATTTCGATCTTGTGATAGCCCTTCAAAACGATACTGATGAGGCCGATTGGCACGCCGGACACACTGTCGGCAAAGTTGAATATCCCCGTCTGTGTACCATGGATGTTGCGTCCGATATTCACAACGCCGAACTGACCGCCGCTCACGTCGCCACCGGCCAGGTTCAGCACGCCGGCGACCTGCGTGCCTGTCACACTTCTGCCGGCGACGTTCATCACCCCCGCCACTTGCGCGCCTTTCACATTGCCGCCAGCGATGTTTAGAACGCCAGCCAACTGGCTTCTGCTGTCTGCCGTCGTAAGGTTAAGCACACCTGCAAAATGCGGCATTCGCTGGCCGCCGAAGGTAACGTTCATTACGCCCCCCAACTGCACGGCCTTCGACTCGCCACCCGAAAAATTCAACACGCCCGCCGCCACAACGCCGCCAACAGGCCCACCGTTGAGATTGGCGACTCCGCTGAGCTGTACGCCACGCACGCCTTCCTGCACATAGTTCACCACGCCCGCGGCCTGAAACCCGGACACCTCGCCGCGGACCACGTTGAATATGCCCCCGAACTCGGCTTTCCTCACGCCCATCGCATACCCGCCGAGGATGTTCAGGGAGTAGTCATTGACCACGCTGCCGCTAAGGCCATGGTTGGTCCCTGCGAACGGGACAAACGATACCTGCATCGCCCGATGGATCGTATCACGAACATTGGTCATGTTCACCCGCTGGCGCTTGAAGAGATTCGTCTTTGACCAAAAACGCCGAAGCTTGTGTCCTACGCTGTCGGTCATGGCCGCGATGCCGCGGTTGACTTTCATGGAGATACTCAGCAGCCTGCGTTGTCCACGCGGGATGGTGAGGACCGTATCCGCATATGCGGCCTTGTTGATGGCCAACGTGAGGTCCGGGGGGGGATTGTTGATCTCCATTTCAAAATACCCAAAGGAATCAGTCAGGGCCGAAGCGAGGGTGACCGGGTCATACACGGTGACATTGTGAAGGCGTTCGCCGGTTTCATCGTCAACGATGTAGCCGGACACTTTCACAGGCTCATCCGCGGCTTGTCTTTTTTTTGCGCGGCTGAGGATAACGTATTCTCCCCGCGTCTTGTAGGCCACGTCGCCGTCGAAGATTTCATCAAGGATCTGTCGGACCGTCTTGTGAATGAAATTTTTAGTGATGTGCTGACCGGTCTCGATTATCGACGGACTGTACGAAAAGGTGAACCCGCCCCGCTCTGCGATGCCGGTCAGCGCGGATTCCAGGGGCTCGTTGGTGAATGAGATCGTGATTTGCTGTTCAAGGGGAGGAATCGACTGGGCCTGTCCGTGCCAGGACAGGATCATCGACAGCAGAACCAGCCCGCCCAGTATTCCTTTACTCACAGCCATCGCCTTTGAGGAGGATTTTATCCGATTGGATGTCGGCGGTAAGTCCGAGCGTCTGGGCGATCACTTCGGTAATTTCTTCGATTTCTTCCTGCTCGAACGCAACGGTCAGCCGACACGCGTACAGGTGGTCCTCAATAATGATCGGCTTATTGTAGACCGCATTGAGGTCGTCAACGATGTCTTTCAGGCGCATCGCGCGGAAATGAAACGATTTGCTCTTATAGGCGGCGGCATTGGGTGCCGTGGCGACCTTGGAAAAGTTTCGGGATGTTTTGTCGTAGACTCCGGTTTCACCCGCGGTGAGCTTCAACCCCGGTTGATCGTGGGTGTAGAATTGCACCTCGCCCTCATCGACGGTGACTTCGATCAGCACTGATTCCGGCAACGCCTTGACGTTGAATGACGTGCCAATGTCTTCGATCAAGACCTCGCCCGTTTGGACGAAGAAATCTCCTTCACCGCTGTCCGAGACGGTGAAATAGGCTTCGCCCTTCAGCGTCACAATGTGTTTTTCCTGCTTGCGGTTGTAGGCGTAACTGAGCTGTGAACTGCGGTTAAGGACGACCTCGCTTCCGTCGGGTAAGGTATCGGTAACTGTGGTTTGATCACTGGCGACGGTGTAGGTATTGGTGATGGCCGGGCGCGTGAATTGATAAACGAACAGCGCGGCTACGGCAACCACCGTGAGACCGGCGGCAATGCGCATGGCCCATGTCCAGGCGGAGGGCCCGTCCGCCCCGAGCGGTCTCACCTTCGACTCCCCCGAGAGGCGTGCTTTCATCCTCGACCACGCCTCATCGGTGTCAAAGGTGGGGATATCCTTCACCCGCGCGGCCCGGTCAAATACCACGCGGAGTTGCTCAAAATATTTCCGGTTGCGCTCGCTCTCCGCGATCCATTCTTCCACCTGGCTTTGCTCGGCGCCATCGGTTTCTCCGGCCAGATACTTGCCTATCAATTCGTCTATATGGTGATCCGGTGTCTTCAAATCAGAATAGCAATCCGTTCATAAGTACAATCACGAGGGGCAAGTAATCCTGCAGCTCCTGCCGCATGATCTTCAGGGCTTTGCCCATGTGGTTTTCGACCGTTTTTACCGAAATATCCAGTTGTTCAGCAATCTCGGCATACTTGAGTTCTTCGAAACGGCTCAGTTTGAACACGAGCCGGCATTGTTCCGGCAATTTGTTCATGGCCCGCTGAATGTGGATTTCGAGTTCCGAAGCGTGTACGGCGTCAGCTACACCCTCATGGGTTTGTGGCGACAACGCCGTTTCTTCCACCACATGCATCTGTTTGACTTTGTTGTGCTTGATCACGTTGAGGCAGGCATTGCGGACCATCGCGTATAAATAGGGCCGGATGGCGGTGCGGATGTTGAGGCTGGCACGCTTCTCCCACAATGAAAGAAAGGTAGTCTGTACAATTTCTTCCGCCTCTTCCTTGTCTTCCAGAAAGGTATACGCATACGCGCAAAGGGGCTGATAGTGGGTTCTGAAAAACATCTCAAAAACGGTTATGTCGCCTTTAGCCAGCGCCTCAACTTGCTGTATGTGGGGTAAACTCACCGTTTTGTCTGCTTTCGGTGCAATTTACGCTTTTAAGGCATTCAAGGTTATGACAACTGGCCCGGCGGAAACCCCTATGTGGACCGGATATTTTTTTGTTCTCGCGCTGATCACGCGAAGTAATCGATTTTCGTAGATTCACCTACCTTTGCAGGATGTATATTCGCAGCTTTGCCTTGCGAGCGACATTTTGATTTAAGGAACTATGTTGTCAGCGGAACATTGTTATGGGGTTTTCCAGCGCAGCATCGACGACTATCACAGGTTCGATGATGTAGACGCGCCATTAGCGAATCCTTTTCCGAAGGGGACCATTGAAGCCCTTCTCTATGCCAAGAACTGGATCGATACGGTGCAATGGCATCTCGAAGACATCATCCGCAAGCCGGACATTGATCCCGCAGAAGCCCTCGCCATCAAGCGGCGTATCGACCGCTCTAACCAGGAGCGTACGGACACGGTAGAGCGAGTCGACGACTATTTCCTCGAAATCTTCAAAGATGCTGTGCCGGCACCGTCGGCCCGGATCAATTCAGAAACACCGGCCTGGCTCCTCGATCGAATGAGCATTCTTATGTTAAAGATCTTTCATATGAAAGAGCAGGCGGACCGTAAAGATGCCGGCGCTGACCACATCGCCCGGTGCCGGGCCAGGTTGAGCGTGCTTCTTGAGCAGCGCGACGACATGCGTGCTGCGTTCGACGAACTCGTCGAAGACATCGCTTCGGGCAAGCGACGGTTCAAAGTTTACCGGCAGATGAAGATGTACAACGACGCCGCCCTTAATCCGATGCTCTATGGCAAAAAAACAGAAACGCGCTGAACAATTCGCTGGCCGGTACGTTTTCAGTTGCTATCAATCTGATTGAATATCCTCGAATACATTGAAAAAAATCCTCGTTTTACGTTTTTCAGCCATGGGTGATGTCGTGTTGCTACTGCCCGTCATCCGCGCACTCGTCGCGTCGCATCCCGACGTCGAGGTTACGGTGGCCACCCGGCCGAAGTTTGCGCCGTTCTTTTACGATATCGAGCGCGTAACGGTTTTTCCGGCGGACGTCGATTACACGTACAATGGCGCCTTTGGAATGCCGGAGCTATTCCGCACGTTGACCCGCAAGGCGCGGTTTGACCTGGTTATTGATGCGCACGATCATTTGAGGACAAAGCTGTTGAGAACGTTCTTCCGCGTGGCCGGTGTGCCGGTGGTGGTGTTTGACAAGGGACGGAAAGAAAAAACGGCATTCAGCCGGAGGCGAAACAAGGTTATTACGCCCCTGCCGCACACCGTGGAACGTTATCGCAAAGCGTTTGAAAAGGCGGGGCTGGGTTTTGACGTCAGGGCCGGGGACCATTTCACGCTAAATGCATCACTCGAGGCGGTCGCGAATGAATGGCTGGAGAAAAATTCCCTTCAAACGAAGGAGGGAAAGTGGATCGGCGTCGCCCCGTTTGCGCTCCATGCAACGAAGGTCTGGCCCCCGACCTACTACGCCGAACTCATGGAGAACCTTATTGGCCGTCTCGATGTGAAGTTCTTTCTTTTCGGCGGTGGTGAAAAGGAAATCGCATACTTCAAGGGTCTCGAAGATCTGTTTCCACAACATTGCGTAGTTGTGGCGGGTCAGTTGAAAATACGCCAGGAGGTTGCGCTCATGAAGAAACTGGATCTCATGGTGTGCGTGGATTCGTCGAACATGCACCTGGCGTCGTTGGCGGGTGTTCCATTACTGTCGATCTGGGGCGGGACGCATTCTGACGTTGGCTTTGGGCCCTTTGGTCGGGGAGACGAGAGTATTATACAAATCAGCCGCGACGAGTTGCCTTGCCGGCCATGTTCTGTGTACGGACGTGAATACTGCTACGTCGGTGGATTTCCGTGTCTGAAGAGGATTACACCGGCAAGAGTCGCCGATCGTGTTGTTGAAAAAATAGGATAACGTATGTCTGAATTGAAATTTGATGCTGTAATCTTTGACCTCGGCGGGGTATTGATCGACTGGAATCCGAGATACCTTTACAACAAGATCTTTGACGACGATGAAAAGGTGACGTGGTTTTTGGAAAACGTGTGTACGAGCGAGTGGAACGATCAACAAGATGCGGGTCGTTCGTTCGACGAGGCTACGGAGGAGTTGATCACACGTCACCCGGAGTGGGAGGTGCCCATCCGGGCGTGGTATGGACGATGGCAGGAGACGATCGGTGGTCCCATCGAAGGTACGGTGGAGATCCTCCGGCAAATTCGCGACGCCGGCAACGTTCGCCTCTACGCATTGACCAACTGGTCGAGCGAGACCTTTCCCTGGGCCCTCGCTAATTTTGAATTCTTGCATTGGTTTGAGGGAATCGTGGTTTCAGGCGTGGAGAAGACGCGGAAGCCGTTCCCTGGATTTTATCGTGTGCTCTTCGAACGCTACAACCTTGCCCCTGGACGGGCGCTGTTTATCGATGACAACCTCCGGAATGTCAAAGGTGCGGAAGAAGTCGGGCTCCATGCCGTCGCGTTTCGCGATCCGATCGATCTTCGGGCACAACTCACCCGTCTCGGGATAATTTCCTGAGACAAAGTGGTTTTTTTTTGAAAAAAAGGCGGTACGCGCTGAAACTTTAAACTCAATTATCTGTAAAAGATACGTACAACATCTACAATATAATACGCAACCAACATGCTCAGGAACTTCCTCGTCATAGCCATCCGAAGCTTTTTCCGGCAAAGGATATATTCGATTATCAATGTGGTTGGGCTTGCGACGGGCCTGACCTGTGCCCTTCTCATTTATTTGTGGGTAAATGACGAGGTCAGGAAGGACAAATTTCATCGCGAAAGCGAAAAGCTCTTCAGGGTGGTGTCGAACCTTCAAATCAACGAGGGTGAAATTCTGACGTGGGCAGTGACGCCCGGGCCACTGGCGGAAGACATACGCGAAAACATTGCGGAAGTCGAAATGGCCGTGAGGATACAGGAGATGGCGCCCTCGCTCATTTCGGCGACGGGAAATGAGGGTTTCATGGAATCTGGCTTTTACGCCGACACTGACTTTTTTAAGCTCTTCAGTTTCGAGATACTGGAAGGTCAGCCCAACATGGATACGGCGGACGTGTCCACGATATCGATTTCAAACTCCCTGGCTGCAAAATTGTTTTCAGGTGAATCCGCCGTCGGAAAGGTCATTCGCTTTAACAACCGTTTGGATCTTACCGTCGCGGCGGTTTTCAGGGATCCGGGTACCGAGTCGTCGTTGCAGTTTGATTACCTGCTGCCTTTTGAGATCTACAAAAAAAATCGTGGCGACGGCTTTAACTGGGGGAATTATGACCACCCGCTCTTCCTGAAACTCTACGATCCCCTCCAGGCAACGGCCGCGATGGACAAGATCAACCAGCGGGTACGCGCGCGTTCGGAAGAAGAAGACGCGAACAAACAGGAGTTCTTTTTACAACCTTTCACCGATGCATACCTGCATGGACAGTTTGAGAACGGCCGCCCCGTTGGAGGCGGGATCAAATACGTCCGCATCATCACCGTCGTCGCGATCTTCATTCTGGTCATCGCCTGTATCAATTTTATGAACATGGCCACCGCCAAAGCGGCTATGCGTGCCAGGGAAGTGGGCGTCAGGAAAGTGATGGGAGCGCAGCGAAAATCATTGATTCTTCAGTTCGTAGGCGAATCGACTTTAATCACCTTCGCAGCCATGTTGATCGCCCTCGGGGCCGCCTATCTCTTGTTGCCGCTGTTTAATGTCATCGTTGGAAAAGAGATCGCCATCGATCTCGCCGACCCGATGTTTCTTTCTGTCTTGGTGGGAATTGTCATCACAACGGGTCTTTTCGCCGGAAGCTATCCCGCATTCTTTCTCTCGTCGTATCAACCTGCCCACGTATTGAAGGGCTCCTCAAGTCAAATGTCGGGAGGTACCCTTTTGCGACGCGGGTTGGTGGTATTCCAGTTTTCGCTTACGGTCATCCTCATCGCCTCGTGTCTGGTGGTATACCGGCAGATCAGTTACATCATGAGCAAGGACCTTGGATACGACCGGGAATCGGTGCTCACCTTTGGCCTCCGCGGCAATTTGTGGGGTAATTTTGACGCCTTCAGAAATGAACTACTCCAAAACTCCGCGATCACGTCCGTTTCGCGCGCAAACAACAGCCTGGTGGAGGTCCATAATCAGAATGGTTCCGTAGAGTGGCCGGGAAAACCCGATGGCTCCCATATTTTTTTCAGAACGGTGGTTGCTGATTTTGGTTTCCCTGAGACCATGGGGTTGGAACTGAAAGCAGGCAGGTTCTTCAGCCGGGCGTTCAATGACACCAGCACCTTCCTGCTTACGGAGCGGGCGGTTGAGGTGATGGGTCTCGAAGACCCCATCGGGGCGAAGATCACGCAATGGGGTTATCCGGGTACCGTCGTGGGTGTAGTTAAAGATTTTCACGGACGGTCCATGCATGAAAACATGGATCCTTTTGTGATCATGCAGAAAGCCGATTGGGCATCGCGCGTTTTTGTGCGTTTCGAAGGAGATCAGGCCGCCGCGGCCATTGCGCATGTCGAAAACGTCTATAAGAGGTTTGTTCCGGAATATCCGTTAAGCTATTCGTTCCTCGACGAGGACTTTGAAACGTTGTACAAAGGTGAACAAGTGACGGGCTACCTTGCCCTGGGATTCACGGTTATGGCCATCATCATCTCGGCCCTGGGACTTCTTGGCCTCGCCGCCTACACCACCGAGCGCCGACGGAAGGAGATCGGTATCCGAAAAACGCTGGGCGCTTCCGTGACGGGTATTGCTTCCATGATTTCAGGAGATTTCGCGAAACTGAGCTTGATCGCGATCCTGGTGGGGTGTCCGATTGCCTACTACCTTATGGATACGTTCCTCGACGGTTACGCATATCGCACGGCGCTGTCGTGGGACCTTTTCGTGGCTACAGGCGTCGTCAGTTTGTTGATCTCGGTGCTCACCGTAATCTTTCAGGTAGTAAAGGCGGCGATCGCTAACCCGGTTGACGCGCTAAGGAACGAGTAGGCGCGGCTAAGAGGCCTCGTATTCGCGCAGACTGTTCTCGATGAGGTCGCAACATTCGTGCACCTGGTCTTCGGTAATCACCAGCGGCGGCGCCAGACGAATGATGTTGCCGTGCGTGGGCTTCGCAAGCAAGCCATTCCGCGCAAACGCCAGACACAGGTTCCAGGCGGTCTCGCTCTCGGGTGTATCGTTGATGACGATGGCGTTGAGCAATCCTTTGCCGCGCACGAGTTTGACCAGCTTTGATTTGCCGATCAAGGCTTGCATGCGCTCACGAAAGATTTTTCCCAGCCTTTCCGCGTTGTCGGCGAGGTGCTCATCCTTGATTACCTGGAGCGCCTCGATGCAGATCACGGCGGCCAGGGGGTTGCCGCCGAAGGTGGATCCATGCTCGCCCGGTTTGAGGAGTAGCATGACCGGGTCATCCGCAAGCACGCACGATACCGGCATCGTTCCACCTGAAAGGGCCTTGCCGAGGATGAGCAGGTCGGGCCTCACATGCTCATGGTCAGCCGCCAGCATCTTTCCAGTGCGCGCAATGCCCGTCTGGATTTCATCCATCATCAGCAATACATTGTTTTTCTTGCAGACTTCCGCCGCCTTTTTCAGGTAGCCGTCCTGGGGAACGTACACGCCTGCTTCGCCCTGGATGGGTTCGATCCAAAGCCCGCAAACATTTGGATTGGACAATGCTTGATCCAGCGCGGAAATGTCGTCGTAGTCGATAATTTCAAACCCAGGCATGAACGGCCCAAAGCCGGCGCGGGCCAACGGATCGGTTGACGCGGAGATGATCGCCGTGGTACGACCGTGGAAATTATTCTTAACGGCCACGATCACGGCTTTGTCCTCAGTAATTTTTTTCGTGGTGTATCCCCACTTGCGGGCAAGCTTGATCGCCGTTTCATTGGCTTCTGCCCCGCTGTTCATAAACAATGCCTTGTCGTATCCAAACGTCTCACAGACATATTTTTCGGCAAGGCCGAGCTTGTCGTTGTAGAAAGCGCGGGATGTAAGCGTGAGTTCTCTTGCCTGCGCAACCATTGCGTCGATGATTCGCGGATGACAATGGCCCTGGTTTACGGCGCTGTATGCGGAAAGGAAATCATAGTAACGTTTGCCTTCAACATCCCAAAGGAAAACGCCTTCACCCCGTGCAAGGACGACGGGAAGGGGATGATAATTGTGGGCGCCATACTTTTCCTCCAGTGCCATTGCCTGCGCCGATGTAAGTGTCTCCGTCATATTCAGCGAATTAATTTTATCCAAGGAATGTCAGCTCATATCTGCCCGGGCAGGATCAAGTGCCCGACATTGAACAGGACCGCAAAGTTACCGAAATCCCAGGTGATTGCCAATTTGGAGACCGCGCCTTTTGACAGGGGTTGTCATTGCCCGGCGCTACATTGCTGCTTCAGACAGTTTCATTAACTTTACGAACATGGAAACAGGTACGGAAGGCCTCAGACATTTTTTCAGCTACCTGCGGGGTGTCACGTTTTGGGATAGAATCTTTCGGTGGAGCGGCGTCAGATCCGCCCTCATTGACGCCAGTGCCGACCTTCAAAAACTCATCTTTGCTTATGAATCCGCGGCACAAGCGAAACGCGAACTTGAATTTGAACGGAGCAGGAACCGGTCATTGGAAGAATCGCTCGAAGAGTTGAAGCGCCTGCGGTTTGAAAAGGAACATTTGCTGGAAAACAAAGCCAGGATTGAAAGCCAAAACCAGGAGTACTTGAAGCGTGGAAAAGAACTCTCCGGCGAGGTGTTGCTTTTTGGGCAGAAGGTGGAGCGCCTGGAGGCCGAGCTGAAAAAACTCCGCGAAGAGAACTTGCGGTATAAAGCGACGGAGGATGAGCAAAACAAACGGTTCGAGCAATACGCGGTCAATGTGAATGAAACGATGAAACGCGTTCAGGACGAACGGGAGAAGGAACGCAAGGTACAGCACGACCGTGAGATCGAACGCCTGTTGAAAATGAAAGAGACCTGGATCGCGCATGAAGACAACGTGAAAAACCGGATCAAGACGATATGCAGCCGCCATGGGATTGAATACCTGGATTCAGTCCCCTTCAGAGGCCGCCCCGATGTGACGCTGCGTGTCAATGACGAATATGTCATCTTTGATGCGAAAAGTCCTGCCGGCGACGACCTCTCCAACTTCCCCCAGTACCTGAAGAATCAGTCAGAAGGGGTTTCAAAGTATGTGAAAGAAGAAAACGTGCGCCGCGAAATATTTCTGGTAGTGCCGGCAAACACCCTGGAACATTTGACCCAGTTTGAGTTTCGCCTCAGCGACTACACCGTGTACGTCATCTCGATCGACTCATTGGAGCCGATCATCCTTGCGCTCAGGCGAATCGAAGACTACGAATTTGCGGAGCAGCTGAGTCCTGAAGAGCGCGAGAACATCTGCAGGGTCATCGGCAAGTTCGTTCACCTGTCGAAACGGCGGATCCAGATCGATGGATTTTTCGCGCAACAATTCTTTGAATTGGTATACCGCAGCGAGGCTGACCTTCCCAGGGACATACTCGAGTCGGTGAGCCAGTTTGAACGATCGGAAAAACTGAACCCGCCGCAAGAGAAGCGGGCGAAACAGATCAGTATCAAGGAAATTGAAGCCGACGCCAACAAGATCAGGCATGACGCGGCGCAAAAAGGGATCTATACGGACGAGTCATTCCTCGTCAAGAACCTCAACAAGCTTCCCCTTTACGTTCCTTCAGAGGAAAAGAAGAAGGAAAAGGACCAACCGGACCTCTTCACCGACGAAGCGTCGGAAAGCAAAACGGGCCTCGCCAGCTAGCAACGCTTCTCCCTACTGTCGATTATGGAACCCGTCCCGTTTTTTTGAAAAAACGGCAATACCGATGCCGATCAGCCAACCCTTTTATTGAACAACTTTTTGGCGACATTTGCGGTTGAAGAGAAAATTGAACAAATGAAGATAACGGCAGATAATCGTTTGAAAAAGTTGATTGTCGTGGGTGACCGCGTGCTGATCAAGCCGGTGAAGCAATCGGAACGCACCGAAAGTGGCCTCTACCTTCCACCCGGCGTACAGGAAAAGGAAAAACTCCAAAGCGGATACGTCATCAAGGCAGGCCCCGGATACCCGCTACCCCTGCCAGCCGACGAGGATGACGTGTGGAAGGGCAAGGATGAACAGGTGAAATACCTCCCGCTACAGGCTCAGGAAGGCGACCTGGCCATATTCCTCCAGAAGGGCGCGATCGAGGTCATTTATGAGAGCGAAAAGTATTTCATCGTTCCCCAGGCATCCATTTTGATGCTCGAACGCGAAGAAGACCTATAGAAAACGTTTTTCAAAATGGCCGGACTCTCCTTTGATGTGTTGCGAACGGGTAAGACCTATCGGTTGGTCAATCACGGCGAAAGTCATGAGTTTGTCGTGGAAAGCGTCCTCGCGAACGGTGACTTCAACGTGAAAGACCTTCTCACGCTGGAACGCTATCGACTCAAAGAGTTGATTGCTTATGGGAAGGGTAAGGATTTCCTTCTCGAAGAGCGCTACGCGGGCTCGGGATCCTGAACCTGAGTTTCATTTTTTTCATGGTCTATGTGGGAAGGCAGTCGGCCGTAGTCGGAGACGGTCTTCAAAGGACGCCGTTTCTCCGCCCGTCCCGAAAAAATATTGCAAATCCTGCCATAACAACCGCAGGTAAATCACACCGGATTTCCGCGTCCGTTTTTTACGAGATTTGCTCTCTTAATACGCCGACATGAGATTATTCTTAACGTGCTTGCTGTGCCTGGCCAGCGTTTTTGCCGACGGTCAGTCGATCGTCCAACTCCCCGATGATTTCCTTTCAAAAGACTTTCATCGCCAGCGCAGGGAGAAACTCAGAGAGAAACTTCCGCCGAACTCCGTAGCGGTATTTTTCGCCAACCCCGTTCGCAACCGCGCTAACGATGTGGACTATGTCTATCATCAGGATCCCGATTTTTACTACCTGACGGGATATCGCGAGCCTAACGCCGTGTTGCTTGTGTTCAAGGAAAAGCAGACGGCCGCCAACGCCACCGGCTATGATGAGATCATATTCGTTCAGCCGCGCGACGAGTTTTCCGAGATGTGGAATGGAAGGCGGCTCGGCCACGCGGGTGTCAGGGACCGCCTGGGGCTGGAACAGGCATTCGACAATGGCGATTTCGCAAAGTATAACCTGGATTTTCAAAAGTTCGACAAGATCCTCTTTTTTGATTTTTACAACGATGTCAGGGATGAACCCCGCGACAGCGCCGATCTCTACGATCTCATCGAACAGTTCAAGGTAAAGGTGAACTATCCCAGCGAGGCGAGCAACCTTTCGGTGGCGCGCGAACCAGAGAAGAACAACCTTGATGTGCGCGGCCTGGAAGGGATCATGAACGGCCTTCGCGGTATTAAGGCGGAAGAGGAAATGGAACTCATCCGCAGGGCCGTAAGCATTTCGTGCATGGGTCAGCGCGAGGTAATGAAAGCGATAAAGCCGGGCATGTCGGAACGGGAGATACAAGGCATTCACGAATTCGTTTTCAAGAAGTATCAGGCAGAGGACCTGGGATACCCGTCCATCGTTGGGGCGGGCCACAATGGATGTATCCTTCACTACATTGACAATTATAAACCGAATGTGTCCAGCAAGGAGCTGATCCTGATGGATCTTGGAGCCGAGTACCACGGGTACACCGCAGATATCACGAGGACGATACCGGTCTCGGGAAAGTTCTCCCCGGAACAGCAACAGATCTATGAGCTCGTACTACAGGCCCAGGAGGCTGCGATGAAAATATGCAAACCCGGCGCCACATTCGGTGATCTTACGGAAGCGACGCGCGAGGTTATTAATAAGGGTCTCGCCGAGCTCGGAATTATCAAAAATCCGCGTGAGCGTCATTGGTATTATCCCCATGGATGTTGCCATCACATCGGCCTCGATGTACACGACCGCGGCGACCGCGATCAGTTGCGGGAGAACATGGTCATTACGATCGAGCCGGGAATTTATATTCCTGAGGGCGCAGCATGTGACGAAAAATGGTGGGGGATTGCGGTGCGGATCGAGGATGACTTCCTCCTCACAAAAGATGGGAACGAACACCTTTCGTCCGCTGCTCCGCGAACGGTGGAGGAGATTGAAGCCCTCATGGAACAGCCCAGCGCACTTGACGACTTCATTTTGCCCGACCTTGAGACCAAGAAGAAATGAGTTTAAAGCCCCGCCATGCGGGGTTTTTTGCGCGTTTCGCGGAAAGGGTTGCTTCATTTTTGAGCATTCTCTATTTTTATCTTCCCTAACCTACCAAAACCATGAATTTCAGTGACATTTTGAATCTTTTCCGGCAGGGGAAAGGTACAGCGCGGAGCCACATGAAGAACCTGATTGAAATGGCTGCTGTCGATGGCAATTTTGACCACGTCGAGCATGACCTTTTGCGGAAGATCGCAAAGCGCAATAGCATCAGTGAGAGCCGGCTCAAGGAAATTCAAAACGACCCCGACGCCGTGGAATTTCAGGTTCCTGGCGACAAGAGGGAGAAATTCAATCAGTTCTATGACCTGGTGCACATGATGTCGGTGGACAACTCTGTACACGATGAAGAAATGAAGTTGTGCAACCTTTTTGCTGTCAAGTTTGGATATCCGCGCGAACGAAGCAATGAAATGATCCGAAGCATTCAAAGCAACATTCAGAATGCCCAGTCGCACGATGAGACGTATAAACGCGTCGAGTGGATGCTCAATTGAAGCGTTCCGCCTGACCGGCACTTCAGCGTTATTTCAAAATTAGCGGCTAACTTAGCACGATGAAAGTGCTGGTCATTGAGGATAACCGCGAACTCGCCGAGACGATTCTTGAATTCCTGAAAAATGAGGCCTACGTTTTTGAGCATGCAGCCTCCTATCAGACCGCCCAGGACAAGATCGTTTCCTTTTCCTACGACTGCATCATCCTCGATATCATGCTGCCGGATGGCAACGGTCTCAGTTTGCTCCGTTCTATCCGCGAACGGGACAAGGAAACGAGCGTATTGATCATCTCTGCAAAGAATGCGCTTGACGACAAAATTACCGGCCTGGAACTGGGGGCCGACGACTACCTGACAAAGCCGTTTCACCTGCCTGAGTTGCACGCCCGCCTGAAGGCCCTTTACCGCCGGAAAAACCTCGGTGGCGACGATGTGATCGAATTCAATGAGATTACCGTGAATACCACCACGCTCGAAGCGCGGGTGAACGGTCAATCTTTGGAATTGACTAAAAAGGAGTTCGACCTGCTCGTATACCTCCTTACGAATAAGAACCGTGTCCTGACCCGGCAGTCCATCGCTGCACACCTCTGGGGAGACTATACCGACAACCTGGCCAATTTTGATTTTGTGTATCAACACATAAAAAATCTTCGCAAAAAGATCAGCCAGGCCGGGGGAAGGGATTACCTTGGAACCGTGTACGGGGTGGGTTACAAGTTCAACACGAACACCGATGAAGCTCGTCCATAAGTTTACGCTTTGGTACCTGGCCATTACCACGGTGGTGCTATTGGCTGGCGGTGTCCTGGTTTTTCGTTCCGTAGTTGCCGAGAACGACGAGGAGGAAGTCCGGCGCGTAACCGGACTCATCGAAGATGCCGCCGAAGCGCTGCAGCACCATGGTTTTGCTGATTCAGTCCAATCCCAGTTTGTTTCCGTCCGCGAGCTTCCGGCCGATGCCCCCACCGTGCCCTTTCATACGAAAGACACGATGGGCATGCACTCGAGGTTTCAGGGTACGGAACGACAGATCAAGGGTACGGCATCCTTCCGGATCAACGGCAGGCATTACGTAATTTCCGCAACCAGCTTTGCCCCTGAACCTGAGGAAACGATCACCGGCGTAATCCGCTCCATCAGCTGGATTTTCGTTGCCTTGCTGCTGATCGTTGGCATCACGAGCGTGATCGTGTCGCGAAAAATACTCTCCCCGTTCAATGCAAGCTTGCGGGCGATGCAGTTGTTTGACCTCCGACAAAAAAAGCCGCTGGCATTACCCCGGACGCGCACCCGCGAGTTTGCCGAACTCAACAACTTCCTCAATGAAATGACAAACAAAGCGCTCGGCGACTATCAGGCATTGAAGGAATTCACGGAGAACGCATCCCATGAGTTACAGACGCCTCTGGCAATCATGCGTGGAAAGCTCGAACTGCTGCTGGAGTCGAACATTACCGACGAGCAGGCCAAACTCATCATGTCGGCGCATGACGCTATCGAAAGGCTCGCCCGGACCAACAGCGCGCTCGCACTGCTCACGAAACTGGAAAATCGTGAATTTCAAAATGCCCAACCCCTGGACATGAGTCTGATCATCGCGCGAGTGGCCGACTCGTTCAAGGAGCTTGTGGAAATGAAGGCGCTCTCCTGGCAAATGAGCATCGACAAGCATGTGACGATCAAACTCAACGCCGACCTCGCGGAAATCCTGCTGATGAACCTGTTGAGTAACGCCATTCGCCACAATGTTCCAAATGGGACTGTTGAAGTGCGCCTTAGCGGCGACAGTTTGCGGATCACCAATACCGGCGCACCCCCCGACGTACCCACAGAGCAGCTATTCGAACGGTTTCGAAAAAGTAATCAAAGCGGCGACTCAACTGGCCTCGGCCTTGCCATCGTCCGAAGGATTTGCGAAGTGAGCGGCTATCAGGCAAGCTACACCTACGCCGACGGCTTGCACCACATTACCGTTAGCTTTTAGCCATCACCTCCCAGCCGACCGTCAATTTGTTAACGGCTTGTTAACCGTCCCGAAACTTCAAAATTTCCTCAAAAAGATGTTCCAACTTTGGAGTTCGTTATTCGTAACACCTTGTATGAGAAAGTATTGGTTCATTCTATTGGGTATTTTTTTAACGGAGTCCGCAATTGCGCAGGACAATGGGCGCGATGTCACCATATCGGGCGTGATTGTCGACGAGCAACGCAATCCGATTCCGTTTGCCAACATTGCGGTCTTTACGCGCGCCGATTCATCCGTGGTGGGCGGGTCCGTCTCCGACGATCTGGGTCGATTTGAAATCATCGCAAATCCCGGCAGGTACTTTCTCAAAATCACCTTCCTCTCTTTCAAGGTCCGCGAAATACCGATCGACCTGATCGGCAACCAGGATGTGGATCTGGGGGAAATCCAGATGGAGTCGTTTTCCAGAACGCTGGAAGAAGTCGTTGTGACAGGCGAACGGTCTCAAATGGAACTGCAACTTGACAAACGCGTCTTCAATGTCGGGCAGGATCTGAGCAATGCCGGCGGAAGCGCCGCAGATATTCTGGACAACGTCCCTTCCGTCAGTGTCGATGTAGATGGCACCGTGAGTTTACGGGGAAGTGAAAACGTACGCATCCTGATCAACGGAAAGCCTTCCGGCCTCACCATGCGTGATCCCGACGCCCTGCGCCAACTTCAGGGCAGCCTCGTGGAACGGGTCGAGGTGATTACGAACCCCTCGTCGCGGTACGAAGCCGAAGGCGAGGTGGGGATCATTAACATCATCCTAAAGAAAGAACAGGATCGCGGCCTTCACGGAACTTTTAATGCGACGGCAGGCCATCCGGAGTTTTTTGGCGGCTCCTATTCGATCAACTATCGAACCCGGAAACTGAATTTGTTTTCCAGCTACGGCGCGGACTACCGGAGCAGCCCCGGCTATACCCATTCCTTCATCGGTTTTTCACCGGACACGCTCTCTTTTCGCGATAGCGACCGCCGGCGCAGTGAACTGTCGCACAATTTTCGGGCGGGGCTCGACTACTACTTCAATGAAAAGACCTCGGTCACCGGGTCGGCGATGTACAATTTCGGTGATGGACTGAATACGTCGACCCTGACGTATGATGACTACTACGCCGGTGAGTTCGCGCGGCGGTCGGTTCGAACAGACCGCGAGCATGAAGATGAGAAAAATCTCGAAGCCGCCGTCAATTTCAGGCGCGAGTTTTCAAGCGACGAACACACCCTCACTGCGGACTTTCAATACGTTCAAGGCCTTGACGGCGAAACTTCCGACTACACCCAAACGAGCGATGGGCCGCTGGTGATCCAACGCGGCGAGAACATCTCGCGTGAAAAGAACTGGTTCGTGCAGTCCGACTACGTTCACCCTTTCGGTGAAGAAGGAAAGGCCGAGGCCGGTCTGAGAAGCACTACCCGCATCGTTGAAAATGACTATATCCTTGAAGAACAAGACGAGGACGGCAACTGGATACCTTTTCCCGCATTCAACAACAACATGATCTATACCGAGCGCATTCACGCCGGATATGTCATGGCCGGCAATAAGTTCAACCGCTTTTCCCTGCAGGCCGGAGTGCGGGCCGAATATTCCGATATCACTACCGAACTCGTCGTTTCCGAGGACTTGAACCATCGCGAGTACTTCAACTTGTTTCCAAGCGTCAACCTGGGTTACGAGATCACCAGAGATAAAACGTGGCAACTGAGCTACAGCAAGCGTATAAACCGGCCTCGCTTTCGCGAACTGCTTCCGTTCTCGAATTTCAGTGATTCCAGGAGTTATTTTCAGGGTAATCCAAACCTGAATCCGGAATACACCCATTCGTTCGAGACGGGATACCTGATTAACTGGGAAAAGGGTTCGGTGCTTTCAAGCGCCTACTATCGGTATCGTCAGGGCGTTATCCAGCGTATCACTGAAGTACAGGGTGACAGCATTACACTCATTTTCCCCATCAACCTGGCGACGCAAAACGCCTATGGGCTGGAGTTCAACCTTTCGCTGAACCCGGTGCAATGGTGGACTTTGAATACGAGTGCGAATTTTTACCGCGCCATCACGGAGGGGCAGCATAACGACGATCGCCTGTACAGTGATACACACACCTTCAATACCAGGACAACATCGAAGATGACCTTGGGGGAACACTTTGAATTTCAGACCTCGTTCAACTACCGCGCGCCGCGAATCACCACGCAGGGAAGGCGGCGTTCTTCCTATTCCCTGGACTTCGCGGTTGCCAAAGATATTCTAAAGGGGAAGGGTACTGTAACAGCCAATGTGCGGGATGTTCTCAATAGCCGCAAACGGCGTTCAATTACGGAGATCGGCGACTACTACGAGGAGACCGAGTCGCAATGGCGACCCAGGAGTTTCCGGGTCACCTTCACTTACCGGCTCAACCAGATGAAGGAACGGCCGGGACGGGGTGAGGGACGCGGTCCCGAAGGAGGAGACAACGGCATAAGGGACGGCGAATTCAACCCTGACCGATGAAACGTTTGTTGGATACCAGCTTTCGCCAGCCCTACCTGGATGCCTGGCTGCTATTGCTTCGCATTTTCGTCGCCGGCTTCATGTTCACGCACGGAATACCAAAACTGCTGCGCCTGGTAAATGGCGAGATGCGGTTTGGTGACCCCATCGGCCTTGGACCAGAGGTATCTCTGGTACTTGCCGTGTTCGCGGAAGTGCTTTGTTCCGCACTTATTCTGGCAGGTCTCGCAACTCGTCTTGCGACTATTCCGTTGATGATTACGATGGCGGTGGCGGCCTTCATCGCCCATGGGGGAGACCCGTTTGGAAAAATGGAGTTACCCCTTTTGTATTTTTTTATTTACGTGAGCCTTTTTATTCTGGGCAGCGGGAAGTATTCGGCCGACTTTCTTTTGTTCAGGAGGCGTAGGATTTGAAACAGCGAGGAGATTATCGGGATGGCAAAAGAGCGAAAGCAAAGATTTGAGTTCAAAGGAAATATCAAGGACGATTCGATACTTGTCGGAAGCCACGGTGATGCGACCATAAAGATCGAGGGTACCTTCGATCTCTCGGGGATTATCTATTGTCCCAGGTACACGGTGATGATCAGCATTCGCGGAGACGGTAAGGTTGCCTTCAGGGGCAAATGCGACCGCATCATTGTCAAAAAGATGAAGGGGAATTGTATCCTCGATCTTAGCGATCTCACCTGCAAGGAACTTCAATGCGAGTCAATGAGACAGAAAGCCACCATAATTGTTGGCAAGGCGCGCGTAATTACTAAAGCAAACCTCGCGGACGAATCTGAAATGCATCTCGACAAGAGGCCGCTCATCACGAGTTCCTTTGTTACCGGTAATTCCAGGATTATTCACCGCGCCAAAACGTTGCAGGCGTCGGTAGATGGGGTTACTCCGGAATAAGGGCTGCCAAGCGGGATTCCGCCCTGCGCAGCTTCTGCACCTGACTAAAGACCAGGTAGCCGATAGAGAACAACCCCAGGGCTATACCCATCCCTTTGAGTGCCGGAGAGACGCGCGCTGCAGCCGGTGGAAGATAGGTTACCCCATCCTCGTCAGCGACGGCCGGCTCAGCCACATATCGCCCTTGCGCGGGAACTGCCAGTTGGTCGAAATGCCGTGAAAGCTGGTTGAGGTTATTTCTCATTTCCGACCCATTCATGGGCTTTCCATGTCCGGTTGCCACGATCTCCGGATCAAGCGCCGCAAGCTTGATCACCGACAGTTTTGCCGAAGCCCAATTCGACGTGAAATATTTTGGAGGACCCGACATGGCCGGAAGGTGGGTGACTGCATGGATTGCCGACTCTGCTTTCGTCGTAACAAATGCGTCGCCGGCAATAAGCACTTTGTCCTTCTCCCGGAACAAACTGATATGGCCGGGGGTATGACCGGGTGTATGGACATACTTCCATTCGCTGAACCCCGGAATGCTGTTGTCGTCCGGCAGCCGTTGAACATAATCGGCAATGTCAATGGGGCCCCTGGGATACAGGAAGGACAGCAGTGACATCATGCCGCCGCCGACGGTTGGGTCGGGTGGCGGGTAAGATGATTTTCCCGTCAGGTAGGGCAACTCCATCAAGTGGGCATAGACTGGAATTCCCCATTCGGCCGCGAGGGTCGAAACCGCGCCGACGTGGTCGAAATGACCATGGGTAAGAATGATACAGGCCGGCCTGCGACCCTCGCCCAGGACTTCCTTGGCCATATTCCGGATGGTTGGCGCCGACCATTTAAGACCGGCATCCACGATCGCCGCCTCGCCCGTGGTTTCGTCCTCGATGATGTAGTAGTTTACGAAAGTATCCTTGCGCCCCCACACACCGGGCGCGACGACAAAGGAATTCGACAGGGTCTGCTCAAGTGTTTGATTGATCATAAGTTGATGTGTTTGTGGCCTTGACAGGGCAGGCTGTAACAAAAGTATGCCTCAAGGTAGCGGCCCGTTTCAAGCGGGGGTTTGAATTCCTGCGGGATGTGAAGGCTAGCCTACGGCCACCTCGGTAAAGCGGTTTTCGTTGAAATGCTTATCAGCAATGGCGAGGATGTCGCCCGGCAGCATTCGCTGAATGCGCGAGATCGTGTTTTGGTAGTACGCCGCGGGAAGGTCATAAAGAAAGATCGTCTTCAGTTTGTCGGCGTGTGCAAACGGCGTTGTGATCTCAGACTGGAGGCTGCCGATGAAGTGGTTGCGGGCAGTGGCAAGTTCGTCAGCAGAGATTTCCTCCGTGCGCAGCCGGTTGAGTTCTTTTCGGATCTCATCAAAAGCAAGGCGCACATTTTCCTTGTTCACGTCGGCGCCGATGACCAGATAACTGCCGTGCCGAAGTGCCTGGAGGGATGAATAGATGCCGTAGGTGAGGCCTTTGTCTTCACGGATATTCTTCATCAGCCGCGAACCGAAATAACCTCCCAGAATGTGGTTGACGAAAATGGCCTCAATGTATTCCGGATGAGCGCGCGTCAGCGATCGTTGGCCGAAGCGCAATGACGATTGTACGGTGTTGTCTTTTTCAAGGTAAGTTTGAACCGGTCCGTGTTCGGGACTCGCCCGCTCAACAGGCTCTGAATCACTTACTTTCCAGTTGTCAAAAGTATCGACGATGCGCGCCTTATGGTGTTCGGTTATCTTTCCGGATACAAAGACGCTGAAGTTCTGGAGGCGCATGTCATAGTGATCAAACAGGTGTTGTTGCGTGAGCCCCGCAACGTCCCGTTCTTCCAGCTCCCTCCCGTAGGGGTGATTTTCACCAAAGAGGGTTTTTCGGAAAATCTTGGAAGCGACGAAACTCGTCTTTTCGTTGTTGACCCTGAGGTTTTCAATGTAAATGGATTTTGCCAGGTCGATCTCCTTCTTTGGGAAAACGGGTTCCAGTAGTATTTCGCGGAGAAGTTGCAATACGGGTTCAAGACTCTTCCCCAGTGCATACAGTGAGATCGAAAGAATATCCATTCCGGCATGCACCTCCAGGTGCGCGCCATATCGGTCGAGAAATTCGGCGATTTCAAAGCTGTCGCGGTAACGGGTGCCTTTGCTCAGCAAATGTGCGGTGAAGTAGGCGCTGCCATTCTTTTTTTCGAACCACCTCCCGGCCCGGAAAAGCAATTCAACTTTGAGTACATCCTGCTCGCCACCGTGAATAAAAAAAACGCCGATGCCGTTGGGAAGCAGCCTTTTCTCCGGAGCAATAAGTTCAAAGGAAGTACTCTCGACGTAGGCAGGCGCTACTGTGCGATCCAGCATCACTTACTCGGTTGATGACGGCGACTGGGTTTCAAAGTCGGCTTCGCGCATTTGAAGCATGATCGAAAACCGGAGGGTCTCCGCTAAAGGATGCTCCCTTTGGTTGGTGGGCACAATGTACGCGAGGTCGATGACAAAGTTGTTCAGCCCTTGTATGAGATACCCTGCCTGAAACCCAATTCCGGCGGTAAGGTATTTCCGGTTTCCCTTGTCCTTGGCTTCATTGAAGTATCCGAGCCTGGCCGCGAAGATCTCGCGATACCAGTATTCCAGCCCTGCGGAGACCATCACCTCGTGAAATTCCTCACTGGCGCCACCCGGGGCATCGGAGAAGGATCCGAACATACCGCTCAGGAGCGTTTGGTCGTTGTCGCGGACGGACGGCACCATTAATTTATTAAAATCGAGCGCAAACGTCAGGGTGTTAAAGGGATCAAGGCTTGTGGTGTACGCCCCGCCCAGGCGGAGGTTGGTAGGGAGAAAATCGCGGTTGACATTGTCGGTGTAGGAGATCTTCGCTCCGATGTTTGAGATTTGCGCGCCGAGCGATAACACGCCATTGTTGGCAGACTGAAGGGGCCTGGAATAGTATACGCCGATGTCGGAAGCCACGCTCCTGCCGGTCTGCGCTTCGGAGCCCTGATAAGCTCCGGTAAGGTTGGAGGCGATAAACCGCCCGGTGACACCTACACCGAGAAACTCGGACAGCATGCGCGAATAGGTTGCATCGATGGCAAATTCCCGCGGGTTGAAGTCGCCGAGCGAAACGTTGTTGTCGTCCCGGAAACTGATGTCGCCCATGTCAAAATATTTCAAGGACACGCCGACGGCCTGTTCTCTTGAGAACTTCACGAAGCCGGCCAGCGACGCAATCCACATGTCGTTAACGATCTTTCCCAGCCACGGGGTTACCGACAGGCTGCCGCCGTAACGGTTATCGATGAAGGCAAGCTTGCCCGCGTTCCAGTATGCCGAATTCGGATCCGGCGATGTGGCCACGCCGACATCGCCCATCGCTGCGTGCCGGGAATCGGGCGTGATCGCGAGAAAGGGCACGGCCGTGGTGATTGCTTTCTGAGCGCCGATCAACTCATGCGGCTGCGGGTTGGTGGTCTGCGAAAATGCCCACCCGGCCGGCAGTAGGGCGAGGGCTACAACGAAAGCATTTAACCTCATCGGATCTGTTTTCAAGGCCTTAAAGATAATCAATTCGACAAAAATAGCTTGGTAACCTGCTCATTTTTAGAGCCATTCGTAAGGGAACGCACAATCAGCCGCGCAATGTATATGCCAGGGGCGGCTTTTTTTGAAATATCATCACCCGAAAGTTCCACCAGCTCCGTGCGGTATCCGCTGTCGGGAAGATCAAATTCAAAGGTCCTGATTAACCCCCCCGCCATGTCATGAATGGATAATTCCGCCTGAAGGTGATCGCCGGACCTGTTGTGTGTAAAAAAAAGCGTGGTCAATGCATCGAAAGGATTGGGATAGTTTCCGAAACTTTCAATCACGATCCGTTCTCCATCTGTAACGATAAAATCGACCGTCGCCGCGGCCGCGTTGTTAAAAAGGTCCCATGCTTTTACCGTGAAAGTATGCCTTCCAGGTTCAAGATCCTTGACCGGAAAGCGCAGCCAGCCCGAGGTCGGATCGTCAACATCCGCGATGTAGTAGTCATTCAGAACGAACGTTTCGGCATCCGTGTCGAGGGTGGCGATGATACTGTTCCCAATACCATAGTTGGAGATGTTGATCCCGGTGTTGTCACTAATTCGTGCGAGGAGCCATGAATCCGGGGTGATGATGCCTCCGTTGACGAAGGTTGTATCTCCCATAAAAAGCGTAACCGTTGGCGACATTGATTCATTGGATACGCCCTGCTCGGTCTCACCCACCTTGAAATCTGCCGCTGCGCCGGCGGCTTCATCCAGCGTCAGGGTATCGTATGCGTAAAAACTGATCCTGCCAAAGTCCACCGCATAATCGATGTTCTTGGGTAGCGTGAATCGCAGCTCGAAAGTCCCGTTGACCACGGTCGCCCGTCCGCGGAACAAGGCATTGTCCCATTCCGAATAGGTAAACGGCGGATTGTTCCTTCCGATGGTCTGTATTTCACCCTGCTTGTCGAACAGAGTTGCCGTGAGCACGCCGTTGAAGGAATCGATCCTTGTATTGGTGAACGTACGGATCTCTCCTTTTGCAATCACGGTTGAAAGCGCTTTCAGGGTATCCGATCCGGATGCGGTTTTCAGTTCCGTAAGGTGGACAACGTGGGGAGGCAAGGCGAGGGTCATGGAAGGGTCGCCGAGCAGGGAGAAATTGCGATTGGCAACACCGCTCGTGCTGTTGTTCTTCGTCTGTCTGAATACTTCGCCGATGTGAAAAAACCGGTTGCCATCGCGTTGGAAGAGGGCTTCGTAAAAAGCGAGGTTAAGGTTGAAATTCGTTTCCACATTGACGAGGCGCGCGGTGGTCACCAGTCCGATGGACCCGCCCTCCGGTTGTAGAATACTCATCTCGGCACTTGAAATACGACCGGGATCATCGTGTCGGCCAAACTCGCATGTTGCGGTGACGAGAAAGGGATGCAGCCTGTTTTCAAGACCAGCGATGTCCTCATGGTCGAAAACATTTTCATCACCCCATTGGCGCTCCGAACCGTGGCCCGTGTAGTTGATGATCAGGGCGCCGCGGTCGAAAGTCCTGACGATGTCTGATGTGAGATCGGGAATGGTTTCTCCGTTCGGACGCACGAGCTTTTGGTATGTGCCCATGAACAACTTTTCGGTGTCGACGCCGCGGGTCGGGGCTTCCAGGAAGGTGGCGAGTTGGTTGGCCTGGTGCTGGTGTACAACGCTATATCCGTCTGCGTTGTTGCCGTCGTCCGCAACGAAAGCCACCCGCTTTCTCCAG
>CAZKBK010000049.1:0-31086 GCA_964551035.1 uncultured Roseivirgaceae bacterium | reverse complement strand
GCGCTCGTGTCCAAGGACTTCCTCAACAAGGCGCGCTCCTGGGAGCTCGATCGCACCGCCTCCGTGTGCACGGGCTGCTCGCAGGGCTGCAACAGCGTGCTCGAGACGCGCGACAACATGGTCGTGCGCCACAAGCCGCGTTCCAACGAGGATGTGAACCGCTTCTTCCTGTGCGACGAGGGGCGGCTGGGGTACCGCTGGATGAACCGTGCGGACCGCCTCGAACTCCCCAAGGTGCGCCTGCACGATGTGCTGTCGCCGGTGGACTGGGAGATCGCGCTCGAGGAGGCCGCGAAGGTGCTCAAGGGCAAGCGCGCCTATGTGGTCGCGAGCCCCGCACTGCCGAATGAGGCGTTGTTCCTGCTCAAGCAACTGGTCGTGGCGACCAAGGGCGACGGCGCGTTCCGCTGCGCCACGGGGCCCGAGGCACCGCTGCCGGGCGTGCCGGACCTCTCGCTGCGCGCCGACCGCGCGCCCAACGTCACGGGCGCGGAGCTGCTGGGCTTCCGGCGGCGCGACGACGACCTCTTCAGCGGCCTGCAGGACGGCGACGTGCTGGTCATCGCCGATGACGAGCTGGCGGGACTCGACATCGCCGCGGCGCGCAAGGCGTCGGCGGTCATCGTCATCGGTACGGTGATGCCGGTCGGCCTGCCGACGCCGGCCGTGGTGCTGCCGATCGCGAACGTGGCCGAGGGCGAAGGCACCTTCACCAACCTGCGCGGGCGCGTGCAGCGGTTCCTGCAGGCGCGCGCGGCGCCGGGCCTCGCCCGGCCGGCCTGGTTCGCCCTCGCCGACCTGAACACCGCGCTGGGCGTGCCGTCGGCCCCCAATGCGTTCCTGCCGGCGGACGTGTTCGCCGCCATGGCATCCACCGAACAGGCCTTCGCGGGCATGAGCTACGACACGCTCGGCCTGCGCGGGGCCGTCGTCGCCGGCGCCACGGCGGGAGCCGCGTGATGGATCCCATGCAACTGCCGCCGTCCGCGGTCGTGTTCGTCATCGCGACCGTGATCAAGATGCTGTTCGTGTTCACGGTGTACATGCTCGCGGCCGCCTACACGACGCTGGCCGAGCGCAAGATCTCCGCCTGGATCCAGGACCGTCACGGTCCGAACCGGGTGGGGCCGTGGGGCCTGTTCCAGCCACTCGCCGACGGCGTCAAGAACTTCCTCAAGGAAGAGTCGATGCCGGGCGACATCAACAAGCCGATGTTCATCCTGGCGCCCGTCATGGCGTTCATTCCTGCGTTGATCGCGGGCGCCGTGATCCCGTTCGGGGCGCCGCTGCCCACCCCGTGGGGCCGCGTGGACCTCGTCGTCGCCGACATGCCGATCGGGTTCCTGTTCACCATCGCCATCACGTCGCTGGGCGTGTATGGCATCGTGATCGCGGGCTGGGCCTCCAACAGCAAGTACGCGCTGCTGGGCGGCCTGCGCTCCACGGCGCAGATGATCAGCTATGAGATCGCCATGGGCATGAGCACCGTGTGCGTGCTGCTGCTCGCCGGCAACGTGTCGCTGAACCAGGTCATCGTCCAGCAGGCGACCATGGGCTGGAACGTGATCCTGCTCTCGGTGGCGGCGTTCATCTTCCTCGTCGCGGCGTTCGCCGAGACGAACCGCGTGCCGTTCGACCTGCCCGAGGCGGAGGCCGAACTCGTGGCCGGCTACCACTCGGAATACAGCGCCATGAAGTTCTCGCTGTTCCCGATCTCCGAGTATGTGAACATGGTGACGGCCAGCGCGCTGTTCGTCACGCTGTTCTTCGGCGGGTGGGACATCCCGTTCACGCAGTGGGACAACACGGGGCCGGCGACGGTGGCCAAGTCGCTGCTGACGCTCGGGATGTTCTCGTTCAAGGTGACGTTCTTCGTGTTCTTCTATATCTGGATCCGCTGGACGCTGCCGCGCTTCCGGTACGATCAACTGATGAACCTGGGCTGGAAAGTGCTGATCCCGCTGGCGATCGCCAACGTGGCTGTAACCGGTCTGATCATGATTTTGGCTGACTAACTATTGGAGGGAAACGATATGCAATCTTTGACAGGACGTTCGAAAATAGTAGTGAAGAAGGAAATGACGTGGGCGGAACGTATGTATTTGCCTGCGATCATCGGTGGGATAACGATCACCCTCCGGCACCTCTTCAAAAGAAAAGCGACGGTAAAATATCCGGAGAAGAAACGTCAGTTCAGCGACATCTGGCGGGGGCAGCATGTACTGAAGCGCGACGACAATGGCGCGGAGCGCTGTACCGCGTGCGGGCTTTGCGCTGTGGCCTGTCCCGCGGAAGCCATCACAATGACCGCCGGCGAACGGAAAAAAGGTGAAGAGCATCTCTACCGGGAAGAGAAGTATGCCGTCACGTACGAGATCAACATGCTGCGATGCATTTTCTGCGGGTTGTGTGAAGAAGCCTGCCCCAAGGAAGCGATCTTCCTCACCGACCGGTTGGTACAGACCCAATTTAATCGTGACGAATTCATCTACGGAAAAGATAAACTCGTTGAACGGGTCGATCAGAGAATCGACGTTACGAAGAGGCAGACGCCCGCTGTGCTCGAATTCAAAAAGCACAAAGGGTTCAGCCATAATAAATAATGCTATCACGCTTGCAAAAACCAGGGACTGGCGATATTTGAAACTTTGTTGTAAACCATAAAACGTGGCCCTATACGCATTTTATTTTCTTTCTTTTCTGGCCGTGATGAGCGCGCTGATGGTGGTGTTCTCGAAGAGCCCCGTATACAGCGTGCTCTATCTGGTGATCACCTTCTTTTGCGTGGCATGCCACTATCTCTTGTTGAACGCCCAGTTCCTGGCAGCGGTGCACATCATCGTTTACGCCGGCGCGATCATGGTGCTGTTCCTCTACGTCATCATGCTGTTAAACCTCAACCAGCGCGACGAAGCGCATAAGCGCAACCTCTTCCGTTTTGCAGCCGTCATCACCGCCGGCCTCCTGATGGTGGTCGTGGTGGGAAGCCTGCGCGGCGCTGAGGCCGCACGGGTGACGTTTGACTCCAGCGAGAACACGGGCCTTGTCAAGAACCTGGGGGATTTGCTGTTCAGCGATTTCTTGTTGCCGTTCGAGATCGTCTCCATACTTCTGCTTGCCGCGATGGTAGGCGCCGTGATGCTGGGCAAGTTTCACCGCAAGCGGGTGAAGGAAATGTCAGCGGGCAACGGAAAGGCTGCTGTCGAGGCTGAAAAGATTGAGGAACTGACCAAATGAACGAGAACATAACACAGGCTGTCCAGGGTGTTCCCCTGAACTACTACATCTGGCTGAGTACGGCCCTGTTCGTGATTGGCGTGCTGGGTGTGTTGTACAGGCGCAATGCGATCATCATTTTCATGTGCATCGAGTTGATGTTGAATGCCGTCAATCTGCTGCTGGTTGCTTTTTCGGCACACCATGCGGATGGGGCAGGACAGATCTTCGTGTTCTTTATCATGGCTGTTGCCGCGGCTGAAGTCGCCGTCGGGCTCGCCATACTGGTCGTCGTTTATCACAATACACGCACTACCGATATCAACGTACTCAACAAACTTAAATGGTAATGGGTGACCTCATTGGCTTAATACCGCTTGCGCCGCTTCTCAGCTTTATTTTTATCGGATTGGTCAACAAGGCCCTGACGAAAGGATGGGTTTCATTCATTGCCTGTGCGTCGATACTTGGGTCGTTCGGACTTTCCGCGGTTCTTTTTTTTGGATTGCTCGAAGCCCCCGAAGGGGCAAGGGCCTTCACCTTTACGGCGTTTGAGTGGATCTCCGCGGGCAATTTCTCCGCTTCGGTCTCCTTCCTCGTCGATCCCCTGAGTGCCATCATGATGCTCATCATCACCGGCGTGGGGTTTCTCATCCATGTCTACTCCGTGGGTTACATGCATGGTGACGACGGTTATCACCGGTTTTTCATGTACCTCAACCTGTTCATCTTCTTCATGCTCCTGCTGGTGATGGGTTCAAACTACCTGTTGATGTTCGTAGGATGGGAAGGTGTGGGCCTTTGTTCCTACCTCCTGATCGGATTCTGGTTCAAGAACCAGGACTACAACGACGCGGCGAAGAAGGCATTTATCATGAACCGGATTGGAGACCTTGGCCTTATTCTCGGTGTGATCCTGATCTTTATCCATTTTGGAAGTGTTGAATATGGCGAAGTGTTTTCAGCGGCAAGCGGTGTGGAGATGGGCTCATCAACCGTCACCGTGATCACGCTCCTGCTTTTCATCGGCGCCATCGGAAAGAGCGCCCAGATTCCGCTTTACACCTGGCTGCCGGATGCCATGGCCGGCCCCACCCCGGTGTCGGCGCTCATTCACGCCGCCACGATGGTGACCGCGGGTGTTTATATGATCGCCAGGAATAACGTGTTGTACGCGCTGTCGCCTTATACGCTGGAGATCGTTACCATTATCGGACTCGCTACATCGGTCTTTGCGGCCACGATCGCTGTCGCGCAAAACGATATCAAGAAGGTGCTGGCCTATTCCACGGTGAGCCAGTTGGGACTTATGTTTGTGGCGCTCGGTGTTGGTGCATTTGCCACGGGTATTTTTCACATGGCCACGCATGCTTTTTTCAAGGCGCTGCTGTTCCTCGGTGCCGGCAGCGTGATCCACGCCATGAGTGGCGAGCAGGACATCCGGAAAATGGGCGGGCTCCGAAAATATCTGCCCGTCACCTTCATCACCTTCTTCATCGCCACGCTGGCAATCTCGGGTATTCCGCCCTTTGCGGGTTTCTTTTCCAAGGACGAGATCCTGGCACAAGCCTTCATGGACAGCAAGGCCGTATGGTTCTTTGCCGTTGCGGCATCGCTGCTCACAGCGTTCTACATGTTCAGGCTTTTCTTCCTGACGTTTTCAGGAACGAGCCGCGCATCTGCCGAAGTGCAACACCATATTCATGAGTCGCCGAAATCCATGACGGTGCCCCTCGTCATTCTCGCCGTCCTCTCCGTTGTGGGTGGATTTATGGGCATTCCCGCGGTATTCGGCGGTTCACACGCGCTGAGCAATTTCCTTTCCCCGGTCTTTGCCGACGCGCAAGCCCTCAACGCTGCGCACGGCCACTTGTCACACAGCACCGAATGGATGCTGATGGGCGTCATCGTCGGGTTTACCGCAGTGATGATCTTCCTCGCCTGGTCCATGTACGTCCGTAAGCAAGCCGTACCTGCGGCGGAAGGAAGCCCCCTTGCCCCGGCGCATCGGGTCGCATATCATAAATACTATGTGGATGAACTTTACGATAAAGCCATCGTCCGCCCCTTGTTTTTACTTTCGCGCGTGTTCGACACGATCGTGGAACGGCTGATGATCGACAACCTCGTCAATGGCATGGGGAAATTGGTGACTTGGGGAGGAAAGACACTCCGGCTTGTCCAGAGTGGTGACATGGCATTTTACATTTTTGCCATGGTGATCGGCGCAATCATCCTGCTGGCAGCAACAACATTAATTTAAGGCTAACGACATCGATATTTACCAATGTTAACGACCGTACTGATTTTCTGGCCCCTTGCTGCGACCATCGTGCTGGCCGTGTTACGCCCTGACCTCGCGAAGCGATGGGCTTTGACCGCATCCCTGGTCGAACTGCTCATCAGCCTGGCCGTTGTCGTTCAGTTCGAGCCCAGCTCCGAAAGGCAGTTCGTTACAAACATACCCTGGGTGGATGCCCTCGGTATTTCATACTACGTCGGCATCGACGGCATCAGCCTGATCCTCGTATTGCTGACCACGGTACTTACGCCCCTGATTATCCTCTCCTCTTTCAGAAACGAGTATGAACGGCCCAGGTCTTTTTACAGCCTGGTCCTTACCATGGAGATGGCCCTCGTGGGCGTGTTCGTCGCCCTGGATGGTTTTCTGTTTTACGTTTTTTGGGAACTGGCCCTTATTCCCATCTACTTTATCTGCCTGAGATGGGGTGGCGTGAATCGCGGTGCGGTCACCCTTAAATTCTTCATCTATACGCTCGCGGGCAGCCTCGTCATGCTCGTTGCGCTGATCTACCTGTACTATCAGACGCCGGCTCCCCACACCTTTTCGGTGGAAGCGCTTTACCTCGCCGGTCAATCGCTCCCTGCAACCACCCAGGGTGTCATCTTCTGGGCGATGTTCCTCGCCTTCGCGATCAAGATGCCGGTCTTTCCGTTCCACACCTGGCAGCCCGACACTTACCAGACCGCGCCTGTGCAGGGCACCATGCTGCTCTCGGGGATCATGCTGAAGATGGGCATTTACGGCGTCATTCGCTGGCTGCTACCGTTGGTCCCGCTGGGCGTAGACCGCTGGGCATCCACGGTGATCGTACTTGCCGTTATCGGCATCGTCTACGCTTCCTGTCTCGCCATTGTGCAGAAGGACCTCAAACGCCTGATCGCATATTCATCAATTGCACACGTGGGTTTGATCGCCGCCGGGCTGTTCACCCTGAACCGCGTAGGGATGCAAGGCGCAATGATCCAGATGGTGAGTCACGGTATCGTCATCGTTGGATTGTTCCACATCATCGACATCATTTTTTCCCGGACGACAACGCACGACATGCCCAGTCTTGGCGGTATTCGGAATTCCGCGCCCTTGCTGGGGACGGTGTTCCTGATCGTCTTGCTGGGTAGCGTGGCCCTTCCGTTTACCAGTGGATTCGTCGGCGAGTTTCTCCTGATCAATTCCGTCTTCCAGTATGACCGGATCATCGGGGCGGTGGCCGCTTTGACCATGATCCTTGGAGCGGTCTACATGTTCCGGGGCTTTCAGCAAACGATGCTGGGTCAAAGCAATGGAAAGACGCAGCATTTCGCGGACATCTTCACTGAGGAGAAGCTTGTGCTTTATCCCATCGCCGCACTGGTGATCCTGATCGGCGTGTTTCCGGCACCGATCATGAAGATCTCCGAGGCCGCCGTGGACAACCTTTTGAATTTGATCTCCTCATATCAGGCGCTAAACAGGTAAGTAGTAATGAACGCAGTATACGTTATATCAGGACTGGGCATCTTCTCATTGCTGGCCGAGATTTTCAACCTCAGGAGAATGCTGTTTCCGGTAGTCGTGCTCGGGTTGCTGGCCGCCGCCCTCCTCCTGGTACTCGACTGGAATACCGCCGTATCGTACTACAACAACATGCTGACGTTCGACAACTACGCCGTGGCGTTCAGCACCGTTCTCGCCATCGCCGCGCTGTTCTGGTTTATGATGTCGACGGACTATTTCGAAAACAACACCCACGTGACGGATCATTTCGCCCTGGTGTTATTTTCACTCGTTGGCGCCGTGTTCATGGCATCCTACAGCAACCTGGCCATGCTCTTTCTTGGTATCGAAATACTTTCCATTTCCCTTTACGTCCTTACGGGAAGCCGGATGGCTGACATTTTTTCGAATGAGGCTTCGTTCAAGTATTTCCTCATGGGGTCGTTCGCGACCGGATTTCTCCTTTTCGGGATCGCGCTGATCTACGGCGTAACCGGTTCTTTTGACCTGCGCGACATCGCCGATGCGATAGCGACCGGCTCAACGGAATTTTCAACCATGCTTTCCGCCGGCATCCTCCTGATGCTGATCGGCCTGGCTTTCAAGATTTCGGCGGTACCCTTTCATTTCTGGGCCCCTGACGTTTACGACGGCGCGCCCACGGTGGTTACGGCGTTTATGTCAACGATCGTGAAGATCGCCGCCTTCGCCGCCTTCTTCCGGATGTTTTCGGTCTGCTTCGCCAGCGTGAACGGGGAATGGGTGAACGCCCTCCAGGTAATCACCGTCCTTACGCTGCTCGTCAGCAACATCACCGCGGTTTACCAAAACAGCGTAAAGCGGATGCTTGCCTATTCGAGTATTTCACACGCGGGCTATCTCCTCATCGCCCTGGTCGCCTTGAATGCCGAATCACAGGGTGCCATCCTCTACTACGTTGCCGCGTATGCCATGGCCACGCTTACTGCGTTCGCGGTCCTTCACAACGTCGCCGGAGAAAATGAAAGCGCCCCCATGGATGTCTTCAACGGGCTGGCCAAGCGTTACCCGTTCGTTGCTTTCCTGATGACCTTGTCGCTCCTGTCCCTTGCGGGAATTCCTCCGTTGGCCGGGTTCTTTGCGAAGTACTACATTTTCACGGTTGCGTTTGAAAGCGGCTACATCGGGCTGGTGCTCGTGGCCGTGCTCAGCTCCCTGATCGGCATCTATTACTATTTCAAGATCATTATTGCCATGTACCTGAAGTCGGCGGATGCCATTCCGGAGCTTAAGATCCCGGTGCTGCATTGGGTCGTGATTATAGGCGGCGCGCTCGTGAGTATTCTTCTCGGCGTTTTTCCCGGCGTATTGGCAGGGTTGATTTAGGGGGGAGTTTCCCGGTTTGATGTTCACAGTTCGAAGTTTGGAGTTTGGAGGACGGGTGGCCTACCTCCGAAGCGTAGGATTGGTTGCCGGGCAGCCTGTTGCCGGTTTGCCGGTTGGGTGGCGGTGTTTTGAAAAGGGGCATTGAGGACGATGAGGAGTTAGTTTGAAGTTCGGTATGAGATATCGGGCGTTGGGCATTAGGCATACACCCACAAGCATCACCCTCCCGCAATCACCGTCACAGGACCCCGGCGACCGCGCTCAAACGCCAACTCGTGCTTCCCATTCGTAATTCGAAACTCGTAATTTGTAATTTTTAACAGCTCCGGGCTCATCCCGCAACCCGCCGGTAGATCATTTCCGATACCTTTGCCATGGCCTCGATTCCGGCGTCTTCATTGGTCAGGTCTTTCGAGAGCAGGACGATCACGTACTTTCGTCCGTCGGGAAGCAAGACGATACCCGCATCGTGACGTACGCCGGTGATGTTGCCGGTCTTGTGCGCGACCCTGGCTTCTGCGGGGAGTCTTGCCGGGATGATCTCGTTGAATCGCTGGTCGAGGAGAATGTCGATCATTTTTTCCGAGGCCCCGGCGCTCACCATTTCGTTCCGGCCGATCTTTTCGAAGATCAGCATCAGGTCGTAGGCGGTGGTGGTGTTGCTCATGCCTTTGCGATACGCCTTCAGGTCTTCCACGCCCCTGAGTACCTGGATGTCGTTGGCGCCGATGTCGCGCATGGTGGCGTTGGCATTCCGTGCGCCCACCCGTTCGATGATGAGGTTCGTTGCGAGGTTGGAGCTGGAAATGATCATCTGATAAAGCAGCGTCGAAAGCTTTTCACGTTCCCCGATATGTTGATAAAGGCTTAACTCGCTGTCGTCATCAGGGTTGAGGCTGAAGGTACTTCCGTCGGCGATACTTTTGAATTCGTTTTTGATGGTAATGGAATCGTCAAGGGAGAATTTTCCGGTTTCGGCTTGTTTGAACACTTCGATCATCACCGGCACTTTCATGGTGCTGGCGGCGTGAAACTGCGCGCGCGCGTTGATGAGGAGTTCTTCGCCGCTGCCGAGGTCCTTTACGGCGACGGCGAATACGCCTTCATTCTTTGCCAGTTCATCCTTTATCTGCTGCACGAAATCCTCGTTGAATGTTTTGGGCTGGCAGGAGAACAGGAGTCCTGTCAGCAGGAGGGAAAGATATCCTCGTGTCGTCATAGCCTGGGGTAAAACGAAAATGGTACCGTCGAAGCGATACCATTTTCAGTGCGTTTATGCTTATTTGGCGGTGAAGCGCTTGGCCACCTCATCCCAGTTGACCGCGTTCCACCATGCGCTGACGTAATCGGGTCTCCGGTTTTGATAGTTGAGGTAGTAGGCATGTTCCCACACGTCGATGCCGAGGATGGGCGTTCCCTTCGTTTCAGCCACGTCCATCAGGGGGTTGTCCTGGTTAGGCGTGGACGTGACCTGAAGTTTGCCGCTGCCATCTTTGATGAGCCATGCCCACCCGGAGCCGAACCGGCCCCCTGCGGCGGCGGCGAATTTCGACTTGAATTCGTCAAAACTCGTGAAGGCGGAATTGATGGCATCGGCCAGGGCGCCGCTGGGATTCCCGCCTTTACCCGGACCCATAACCGTCCAGAAGAGGCTGTGGTTGTAGTGGCCACCGCCATTGTTGCGCACCGCTACCGGGTACTTGGAGACGTTTTTACAAATCTCCTCAATGCTGAGTTTCTCGGCGTCCGTACCGGCGATGGCATTGTTAAGGTTGGTTACATAGGCGTTATGGTGTTTTCCATGGTGAATCTCCATGGTGCGGGCGTCGATGTGCGGTTCAAGGGCGTCGAAAGCGTACGGTAATGCGGGAAGCGTAAATGCCATGATAATAAGTTTATGGTTGAACATTGGTTTTGCAAGAGCGGGTCAAATATACAACCCCTTTTGAAGGAAGAAAATTCACGCCCGTTCGCGATTTCAACGTTCCCGAATTCTTCATAACTTACTGACGATTCCGACTCCTTATGTCAGCCCATAACAACAATACCGTGCCTGGAAACGACCATGAGAATCCCCTGAAATACAAGTTTCGGGACATGAAGGTGTATTCGTCAGACGAGTGGATGGCCGATGGCACGAAGAAGTACCGACAGGTGTACAGTCGCCATGAAACCACACACATGCGTGTGGAGTTATCGTTCTTCAACAAGTTGTTCGACGAAGGGGAGTGGGAGGCCAATATTACCCTCAAGTGCCTGTTCCTGGCCACCAGCGGCCAGAAGGAGCTGTGCAGCCTTGCCCAGAAGCGTGCGATAAAAAAGGATGAGAACGTGGTGTATGTGCGGGATGCATGGGGCAACCCTACGCCCGGTGCCTACTGGGTCAAGGGCAACTACCTCTGGCAAGCTTTTATCGACGAGGTCAAGATCGGAGAATCGCGTTTCTACGTGGAGGATGTGGGCGCATTCGCGAGTGGAGAGAATCCCTTTTTTGACATCGGGTCAGCACGCCTTTTTGAAGGCGACGCGCAGGCCACATCGGCTTCGCCAAAACAATATTTGACGGCGTTCAACCGCAACGAGACACGGTACGTCTGGGGCGAATTCTCCTTCAAGAACAAGGTCACGAGTGACTATTACGCCGAACTGTTTTTCAACTTTTTCGATGACGCCGGCCAGTTCAAAGGGCGCAGCACGCGGCTGGTCTACGTTCAACCGAATACGGTGGGCAAGATATACACCGTGTACCCTTCCTGGGGAAGCGATTCACCGGGTACGTGGAAAGATGACGCCTATACGCTGGAGGTGGTGTTCATGGACGCGCTCATCGCCACCATTCCTTTCCGCGTGGGCGAACGTGCCGAGGAAGGTCAGGTACGCGTGATTACCGATGCATCGCAGGTGATCGACCACGCGCCCGCGGTGGCGTCGAACCACCACACCAACCTCGACGATCTCTTGTTCGAAAGCCTTGCGGAACTCAACGCATTGACGGGCCTGCAGGGCGTGAAGACAGAGGTGAACGAAATGGTGAAGCTGGTGCGGTTTTATCAGGAGTCCGGCAAGGACGTGTTGAACCGGTTCTCGCTTCACACGGTATTTACCGGAAACCCCGGAACGGGCAAGACCACGGTGGCGCGGATTCTGGCGAAGATCTACAAGGGCCTGGGCATTCTCGAGAAAGGACACCTGGTGGAAGTGGATCGCCAATCGTTGGTAGCGGGATATGTGGGGCAAACCGCCATCAAGACGGCGGAAAAGGTTACCGAGGCTATGGGCGGCGTCCTGTTTATTGATGAAGCGTATGCCCTCGCGAATGAACGTGGTTCACAACATGACTTCGGCGCAGAGTCCATACAGGTGATCCTGAAACGCATGGAGGACTTCCGTGGGAAATTCGGTGTCATCGTTGCCGGCTATACGGACAACATGCACCAGTTCATCAACTCAAACCCGGGTCTGCGTTCGAGGTTCGATAAATATTTTCTCTTCGAAGACTATGCTCCGGAGGAGTTGTTCACGATCGCCATGTCGATGTTTGCGCGGGAGGATGTCAAGCCCAACGCCGAGGCGGCAAGGCACCTGAAGAGCTACTTTGAATTCCTATATGAAAACCGCGACCAGTACTTCGGCAATGCCCGCACGGCCCGTCAGGTGGTCTCCGAGGCCGTAAAGAACCAGCACCTGCGTCTTGCTTCGATGCAAAAAGAGGATCGCACGCCGGCATTGATGGAAACGGTGAACCTGGCCGATGTGAGCGAATTCGAGATTCGCCAGGTGGCGACGGGCTCCCGGCCCATAGGCTTTGGCATCGGGGGCAGTCGATAGGAACCTCCCCGTTACGCCCTCAATCGTTTGAAAAACGTGTCGATCAGCGCCCGCGCCTCATCAGCCTTTACGCCGGAGGTCACGGTTGTTTTTGGATGCAAGAGGGGTGAGGGCACGAGCGTGTATCCGCGCTGGACATCGGAGGCGCCAAAGACGAGTTTCTGCAATTGTACCCAGTGCAATGCGCCGGCACACATCACACAAGGTTCCAGTGTTACGTAAAGCGTACACGCGTTGAGATATTTCGACCCCAGGTAGTTGGCTGCTGCCGTGACGGCAAGCATTTCCGCGTGGGCGGTGGCGTCCGTAAGCTTTTCCGTTTGGTTGTGTGCACGTGCGATGATGCGGTTCTTTGAAACCACGACGGCGCCTACGGGCACTTCAGCAATGGCCAGCGCTTTTTCCGCCTCTTTGAGGGCTTCCTTCATGAAATACTCGTCGGTGTACAATTCCATGGGCGTAGCTATTTGACCCGCACCGAGCGCATCATGGTGCGTGCAACGGGTTGCCAGGTCTCGCGCAGGCGCATGGGCGCATGGAAAGAAAAAACGAGGGTGCGCCCCGGTTCCACGAGATATTGCAGGTAGTTGTACTGCAATACCGGGTCCCGCAGAGAAAGGTCGTCCCGGCTGCCATTCACGCGGGATTCAAACTCAAAAAAAATGAAGGTCTTTCCGTGCACTTCGTGAATGCCTTCTTCAATCATCTTTAGCCGGTCGAACGTATTTGAAATACTCGCCTTGAAGAACTGGCTGGCCAGCTCCCTGTTGGCATCCGGCCACTGGGTAGCCGAAGTGGTGACCGTGAAGCTCAACCGGCGTTCGGCGTCGGTAAACGCGGCGATCGGCTGTCGTACGGAGAGGTGCCTCTCGCTGAAGTCAAGGTCATCCATCGCGCGCCAGCTCCGGGGAACCGATACGGTTATGCCGTGATCAAGCTTTTTCTTTACAAGGCGGGGTTGGTCAAATGCGGTCAGGAGGACAAAGGATATCAACAGGAAGCTCCGGAGCATAGCATTAGTTTTGTGAATATATAACGGTTAAAGTCAACTATTATTAAATTCGCGGCTGCTTATGTGAATGTTACCGCATTCCCTGGAGCCCCTACGATCACAAAATTAACAATTCTGGCATGTTACGGACGCACACTTGTGGTGAACTCAGATTAAGCGACGTCGATAAGGAGGTCACCCTTTGCGGATGGGTGCAGCGCATTCGCGACAAGGGCAGTGTTCTGTGGATCGACCTGCGCGACCGCTATGGGGTTACACAATTGATCTTTGATGAAAGCAAGACAGAACCCGCGTTGATGGCTGCCGCCCGCGAGACCGGACGTGAGTTCGTTCTCCAGGTAAAGGGCCGTGTTGTGGAGCGACTCTCGAAGAATGACAAGATGCCGACGGGCGACATCGAGATCACCGTCTCGGAATTCACGGTCCTCAACAAGGCCAGCGTCCCGCCATTTACCATCGAAGATGACACCGACGGCGGCGAGGAACTGCGGATGAAGTACCGATACCTCGACCTTCGCAGAAACCCGGTGCGGGAAAGCCTTCAACTGCGTCACCGCATGGGGCAACAAACGCGTGCTTATCTCGACAGTCAGGACTTCATCGAAGTGGAAACACCCGTGTTGATCAAGTCCACGCCCGAGGGCGCACGCGACTTCGTAGTGCCGTCGCGTATCCACCACGGGGAATTCTACGCGTTGCCTCAGTCACCACAGACGTTCAAGCAGCTTTTGATGGTCTCCGGCTTCGACCGGTATTATCAGATCGTAAAATGTTTCCGCGACGAAGACCTGCGCGCCGACCGTCAACCGGAATTTACCCAAATCGACTGTGAGATGGCCTTCGTCACGCAGGAAGACATCCTCATGGTTTTTGAAGGACTGATACGCCACCTGTTCAAAGCCGTAAAGAACGTCGATCTTCCCGGTGTGCCGCGAATGACCTACGATGAGGCGATGCGCCTGTACGGTTCGGATAAACCCGATACCCGTTTCGAAATGACATTCAGGGAGATCACCGAACTCACGCGCGGTAAGCATTTCGCCGTGTTTGACGCGGCGGAACTCGTGGTTGGAGTCACCGCGAAAGGTTGTGCGGAATATTCGCGGAAACAGATCGATGAGCTGACGGACTACGTGAAACGCCCGCAGGTGGGTGCAAAAGGGCTTGTGTATGTGCAATACCGCCCCGACGGGACGTTCAAGTCTTCCGTGGATAAATTCTTTACGACGGACGACCTGAAAGCATGGGCGGAGAAATTCGGCGCCGAACCCGGCGACCTCATGCTGATCCTGGCCGGCGGGACGGAGGCCACGCGCAAACAACTCAGCGAACTCCGGCTGCTGATGGGCGAGAAACTTGGCTATCGCGATAGAAATAAATTCTCAGCCCTTTGGGTGACCGACTTCCCACTGCTCGAGTGGGATGGTGAAACGAAACGGTACCACGCCATGCACCACCCGTTCACGTCGCCGAAAAGGGAAGACATCAGCCTGCTGGACACCGATCCGGGCAAGGTAAGGGCGAATGCTTACGACATGGTGATCAATGGAACGGAAGTTGGCGGCGGGTCCATTCGTATTCACGACCGGCCTACGCAACAGATGATGTTCAATCACCTGGGTTTTACAAAAGAGGAGGCGGCGCGCCAGTTCGGATTTCTGATGGAGGCTTTTGAATTCGGGGCACCTCCGCATGGCGGAATCGCCTTTGGTTTCGACCGCCTGTGTTCAATCTTCGGTGGCGCCGACTCCATTCGCGACTTCATCGCGTTCCCAAAAAACAATGCCGGCCGCGACATGATGATCGATTCTCCCTCCGCCATTGCGGATGAACAGTTGAAAGAGCTGGGCATAAAGGTTACCGGCGCCTGACCGCGCCACGGATTGCCTTTGCAGTCCATGGGTCTTCCGGCCACGAATGCCTCGGGTAACGTGCCCGCAGTTCCTTGCGCACTTCCGCGTACGTATTCGACCAGAAGCTTCGCAGGTCCTGGGTCACCTGGACGGGCTTGAAACCCGGTGAAAGCAGATGCATCATGACTTTGGTACGCCCTTCGTTCACGGCGGGCGTCTCCAACAAGCCGAACACCTCCTGCAACCTCACCTCCATGATCGGAGATTGGCCGTCGGGAAAGTACTGCAACTTGATGTTTGATCCGCTGGGTACCTCCAGCCGTAGGGGCGCGAGCGTGTTGAGCCGCGCACCTTGTTCCCATGGCAAAATGGTTTGAAGTATCGTGTCCGCGTCGAGTTTTTCCAGTTCGCTACGCCGGGTAATGTCCGAGAGGAAGGGTGCCAGCCACTCGTCCACGCGCGCCAGCAATTGTTCTTCCCGCACATCCGGCCATGGTTCTTCGGGTCGCCAGGCCCGAAGGCTCAGAACGCGGTTTTGCCATGCTGTTCCTTTTTCCTCCCACCCCAACATGCGCAGTCCCTTTTGCCGGACTACGTCGCAGAGCAGACGAACGCGGTCGTCAGAGGAAATGGAATGCACCGGTTTGCGCGACATCACCAGGTTGCCGATACGCGCCTCAAGGTCTGCGGCAACCATTTCTCGCTCGTCATCCCAATAGATGTGCTTTACCTCGGTGGCATGCCGCCGAAGGAGTTGTTCGTCGAGCGGCGCGGCGAGAAAGATCCTGCCTTCGCCTTTGCCGGCATCCATGCTCGCGATGGCTATCCAAGGGCTCGCGGTGAGGGGATCGTGGTCCGGAACCCTGGCCACGCGATGGTTGAATAGCTTGAAACGTTCGCCGTGCTTCTCTGTCTGCCGGGCGATGCGTTCAGGATATGCCGCCATGATCAGCGCGCCCACGAGGTAGTCATCGACGTCGGTGTTATCGACGGCAACCCGGAAGATCTTTCGCCAGGAAGATGCCAGCCGCTCGATGCGTTCCAGCACGTTGCGTTCGCCGTTCACGCGCGCTCCTTTTCGCCACTTCCGAAGCGTGGAAACGCGCAGTCCAAGGTCTGCACTGGTCTCCCGCGGAAGCGGATCGCGTTCCTCCAGGACGGCAGCGATATCCGTTGCGAGCGGGAGTGATTGGTTGTCCTGGCCCTCGAGCAGCATGTGGGCAATGCGCGGATGCGTAGGGAGGGACGTCATCTTCCGGCCACGCGCGGTGATGACATGGTCAGTGACGGCGTCAAGACTTTCGAGGAGGTTTCGCGCTTGCGCAACGGCACCGCTGGGCGGGGGCGTCACCCAGGTGAGCGTGTTGATGTCGGATACCCCCCAGGCGGAAAGTTCGAGTACGAGCGTGGCGAGGTCGGCTTCGAGAATTTCGGGTATGCGGTTCGGGACAAGGCCGTGGTGCGCCCCTTCGCTCCATAGCCGATAGCACGTTCCCGGCCCAAGCCTTCCGGCGCGCCCGGCGCGCTGGTCTGCGGCGTCTTTGGTAACCCGCGTGGTAACGAGGCGTGTAAGCCCGCTGCGCGGATCAAAGCGGGGCACACGCGAAAGACCGCTGTCAATGACCACGCCGATACCCTCGATCGTCAGGGACGTCTCCGCGATCGAGGTAGCAAGTACCACTTTGCGCTTACCCTCCGGGTGAGGTTGAATCGCTTCCTGCTGTTTTCGAAAGGGAAGGTCGCCAAAGAGCGGGTGGAGCACTACGTCGTGAAGGTCGTTCTCCAATATTGAAAGCGCCGATTGAATTTCACCCGCGCCGGGAAGGAAGGCCAGGATGTCGCCCACGCATTCGCGGAGGGCGCGTTTCACCGCCCCGGCGACGCGTGCCGCCACCGGCGTGGTTTCGTCCTGTCCCAAATATTTTGTGTCGATGGGATATTGTTTGCCGGCACTGGCAATGACCGGTGCGCGCAGGATAGCCGACAACGATTCTTTGTCCAAGGTGGCCGACATGATAAGCATACGAAGGTCTTCCCGCAGCACCTGTTGTACCTGGAGGGTGAGCGCCAACGCAAGGTCGGCTTGCAAGCTGCGCTCGTGAAATTCATCGAAGATGACCAGGCCGGTATCCTCAAGGGCGTTGTCGTGCTGAATTTTCCGCGTCAGGATCCCTTCGGTGACCACCTCGATGGCGGTATTTTCGCCCGATCTTGATTCGAACCGCACCCGGTAGCCGATGGTGCCCCCCGGTGGTTCTCCATACAGCTCTGCCATGCGCATGGCTACGGATCTGGCGGCAAGCCGTCGCGGCTCCAGCATGATCATCTTCCTGCCCGCCAGCCACGACTCCTTCAAGAGCTGAAGGGGCAACACGGTGGACTTGCCCGCGCCGGGTGGCGCCTGCAGGATGACGATGCGGTGTTGCTGCAACGCCGCCTTTAATTCGGGAAGGATCTCGAGGACCGGATATTCCATTGGATACGAAGGCGAAGGTACGAGAATCGCGGCAAGCAGCGACAGGTTGATGCTGGATCGGGGCGCTATTTCGTCTCGCGCTCAGCGATCAGCTTCTGGATGGCTGTGTATTCGTCACGGAGTTTGGCGGCTTCCATGAACTCCAGTTCTTTTGCGGCCTTCTCCATGGCTTTGCGCGTGCGTTCCGCCATCTTCAAAAGGTCTTCATTGGAAAGATAAGCGACCACCGGATCGGCGGCGAGTGTGGCTTCCTCGTCTTCCACGTAGTACCTCGCTTTGGATTTTTTCGAATCGGCGACCTTTGTCTGACCGAGGATAGCTTCTTTGGACTTGATGACGGTTCGGGGCACGATGCCATGGGCCTGGTTGTAGTCGAGCTGGATCTTCCTTCTCCGGTTGGTTTCTTCGATGGCGACTTGCATCGACTCGGTGATGGAATCGGCATACATGATCACTTTTCCGTTTTCATTGCGCGCGGCCCGTCCGATGGTCTGGACCAACGATCGCTGGTTGCGGAGGAATCCCTCCTTGTCGGCGTCGAGGATTGCCACGAGGGAGACCTCGGGGAGGTCAAGTCCTTCCCGGAGCAGGTTCACCCCGACGAGTACGTCGTATACGCCCAGGCGGAGTTCGCGAAGGAGTTCAACGCGCTCGAGCGTGTGTACTTCGGAGTGGATGTACCGGCATTTCACGCCCGCCCGGTCCAGGAACTTGGTCAACTCTTCGGCCATGCGCTTTGTCAGCGTGGTCACGAGCACGCGTTCTTTTTTCTTCACGCGCTCATCAATCTCCTCCAGCAGGTCGTCAATCTGATTCTTGCTCGGTCTGACGTCGATGTCCGGATCGAGCAGACCCGTTGGACGGATGAGTTGTTCAACGACAATGCCCTCGGACTTTCGCAGCTCGTATTCGCTGGGCGTCGCGCTGACGTAGATGACCTGGTTGAGGAGGGCTTCAAATTCATTGAAGGTCAACGGCCGGTTGTCGAGCGCGGAGGGAAGGCGGAAACCGTAGTCGACAAGGTTGACCTTTCGTGCGCGGTCCCCTCCCCACATGGCGCGCACTTGTGGCACGGTCACGTGGCTCTCGTCGATGATCATCAGGAAATCGTCCGGGAAGTAATCGATGAGGCAGAATGGCCGTCCACCGGGTTGCCGGCGGTCGAAGTAGCGCGAATAGTTCTCGATTCCCGAGCAATATCCCAGTTCACGCATCATCTCGAGATCGAACTCTGTCCGTTCCTTCAGCCGTTTTGCTTCCAGGTGGCGGAGTTCTCCTTCAAACATCCCCAGTTGGGCGACGAGATCATCCTGGATCTCGCGGATGGCGAGATGGAGCGAATCCTTGCCCGTTACGAAAAGATTTGCCGGGTAGATGGTGACGACGGGTTCATCGGAGATTTTCTTGCCCGTCTGCGGGTCTATCCGCTGTATCGACTCGATCTCGTCGCCCCAGAAATAGACGCGGATCGCGTAATCCGCGTAAGCGAGAAATACATCAACGGTATCGCCTTTTACGCGAAAAGTTCCGCGTTTGAATTCCGCCTCGGTGCGGTGGTAGAGGATATCCACCAGCGCGAAGAGCAGGCGGTTTCGGGCCACCATTTCTCCCACCTTTAACCGGATCACATTTTTGCCGAACTCCTCGGGGTTGCCGATACCGTATATGCAGGAAACGGAGGCGACGACGATGACATCCCTTCGGCCCGTCAGGAGCGCAGAGGTGGCGCTCAGACGCAGCTTCTCAATCTCTTCGTTGATGGAGAGGTCCTTTTCAATATAGAGGTTCGAAGAGGGAATATAGGCCTCCGGCTGATAGTAGTCGTAATAGGAAATAAAGTACTCGACGGCGTTTTCGGGAAAGAACTGTTTGAATTCGCCGTAGAGCTGCGCCGCGAGGGTCTTGTTATGGCTGAGCACGAGCGTGGGTTTACCGCAGCGGGCGATCACATTGGCCATCGTAAAGGTCTTGCCCGAACCCGTGACGCCGAGGAGCGTCTGGTGGGGTTCACCGGAATCAAGGCCGTTTACCAATTGGTTGATGGCATTGGGCTGGTCGCCGGTAGGTTCGAATTCGCTGTAGAGTTTAAAGTCCATAGACGTAACAAGTCATCAGCAAAGCAAAGGCCGCCAACTGACAAAGGTATGTCAGTAACGTCAAAATTGTCGGAATGGCCGGATTTTTCCGGATAACGGGTGGTGCGGCGCGTAAGTCAATATTACACGCCTTGCCGGGCACGCTTCATAATCCCGGTTAATCGGGTAATCGTGGTCATTCCGATTGATCCTGGTTGGTCCAGATATTCCACGATTTTTCCGCCTGCACGTGGAGCATTTCCAGGCCGTTCTTGATGGTTGCGCCGCGCATTTCCGAGCGCTGCAGGAAGATGGTTCGCGCCGGGTTGTAGATAAGGTCGTAGACAAAGTGTTTGTCGCCGATCTTTTCATAATCGATCGGAGGCATCGTATCGGTATTCGGGTGCATGCCCAGGGGTGTCGTGTTGATTATGAGGAGGGACTCGGCGATGAGCTTGGGTTTTTTCCTGAGTTCATCGTAGCTGAGGTCACCGCGGCTCTTTTCGCGGGAGACAACCTGGTGGTCGATCCCCAGCTTGAGCAGGGCTTCGTGGACCGCTTTCGAGGAGCCTCCCGTGCCCAGGACAAGCGCTTTGAAGGCGCGATCCTTCGGCAACCACTTTTCAAGGGTTTCAAAAAAAGCGTCGGAATCGGTGTTGAAACCTTTGCGTTTGCCGTCCTGTATCTTGATAACGTTTACCGCTCCGATTTTCTCGGCCGTCGGGTCTACTTCATCGAGGAAATTGATCACTTGCTCTTTGTAAGGGAGTGTCACGTTCAGGCCGGCAAGCCCTTCGGTGTCGTGAAAGAGCGTTTCGAGGTCTTTGATGTTGTTCAGGGGGAACAATTCATAGTGGTGGTCCCGGAGGCCTTCGCGAAAGAATTTTTCATCAAAATAACTCTTCGAAAAGGAGTGACTAACAGTTTGTCCTATTAGTCCAAAAACTTTTTGCATGTTCAGATTTCTGTTTTAAAGCCTTCCAGCGCGTCAATAATCAATCCTTTTGCAGGCATGGTAAAATCAGAGGATCTTCGCCGGATCTTGCGGGCCTGCCGGCGCGTAAGGCGCAAAGCTACGGCAACGCTCCGGATTATCAAAAACATGGTGCGGGAAGGATAATGGCCGGTTACGTCCCGTTCCCGCGCACGGTGAGGGTTGTTCTCCTCCGGCGCGGTAAGTATAGTGCTATATCCGAAAAGAAGCAATCCGGGCGGCCCGGGGGGCGTGTGGCTGCTTTTTTCACAAGAATGCTAGTCCACCTCGAAAGGAGGTGCGGGGTTCTTTCCTCTTTCTATGCCGAGGAAATGCAGGAAGGTATCACCGCGCAGGCCGAGACGTATTGTTTCCAGCGGGATCACCTCTTCAGGAGCGATATTTCCCAGGTTCACGTTGGCGCCCAGCAACTTGATAAACCACACTTGTTGGGCTTTCTGGGGGGCTTCCCAAATAATCTTTTCGAACGGAATTTTCGTGAGAATTTCCTGTACGAGTCCCGATCGCACTTCACCGGTGGAGCGGAAAAGCCCCACATTGCCGGCTTCCCTCGATTCGCCGATAACTTTCCATGCGCCGGCGTCGAGTTCTTTCTGCATCTGGTCGATCCACAGATAGGGAGGGACGATCTTGGTGGCATCTTTGGAGCCTACCTCCGAGAGAACGGTAACTTGTTCGGAGAGCTTGGCGATGTAGTCCAGTTTCTTGTCGTGATCGAGTTCAATGGAGCCATCGGAGACTTCGGCGAAACTCATGTTGTATTTGTCCAGCAGCCTGCGATAGTCGTCGAACTGATCGCGGATCACAAAGGCCTCGAAGAGCGTACCACCAAAGTAAACGGGAACTCCGCCCTGTTTATAAACATTCAGCTTGTCTTTGAGGTTGGGCGTGACAAAGGAGGTGGCCCAGCCGAGTTTGACAATATCAACGTGATCAGCGCAATTGCTAACGAAATCCTCCGCACCCCGTATGCTCAGGCCCTTGTCCATGGCCATGGTAAAACCATATTGTCTGGGCTTGACGGTCCGCTCAGGCAGGTTCTTTAGGTCGTAATTCATCAAAGATTCTCTTTTCTAAACTGTTCGATGATCTTGTGCAAGGCTTTCTGCGTTTCAATTTTAGGGAAAAAATCGAACAATGCCGTGTGGCCATCGAAGTCCAAAATTAATGCATTTTCCAGATAATTGAAGGCCTCTTTGAATCGGCCTGATTCTATGAGATAAACGGTCATCCTGTAGAAGAGTTCAGGATCATCGGGTATGTGTTCAAATCCTTCTGCCAGCACATCGGTGGCCTTGAGATAGTCGCCCTGTTCGTAGTAGATAAACGACCAGTTGAGCCAAATTTCCTTGTCCTCCACATCGAGTTTGCTGGCTTCCTCATAGGCATCGATACTCGAGATGGTGTTGCCGATCTTGAATTCCGCATGTGCGACGGCTTTCCAGTATTCGGCGTTTTCCGGGTGTAGTTTCAGGGCCTTGTTGTAAAAATGGAGCGCCTGATGCCAGCGTTCCAGCTTCTCCAGGCATGCACCGGCGCCGTACCACGCTTCATCATAGAGCGCGTCGAGTTTGCTGGCCTTCTGGAAATATTTCAGACCAAGCTCGAACTGCTCCAGGCTTTCGTAGGCAGCGCCGACACAACAGTAGACCTCCGGGCTGGGGCCTTCAAGTTCGACGGTCTTTTTGAACGCGTCCAACGCCTTCGTGTATTGATGAAGGTTCATGAAGGTGTTTCCCATGTTGAACCATGCCGACGCGAAACCCTCGTCGATGGTAATGGCATAGTCATACGCCTTCAGCGCGTCTTCATACTTTTCCAGCTTGTTGTAAACGATACCCAGGTTGTACCACGCGGCCGCGGAGTAGGGATCTTCGTCGATGAATTTCTGGTAATAGGCGACGCTGCCATCGAGCTGGCCCGTCAGGTCGAGACAGTAGGCGAGTTCATAGAGCGCGCCGTCATGGCTGATGTTCACCTCGATGGCGTTCTTGTACGCCTCGATGGCGCCATTATAGTCCTCCATGCTCTGGTGGGCAAGGCCGATGTTGTAGTAAACTTCGTCTTTATCTTCCGCGAGGGTCAGGGCCCGTTCGTAGTTATCGATGGCTTCGCGGTGTCTGCCCTGGAGCGAGTTTATCGACCCTTTCGTGATAAATATCTCCGGGTCGTTCGGCTGAAGGGAATGCGCCTTTTCAAGCAGTTCGATCGCTTGCTCATAGTCCTCCAGGCCCGTCAGGATCTGGGCTTTCACAACGATCAACTCGGTGGAGAACGGGTATTGAACAATGGCCTGGTTGACTGCCTGCAGGGCGCGGGTATGCTTTCCCCTGACCATGTAGTAGTCGATTATTTCCTCGTAGGCATCCAGGTCAAAAAATTCTGTGTTTTTTCGTCGAAGGTGGTCTTCAAACCGTTTGATAAGCTCGTTTTCCTCTTCTCTTTTGCGGTATTCTCTCGACATTCGGCTAAAAAGGTTATCCTAAAATAGGCAAATTCTCAACAAAGGTAACTTGAAATGACCTCATTTTTTCAGCGTGGAACGGTCGAGGTAATATTTGCAGCACCATTCCAGCGTTTCATCGATGCTCTGGAAATCAAGCTGCAGGTGTTTTTTGATCTTTTCACTGTTATAGAGAAACTCCGCCCCGGCCAATCTGGCTGTTTCCCGGGTTATCAGCGGTTCAGCGCCCAGGATGCGCGAACGCTGCATTTCCAGCCAAGCGATCATTTGCAGAAAGAAACGGTTCACACGAATCCGGGGGGAGCGTTTTTGAAAGCGGACCGCTGTTCTTTGCAGGAACTCATTGAGCGCAATTACACCCGCATTGACGATGAACCGTTCGCCTGAAGCGTCGGAACGAAGCAACCTGCAGGCGGCATCCGCCACGTCGCGAACATCGACGTAATTCAGGTGCGTGTCAACGTAAAACGGGCGCTCATCCCACACGTACTTGAAGAGTTTGGCGCTGCTCTTATTCCAGTCAGCGGGGGCAAGAATGACCGAAGGATTCAGGATGGCGATATCCAGTCCCTCTTCATGGCCCCTGAAAACTTCGAGTTCGGCAAGATATTTTGTTTCCCCGTATGTACTGTTCGACGTGCTTTCGGTCCATTTTTGGTGCTCGTCTATTTGCTTCATGCCCTTTAAGCGGCCCAGAGCGGCCACGGAGCTAATATGGAGCAATTTGGCCACGCCGTTGCCGACGCACGCATCAACGACATTGCGTGTACCGATTACATTGATTTTGTACAATGAAGCAGCTGCGCGCGGATTATAAGAAACCATGGCGGCGGCATGGATCACGTGCGTTACTCCGTTGAAAGCTTCGTCCAGGGCAACTGTATCCAGAATATCGGCGTCGCGCCAGGTGATCCGGTCGTTGACGTCATCGAGCAGGGAAACGTCGCTGGTAGCCCTCTTGACAGCAACAAAGGGCTGGTCCAGTTCCAGGAGTTTCCTGGCGATGAAGCTTCCCAATAGGCCGTTTGCGCCGGTGACCGCGATCATTGCAAGGAGTTGTTGAGCAGGGGTAAATGTAGCGCTTTCTTCATGTATTTTGACCTGAGCGCTTCCTTAATCAGGGCGACATGATGCGCCTGGTGGCAATCGCTCCCCAGCCAGTGTACCCAGCCCCGGTCGATAAGCTTATGGGCGAGCTGTTTTATGGCCCTGGAGTAGTACCCCGTCAATGAGCTGATGTTCACCTGAAATAATACGCCCCGTTGCAACAGGTCCTCGAGTTTTGAATCATTTTGCTGCAGGTAGGCGTACCGCTCTGGATGCGCCAGGATAGGCTTATATCCCTTCGTTGACGCCAGAAAGATGAATTCCTTCAGGTGGAGGGGTTCGGAAAGGAAATTTGTCTCGAATAGCAGAAACCGGTCCCCAAAGGTCAGGAGTGGCTGGTCGGAGCGAATATCCGCCATCAGATTTTCATCCAGGTAGTATTCAGCCGCCGCCTCAAGTTGCAGGTCGATCCCTTCCTCGGTGAGTTTCTCCTGAACGCGTTGCAGTTGTTCACCGATGATCGCCGGCGTGTTGCGGTAAATGTCGCTCATGATGTGCGGCGTGGTGACGAGTTTGCGGTAACCCAACGCGGAAAAACCGCGGATGAGCGACAGCGTTTCCTCCATACTTTGGGCGCCGTCATCGATGCCCGGAAGGAGATGGGAATGGATATCCACCTTCAGGGTGAGTTCGGCAGCATTTTTTCTGAGCCAGCGTAACACTTATGCTTTGAAGATTGACTTCAATTTACGCGGAGTTGCCTTTTCGTCATAGTAGCCGTAGCCATATGTTTTGCCGACGGCGGGCACGGCGTTCAACAGCGTGGTGATGTTCTGGAATTTGTTGATGTTGATGATCCGCCGGAGGTTCATCAGGAATTCGCGCCTGGAATAGTTCGCCCGGAATACGTAGATCGACACATCAGCCTGTTTCATGGCCATGATCCCGTCGGTGACCAGACCCACCGGGGGCGTGTCAAGCAGGATATAGTCATAGTGTGTCTTGAGGTCGCTGATGAGCTGACTGAAGGCGCCGTTCATCAGCAACTCCGCCGGGTTCGGCGGATGCGGACCTGAGGGAATCATGTCGAAGTTCTCCAGGGGTGTTTTCAGCACACATGCTTCCCATGGGTTCTTCTTAATGAGGACGGTGCTGACGCCCATGGACGGATCCACGGTGGTGGCGGGAAGGTTCGTTTTTGCCTTCCGCATGTCGAGGTCAAGCAGGATCACCTTTTTATTCGAGAGTGCCATCATACCGCCGAGGTTCAGGGCGATGAACGATTTTCCCTCTCCGGACACGGTCGACGATATGGCGATCACCCGCGTGCCGGTTCCGACATTGAAGAAATCGAGATTGGTTCGCAGTGTTCTGATCGCTTCACTTACCATGGATCGGGGATGGTCCAGAATATGCAGGCCGTCGCTGACATGCTTCGATAGCGGGATGGTACCGAGCAGCGGTGCGCTGTTCACGCGGTCGAGTTCATACATGCCCGTGATCTTGTTGTTAGCCAGGTACAGCACCCCCACAAGGAACAAGCTGCAAACCAGGCTGGCCACCGCGCCGGCCCCTGCTACCATCAGGTCGTTGGGGGACACGGGCTGCATGCTGAACGTCGCCGGGGAGAGGATCTTGAAGTCCGGAGTGCTTCCCGCCTGCGCGATCTCAAATTGCGATTTCGACTCCATGAGCAGGAGGTAGAACTGTTCATAGAGTTTATAGAACCGCTGGTGCTTTGTGTACTCGGTGTTTTTGTCGGGCATGCCCGCAAACTCATCTTCGAGGGTCGCCTTCCTCCGGTTGAGGTCCCGGAGCCGTTTCGTCCAGTCCGTCTTGAGGGTTTCCAACTGTCCGGCAACTTTTGCCTTCAGCCTTTCAGTTTCACCCTCTTTCTGACGGAAAGCGAACGTGATTTCGCTATGCGACAGCTTCAGCCGATCCATGGAGGCCTGAAGTTGTTCGAGTTCTTCGAGGTCTCGTTGAAGCGCGGGGTGAAAACTTTGGTGAAGGCTGATGGGATAAATGTGGATGTTTTCATCCAGACCGGTAATCAGCCGATCGACCTCACTGATCTTTCTCGAGATCTCATAGCGTTGCGAATCAACGGCATTGATGCTGGCGATGGTGCGCTCAAGATCTTCATCGAGATCGCTCGTCCGGTTCTTCAAGGTGAAATTCTCGAAGTAATCCTCGTAGTCGTCCATCCGCTTTTCGATGCGATCCAGTTCGCCGGTGAGCCAATCGATTTTCTGTTTGTTGGCGAGGTTCTTCTGTTCATTGCTGTACTGCAGGTATAGCGTATCGATTTTGTTTAGCACAGCCTCTGCCTTAAAGGGATTGTGGTCTCTAAAGGCGATGCGTATGGTGTTAGCGTTGATGTTCAGCGGCTCGGCGGTGAGGTTGCGCCGGAGGTAGTCCAGCAAGGCTTCTTGACTGTTGACTACGAAGTAGTAACCGATTTCCTGGCCTTTGAGGAACTTCGGGTTGCGGGTGATGATTAAGCCGAGTCCGTCGATGTTGAGGGGTTCGTTGTAGGTGCCCGACACCTTCCTGCCATCCACGAGTTGGAGAGCAAACGTTCTGGTGTTGAGTTCTTCAAACCGAATGGGTACGTCGTAGTGCGGATGGCCGTTGGTGAGTGGGGTCACCCTGGCAGGCGCGTTGTGGAACAACTCATCGTCCAGCACGTGTCCGACGCTGAAGAAACTCACTTCGAAATCCCGCTGAGACGCTACCCGGCTGAGAAAGAGTTTTGACTGGATGATCTCAATCTCACCGGAGACGATATTGACATTCTTATCTTCAACAATTTCCTTGATACCGAGGTCCGAGGCGTCCTCCTTTACATCGAGTTTGAGTTCCGATTCGGACTCATAGACGTTCTTGGTATACCGGATGAACAGGTAGGCACCGGCGTTGATGGCAACGATGACCAGCGCGATCCAAAGCCAGTTACTGCGCAGGATGATGAACAGCTTGTTGAGATCGATCGCGTCGTGCGATGGCGGGGACGCTATGGGGTTGTTTGTATCCACCCGGGGGCAGTGAGGTTTACGGATTATTAAGCTGCAATATTACGACAATCAATGTTCCAATACTCGTGATCATGCTGAGCAACGGACCATAATCGCGCAGTCCTTCGGAAAAAGGTCTTCGCACCGGCTCCACGTAGATAATGTCGCCCGGCTGGATGATGAGATCATCATTAATATAGCCTTCGATGGTGCTGAAGTCGACAAGGAACACCTGTTTACCCCGCAGCACACGTATGTTGCCGGAGCTGGCCTCACTGCCGATGCCTTCGGCGAGGGCCAGCACTTCCGTGAGCTTCATGTTGGGATAGGTCAGCGGGATCACCTGGCCACCGGGCGCGCCCAATACAAACGCCCGCTTGCTGGCAAAGTTGAGGATGATGAAAGGTTGCTTGTAAAATTTAGCATACGCCTTCGCCAGCATTTCTTCCGCCTGACGGAGGGTGAGGCCTTCGAGTTTCATCTCGCCGACAAGGGGAAGTTTCGCAACGCCGTTCAGGTCGATGGCATATTCCTTCGGTCCCGGTTGCTCGTTCGACACGGGGTCCTCGGTCGCTGCATTAAACACCGGATCAACGAGTTTCTCTCCGTCATTGGTATACACCTCCAGTTGCAGTACATCGTTGGGTGAGATGATGAAGTCGGCTTCGGCATCATTCTTCAGTTGTGTCAGTGCCGCAGGGTCTTCCACCCGGAACATGATATTTTTTTTGTACGAGGCGCAGGAGGCGCAGAAAAACACCGTGGCGGAAAAGATCAAAAAGTGAGGTTTTTTCAACGCTGATAATTCTGTTGGTGTGTTAAGGTGAAATTAACGATTTTCTCATCAATTCCTCCAAAGTGGGCAGGACCGCGTCCTTGTCGGAGATGATCGGGTTGTCGACACCCCATTGAATGTTGAGTTGAGGGTCGTTCCAGCGGATTCCGCCTTCGGCGGCCTTGTTGTAGAAGTTCGTGCACTTGTAAAAAAAGATGGTTTCCTCGAGTGCGGCAAACCCGTGGGCGAACCCTTCGGGTACCATGAGCATGTTACGCCGCCCGCTGTCGAGCAGGCACGAGTACGTTCTACCGAAAGTCTCTGACCCTTTTCGCAGATCCACGACCACATCTAGCGCTTTGCCGGCGTGCACGGTTACGAGCTTTCCCTGAGCGTGCGGGGCGTACTGGAAATGAAGGCCACGGACAACCCCTTTTTTTGAGAACGACGTGTTCTCCTGAACAAACTTTTCGGGTATGCCTGCATTCCTGAACGTCTGCTCATTGAAGAATTCGTAGAACCATCCCCGGTCATCCTTAAAGAGCGTGGGGATGATCTCCAGCAATCCTTGGATGCCCGTCTCTTTTACCTGCATGTGATACCCTTTTGATTTACGACGCGATCCGGAATTTTTCCAGGGCCCGAAGATACTTGTTTATCACAAAAGATTCATCGTACTCCGCCTGCATTTTTAAGCGGCCGTTACGTCCGAAGGTCTTCAATTTTTCGTCGTCGTAGGAGAGGAGTTCCTGCATCTTCGCAGCGAGGTCATCGGCGTCCTTCATCTTGCACAGCAATCCGTTGTAGTGATTTACAACGACATGGTTACAGCCGGGTACGTCGGTGGCGATGATCGGCTTGCTTGAACTTGCCGCCTCGAGCAGGGTGCGGGGTGTCCCCTCGCGGTAGGAGGGGAGTACGATACAGTCTGCGTTGTGGATGTATCCGCGGACATCGTTGGTGGTGCCCAGGTACTCGACAACGCCAGACGAGATCCATTGATTAATCTCACGCTCACTGATGCCGCGCTTGTGTTCCGGGTCTATTGCGCCCAGCAGTTGAAAGCGCGCCTTGACGCCCATCGCGCGCAGCTTTCGCACAGCGGCGATGTACTCGTATACCCCTTTGTCGGAGATGAGCCGGGAGATCATGAGGAACGTGAACTCGTGGTTACGCCTGAACTCCGCAGGCTGGAAGCGGGAGAGGTCAATGCCGGAGCCTGGAAGCAGGTCGGCAGCCCCGCTTGGAACAAGATTGCGGTGGACGAAAAGCTTCAGGTCGTCGGGGTTCTGAAAGAACACCTTCTTCGCAAACCGGAAGCTCCCCTTGTAAAGCAACATCGCCACGGCAGAAACGAGGTCCTTCTTCAGAAACGCAGTTCCCAGTCCGCACACATTGTTGATCACGGGGATGCGCAGGACGGATGCGGCGAGCGTTCCGTAAACATTGGGCTTGATGGTGTAGTGAAGAACGACGTCGGGTCTTACCCGGCGGTAGATGTTGAACAACTCGACGATGAGGCCGGCGTCCTTGATGGGATTGGCGCCGCGGCTATCCATTTTCACTTCGTGGTGAATGCAACCTGCGGCCTCTACCAGGGACGTGTAGTTATCCAGGGGGGCGATCGTGTGAACCTCGTGCCCCTGGGCAAGAAGTTCCTTGATGAAGTTCATCCGGAAGTTATACAGGTTCCAGGATGTGTTTACAACAACAGCTATTTTCATGGGGCGTGTTAGTGCTTGCACACCAGTTCCCAATAATCTGGCCGCCCTTCGACAAACGGTCAAAAAGTGGGGTTTAGGGGTATTTGGCTCGGTTCAAATACGGTAAAGCTAAACAAAGAAACCCAGTATTGGAAACCTTGTCCCAAATTTGTACGTTACCCTAGGTCCAAAAACTATTAATGAGAGACAATTTAAAGACAGCCGTTTTGGTGGCGTTGGGTGATGCACGGAACGACGAACAGACACAGGAGCACCTCGACGAGCTGGCCTTCCTGGCAGAGACCGCCGGCATCCGGAGGGACCGCCAGTACATTCAGCACATGGCGCAGCCCGACTCCCGCTTCTTCGTGGGCAAGGGCAAACTGGAGGAGATCAAAGCCTACGTTGCCGGTCACGACATTTCAACGGTCATCTTCGACGAGGACCTGAGCCCCTCCCAGTTGAGAAACCTGGAACGCGAATTCAATAAGGACAAGGACGCGGAACAGCAGGTACGGATATACGACCGAAGCTTGCTCATCCTCGACATCTTCCTGTTTCGCGCGCAGACCGCGCAATCACGCACGCAGGTAGAACTTGCCCGCAACCAATACCTGTTGCCACGCCTTACCCGCATGTGGACGCACCTCGAGCGTCAGCGCGGCGGCACGGGCACACGGGGTGGCGCCGGCGAGCGCGAAATCGAAACGGACCGGCGGAACATCCGCAACCAGATCAGCGTCCTCAAGGAGCGGCTGGGGAAGATTGAGAAACAACGGGCTACGCAGCGGAAGTCGCGGAGTACCATCACCCGGGTGGCGCTGGTGGGTTACACCAACGTGGGCAAGTCCACGCTCATGAACCTGCTTTCGAAGACGGAGGTGCTGGCGGAAAACAAACTCTTCGCCACGGTGGACTCCACCGTGCGGAAGGTGTCGTTTGAAAACATCCCGTTCCTGCTCTCCGACACGGTTGGGTTTATCCGGAAACTTCCTCATCACCTGATCGAGTCCTTCAAGTCGACGCTCGATGAGGTGCGTGAGGCCGACATCCTTGTCCACGTGGTGGATGTTTCGCATCCATTCCACGAAAACCAGATCGAGGTGGTGAACCGCACGCTGGCGGAACTCGGCGTGCGGGACGTTCCCACCATCCTTGTGCTCAACAAGGTCGACGAATACCGGCGCCAGCACCCCGACGCCAACCTGGAGGAACGGAAGGGCTACTACCGCCAGCACGGTTTCGACAACATCGTTTTCCTCTCCGCCGTCACCAAAGAAAACCTGGACGCGTTCAGGGCGATGTTATTCGAGGAGGTGAGGAAGAAACACCTGACCATCTACCCGAATTATCTGCGGGATGGCCATCCCGTCTTCTCCGACGATGAATTGAAGAGTATCTGAAATTTTTTAACTTTGCGGCCACTTTTAGATCCGCCTGACAAGTTGGCGGCGGCAGGCGTTCTTTGTTTGTATTTTTGGTC
>CAZKBK010000048.1:0-31239 GCA_964551035.1 uncultured Roseivirgaceae bacterium | reverse complement strand
TAATCATTGTTGTCCGGGGAAAACTAGAATTTACAAAGAAAGCTTTATTCGTAGACCAGAATCGGCGATTTGGGTTGAGTTTGAAAATAGCACCCCCCTGTTCGCGCCTGAGTCTCCACAGTCCCTGCAGATTTGACGCATATTTTTATCTTCGGCCTGGCAGGGGCATGCGCGGATCAAAATCAGCGGCAAATCTGTAGGGACGGGGCCCCGCGGCCCTGGAGCGGGCTATGGAATGCGCTTGTTGATGGCAAGATGAACGATGACAAATAAAGTTGACACGTCACGCGAGGACTTTCCCCGGACAGCAATGATTCGTAACTCGTCATTCGTAATTTCAACACGCCCGGCCTCGGCAAGCTCGGCCACCCTAGCGTGTCGGGATATTTCGCGGCGACATCCGTCGCCGCCAGCGGAACTACCGCAACTTTGCCTGCGTCTTCATCCAAAAAGCCCAATCTCCAATTCAACCTCGCGCTTCCCATTCGTCATTCGTCATTCGTAACTCGTCACTCCACGCCTACCGTCTCTTCATCCGCTTCCTGATCGTGCTCTTTCCTTTCCGCGACTCCTGGACGTTGAAGTCGAACGTGTAGGTTGCCACGATGCTGATAGCCTTCAGGTTGGTGAGCATGGTGTCGTCATAGCCAAGGATGGCAATGGACGAGCTGCTGCGCGTGCCGAGGTAGGTGTGTCCGGAGTGAAACCTCAACTCGGTGGCGATGTGCTGATTCGGCAACAACGGTGCCTTGAAGCCCACGCCCACAATGAGCCCGAAAAGCCAGCGATTGACGTCGTTGTAATACATCGTGCCCAGCGCGCCGTCGGGGGGCGCGTCGAAGACGACGTCATAGCGGGCGCCCGGCGATTCTTCGGCAATGATCTTTCCGCGGCTGGCCAGCCAGTAGCTCACTTCGGGGCCGATGGTGAAGAACCACTCAGAGGGAACGTTTTTCTCGAGATAAAAATGAAAATGGCGGCGCAACAACATCGTGGCCTCGACCATGTGGTACACCGAGCGGTTCTCCCAGGTCTTTTCGTTGAATTTCAGGCGTCGGCCTTTCTGCGTGAAGGAAGCCTCGGCGAGAAAATCAAAATCATTCTTCATCGGGAATCCAACCGTGACTCCGGCGGTATATCCCGGCATGAGGCGCGTGGCAAATGTATCTTTTTGCATGCGGTCGCCGAACGCGGCCCAGTTCAAGCTGACTCCAGCCTTGACGCCCAGGCTGTAACTTTGCCCAAAAGCCGACATGGAGGCGAATAATGCGAATCCAAAAAAATAAATTGCCACTCTGCTCATACGATCGAAACCACGAATTGAAATGCACTCAAGACCACTGGTACAAAAAATAATGGTAAATTAAAGGTTAAATTCAATCATCGCCGTGAAATAGTTTGACGGCGTGTTAAATTTATCTCTTTATTGCTGGAATTTACTTTTTAAATGAAACAACGTTTCTGGCTTACTTGTCTGATTCTCAGTGCAGCACTCTCAACGCTGGGTCAGGACCAGGTTAATTTTACACAATTTTACCTGAATCCTTATCTGATCAATCCTTCTTTCGCGGGAATAGACGGGCAGTCGTCCTTTTCACTGATCTATCGCAAGCAGTGGATGAACATCGACGGCGGTCCCACCATCGCGAATATGAGCCTGCACACGCCGGTGAACACCCGCACGGCCGTGGGCATGAACGTCACCAGCGACAAACGCGGTGTGTTGAGCAACACCTCCCTCCTCTTTACGCTCGGATACAACCTCGCGCTTGAAGACAAGACCTACCTGCGCTTCGGCTTGTCCGCGGGCGGCGCCTGGAACACTATAGATATAGAGAAGCTCGATATGACAGACCCCGCCCTGCTGAACCAACTCGACAAGAACGCCTCCATTACCGGCAACGCGGGACTTTCGTTCCATCACAAGTTCTTCCATGTGGGTGTCGCGATGCCGACGCTGTTCTCTCCATCATATGTGAGTGAAAACGCGTTCACCGTCACGGAGGTGAAACCTTTTCAATCCCTGATCTTTCACGCCACCAACCGCTTCTATTTCAACAACAACCAGAATATCTTTGAACCCTACGCGGTGTACCGCATGAACACCGGTCTCCCCTCGCAGTTCGAGTTTGCCGGTATTGTTCACCTCAACCACGTGATCTGGGCCGGAGGCTCCTACAAGCAGGATTACGGCATCTCCGCATTAGCGGGCATCAAACTGCAGCACAAACTCGCCATCGGGGCCTCCTACAGCCTCAAAAATACCGGCATCAACGAACTGAACAGCCCCTCCTTCGAGGTGAGCCTCAACCTGCTCTTCGGAGAACACAAGCGCGGGACACACGTGTACTCGTTCGTGAATTCCGTGATGGAGAAAAAGACGCGCCGGCAGATCCTCGCCGAAAAACGGAAGAAGGAAGCCGAGGAAAAGAAAAAGCAGGAGGAAGCGCTGGCGAAACAACAGGAAGCGCAGCGCAGGAAGGACGAGGCGTTGGCTAAGGAGGCGGAAGAACAGCGCAAGAAGGAAGAAGAAGCCCTGGCTCGCGCGGAAGCCGATCGCATCAAGGCGGAGCAGGACGAGAAAGACCGCCTCGCCAACCAGAATCCCGTTAACGAGCCGGGCACCGCCGCGAGAACGCACAATCCACGGCTGAACAAGCAGCTTTTCGAAACGTTCTCCACCGATGTCCCTCCGGATACGACAAACCAGGACGAGGCTGTAGCCGAAGGCCGGGAGGAGACGGCGGAGGCGCGGGAATTACGCCTCGCCAAAGAAGCCCACCAGGCAGACTCCGCGGCGACGGCGGAGGCCGCCAAAGCTGCCGGTGGACGGCACGAGTTCGTGAAGCGCGGCACCCACGAAGCGGAACTCCAGGCGGCGGACTACGTCATCGGCGGGGTGTTCAAGTCCGAGTCCAACGCCCAGCACTTTGCGGAAGGCCTTCGAAAACTGGGCTTCGAAGCGAATTACGGCCACTTGACGGAAAAAGCCCTTTGGTACGTTTACCTGTTCGCGACCGACGATATCAACCTCGCGATAGCGGAGCGGGATCGCGCGCGGAAGATGAAATTGTTACAAGATGCATGGTTATTGACCGTACACCACTAAATAAGCTATGACGCGTTCGTTTTACCCCACTTTTTTCGCTTGCTTCTTTACCGCCTTCGCCTTTGGACAAGTACCCTCCATCCAGAGCGTGGCACCCCTGAACGCGCACCCCAACGACACCATCCTCATCACCGGTAGTGGATTCGACGACGATCCCACAAAACTCCAGGTCTGGTTCGGCCAGGTGGCGGGCGAGGTCGTGGTCTCGTCGGCGTTCGCCATCGAAGTGGTCGTCCCGCCCGCGGCGCGCCTCGAAGAAGTGACCGTACTCAACAAAGCATCCCATGCATCGGCAAAATCCCGCCTGCGCTTTACCCCCTCGTTTCAGGGAGAACCGTTCAGCGCGTCAAAGTTCAATACGACGCTCGTGGAAGGGCAAAACCTTTTCACCTCAAACGAAGAACTCTGGGACATCAGCACCGCCGACTTCGACGGTGACGGCAAGCCCGACATCGTCTCCACAAAATTCCAGAGCAACCTCCCGTTCGTGAACGCCACCGACATCATGGTGCTCCACAACACGGGCACCCCCGGCAGCCCCGGTTTTACGAAATACGACAAGAACAACATGGCGGAGCTGAACCTGAACTTCCCCACCGACAATGTCATCACTGGTGATCTCAACGGAGACGGAAAGCCCGAGATCATGGTTACCCGGGCGGGCGCGACGCGGCACACCATCCACATCCTGCGGAACACCAGCACGCCGGGCGACATCAGCTTTGCGCCATCCGCACCCCAAGTGCAGGGTTCCAACGTGCTGACCATGGAACTCGGCCACCTCGCTACCCGCCTCCGGGTTCACGACCTCAACCGCGACGGGAAGCCGGAGATCATCGCCACGAACGCCTTCAACCACATCTTCTATATTTTCGTGAACGAAAGTTCCGGCGAGACGCTGAAGTTCAACACCACGCCCATCACGAAATCCATCCGTGTTTTTGAATCCGACCAGACCAGCATCAACTACGAGATCGAAGTGGCCGACTTCGACGGCGACGAACTTCCGGACCTGGCCGTGAACGAATTCCAGGAAGACTCCATCCACATCTTCCGGAATACGAGCGCTGGCTCCATCAGTTTCGCGCCGCGCGCAACCATCCCCACCACGGAGCGCCTCAACAGGATCACCACCGCCGACCTCAACGCCGACGGAAAGCCCGACCTCATCGCCACCAGCACCCTCAACCACGAACTCCTGGTGTTCATGAACCAGTCTTCAGGCAGCACCATCACATTCCCCTCCAACCCCACGGCCCTGCCTACCGGGAACGGCACCTGGGGCGTGGATGTCGCTGACATCGACGGCGACGGCGATACGGATATCATTAACGCCAGCCGCGACGACGAACAGATCAACATCTTCACCTCCGACGGCGGCGCAACGCCGGTGTTCACGCCCAACACCATCACCACCGCCAGCCCCACGCGAAACGTAAAAGTCGCCGACATCGATGGCGACGGAAAGCCCGAGGTTGTTTACACCTCGTTCAACAGCAATGCGCTGACCAGCGCGCTGGTGGTGTTGCGCAACACCCATTGCCATGTCCCGGCCATCATCAATGAAGATCCATTCGAGATCTGTAATGGCCGCACCACCTACCTTGAAACGACACCCGCCGTCGGCGTTACTTTTGAATGGAAGAAAGACAACGGCACTGTCGGGGGTGACGATCACCAGCTTACCATCACGGCGCCCGGCGCTGGAGGAACCTACACCGTTACCGCCACGGCTGAAGGCGGCGCCTGCGTACAGACTTCCGAACCGATCGACGTCGTGGAAACCACGGGCACCGCGCCCAACAAACCCGACATTACCACCAACTCTCCCATCTGTACCGGCGGGCAACTCACGCTGTCCACTACCGACCTGGCGGGCGCCACGTACGAATGGACGGGCCCCAACGGGTTCACCTCCACCACGCGGAACCCCGTCGTGGATGCCGCCACCCAGGAGCACGCCGGATTCTATGAGCTCGTCGTCACGGTGGGCGGGTGCCATTCCAACGTGGAAACTACACGCGTGGACGTCGCCGACATGGCCGACTTCGCCATCACCTCCAACAGCACCACCAACATGGTGTGCGCCGGCGACGACGTTCTCTTGTCCGTAAGCAACCTCACCGACCACGACTACCAGTGGAAACTGGGTGGTGTCGACATCGGCACGGCCACCAACCCGACGTACACCGCCATCGCCGACGGCGATTACACCGTCACCATCACCAATACGGTGTTGAACTGCACCACCGATGCCGGCCCCGTGACCGTATCGGTGCTCACCGCACCCACGGCCTCCTTTACAGTTGACTCCGACGCCTGTACGGGCGAGTCCGTCACCTTCACCAACACGTCCGCCTTCGACAACCGGGCCACGGTGATCTACGCGTGGAACTTCGACGACACCAATACCTCGGGCGAGGAAAGCCCGACCCATACGTACGCCACAGCGCAAACCTTCGACCCGGTCCTGACGGTGCGCTACGATGGCGTCACGGGCTGCACCGACAACACGACGTCACCCGTGACGATCGTGTCGGCGCAGGTCCCCGACATCACCGCCGACAAGCTGAGCATCTGTCCCGACAGCACGGCAGCGCTCACCGTGGCGGGCACGTTTGCCACCCTCCTCTGGAGCACCACCGAGACGGCCGCCGCCATAGACGTGAACACGGCAGGTACTTACACCGTTGAGACCACGGACACCAACGGATGTTTGGGAACGGACGAGATCACCATCGACGCGCTCGATGCGCCGGTACTCACCGTAACGGCTAACCGCACCTCCATCACCAAAGGTGACACCACCCAACTCCACGTCACGGGCGCCAACACCTTTGCCTGGACACCGGTGGAAGCCATCATCGACCCGGCCCAGGTCACCACCGCCAACCCCATTGTCCAGCCCCAGGAGACCACTACCTTCACCGTCCGGGGCACCGCCGCCAATGGCTGCGCCGCCGACGGCACGATCGCCATCACCGTGAACCTGATCACAAGCTTCCCCCTCCACTTCTCCCCTAACGCCGACGGCATCAACGACGAATGGATTATCGGGGCCACGGACAAGCCCGACTGTGTCCTGAGTGTATTTGACGGGCGGGGCCGCCGCGTCTTTGAGGGCAGGGGACAAAACTGGGACGGCACCTCCAACGGCCAGCTCGTGCCTACGGGGACGTATTACTACGTGTTCGGGTGCCCCAACGAAGAGCCTAAAACCGGAAATGTGCTCATTATCAGTAATTAATGTAGCATCCAGTTACAACCGGCTTCCTTTTCGCATTAATACCATATACCTGAAGTGTACCTATGATACAGCCGTACAGTAAACAACAACGCCCTCACTTTTCCACCCTGGTGCTTGCGTTTGTCTTTACTCTCTGTGGTTTCTCTACGCTGGCACAGACCGTGGATTGCAGCGACGCCGCCAACTGCAGTGATCCCTATTGCAACTATGCTGCCAACATTGAAAAAGGCTGCAATTGCTTCGACGGCACCGATAACGACCTTGACGGGACCATCGACAAGGCAGATCCGAACTGTGCCGCCTACTACGGCCTCATCTTCGTGGGCGAGGGCTCGGATTGCTCCATCCTGCCTCCGGGCATCAACGACCCCTTCGACCTGGTTGACGACCCCATCATGACCGCCCAGAACACGGCGGACACGCAGTCGAAGATCTCCGTGGGTGACGTCGACGGCGATGGCATCCCCGACGCTGTGATCACCTCAAAATGGAACTCCAACATCCGCGTCATCGCCACGAGCGATGGCCAGGCCGACGGCATCGCCGCGGGCAAGGAAAAATCATCGTTCAAGATCGGAAAGCAGGACCTCGACGGTTCCGGAGGATGCAACCCTCAAAACATCGTTTTTGAGCACGAAAACCTCATCGCCGACATCGACGGCGACGGCAAAGCCGAACTGTTCGGCGTGGTCAGCAACCGCGCCGGAAATCCGAAAAGCAAGCCCACCTGCTTCTACCTGGTGGGATTCAGGTACGCGCCGGGAACGCTGGTGATGCTATGGGATCCCGTCGTGATCGGGCCGGACCGCCCCGGGACCTTCGGCATTGCCGACATGGACGGTGACGGGTTGGCCGAGGTGTATATGCGCGACCGCATTTACGCCGCTGAAACCGGCGCCCTGATCGCCTCGGGCGGCGGGGACTGGGACCTGGATATCACCGCCGGCCCCGTAGCCGTGAATGTCTCGGGTGACACCAGGATGGAACTCGTCGCCGGCACGAAGATATTTTCCATTCCCTCGTTGGCCAACCGGACTGCGGGATCGCCCGCGGCCCTTACGCTCATCCACGACATGAATACCGTGGTGCCCGGCGTGAAAGCCTTCGTCAAACTGGCCGACGACCCCGTCGAATATGGTAAAGATACCCACAGCATGACTTCGGTGGCGGACATGGACCGCGACGGCAACATCGACGTCGTCATCTCGGGCGCGCTGAACTCCCCCACCGGGAGGACGGCGGTGTTCTACTGGAACGTGGTGAAAAACACCGTGTCGTACGCGCTCACGCCCAGCAGCGACGACCTGGGCTACACTTCCGGGGACTACTACGACAACTACCTCACGGGCTGGATCTGGGGAACGGGACGCGTCAACCTCGGCGACGCCAACGGCGACGGCAACATGGACCTTTCCTTCATCGCGGGAAGCCAGTTGTTCTGCCTTACGGTGGATGCCACCGGCACGGGCCTCGTTACCCTCTGGACGCAGAACATGACCGACGTCCCGGATTCGCCGATCGACAGCATGGGCTACCGCGAGATCAACGACTCCCGCTCCGGCGTGCTAACGGTATCGATATACGATTTTAACAACGACGGGAACCCCGAGATGGCCTACCGCGATTCCCAGGAACTCGTCGTCATCGACGGCGCCACCGGCACCGTGCGGCAATGGGATTCCCCCTGCCAGTCGCACACCTACACCGAAGGCCCGATCATCGCCGATGTGAACGGCGACGGCGCCACCGACGTCTGCGTACCCTGTGCCACGGCCAAGTTCGACATCATGGACGACATCCAGCAACAAGCCCTGGGACAGTTCCGCCTCTACTATTCGTCAGGGAACGAGTGGCTCCCCACCCGCAAGGTGTGGAACCAACCCGGCTATTTCGTCGTCAACATCAACGACGACCTCACCCTGCCTTTCCCGCAGTTCGATCAGAACATGATCTTCGGCACCAGCGACTGCCCCAACGGCATCCCCGGCCCGCAGCAACCCCTTAACATGTTCCTCAACCAGGTGCCCTACCTCAGCGCCGGCGGCTGCCCCGTGTTCCCCGCACCGGACCTCTCCTATACCGGTGACGACCCTGACGCCGACAGTGTTGACACCGATGGCGACGGCATCTTCCTGCCCGCCGTCGAAGTCGTTCCCCCCGTGTGCGGCGACCTCGATATCAAGGCGCGCTTTCACATCATTAACGACGGTGACCTGCCCATCACCGCCGACATCCCCGTCACGTTCTGGCACGGCGACCCCACCGCTCCAGACGCCACCGCGGATTCCCTGCTCTTCTCCACCACCATCAACATCGCCAACCTCGCGGTAGACAGTACGCTCACCACCGACTGGGTGACGTTCACAGGCAGCGGGGGGACCTTCAGGCTCTACATCGTCCTCAACAACGACGGGAGCGTGCTGCCCATCGACCCCAGCGCCTCCTCGCCAACGGAATGCCGCATCGACAACAACATCTCCAGCATCCTCGTCGCCCCCGACCCCTTCGAGACGAAGATTGAAAAGATCGCCGACAACTTTAAGTGCTCCGACTTCGACGAGAACGGTAACCCTATACCGAACGTGGGCGAACTGCAGGTAAAGGTCTTCAAGAACGGCGTCGAACAGATGGACATCAGTCCCTACGCGTTCCAGTGGTTCACCGGCCCGGCCACCGCGGCTACGGCAATACCCGGCGCCACCAATTACAACATCACCGGACTGGCCGAAGGTGACTACTCCGTCCAGGTTACCAACACCCTGAAGGGATGCGTGGGCACGATGGTCGACACGACCGTGCTCCGGCTGGGAGCGTTACCCGTGGTCCATGTGGACACCCTCGCCAGCCAGCGGATCTGTAATCCCCCCGATGGGGGTCTCGAAGCCATCGTCGAAGGCGGCAACACGGGCGTCACCTTCCAATGGTTCGATGAAGCCTTCACCGACCTGGGGATCGTGACCCACACGGCCACCAACCTCAAGGCCGGAACCTACACGCTCATCGCCACCAAAAACGGATGCTCCGCGTCGACCACCGGCAAGGTGGAGGACAAAGTAGCCATCCCCGACGCGCAGGCCGTCGTGGTGCAGGATGTCGAGGACTGCCTCAACCCCAACAGCGGGAAGATCATGGCCACGGCGTTCATCGGCCCCGATGCCCAGGATTCCCTCAACTACACCTTCGAATGGTATTACTACGATACCCTCAACAACGTCCAGGGCAGCATCCTGCCCGTAGCACACGGCACCGGTCCCACGCGGTATGACCTGCCCGTGGGCGGATACCAGGTGCTGGTAACGGACAATGCCACACAGTGTCAGTCCCTGCAGACGCCGATCGCCATCGTGCGCTCGGCCACGGTTATCCCCACGGTGACCATCCAGGAGCTGGCGCCGCAGACGTCCTGTGACAACAACGCACCCAACGGGATACTCGAAGCCGTTGCGGCGGGGACGGGACTCACCAACCCCACGGACTTTACCTTCGAATGGTTCGAGGGCGACAACACGCTCGCCCCTACCCTCACCAGCACGTCGGGAACGAACGGCGAAGTGCTCGAACAAGTCAAGGGCGGCGGCCTCTACTACACCGTGCGCGTGACCACCGCCAACAACTGCTCGGCGACGGAAAAGCACATCATCACCGAAACCAGGAACGTCCCCGTCGTGGCGCTGGACTCTGTGAACAACAGCATCTGTGATCCCGCCCTGGCGGCGACGACCTACAACGGCAGCGTAAGCGCCACCGTCACCTTCGGCGGCGCCGCCGTCACCGACTTCACCAACTACCAGTTTACCTGGCACGACGGCGGGCTTACCAGCGACCCGGTTACGGGTGGCAACACCACCTCCATCTCCAACCTCGACGGCGGATTCTATACCGTAGTCGTGGAACGGACAGACCTGGCGTGTGTATCGGTACCCGTGTCGATTGAAGTGGAGAACAGGACGACGTTGCCGGTGATTACCACCGATTTCACCGCGTCCACCAATTGCGCGGGTGGCACGCCTAACGGTTCCGTTGAAGTGACCGGCGTGGCCCCGGCTGACACGTACACGTACGCGTGGTACGATCCGGACGGCAACCTGATGGCCGCCGAGACCGCCGACATCGTGTCCGGTCTTCAGGGTGGTGTAGCTGAAGACTATACGGTGGAAGTGACGCTGAACACCACCGGGTGTCACAGCACATTCTCGACCAACGTGCCCACCTCGGAAATCGACCCGATTATCGCCACCACCACATCACCGAATTCCATTTGCGACACCAGCCTCGGTTTCAACGGGTCCATGTCACAGCAGACCCTCACGGACACGAACGCACTGCCCGGCGATACGTATACGTACGCCTGGTCCACCGGTGGCGACATGAGCCAGATCATCGGGGGCGAGACCGCGTCTGTAATTAATGGCCTGAACTCCGGTTCGTACACGGTCACGGTGACCAACGACCGGCTGAACTGTACCTCCGACCCCGTGACCGACGTGGTTGCCGACATCACGATTGATCCCGTTATTGACATTGCGACGACACCTTCCACGAACTGTGTGGGCGGCGACCCTAACGGTGCCGTGACCGCCAGCGTCACCAACAACACCGCTGGCCATGTGATGGCGTTCCAGTGGTACGACGGCAACGTTGTGGACGCAACGCAAGCCATCGCGGCAGTGCCCAACCAGGGGAATCTCGCCAATGCCATCCTCTTGCAGGGCGGCCTGAACTACACCGTGCATGTGAGAAACACCATTACAGGTTGTGAAAGCGCGCAGACCGAAACACTCGGTAACATGAGCGTCGTGCCGGTACTCACCCTCGACAGCATCAACAACTCCATCTGCGATGCCACGCTGACGTTTAACGGATCGGCTTTCGAACAAGCCATCACCGACGCGAATACAAACGGGACCGATACGTACACCTTCGCGTGGTCGGCGGGAACGGACATGAGCAGCCCGCTCGCCGGAACCTCCAACACCCTGAGCCAACTCGAAGGTGGATTTTACACAGCCACCGCTACCAACGACCGGCTGAACTGTACCTCGAATCCCGTGACGATCGAAGTACGCAACGTCGTGGTGCTTCCTGCGATTTCGTCTACGCCCACCCATTCGACCAATTGTGTGGGCGGTGACGCCAACGGCGAGATCGTCGCAGGCATTACGAACAACACCGCGGGGCATCCCATCACCTTCCAGTGGTATGACGGATCCGACACCAACGGCGCGCAGATTCCCGCACTGCCAAACAACGGAGACACGGATCATGTGATCCTGCTCCAGGGAGGACAGAACTACACTGTGCTGGCACGAAACACCACCACGGGCTGTGAGAACACATTTACCCAGGCGCTTACCGACCTCAGCGAGGCGCCGGTGCTTACCCTTGACAGCGTCGACAACTCCATCTGCGATGTAAGCAAAGGCTTCAACGGCTCCGCGTTCCAGCAGACGCTCACGGATCCGAATACAGACGGCGCTGATACCTATACCTTCGCGTGGTCCGCCGCAACCGATATGTCGAATCCCGTTGCCGGAACGACGAGCACCCTCGCAAACATCGAAGGCGGATTCTATACGGCTACGGTAACGAATGACCGGTTGAACTGCGTTTCGAATCCCGTAACGATCGAAGTGCGGAACGTGCTGGTGCTTCCCGCCATCTCAGCGACGCCGGATCCCTCGACCAACTGCGTGGGTGGCGCTCCCAATGGATCGATTGCCGCCTCGATCACCAACAACGGCGCGGGACATGCAATGGCCTTCCAGTGGTACGAAGGCATAGGCATTGCAGGCACGGCTGTACCGGCCGCGCCGAACCTCGGCAACACCTTGAGCGCGGTCATGCTCCAGGGGGGAATGGATTATACCCTCCATGTTGAGAACACCGTAACAGGATGCGAGAATACATTCACACAGACCCTGGCCGACATTTCCGAAGTACCCGTCCTTACGCTTGACAGTGCGGACAACTCCATCTGCGACGTGAGCAAGGGCTTCAACGGCTCCGCATTCCAACAAACCCTGACCGATCCGGGTACGAACGGCTCAGACACCTACACCTTTGCATGGTCCGCGGCGACCGATATGTCGAACCCGGTGGCCGGAACGACAGGCACACTCGCAAACATCGAAGGTGGATTTTATACCGCTACCGTGACGAACGACCGGTTGAACTGTACTTCGAATCCCGTCACGATTGAAGTGCGGAACGTGTTGGTGCTCCCGGCGATTTCCGCCGTGCCTGATCCATCTACGAACTGCGCGCCTGGCGACCCCAACGGATCCATCGCCGCCTCGATCACCAACAATGGCGCCGGACACGCCATGGCATTCCAGTGGTACGAAGGCATAGGCACGGGAGGCACGGCCGTACCCGCGGCTCCGAACCTCGGAAACACGTTGAATGTCGTGATGCTCCAGGGTGGGCTGGATTACACGCTCCATGTCGAGAACACCGTAACAGGATGCGAAAACACTTTTACCCAGACCCTTGCCGACATTTCAGAGGTGCCGGTGCTTTCGCTTGACAGCATTGACAACGTGACGTGCGACATCACCTATGGGTTTACGGGTGAGGCCTTCATGCAGGCTATTGTTGACGACAATGTTGATGCGGGTGACACGTACACCTATGCATGGTCGACAGGCAGCGACATGAGTGCGTTGCTTGGCGATACCGATGACCGGATCGACGGAAAGGACGGCGGATTCTATACCGCTACCGTTACGAACGACAGGCTCGGTTGTACTTCGAACCCGGTAACCATCCAGGTGCGGAATGTACTCGTACTACCCGATCTGACGGTGACGCCACAGCATGCGACCCATTGTGTGGGCGGAACGCCGAACGGTGAGGTCACGGTAGTCGTCAATAACAAAGGTACCGATCCCATCACCTATCAATGGTACAATGGAAATACGGTCACACCAAGCGCCGAAGTCCTGGCGACACCAAATAATGGCAACACAGACCATATAGTCCTCCTTGACGGCGGCGCGAACTACACGATCCATGTGATCAACGACCGTACGGGCTGCGAGAGCACCTTCACGCAGACATTGAACGACATCAGCGTGCTCCCCACTTTTGATGTCACGGTGACCAACAACGAGAAGTGCATCGCGCCGTTTGACGGGGAGATCGCCATCACGGGCGGCACCGTGGTGGATCCGAATGCCTTCGGTACAGATGAATATACCGTAAAATGGTACAATGGCGCCGCTGTTGTCCCCGGCAGCGAAAAGTTGACGGTTGCCGACCAGGTAGTTGGAAACCTCCCGGCCAACGGAATCTATGACGAGCTTGAGGGCGGTCTCTTCTACACGGTAACCCTCACGAACGAAAGAACGAACTGTACCTCCACGGGCGTCACGCGCGAAGTCCTGGACGACCTCACCCCTCCCGACATCGCGCTCGTGCCGAAGGGTTCAACGAATTGCGTGGGTGGGATCGACAACGGGGAGATTGCGGCGACGGTGACGTCAACGATCCTTGGGCAGAACTTCACTTACGAGTGGTTCGCCGGCAACATGGCTTCCGGAGTCGCCTTCTCAACCCTTGAGGACATTACAGGGCAGCCTGGCGGTGCGAACTACACGCTAAAGGCGACGACGACAGAGACGGGTTGTACGAGTACCGCCACAACACTTATCCCGGACGACAGCGAGATCCCGGTGATCACGGACCTGATCTTTTCACCAAATGAAAACTGTACCACGCCATTTAGCGGTGAGGCGGAGGTTGACCCGATCACGCCCTTCACCTATCGTGGAAGCACGATCTCCGCACCTTACACCGGCTTCACCCTTACCTGGTCGGGCGGTGTCGCCAACGGCGCTGACGCGATTGAGCAACTCGGCGCGGGGGTTTATACGCTTCAGGTAACAGCAGATGATGACAACTGTATTTCGGTCGCCGAGTCGGTTACGATTGTGGATGTGCTGGATTATCCGGATGTGGATGTGACCATTACGAATCAAACGTCATGTGATGCCACGGCGCCAAATGGAAAACTGGTCGCTACCGAGACGAGCGGATCGGGCACTTACACTTTCGATTGGTTTGCGGGGGTCGTTGCTCCCACGCTAGCTGACGTCGGTACAGGTTTGGCTGAAAACGGAGGCGTCGATGGCGAAACCACTGCAGTGCTCGCACAAGATGACTACACAGTGCTGGCAGTGAACAGCACCACAAGATGCCAAACGACGGCGACTTTCTTTCTACCGGACCAGATCGTCAATCCCTCGATCAGTTTCGGAACCATCAATCATGTGACTGAGTGCGGATCACCAAATGGTGAGGCAGTGCCAACCGTCAACGGCGTGTCACCGATGCCGAATACAAACTACACGATCTACTACGTCAACACCTATTCTGATCCGTCAAACCCTGGCACGCCACCAACGGCTAAGGCATCGATCATCACGACATCTGATGGAAATGGCGACACAGAAACGCATGCCGTAGCCGTAGCCAATGACGGCACAAATCCCCCAACGAAAACGGGCTTAATGCCCGGGTTCTTGACTGCGTTTGTGGTTGATAATTACACTACTTGTGAATCGAGTGTGGTTACTGTTCAGTTGCAAGACCAAACCGTTTTGAATACAATAACCGTTGGAACAATCGCCGAAGCAGGGGTTTGTGCTGGCGGTGGGGGAGGTAGTATTCAGACTACCGTTGCTGGCGGCGCTGGCGGATATACATATGCCTGGTACAAAGGAACTCCAACGAATAACAATATCAATTTCTTCACTAACCCGCCTAATATGGGGGCGCTTCCGGTGATTGCAAATATTGAGGACTTATTGGAAGATTTGACTAATCCTCCCGTTGGAGTGGACGCAGGCACGTACACCCTAGTTGTCACGGACGCCGTGGGGTGCGGGAACTATGCGGTTTCGAGTGTTCCGTTTGCCGACCGACCCGATATAACGATAACACCAACCGATCCAGCCAAGTGCGTATCACCTTTCGATGGGGAAATTGAGGTTGTTTTAACCAATGCTAACTTTGGTCCATATTCGATTATCTTCTACGACGGTAACAATTCTGACCCAGCGACGGGGACTATAATAAAGGGGGAGATTACTGACGACGGCGGCGTTGACAATGATGGCGATGGCGCCATCGATGCCGCTGACCCTGACGCAAATGCATTGACCCTTACCGCCACCGGTCTCTCGGCAGGACAATACGTCGTTCAGGTCATCGACTACACCGCATCCAATCGCAACTGTCCTGTCGACCAAGGGATAACTCTGGTGCAGCAGGCGTATTCTCCTGTTGTAACCTTGGGTGACATCACACCAAACACGGCATGCGACGACACAAATCATGCGGACGGCTCGGTGGAGATAACCGTTGAAATGGACGCCAACGACCAGCGACCCCTTGCGACACCAATCGAATTCGAACTGACGTCTATCACGCCAGACCCCGTCAACGACCCGGGTACTATAAGCCTGGCAACTGGCGTAGCCACGTTCAATACAATTCTGAGCTACGGCTTCGGTCCAACGTCCTACACACTTCGCGTGACCGAAACTGCCAGCGGTTGCTTTACGGACCAGATTGTAAGCATTCCCGACCAGCCTGCAATTCCTCAACTTATTGATGTCACGGTTCAGGCGGACAGCTACTGCGCCCCCCTATCAAACGGTTTTGCGGAAGTTATAGATGTTGAACCCGATGACGTCGAGGATTATCACTTCAACTGGTACGATGACGCGACGCTCCCAGCACCGATTTATGATGAGGATGGTTCTGCCGGACTCGGCATGGGTGAGTTATACAACTCGACAAAAGCAGGATATGCGACCGGCACAAACGGTCAAAGCCGGGGGAAATTGACCTATTACGTTCGTGGCGAGCGTCTGCCAGGCGGAGCCGGCGCTGGTTGCCCGACGCCGGCAGTGCAAGTGGTCATTCAGGACGAACACGTCGCCCCATCACCAACGTTGACTACGATACCCAACACCTCATGCACGCCGGGCACGGGTGAGGGAAGCATTTCAATTGCAACCATTACAGACACGGGTGGCGCCGACCCCGCTGTTGACGCGGGCGCCTATTCCTATTCGATCAACCCCGATCCAAATACAGTGGGGACATTGGCCGGCCAGGCAGGCCTTCCGGTATCGACACCGTTCACCGCATTGGAGAACAACACTTACACCGTCACGGTGATGAACGAAGTGAACGGATGTATCTCGGAAGGAGATGTAACGGTCACGGATTCCAAGTTCACGCTGGCCATCACCAACTTCACGTCGGCGAACCAGTTGATCTGTGATCCCGACGGCGAAATTGAGGTGACCGAAATTACCATCGACAAGACGCTGACCGGCGTCGCAAATGAAGTCTTTCCGATGGGCGCAACACCGCTCACGGACGACTGGGATTTCCAATGGTTCGCAGCGGATGCTACCGATCCCAACACATTCAACCCGCTCACACCGCTCCAGGACAACCCCGGACCATCCGACATCAACCGCGAAGTACTGGAAGATGGTACGGCAGCAGGCCAGTACGGCGCGATGGGTGCGGGCACCTACTACGTGATTGCCACACGCAAGGCGGGCGTCACGGTTCCGGTTGTGGGCCTTGGCTGCGAGACCGCTCCGGTGCAGGTCGTGATCGACGATGAGCACGTGAACCCGGTTGTTACGTTAACACCCTTCTCCAACACCGCATGTGACAATTCATACGAGGGTGAGATCGAAGTGGGCATCGTGGATGGCACCAACGCTGCCTACCATAATGGAAGCGGTGCGTTCGACTTCGACTACACGTGGACAAGTGTTGCCGGCGCGACCCCGGCAACAATAAATCCCTACACAGGCGTTGTCGCCACCGACGGGCCGTTCACAGGCCTTGAAGAAGGTGATTATACCCTGCAGGTGGTGAACAATCAGTCCGGGTGTGTTGTAAGCGCCACCACGAAAGTGATCAAGAATACCATTCCGATCTTTGTTACTGACTTTGACATTATCCCGCAGATGTTCTGCGAACCCAGCGGTAAAGCTGAAGTAACGGCCATCAATTATAATGATCGCAACGGAAATCCTGCCGTGGCGCCCGTTACGGATTTCGTCTACAACTGGTCTTTGAACGGTGCCATTGTCGCGACAACCGATCCGGCAAGCCCGATCGACGGATTGCATATTGGCACGGAACTCGACTCGATCGTCTATGGCGGAATTGGGTTCGGCATTTATCAGCTTACAGCGACGCGCTTCCAGAACGGACCAGGCTCGGGTTGTACGTCGGCCCCGATCAACATCGAGATCAAGGACGAACGCCGGTACCCGACTATTACACTGACGCCGTTCAGCAATACGTCCTGTACGGCGGCATTCGAAGGTGAGATCGACGTGAATGTGTCCGATGAATCTCTGCCCACGGGCCCCTTCACCTACAGCTATACATGGTCGGCAATACCCGCTGGCCCTACGCCTCCAGCCAATCTCGCGGCGCAGAACGGAGTAAATAACAAATACGTTGGCCTGCAGGAAGGTACGTTCAACGTGGTCGTTGAAAACGAATTGACAAAATGTACCGCCCAGGCCACGACCACCATCGTAAAGAACCAGACCCCCGTCTTCGTTCAGGACGTTGATGTGGTTCCGCAATTCTTCTGCGATCCAAGTGGAAGCGGAGAAGTGACCCTGATCTCGTACAACGACCGCGATGGGGTTACGCAGAACGGTCCCCTCGTCGACTTCACCTACGAGTGGCTTGCCGACGACCTTACCACAAGCCTCCAGAACTCGGCAAGCGCCTCATTTGACTCTACAACTTTCCTGACCATCGAGGCAGGCACCTACTACGTCGTCGCCACGCGTGTCAGCGGAACTCCTGGCGATGGCTGTAAGTCCGCCCCGTTCCGCTTCGAGATCACGGACGAAACGCGCACGCCGGTGGTGACGCTGACACCGTTCAGCAACACCTCGTGTACCGCTGACTTTGAAGGGGAGATCAGGGTAGACATTGCCGACGCATCGGTCGACAAGGCTCCCGCGGTACCGTTTACCTTCGACTACACATGGACAGATGTGAACGCGGCCGGGCTCGTCCTTCCCAACAATGACTTGAACCAGGACGGTGTCGCCGATCTTTATACCGGCCAGGAGGATGGTGTCTACAGGCTGTCCGCAGTCAACGACCAGACCGGATGTGTCGGCGTGGCAACGGCAACCATCGTAAAGAACCAGACGCCGGTCTTCGTTCAGGATGTGGCGGTGCTCCCGCAATTCTTCTGCTATCCCAGCGGCAACATTGAAGTCGAAGCCATCACCTACAACGACCGCAATGGCGTTTCGCAGAACGGTAGTTTGCCCGACTTCACCTTTGAATGGCTTGCCGACGACGGCACCACGGTGCTGGCAAATACGGATGGCTCGGTCGCCGGTGGTGAAACGCTCGATTCCCTGGACTACGCAACCATCGGCGCGGGCACCTACTATGTCGTGGCCACCCGCGACGACGGTACACCCGGCGCAGGGTGTAAGTCGGCTCCTTTCCGCGTGGAAATTATCGACGAGACCCGGACCCCCGTAATCACCCTGACACCGTTCAGCAACACTTCGTGTACCGCTGCGTTCGAAGGAGAGATCAGGGTGGACATTGCTGATGCATCCGTCGACAAGGTTCCCGCGGTACCCTTTACCTTCGACTACACCTGGACGGATGTGAACGCGGCAGGGCTCGTACTTCCCAACAATGACTTGAACCAGGACGGTGTTGCCGATCTCTATACCGGCCAGGAGGATGGTGTCTACAGGCTGTCCGCAGTCAACGACCAGACCGGATGTGTGGGTGTCGCAACCACCACGATCGTCAAGAACCAGACGCCGGTGTTCGTTACGAACGTCGCCTCATTACCGCAGTTTTTCTGCGCGCCAAGCGGAAACCTTGAAGTCATGGCGGTGACTTACGAAGACCGCAACGGTACGGTACAGAATGGCGCCCTGACCGACTTCAACTTTGAATGGCTGGAGGGCGACATCACCAACAGCGTAGCTATCACCGACGGCAACGCCGGCGGCACAGCGCTGGACTCCACCATCCACGCCACCATCGGCGCGGGCACCTACTACGTGATCGCAGAACGCGAGACCGGCGTGCCCGGTGCCGGATGTAAGTCCGCCCCTACGCGCGTCGAAATCGTCGACGAAACGCGTACGCCGGTAGTTACGCTGACACCGTTCAGCAACACCTCGTGTACCACCGCCTTCGAAGGCGAGATCAGGATCGACGTGGCCGATGCATCCGTCGACAAGGTTCCTTTTGCCGCCTTCAACTACGACTATGTGTGGACTGACGTGAACACCGCAGGCCTGATCCTTCCGACGACGAACAACACTAACCAGACGGGAACGGCGAATGTTTACACGCAGCTTTCGGATGGTGTCTATAAAGTCGCTGTCACGAACAACGTAACCGGTTGTGTGGGAGAAGCCACGACGACCATCGAGCGAAACCAGACCCCTGTGTTTGTGCAGAATGTGTCGATGGTGCCGGAACTTTACTGTACGCCCATCGGCAGCGGCCACCTGGAAGTGATCTCGATCAACTACAACGACCGGGATGGCGTAACCAACCCGGGACCGTTGGCGGACTTCACCTTCGAGTGGATGCGCAATGACCTGACTGCTGTCGTCGGCAACACCGATGGCTCGCAGCCAAGGGGAACGTTCCTTGACTCGCTGTCCTATGCGGGACCTGCGGGCACGCTGATCGGCGCGGGCGTCTACTATGTGGTCGCCGAGCGCGTAACGGGCGTGCCGGGCGCGGGTTGTAAGTCCGCCCCTTTCCGGATCGACATCGACGACCAGCGCACGACACCGACGGTGGCCTTCTCCACGATTGCGAACACCGCCTGCGACGGCAACTTCGACGGAAGGATCACGGTGACAGCATCCACGGATGCCGGCCCAGGCGTTGGAGCGAACTACAACATCGACTGGATCTCACTCCCTGCGGGCAACACGATCGCCAATGTGGCGAACAATCCCACTCCGTACCAGACGGCCCTCACGGATGTGATCGGCCCCGGATCGTTCACCGCGCGTGTAACGAACGCAACCACACTTTGCTATACCGACGGCGTGGTCACCATGACGACCACTCCTCAACCGCTGGAGATCCTTGCCGTATCGAAGGTCGACCAGGCCATCTGCTATCCCGATGGCGACATCACCATCAGCAACATGAACCTCGAGTCGCCGACGAACTACACCTACACCTGGTTCAGGGCCGACCCTTCAGACCCGGATTCATTCGACGCAACGGCGCCCCTGACGGATGACGCTGCATTCGGAAGCGATGTCATCGGCAGCGCAACCCTTACGGGCAGCGTCACCCCTGCCGACGGCGAATACAGCGCGATGGGCGCCGGCACCTATTACGTGATCGCCACGAAGGTGGCTGCCCCCGGCACGGGTTCTCCCGGCTCCGGCTGCGCCACGCCGCCCTTCCGCGTCGACATTGAAGACCTCCACATCGATCCGCTCGTGTCCATCGCGCACCAGCCCAACTCAAGCTGTAGCGAGACCAACCCGAACGGTGTCCTCCTCGCCATGGCCGAAGAAACGGACGGCACGAACACGGATACGTACAACTTTACGTGGACGTACAATGGCGGCGCCTTGCATGCGGCGTCCCTGACCACAAGCGTGAATAACTTCACCGACAGCCTCTACAACGCCGCGGACGGTGTGTATGTGGTCACGGCCACGAACACCACCACCACGGGATGTTCCATCACGAAGAGCGTGGAGATTATCAAGGACCTCAACATCAGCACGCCGAACATCATCGACGTGACGCCCAACCACCCGCTGGATTGTTTCCCGACGGGATCGGCCGAGGTGACGCGCATCTCCATCGGCGGGGTGAGCTTCTTCAACAATCCCCCGGACGACCTCGACACGCGGTTCGACTTCCAGTGGTACAAGAGCGACTTCACGCCGGCAACACAAATCGCCGGCGAGACGGGCCACGTGCTGCCCAACATCACACCCGACACTTACTACGTGCTCGTGGAAGACCTCATGACCTTCTGCCAGTCCACGCCGAAGGAAGTGGTGATCCTCCCCGACGACATCGTGTACCCGGTGGTGACGATCAACCAGACCTCGCGCCAGATCGGTTGCCCTTCGCACATCGGCACCGGTGAACTGGTGGCCCTCGCCGACGGCTTCGGCGACAGCAACACGGACTACACGTTCGAATGGTTCAACAACCTCGACGTGACGCCGCCGCCGGTGGGCAACTCCAACGTGCTGTCGAACCTCATCGCGGGAGAATACTCCGTGCTGGCCACCAACCTGGTGACGGGATGCTCGGAAACTGAACTCTACATCATACAAAACGAGGCCGCGGACTACTTCCCGAAACTCTCGCTGACGACGGAAGACCGCATCAACTGCCTCACGCCCGATGGCATCCTCCTCGTGCGCGAGGTGAGCTACGACTACAACCGCTCACGTGGGTATCCGTTCACACCGGACTTCTCGACGCAGTACTGGTTCGGTGACAACCCGGATCTTACGGCGCCCGGCACGGTGATGACCAGCGTCAACGGCAGCCCGCTGAACTGGGCGGAGAACGGCCTCGACATCGGCCTCTACACCGTGCGCATCCGCGACAACAACACGGGCTGTGAGACCGACAGCACGGTGGTGCTCGACGACGGCAGAACCCCGCCGACGATCGTCATCGTGGAAGACAACCCGAACCAGAACTGCGAACCGGTTGCGCCCAACGGCCAACTGGCGGCGACGGCGGATGGCGGCAAGGTGGGAGGCTATGCCTTCGACTGGTATGCCGGCGCCACCGCCACGGGAACGCCACTGCAGACCAACAACAAGCTCGTGGGCGAGGCTGTGGGCGAGTACACGGTGCGGGTGACGTCAAACCTCACGGGATGCTTTGCCGACCTGCAGGGCACGATCACCGACGGCCATGTCGTCCCGCCCATTCCGACACCCGAAGTGGTGCGTGACAACGCGCGCTGCGTGGCGCCGTTCGAGGGACGCGTGCGCGCGACGGTAAACGGCGTGACGGTGAACTACTATTTCAACTGGTACGACGGCGAGGCGGTGACGGCAACGCCGGGCTCGACGATGCCCGACTACACGAAGCTCCCCGACGGATTCTACACGGTGACAGCGACGGACGCCCAGACGGGATGTATCTCTCCGCCGACCACGGTGGAGGTACTCGACAAGACGCTGACACCGGAACTGGAGTTCATCACGCAGCCGTCGTTCTGCCAGGATGTGGACCCGCTCAGGGGCAGTGGCAGCATCGAGTTGACGCTCGTGCCGGGCGAGGCGGTGAGTGACGAGGTGATCTGGACGAGTGCCGACCACACGGGTTTCGCCGCGACGGGCGCCTTTGTCCCCAACCTGTTCCCGGGCACGTACGACGTGCTGGTCAGGACGACGAAGGGTTGCGAGGTGCTGGGCTCCGCCGAAGTGGCCACGGAGGTGCTGGGCTACAACCTGGTGACAAACAATGGCGATAGTAAAAACGATCTGTTTGTGATAGATTGCATCAGCCTTTTCCCGAACAACAACGTGAAGGTCTTCAACAGGGCCGGCGTGCTCGTGTACGAGGCAAATGGCTACGACAACCAGGATACGGTGTTCAAGGGCCTGGGTGAACGCGGGGTGTATGCCGCCGGGAACGACCTTCCCGCGGGGACATATTTCTGGGTGGTGGACAAGCGCGATGGATCTCCGCCGAAAACGGGCTATCTTGAATTGGTAAAATGATGAAGAAAACAGGTCTGTTTATTTTGGGAATCGTTGTTGCCACCATTGCCGTGGGGCAACAGCGCCCCCTTCAGTCGTTGTACATGTTCGACCCCATGCTGATCAACCCGGCGTATGCGGGCACGCATGTGCAGTTGAGCGGCACGGCGATCTACCGCAACCAGTGGGTGAACTTCCCCGGCGCGCCGAAGACGTTTACGGCGTCGCTGCACTCGGGCTTCTACAAGGCGCGCGTGGGCGTGGGACTGGTCTTTGGCAGCGACCAGATCGGCGTGCACAGCGACGACAACCTCTACGTCACCTACGCTTACAAGATCCCACTCTCCAACCGCAAGAACGGCGGCGTGATCTCCTTCGGCCTGCAGGGTGGCTTCAACTCGCTGAAGTCCGACTTCTTTAAGACCAACCCCCGCGATGGCGCCGAGATCGGCGTGATCGCCAAGATGAACTGGAACTTCGGCACCGGCGTATTCTTCCGCAACAAGAACGCCTACGCGGGGATCTCCGTCCCCTACATCGTCAACAACAAAACGTTGGACGTGCTCACCGCCGAAGCGGACACACTCATCGACGCGCTCTCGAAGCAGATGCGCTACTATTACCTGATGGGCGGGTTCGTGAAGGAGATCTCTCCCAACGTGAAGTGGATGCCGTCGGCGCTCATCCGTGTGCAGGAAAACGCGCCGCTGAGTTTCGACCTCAACAACATGTTCGTCCTCCACGATGTGGTGGGCGTCGGCTTCTCCTACCGCCTGGGCGACTCCATGGTGGGGCTGTTCGAACTGCAGATCAACGAGAACTTCCACGTGGGCTACGCCTACGACATCAACACCTCCGACATCAGGCTGTACTCCAACGGCTCGCACGAGTTGATGATCAACTACCGGATCAAGATCCAGAAGATCCACCGCGGCCTTCCGTGCCCGTCCTACTGGTAGCTACCCACATGCCCACAACCGTTCATAATTCGTCATTCGTCATTCATAATTCTCAACTCAACTTCCGGATTCGCGCCTCCGGAATCATTGCTCTCCGGGAAGATTCGCGGATACTCCTGTGAGATCGTTCGGCTGATCAGATCGTTGCCTTGATTTTGCAATTATGGCTCCGGTTAGGAGCCACCTATTACTAGAAATTCCATTTAACGGATGAAACCGGCTCCGTAGGAGCCTCCGGCGACGCATTGTTCAAGGGTTACAAATCGTTGTCAAAGCATGCTCCTTCCTCGCTTCCAGAAAGGTTTTGCGCGTAGATCAAATTTGCGCGTCTGGTAGCGGCGTGCGTTATAGGAGGCTCCTCCGGAGCCCGGTGGTTCGTTGGGGTTTTATGTTCTACAATAGGGAGCTCCTAACGGAGCTGCCTTGATAGCCCGTCCCGGTAATTTAGAATTCCATTTGAATTTAGCGTGATGAGCAGAGAATGACGAGTGAGGAGCCTGGGCAACGTTGTGGTCGGGTTCGGAGGGGACAACGTTCGTAACCGGCCTCGACAAGCTCGGCCACCGGGAAATGGTTAAAGACATTGCTGCTCCCTGCGGTCGCAGCTGTTGGAACTCCTCTGATACTGAATCCCGCAGAATCCTGAATCCTGAATCGAGAATCCTGAAGTTGAAATTTAGAGTGATGAACGGAGAAAAACGAGTGAGGAGCTTGGGCAACGTTGTGGTTGGGTTCGGAGGGCCAACGTTCGTAACCGGCCTCGACAAGCTCGGCCACCGGGAAATGGTTAAAGACATTGCTGCTCCCTGCGGTCGCAGCCCTTGGAACTCCGCTGATCCTGAATCCCGCAGAATCCTGAAGCTGAGTTTAGAATGACGAGCGAGGAAAACTCCAAACTTCAAACTCCAAACTCCAACCTCCAACCTCCAACCTCCCCCCTACCGCGACATCGTACTCTTCCCCTTCTTCCGCTTCTCCACCTGCAGGTCCACGAGGTAGGCGATGGACAACCGCAGTCCCTGGCTCCGCGCGCGCATTACGTCGCTGTAGTACGTTTGAAGGAATTCGCCGTCGGTGGTGCGGCTGAAGTAGCTGTGACCAAGTTCATAGCGCAGCGTGACCATGACCTTGCGCAGCGGGGCGGGCTCAAGCACAATGCCCGCGGTGACGTTCAGCCCCAACTGCACGCGGTTCGGGTCGTCGACTCCCATCTCGCGCGGACCGATCTCGTTGACATCTTTGTAAAATACAACGTCGTAGCGTTGGTTCTCCAGCGTGAGTTCGTTGAGGTCGGTGCTGGAGATCGTTCCCTTTCCGCCGAGCCAGTAGCTGATGTTCGGTCCGATGCCGAAGGCGTATTTGAACGACTTGTTGGCGATGGTTCCCCTGAAGTCGATGGTGTAGACGATGGGCAGGTCGATGAAACTGTAGGTGACCTCATTGCGCAACAATCGGTCTGCTTTTCCTTCGATGACTTTTCCCTTCCGGGAATAGAGCAGCGAAGCGTTCAGATAGAACCGTTCCCGCACGAGGAAGGACGTGTTCACACCGGCATGAAATCCATAGACAGGTTTCACGCGGTACAAACTCTTGTCAGCCTCGTCGTCCATGCTCACCCAAGAGCACTGAACGCCCGCCACAGGCCCGATCAGGACCTGTGCATATCCTTCGCAAATGATGCATGCGAGGAGGAAACAGCAAAATACAGCCTTCAGATTCACTTGGTCGGCAAATGATGCCACTTATCTCAATTTGTTCGTTATCAGTAAGTTAAACGCCGGCTCCCTGGTATAAAAACTAAAAACGCCGTATATTGAAAAGTTTTCTATGAATTAACTTTTTAGGCACCTGAGATTCACTTTGTTCGGTCTGTTCCGCGGCGTTGCCGGATCGTGATGGACCCTATTTTTTGAAAAAACACATTGTGCTTGGATTCATAACAAGGAATGCGCGTACCTGAAGTCATCATGTTGGTTTTTATGCTCTGCTGTTGCCGTGCCACCGCGCAGAACTACGCGTCGTACAATAGCTATCCCGTCAATCCCGCCCTTTACAATCCCGCCGAAGTGCTCACGCCGTACACGTACGTGTTCGTCAACCACCGGCAGCAATGGATGAACATCGAAGGCGCTCCGGAACTCACCACGATCAACCTGCACACGCGATTCAACCGGAGTCGCGGCGGGATCGGCGCCAGGGCATCGTCGTTCACGCGCGGGGTGCTCACCACCTCGGATGTGATGCTTACCTACGCCTATGGCATCCCCGTCAACGAAAAGAGCGCCTTCCACTTTGGCCTCTCCGCGGGTGCGATCACCAGCACCATCGACCTCACCGACGCCAACGCCGACGACCCCGCCGTGGTCAACTACATGGCCAACAACATTCAACCCGCGGGGAGCTTTGGCATGCTTTTCAAGTCCGAGGCGGGACTCAACTTCGGCATCGCGCTACCCCAGCTCCTCGCGCCGAAATTCAACAGCACCGCCAACTTTGAGCATACGGCATTTTCTCCCGTCGACAACGTGGTCGTTTCCATGTACTTCAAAAGAAAAGTCGAGGGCAAGATCGTGACGCGTCGCGTGAAAGGCGTCCGCCGAAGGATCAAACAGGACGATGCCTATGCGCCGCTGGAACTCTACGCGCTCTACAAGTACGCGGCCGCGGGGAACAATCAGTTTGAAGTGACCGGCAAGTTCAACCTGTCGCAGAACTTCTGGTTGGGTGCCTCCTACCGCCAGGGTTACGGCCTCGCTGGCATGCTGGGCTTTGGGTTCGACCGGTTCTCGCTCGCCTATTCCTATGAGCCCGGCAATCAGCCGGAGCCGGCGTTCTCTTTGGGTACGCATGAACTTCAGATCGGCCTGCGGCTGGGGCAGGAAAAGGAATCGCAACGTCCCGCACCCGAGTTGCGCTCGCTCCTGAAAGCGCCGGTCACGCAAAAGCACTCGGCACGTTTCCAGCATGACGAACACACCGGCCTCCAGGAAACCCAACAGGGCCCGAAGAAGAGGTACTACGTGGTGGTGCGATCGTTCGCGGACTTCGCCGCGGCCGACACCTACCGCGCCGAGCTGGTGGAAGAAAAGTACAACGCCAATATCTTCTACAACCCGAAAGACCGCAAATACCACGTTCACGTGTTTGAGACCACGAAGTCCAGCGACGCCTTCCAGGAGGCGCGGAACCTGAAGAATTACACGAAACTTAAACGCGCCACGGTACTCACCGTGACGGAAAAGTAGGTTACTAATGGCACAACCTGATGGATTCATAGAGACCATGAGCGGGATGAAACTTTGGACCCGGCGCCTCTTCGCCACCCTTCCGGCAATGGCCCTGGGCGTTTTACTCCATGCGCAACAGCCGGTGATTCTCTCCGTCGACAAGTTGTCGGCAGGGCCGGGGGAAACCGTGACGCTCCAGGGCAATGGCTTCGGCGCCAACGCGGCGTCCAACGCCGTGTACTTCGGGTCGGCGCGGGGCACCATCAACTTTGCTTCCGACCAACTGGTGGAGGCCATCGTCCCACCCGGCGCCACCTTCGGCGAGATCACACTGTCAAACACCGCTTCCGGCCGGACGGGATATTCTTCCGCCAACTTCCTCTACAGCTTCGGTGGACAGCCCGGCTTCACGGCGGCCAACCTCGAGGGCCAGGTCGACTTCGATTCCGAGCGGGGCCTGTACGATGTGTGCTTGTGCGACTTCGACCGCGACGGAAAGAACGATATGGTGACGGCCAACGACAATTCGAACCTCATTACCCTCCTCGCCAACACCACGTCGGCGCCGGGACTGGGAAACATCTCGTTTAACCGGATACCCATTCTCCTCAATGCGCGATCGCTTCACGTCACCTGCGGCGATCTCAACGGCGACGGCAGAAAGGATTTTGTCGTCAGCGAAGGTGGAACGATCGGCGACAGGATATTCATCTATCAAAATACGGGCACGGGCGCGGGGGATTTCTCTTTCTCGGCGCAGGCCATCCGCCTTACGGGAAAGAAAGTGAAGCGCGTAGCCATCGCCGACCTCGACCTCGACGGCCGGCCGGAAATCGCCGTGACCAATCAAAGTGGAAACGACATCACCATACTCGTCAACCAAAGCACGACGGCCGCGGTCAGCTTCTCCGCGACACAGGTAACGATTCCCGTGCCGGGAGCAGCCAGCACCGACGGCCTGACCATCGACGACCTCAATGGCGACCTGTTGCCCGAGTTGGTTACCAGCCAGTTCCTCACGGCCACGAGCAACATCTTCGTGCTGAGGAACAACAGCACCACAGGAAACATTTCTTTTTCGGAGACGATCACCATTCCCGCGGACCGCACTGTGGTGAACATCGCCGCCGGCGACCTTGACCACGATGGCAAGCCCGACCTGGTAGCAACGCGCCTGCTCGCGGGTGCAATTTCGATCTTCAGAAACGAATCCACGGGAACGGCGCTCTTTTTCGCATCGGCTGTTGAACTGACCACCGCTGACCGGCCCTGGGGACTGGACCTTGGCGACCTCGATGGCGACGGAAGCATCGACATCACCGTTGCGTCGCTGACGTCCAAGGACCTCACCCTGCTGAACAACAAGAGCACGCCCGGCAATATCAGCTTCCAGAACATCGGCAAAGCCACGACCTACATCAACCGGCATGTCTCCACCGGAGATATCGACGGCGACGGCAAGCCCGATGTCGTGTTTACAAGTATCGACGACAACAACAACGGCGTGCTGGCATCGAAGGTGTCGGTCTACCGGAACACGGTTTGCCTTGACCCGCTCCTGGCGCCGGAAGGGCCGCATAATATCTGCGCAGGATTTTCCCTGCAGCTTTCAACCACGCAGAGCGCGGGGACCACTTACGAGTGGAAGGATGGCGGTACCGTTGTCGCCACGGGAAGCGATGCGTTTTTCGATGTGACGATTTCGGGCGACTACACGGTGACCGCGATCGCGGAAGGCGGCGCGTGTGCGATTACGTCGGCACCGGTGACGGTGACGGTAGGCGCCGGCACCACCACGGGCACGGCGGCGCCGGTCAACAACGGCCCCATCTGCCTGGGAAGTACCATGAACCTGTCCGTGAACGATGTCGGCGGCACGGAGTACCGCTGGACGGGTCCGGAGGGCTACACGGGTACGGGGCTCTCTCCGGCGCCGGTCAACAATTTCCAGGAGGCACACGCGGGGCGTTATCACGTCGACGTGATCGTGAATGGTTGCGTCGCGCAGCAGGCGTCCACCGTCGTGGAGGCGATTGCCGTGCCGGACTTCACCATCGGCACCACCGGGCCGGAAATTGTTTGCGCGCCGGCGACGATGACACTGACAGTGACACCCAACCCGGGCAATTATACGTTCCAATGGTATGAGACCTCGTCGGGCGTGCTCGCCGGAGAAACGTCAACCGCCCTTGAGGTTACCCAGAACGGTTCCTACTACGTCGAAGCCAGCTACACCCCCAACCCCGCCTGCGCGGTGGTGGAGACAACACCCGTGGACATCACCTTCGCAGTTGCCCCGGTTGCGGGCTTCAACGCACCGGCTACCGCATGCGCGGGACAGCTCGTCGCCTTCGAAAACACGTCGACGGCGGATGCATCATTGACACCCGCCTACGACTGGGACTTCGGCGACGCCACGGGCGCCACGGAAGCCAGCCCGGAGCACAGCTACGGCGCCGCCGCCACGTACGCCGTGCGGCTCACCGTCTCCTATGAGAACGGCGCCTGCGCCGATGACGTCACCCAAAACATTGCCGTTCAATCCGCGCCGTCGCTGACCATCACCAATCCCGACAACATTTACGCGCTCTGCGATGGCGACACCCTCGCCCTTGAAGTCCCGGATTCGTTCGAGACCTATCTTTGGAGTACGGGCGCGACCGCGTCCGCCGTGGAGGTCACCGGCGGGGGCACCTATGAAGTCGAGGTAACCACCGACGACGGTTGTACCATCAACGCCTCGCGGGAAGTTTCACTCCTGCCCTCCCCTGATGTCGCCGCCACCGCGGACCCGGCCGAGGTTCCCGAAGGCGAGCAGTCGCAACTTCTGGCGACGGGTGCCGACACGTATGTGTGGGAACCCGTGGAAGGGCTCTCTGTGGCAACGATCCCCAATCCAGTGGCCACCCCGTTGCTCACCACCGAATACGTCGTGACGGGCACCGGCGCGAACGGCTGCGCCGACACCGCGCGGGTAACGGTGGTCGTTGTCGGCGGCTCCATCTATACCAAGCTCACGCCGGAGAAGATCTTTTCACCCCACAACGGCGACGGCATTGGCGACACCTGGATCGTCGGCGGCATCACGTCGTTCCCCGACTGCCAGGTAACGATCTACGACCTGAAGGGCATCAAGGTGTATGAAGCACAACCTTACCAGAATGACTGGGATGGAACCTATAACGGGAAGGCGCTCCCCGACGGCGTATACTATTTTATGATCAGGTGTCCCGGCGACGAGAATCGCCCCCGGACGGGGAGCATCACGATGCTTCGGTAGCGGCGCTACGACCTACCCACCCCACAACGGGGCCAACGTTCATCACTCGCCACTCGTCTCTCATAATTCTAAACTCAGCTTCTGATCTTCTTGCTTCCAACTTCAGGAACCCAGAGGTTGAATGTAGCGTGATGAGCGGAGAATGACGAATTATGAACTTGGGCGCCGTTGTGGTCAGATTCAGCGGGGCCAACGTTCATCACTCGCCACTCGTCTCTCATAATTCTAAACTCAGCTTCTGATCTTCTTGCTTCCAGCTTCAGGAACCCAGAGGTTGAATGTAGAGTGATGAGCGGAGAATGACGAATTATGAACTTGGGCGCCGTTGTGGTCAGATTCGGAGGGGCCAACGTTCATCACTCGCCACTCGTCTCTCATAATTCTAAACTCAGCTTCTGATCTTCTTGCTTCCAGCTTCAAGAACCCAGAGGTTGAATTTAGCGTGATGAGCGGAGAATGACGAATTATGAGCTTGGGCGCCGTTGTGGTCAGATTCAGCGGGGCCAACGTTCATCACTCGCCACTCGTCTCTCATAATTCTAAACTCAGCTTCTGATCTTCTTGCTTCCAGCTTCAGGAACCCAGAGGTTGAATGTAGAGTGATGAGCGGAGAATGACGAATTATGAACTTGGGCGCCGTTGTGGTCAGATTCG
>CAZKBK010000047.1:0-33129 GCA_964551035.1 uncultured Roseivirgaceae bacterium | reverse complement strand
TGCTTCCAGAATCGACCCGAACGAACCGAGGCCATCGATTACGCGCGCAAGCGCGGCCCCATACTTTGCCTTCAATGAATTGTCCTTTGCAAAGCTCCGCAGATATGTGCCCGCCTGTACGTCATACGAGATAAGAATATCTTCAACCGAATTCTCCGCCCTTCCGTCGATGCGCTTCAGGTATTCGATAATGTTTCCACCTTCGCGGTACAGATCCCGCATTCTGCCTATTTGTTTGAATTTTTCCATAGCCGCCTTTCTTGCTAACGCTTAACGTTGGTGCTGAGAACCGTTTAGGATTTCTTCCAACCTTGAATAAATCCTTGACGCCCCCAACTTGTCGACCTTACCTTTTGATTGCTCTCTCATTTGCAGCAGGCCGCTTTTATTTACGTTGTAATAGCGAAGCCGCTCCCGGAGCCGTTCAAGGCTTTCCTCATTAAAGAAGCCAATGTTCTCGGCCGCGCCCTGTTCGAAGATCTGACGTCCGGTAGCGTTCAGGTTTTCAATCCGGTCAAAGATATTTAGCGTCGGCAGGCCCGCATACACAGCCTCCAGCGTTGTCAGGCCGCCTGCCACAATGGCCACCGCACAGTTTGAAAATACATTCCACATCGACCGGTTTGTTTTCGCCAGAATCACCTCATGATTACTGTCCCTGCGAATGGAGTCCACCAGATCCTGATAGGAGTGCCGGTATCCTTCGCCCAACAGCACCCAAAACGTGCAGGGCATCTCCAGTTGACACACAGACCGAAGTATTCGCAAGGTCTTGTTCGGCGCATCGCCCCCTCCCATCGACACGCCGATGGTCAGGAACTCACGGCTGAGGTTTCGGAAATAAATCTCATCCTGAATGAACTGGCACGTTTCATTGAAGATCGCATATTCCAGGCCGCTAAAGATAGTGACCCCATCTAATTGCGGCGTCTCCGGATTCCGCGTAAACAGGTAGTTCACGTAGCGCATTTGAGCAAACACCGGCGAGATGGATACCATCGTATTGATACGAGATTTGAGGGAAAGTACAAATCCCTCGGAACTATGGACGGTGTCAACGACCATGACATCCGGCATGAAATCGATGATAGCCGCAAGGGCCTCATCCTCATCGTGACAAACCCGGGTAATGGCAGCGGTTTCCTTAAAAAAGTGGGCGTCATCGGGCTCGATAACCGGAAAAAGCCGGACAGATACCGTGCCTGGGGCAGCTTTGGCAAAAGCGCGGGACCTAAAAAAATGTCCGAATCCGAGGTTGGTTCCCCCAGTGCAGTAGACGGCTATTTTCATGGCTCCACTTTTTCGGGCGAGAATGGCTCGTATTGCCGAACATCCCTTGTCGTTTTTCTTCCAATAATCAGGTCAATGTCGTCGGCGTTCATGATTCCTTCCGGGCGTACACATAGCACGTCTTCATCGCGGATGACCTCGCCCTTTCGCAGGTTCCGCGCGGCGTACAATGACCGGCGGGCGCGCTTCCGCGTATAGCGTTCGTCATCAGAGATCTTTGCGGGCCTGGGCGCGAGGGCAGCCTCGGCCTCCCTCAGGTCGGCTACATAGGAAGTAAAACCTTCTTCCTCCATGGCATAGGCGTGGTCAAAGCCCTCCTGCGTACGGTCCGTCGTAAAATGCTTCTCAAACCACGTCGCCCCCTGGGTCAGGGCCATGCATGCCGCTACACTTTGTCCCGTGTGATCGGAGAATCCAACGGGAAAACCAAACTGTTTCAGCGACGACAGGAAACCCAGGTTGGTTTGCTCAGTCTTCGCGGGATAAACGGAAACGCAGTGAAGCAGCACGAGGTCGCGGTTACCCGTCTTGTCAATTTCTTTCAGGGTCTTCTCGATATCGGCCAGCGACGACATACCAGTCGACAGGATGATCTTTTTTCCCCGTTCGGCAACGCGGCGAAGAAAGCGGACATTGTTCAGATCGCAGGATGCGATCTTTATGTACGGCGGATCGAGGCTGCACAAAAGGTCAAGTCCCGGTTCATCAAACACAGACGCGGAAAAAGCTATGCCCTGTCCGGCGCTGTAGCCCGACAACTCCCGATAAATGTCGTCTGACAACACGGTGGATTGTCTGATCTCAATCACCTTCTTAATATCATAATGACCATAGCTGTACGTTCCCGGCAAATAGAGGCCCCATGGGTTGATAATCTGAAACTTCACCGAGTCGGCGCTGGCCCGGGCGGCCAGATCGATAAGCTCCCGGGCCTTCGCCGGATTGCCGTTGTGGTTTGTGCCTGCTTCCGCAATAATGTGAATCATGCTACATCCTTTCGTTTACCATTAGCGCAAATTGTTCGCTCTTCGTGACCATCGTGTTGCGCAATTCCATCCACGCCGTCGACCTGAGCCTCTCCTTCATCATGTCCAGATCGCCCAGGTGGTCTATCCGGAGTTCAATCTCCTTCAGCACATCATCTTTCAAAAGGTCGATGTTCCACTCGCCCGCACCAAGGGTATCGAGCATGCTGATGGCGCGCTGATCGTAGCTGATTTTTATCGCCGGAACGTCATAGGCCAGGCAGGGAATGAATGAGTGAAGCCGGAAGGTCAGATTGAGCCGTGTGTTTCTCAGAAACGTAAGATACGTATACACATCTTCGGTGTAAAGGTAGTCGATCTGGCGGAACGAGGCTGCAAACGGAATATCGCGGTGGTCATGGCAAAGAAATTTCACATTCCGGTAGCCCCTGCCCTTTAACAATTCGATCATCTGGGTGAGTTGGTCCCGAAGTTGATATTGGTACTCGACCGGTATGCTCATCAGCGTTGGGGTTCGGATAGAGATCAGCGCGTCTGTCTTATCCGCATCCATGATCGGAACAAGGTGCTGGGGTATCTCGTTGATAAACAGTGTCGGGCAACCACCGAGATCGTTCGCACACCCCAGTCCATCGAGATACGCCTTCGTCGCCTTGTCGCGGGAAAGCGAGATGCTGGCGTGCGCATGCAGCAGCTTTAGCTTCTCATCTGCCATCGTGTCGGTCCGGTCAACCAGTTTAAGGTCGCGGTTGTATATTTTGCCCCGCGAAACGCTGAAGACCATCATCGGTTTCTCCAGCGCCTTCAACGCAATACCGTTGACTTCGAGTTCGCCATTCTCATACAAGTTTCCTCCACCAACAACAATACCGTGACCAAACTGATTGACCTCATAAATTGTCTGCGACGACAAGCCCGCCTTGCGATGGGCTTCGTACTTCCCTGTTGCAGGCAACGAAATGACATTGTAGTTTTCCCGGAACGCCATCCTGATAAAATGATTGACACCTAGGTAAATGACATCATTGCCTATATTGAAACCCTTGGGTCGAATTGAATAGATATTCTTCATTGCAGTTGCCGATTGATCGCTATAAGTTGTTCAGGACTATATGTGAATACATTGTTATCAAGTGCATAAAGCTTTGTGATCCTTTGCCAGTCGTCTTCGGTATCCAGCACAAAACGGGAACTGGAAAGGTCATGCGTGTTAACAATATCACGTATGGCAAAATCAGCTGAGTTCCGGTAAAAATATTGCGTGATGTGTTCGCGGTCACTTTCGCTGAAACGATCAACATGATCGATAAAGGATTTGGCACCGATCAGTTCGACGGCAATGCCGTACGGAAAAGTCCGACGCCGCACGTTCGTTACCAGGTCGATGCCAGACTGATAGACGGTCATTGCCTTCCGCAGCAAATCCGGTTGGAGGAAAGGGCTGTCCGCGTTGATCCTAAAGAATGCCTGGCAAGAGAATTCTTCGAGGCAATGGCGCGTACGCGCGGCCACATCCTGCTCCTCGCCGCGCACCAACTGGGTACCACGGGCCAGGCAGAAATCCGCGATGGCGTTGTCAAGGGGGTTCGTCGTGGTGGCGACTACCGGCAAAAGGTCTTTCACCGTCGCCAGTTTGTCGAGACAGATATCGAGTATCGTATTGCCTCCCAGTCGCCGCATCACTTTGCCGGGCAGCCGTGAGGCGCCAAAACGCGCGTAGACGATCGCAAGGTATTTGCTGGAATTATTGACAGGCAACACGGTCAGGGCAAAAAAGCAGTTAGGGGTTACTCAATAAAGTGCCAAATTTATCAATAATAAGTTGGAGTAAAAAGCAGGAAGGTACGCTTGCTCACACCTCCGGCAATTCAAAGAGCGCAAACCATTGCTTCAGGATGGTCGCCTTCTCAAACCGGAAAGCCGAAGGCTGCGCGTGTTTCCGAAGGTGTATCATCAGGCTTTCGTCCAGGAGGTTGTCCATCAGGCGCGCCAAGGCCCCGGCGTCTCCTACCGGAAACAAGAAACCGTTCGATCCAGGGCTGACGATCTCCTTCGGTCCGGTTTTGCAGTCAGCAGCAATGACGGGAACGCCGAGAGACAACGCCTCAATAAGGACGTTCGGAAAGCCCTCTTTCTCAGAGGCGGATACCAGGAATGCGGCGCCCGCTATGATCCTGCCTGCGTCCGTGCGGTTGCCCGTGAAATCCACCCGGTCGGCAATACCTAGGGACCGCGCCCGGTCTTCCAGTTTCCGCCTGACCTTTCCATCGCCAACGATGACATACCGGTATGACTCGCGCAGGCGAGAGGCCGCAAAAGCTTCAAGCACGACGGATATCTGCTTTTGCGGATGAAGTCTGCCGACGCTGACAAAATAATGGCCACGCGCCCCGGAGTTCTCCGCAGGAATATCGACAAAGTTGTAAATGTGGGCCAGCTTGGATTTTCTGAAAAAAAATGGCGAAACGTCCTCCCTCAGCTCGGCCGACGGGCAAACGACACGGGTAACGTTCGGAAGGTTGAAGGCAGTGAACACCATCCGCCTCTTGCGTCGATTCCGGATCGAGAGGATATACGTATCGAAACGGGTGATTACCCGTGGATAAAAAGTAAATGCCAGGACAACGCCGGAGAGCAGCGATGGAGCGATCGCATACCTGGGGCGCAGTCGGAGGAGAAGAATCATGAGCCGGAAATAGACCTGAACAAAGAAAAGCACGCCGGTCGATCGCACGCGTGGCCACAGCCGGTGGAGCGCAATCCGCTCGTCGAGCGGATAGTTCAGCACGTCGTTGTACATAGCGAGGTGCACGTCCACGCCTTTTGCCGCCAACGCATTGGCTACATCAGATGCGACCCGCTCCGCGCCGCCAAACTTCAAAGACCCCACGAAGAAAAGGACCTTCATCCGCGTCCAAAAATTTTGTAAAGCTTCAAGGTAAGAAAGACCCGGTATTGCGTAAACTTCAGCCACACGGTGTAGCGGTTCCGTATAGCCGTAACCTTCCACTTGCTGAAAAAATTCTGTAAGCTGCCAAATCGGTAGGTTTCGCTGTTCTTGCGCTTCCGGTAATGCATGTCGGAAAGGTCGCTTAGGTCCTGCCGGTGTATGTGTGTCACCTCCGGCACAAACGCAAGCTTCCACCGCCCCGAATGTTTTATCTGAAGGAAAAAATCCTCGTGTTCTGCCGCGAAGGCCACCTTTTCATCCCATAGCACATCGCCGAGCATGGCACGACGGACGAGAAGAAAATTCCGTCCGAAGTCGATCATGGAATAACGCGTGTTCGCCGCTTTCTGGTATGGCAGGGAAGATATGCCGACGTGATCTTTGTATAAAATCCCTTCGTGGAAACGAAAATATCCTACGGCGTAGCTGATCTGCCCGTCGAGTACACCCTTGCCATTACCCCGCTGAACTTCCAGTCCGCTCAGCGCACCAATTGAAGGATCGGCTTCCATCAACGCCATGTACCTGGCAAGGTCCAGGCCGCGGGCTGCTTCAAAATCGTCGTCCATGCGCAGCACGTAGACTTCATCGCCAAGCATGCCCGTCATCATGACCCGGCTGCGCGAAGGGCTTACCGGCACATCACTTTGAATAATCCGGTGGCCCCCGGCCTCCAGCCTTTGATACAACCGGTCCTTTTCCATACTGACCGGGCCATCGTCACAAATGTAGAGGCGATATGCGACGGCAACGTTCTCCTCAATCGACGCTATCGTGTTCAGAAAAGCCTCTTCGCGGCGGAGTGTTTTGATAAAGATGGCGAGCATCATCGTCCGACTATTCGAAAAAGAAATAACTTCACCTTGGATTTCCAGGAGAGGTATCGAGAAAGGTCGCAATGCAACTGGCCAAATAAAGGAAGGTGAAGATGTTTTTTAAGGTGACTATACACATCCCAATCGATCTGACGCAGAATCAAGGATGCATACTCGCCGGCGGTCCATTGATTAAAGGTATTTAAGAGCTCAATGTAACCCTTGACGTAGGCGGTTCGGTGGCTGACTTGGTCTTGACTGCCCGACCAAATTCCTTGATCATGTACCCGGTATACCGATAAATATTCTGGCAAGAAACCAAATTTTCCTTGTGCCCCAAGCCTCAGTATAAGATACTTGTCTCCTACAATACTATACTCGAATGTATCCGTAAAGGTCAGAAAGTTACTACGCAAAAGTATCGTAGACGTATGGATCATTACGCCACCCCGAGTAATAAACTCTCCGACGTCGATTAGACTCCCGATATCTGGAAAACGAATGTTCACCAGTCCGCGGGATGTGAGTTTAGAGACTTTGTGAAAAACCAAACTGCAGGTGTCATGCTCTTCGAGAAACGATACCTGCTTTTGCAGCTTGAAATCGTCACTCCAAAAATCGTCGCCCTCTAGCAAGGCAATATATTTTGCGCCGCTTTGTTTACATTTCTGATAGACCTCCAAAGCATTTTTGTTTGGCCCAAGGTTTTTCTCGTTTCGCTTAAAACGAATGACTTCGGGATAGCGGGCAGCGTATTCAAAGCAAATATCGGCGGTGGCATCCGTAGAGCAGTCATCATTCAAAAACACTATCAGATCGAAATCGCGCTTTTGTTGAATGACCGAATTCAGCGCCTGCTCAATGTAGGAATCATGATTGTACGTAACCATCCAAACAGCGACTAAGATCCTATTTTGCGCACTCTGCATATCCAAAAGCCTCTTTGCCGAAGTTATTGCCATTGTAAAACATATAAAGACGGTCATCCACGGCAACCACATGCGGATAAGCCATCATTTGGCTGTCCCATCCACTCACGCCACGGTCGATTCCTGCCATCTCGTCTTTTCGCATCCACTCGATTCCATCGGAAGATTCCGCATAGCCAATGCGATATGCGCTATTTCGATCATTTCGAAAACCATCAAGCTTCCGATACGAAAACCACATTTTAAATACGCCTTCTAGCCAGATAACCGACGCCTTTACAATTCCACCCTCAGTCTCGTCCTTAAAGTCCACTGCAACAGTACCATGTCTAATCCAGTTGATCCCGTCTATGGACTCACAGTACTTCAAGTGATATCTCGGTTCATAAGCGTTGTCAACTTTTACGTATTCGGTGCACGACAAATACCAACATTTCCAGTGATCGGCATGTCTAAGTATACACGTAGACGCCGAAAAATATGGTTCGACAAAATTCCGATCCCATAAGGGCCCGTCTGAGAAGCGTTTAAAAGAGCGTCCCTTATCCTCGCTTATCGCCAGTCCTACAGAATTATAGTACGGCACCGTGTTTCTCACATTCCATCCGATATAGTACAGAAATACACGGTCACCATTCCACACCGCCCATGACGGCATGACACCGCAATCATCAAAACACCCCACCTTACCAACGTCAAGGATGGGTTCACGGTGTTCATATATGATATCTTTGGGGGAGTTGGGATCGACATCGATGTACGACACCCTGCTCACACCATGATCATCACGGCTGGAGTAATAAATTCGAAGCACATCCTTTTCCGCCAAGAAAGCAGTCGGCACCTGAACATGCGATTGATTCCAGATTGCATCCCTCCGCGGCATAAAAATGACACCCTTTTTCTCCCACCGCATTTCAAATCACGTTTGTGCTGCGGACACCTTCCTTCCTTTTTGCAGGCGAGCCAACATAAACTCCCCATGGTTCCGTATCTCTGATGATGGACGAGTGCATTCCGACCAAAGTTCCTTCCTCGACCGTCAAACCGTCTTTGAGCGTCGCATTTACGCCAAAAAAACAAAAGTCTTTAATTAGGCAATGGCCCGACATCACCACATGGGACGTAAAAGTCACGTGGTTTCCAATCGTTCCATGATGACCGATATGATTTCCGCTCCAAAGAACGACGTTGTCGCCGATAGTCGTAAAAGGTTGCAGGGTATTATCCTCAAGAATAAAGCAATTTGCGCCAATTTGATTTTCGAACCTTGTGGCCCTGGAACTGACATATGACGCAAACCGGTAGCCCTTAGCCTTTATTTCCTCAAAAATTCTTGCACGGACACCGTTCATACTCTTGGGTGACATTGGTGCAAAGAACAAAAAATCAGAAGGAGGGTACACTGCCTCAACATCTTCGAAGGCAACAACGGGCAAATTACAAAAGGCTCGCGTAGGTGGGAGGTAACTTGAATGCACCGAAAAAGCGACAACTTCATAGCTCGAATCCGTTGTAATATAGTACCATGCAAGCTCAGCATAGTCTTGTACGCCGAACACCACCACTTTATTTGTCTTCATACTTTTGACTAGCTATTTATAAAGGTAGACGGTATATTCGTACAATCCATAGTCATTTCGAAATACAAACTTTCGGCCAAACTTTCGCAGAAGGTAGCTGGCCAAATCTTCCATGGAAACATGGAACAAGTCTTCCCTTTCCCAATCAACCTGCTTAGACATAAGGTTAAACGCAACGCCAATATTTGCTTTGCTCACAAGGATCTCCAAAAGATTCTGAAAATAGATCCACATTTCACCAAAAGTCAGTTCTCGCTTTTCTGTAAACACCCCGTTCATCACTATCAAATCAAATGAAGGAAGTCGTTCAGGCTCGCCCATGACATCCAGTTGTTCAAACCAAACCCCAGGGAACTTGCCTCTACAAAGGCTTATAAATTTAGCAGACAAATCTATCCCACTATAGTTGAAGTGCTTGATATGATTGTTATTCAGAAATTCAAGCAAATGTCCCGCACCGCACCCAAAGTCCAAAAGAGTATACTTCCCTTCCCGGGGGGGCAAAAATGCGCTCAACTGGAGCATGATCGAATACCGCTTTAACGAATCTTCAAGATTGGGCCAGTCAACTCCGAGATGAGAGTCCCCGTGCTTTTCAAGGCACGACTCATAGTGCCTTACGATCGAAAGATACTTGTCGCTCACGCTAAACTAGTTCATAATGATCCAAAAATCTGCGAACGGCGTCTGTATGATTAAACATCAAGACATCAATCATTGATAACCAAGGAACAAACTCGTGATCAAATTGAGAGTATATAATTTCTTGTGGCTTCAAAAACGACAATTTAATTCCCTTATCACAAAAATAACCCTTGTTATACAACTCGGCACCCCCGACAGGATTAATATAATGCGAACAACCTTCTCTCACACATATCTCGATAAGCCTCTCAGCACCCGACAACGACCTCTCTCCATAAGACGAACTCACCCTAAACTCCGTTTTGAGCCCGAGGAAATCCCACGTACTTCGGACACTTCGCATGGCCAGCTCGGAAATCGTTCGCGGAAAGGGCCTAAAAACGGAATCGACAAGACTCATTACTGCCGAATAGTTTGGCGCATCCACGTAAGCCATCTCCACCGTCTTAAGAAATTTTCCTATGTTCTTGTCATTTACGACGCCGATATCTTTGATAAGCCTATTCTGACTTACTTTTTCACATGAAATCGTAAAAAGAAACTCACTATTATCTACAAGAATTCGGTTCCGATTGATCCACCCTCGCTTAATAAAATGGACATCATCAAGGAAAACGAAAATATCCGCAGCTCTCAAAAGTTGAAAATAACCTAAGTAAGGAAAAAAATATGGTTGCATGATCGCGATGCGTCGCATATCTAGTTGTTTTGCGCACGTAACAAAAATCGAACAATCATATCAATCTCTTCCTCCTTAAGATCGTGATATAACGGCAAGCACATGACCCTGGAACTAATGTCAACAGATATTGGCGCGTCATGCTCCCCAAGGAAGTCCAGTGTATTGAGCGAGGGATAGAAATATCTCCGGGGATAAACCCAATTATCGGAGAGCATCTTCATCATCTTCTTCAAGATCCCTTCGCTTTCAAGGATTATCGGAAAATAAGCATAATTATACTCTGTTTTCGGGTGTAGTTCTGGTCTTTCATACCTGAAATTGCCAAGCTTATGGATATAGTACTCGGTAAGATGTTTCCTTCGCGCAATAATCTCTCCGATGTACTTCAGGTTCAAAATCCCCATTGCCGCATGAAACTCGCAATTCTTTCCGTTTATTCCACAACCAAAAAACGCCTCAGGGCCATCGTGCCCGAAATTCCTGAGCCATGAAACCTTATGCAAAATTTCCCTTGAATTGGTCACCGTTGCACCACCCTCTATCGTATGGAATAGCTTTGTAGCGTGAAAACTGGCAACACTAATGTCGCCGTGTATAAATATCGAAGCTCCATTAAGCTTTACACCGAACGCATGCGCCGCATCATAAACAAGCCGCAGATTGTGCTTTTTAGCAATTGACGCCAAAGCCTTTACATCACAAGGATTTCCGTAAACGTGCGTCGCCAAAATTGCCGACGTCCGGGAGTTGATTCGTTCCTCTACCTTTTTCGGGTCAAGGTTAAGGGTTCTAGGATCAATATCTACAAAACAAGGCTTACATCCCATCCAGACCAAACTGGACGAAGTTGCTACGTATGAAAAGGGAGTGGTGATTACCTCCCCGCTTAGTTCTAACGCTCTAATCGCAACTTGTAAGCCAATAGTACCATTGTTCACGACAACCAGATGATCGACGCCTAGATAGTCTTTCAGCTTAAGTTCCAACTCGTTTAGGAGCGGGCCATTGTTTGTCAACCAAGCACGATTCCAAATATCAGAAACATATGAATCAAACTCCTGCCGCGGTGGCAGAAAGGGTTTAGTTACCGGTATCATATCGAAGTATTACATCATCAGTTTTATTCTCCCATGGAAATCTGTCGTACAAGGGTGAGGGCGCGCCAACGAATCTACAAAAAGAAGGGTAAGCACTATCAAGAGAAAGATCAACGACAAGAAGATCATGTGTTCGTGACGCAAAATAGGATACCACTTCCTTGTTATGTTTTTTGTAGTGATGAATCATCGCATCTTTGTCGTACGGGTTTTCTACGCTCGTTCCATATAGGGAAAGCACATTTTCCAACATCCACCCTTTACGCACATATCTTGCGTTAGCAAGCCTCTGCGCATCTGGGATAACTCCGCCACCAAATAATTTTGCATGAAAGCGAACTACCGAGTTATACCAAATTTCAGGATTCTTTCGGATGGTCAGGATAAACTTACTACCAGGAAAAGCGGCATCCAAATGGCGGTATGTCCCCGGATAACTGAATGGAACATCCTGAAAAACCTGGGCGGACTTACAGTATCGAACAATTGGTGCAAAATTGCCCTTAAAATAATACTCGGACAGATGTTCAGCCTTTCGCTGGTTTCCAACCAAGAATCCTAGATCTTCGAATGCCTTTTTTAAAGAAGTCGTCCCTGTCTTATTCAGGCCAACACAAAAGAACTTTTGTTTTCCGAGAACGCGGCGCGGATTTATTAAGTTCTCTCGAACCCCTTTTTCGATATTCTTTAGTTTAGCCTTCAGCCACATCACCAATTCAATTTATATCCAAGGAAACGCCACAAGTTTTCGTTTGACTCCCGGTAAAAATCCGCAAGCGCGTTATGCTCTTCTCCTGAAAGACCAACGGAGTATCCGATCTTATTCCTTTCGGCAATCTGTGGGCCGGGCCACGAATTTTCGTTCAGGCCCAAAAAAATCAGGATAGTCTCACACACACGATCCGGATTCAGGACGAGATCACCGTACCCAAGGATAAGAAGCTGTTCCCTGTCAAAGTACTTAAGGTATGTATTAATTTGCTCGAAGTATAGTCCTCGCCTCAAGATCGATGGCTCTTGACTAACTCCATCAAGTATAAGTTGCCGCTCTATAGCAATTGTCTCCATAAGGGTCGGGAAAGATGTCCTTCCGTCTACAAGATGCCTGTACAAATCCTTACCCGCCCGGCTAACGAGCAACTTGCGCCCAGCAATTCCGCGCTGAAAGAAGTTATAATACATATTCCAGGCAGAATAGGCCCTGGAAACAGGTTCGCGCAAGACGGCCACCAACTTAATATCCGGATATGCGGTTGCCATGTTTCGCGCAGCAGTCTCACTGTAGAGATAATTTGGAGTCGTTTCAAAATACTTTGCAGCGCCAGAACGCCTTATCGATTTGAAATGGCGCCTGTAATCTCCCATGCGACGCTGTAGGTCCCCTACCTCGTTTTCGAAAAAGTGCAACTCTTTTGGATTGGATCCCACCAGATCGGGGTGCTGATTCAGATAATAATGCAATGCAGAGGTACCCGCCTTTTGCGCCCCGATGATGATAAAACTCGGATCATTGCCAGGAAGAAACCTCCTTACACCAGCCTTAATATACCTTTTAATTTTTCCCATAACTTATCCCGATGCAAGACGAACTCTTCAAAAAGGCGAAGCCGGAACAAATAACATCCAGCCCCGAACAACAATACAAACATGATTACTCTGACGGCGGCGAACACAAGGGATCGATCCTGTGGAATCACGAGTGATATCCCGGCCACGATCAAGGTACCCAATATGAGGTATGGAAGGACCGCAGCAGCCTGGGTGAGGATCGGCACCTTGAGGGAAACACTCACAAAGATATTGTTCAACAACCAGCCCAGAATACTCATCCCTACCAACGCATACAGGAACGCTTCAAACCCATAAAAGTAGGCAAATATAAGTGGTGTCAGCGAAAGCGTCTTCCTGATATTTCCATAATGGAAATTCTCCCTGGATTTGCCTTTTGCCAGAAAGGCGTTTACCACGATGCGGCTGACCGGGTAAGTGAAGCCCTTCAGGATAAGTATCTTGAAGATGAATACCGAGGGTTCCCATTTTTCGCCAAACGCCACGATAATCAATTCCTCCCCGCAAAGAAAAAAAACTCCCGTGAGGAATACCGAAATTCCCGCAACGATGTTCACCACCTTGAGGTATACCTGTTTAAACCTTTCTTCGTCATCGTTGATCGAGCTTAAAACGGGGAAGAAAACTTTGGAGATGCTGTTCACACTGTTCTTATTGATGAGGCTGTTCACGCTGTTCGCACGGGAGTAGAAGCCCAGGGTCGCCGGCGAGAAAAGCTTGCCGACCGCCATCACATCGATCTGGCTGAGGACCTGGCGGGCTGAGTGCGCGGCGAACACATAGGCGGAGAAAGAAAAGAGTTTTTTTACCTCACTCATCGAAAACTCCAGTTTGGGATACCAGTCCGCCACGCGCCAAAGAATGACAGTATTAATCACCGCAGCCAGGATATTCTGGATTACCAGGGCGTAAACGCCGAAGCCCCGAAAGGCCAGGATCACCGCTATGATGCCTGCAATCGTCTGCGAAACGATACCCCGGATGGTCAACACCCTGAAGTTAAGATCCTTCCTCAGAATGGTGCGCTGCACAATATTAAATGCATTGAGCAGGAAGGTGACCGAGAATACCCGCACAAGCAGGGTGACCTGGTCATTTTTGTAGAATGCGCCCACCAGGGGCGCCGCCAGCATGACGAGGCCTGTCAGCACCAGGCCCGCAAGCACGTTGATGTAAAATACGGACGAGTACGTGAGGGAATTGTTGTCTTTGTTTTGGATCAGGGCCGAGGCAAATCCGAAGTCGGCAAAAATACTCAAGACATTGATGAACACCATCGACATCCCTACCAGGCCAAACTCCGCAGGCTCCAGCATGCGCGCCAGGAAAATGGAAATCACCAGGCTGATGATCTGACCTGTGTAGCTGCCGAACAGATCCCATCCCAGTGCCCTCGTTGTCTTTTGCCTCAAACCGCTCATCTTCTACGGGGAATCGTTTAGATTTCAATCCAGGTAATAGCCACTCTTGTCTTTTCGCCGACCGTATCCATAGCCGTCTCCATAGCCGTAGCCATATCCATAGCCGTATCCATAACCGTATCCATAGCCGTAACCATAGCCCGGGCCGCTCTTGCGGATATCATTAAAGAGAATGCTGACATTGCGGATTTTCCCGGTCTCAAACAATTCCTGAATGTGATGAAGGAATTGGCGGGGCGTGTGGTTCTGCCGGACGACAAAAATGGTATGATTGGACATGGGCATCAAACAGAAGGCATCAGCGACGAGGCCTGTCGGCGGGGTATCCAGGATAATGTAGTCGTACTGTTCCAGCAGCATCGTTACCATCTCGCCCATGCGCGGGGTAAGCAACAACTCTCCGGGGTTGGGTGGCACGGGCCCTCCACTCATGAGGAATAGGTTCTCGATGGGTGTTTGACGGATCACCGTTTCGAGGGGGGCCATTCCCGACAGGTAGGTGCTTAAACCGACTTCATTGTCCAGATCGAAGTCAGAATAGATCTTGGGTTTGCGCATGTCGGCCCCGATGATGAGCACACGCTTCCCCGCAAAGGCCATAACAGTAGCCAAGTTAATTGCGGTAAAGGTCTTTCCCTCCCCACTAAGAGAAGAAGTCACCATAATTACTTTCTTATCGCGACCTTCGGTAAAGTAGTTCAGGTTTGAACGCAATGCCCTGAACGATTCCGCCATGGCAGACTTGGGTCGGCTCAATACGACAAGGTTGTTGTCCACAAGCGCATTGTGTCCAATCCCGCCGATCAGGGGAATAGAACTGATTTGCTCGATATCTTCTTTCGATTGGACGCGGTCGTTCAACAACTCTGCCAGGAAGAAGAAAAGGAAGGGAACGATAAAGCCAATCGCGAAGCCGATGGTGTAATTCTGCACGGGCTTCGGCGTAAGCGCGCCACCCTTCGTCGACGGTGGGTTCACTATGACAATGTCGCTGGTCGTCGACGCTTTGGAGATGCCGGCCTCGGCGCGTTTTTGCATCAGAAACAGATAGAGGTTCTCCCGTATCGTATAATTTCGTCGTATGTCGAGGTAGGACCTTTCATATGCCGGCAATGCCTCCAGTTCAGTCTCCAGCGCACGCAATTCCTTGTCTACAAATTCGCGGTTGATCCTGTGGGCCGACCGCACGGAGTTAAGGCCTTCCATTAAGTCGCGTTTGAGTTGGGCGATCTTTTGCTTTTGCTCCTTGACCAGCGGATTCTGATCATTGCGCTGATCCCCCATCATTCGGATATTGAACTGTAGTGCAGTGAGTTCCTGAATGAGGCTGGTCAGCACGTTGTCGCTGATACCCACCGCCGAGGGGGGCACCACCTGGTCGAAGCCATCGCTTTCATTGAGGTACCGCTCAAGGTAGCTGTAGTAATTGTGCTGCAGGTCCATCTGACTCTTGCGCGCATCGAATTCTTCCATGCGCTGGAAGATACGCTGGGTCTGACCTTCAAAGTTGGTCGACAGGTGATGTTGCTTAAATGCCTCGATACGGTCATCGAAGAATTTCAGGGAGTCACCGATGCTGGCGAGCTGCTGATCCAGGAATTCAATCGACTTGGTTGCGACCTGGTTCTTTTTATCCACATCAAACTGTTGATAACGCTCGATGAACTTGTCGAGAAAATCGATTTCCTTCTCGGGTAGCGGGCCGCTTATGTCGAGGTTAACCACGGACGCGCCAGGTTCCGCCCAGGTGGTCTTCAACCGGTTGGAATACGACTTTGCCAATCTGTAGGGATCTGCGAAGCGAACAACAAATTGTTTATCGATAAGGTCCGCGACGTCGCCGCGGCGCGCAAAAAGAAGCCGGTATTCATTGATGGAAATGGTGTCCCCAAAATTCAGATTCTCCAGCAATTTGGTTTCTCCCTCGCTGTTTGCGTTGGAAAGGCTCAGGGCGAAGGAATTTGCGCCGGTGACCCGAAATCCGAAGGCCTTCCCGAAGGGTTTCTCACTACCCGTCAGGGAAACCTGTACTGGAAAATCGCGTTGGTACACCTCCACTGTCTTGACGTCACCTTCGCGATACCAGGAAGTGGAGTAATTCAGTTGCTCCACGACCTCCTGAAGGAGGGGGTACGACTTCATGACATAGAGTTCATTGTAAAAGTTGCGCGGCGGATTGACGAGGGCGTTGTTGTAAAGGAACTTTGCACCCACATTTTCATCGCCTTCGCGAACGATAATGGACGCCGTCACAGGATAAATACGCGTTGTATATCTGTTAACGAGAAAGGCAACGGTAAGGGACGTAGCGACGCTGAGCACAATGAGATACCAATATCGCAGCGCACGCGCAAAGATGCGCTTGAAGTTGACCGGCGATCGTTGCGTTTCACCTTCGGCCAACAAACTCTTATCCAGTGTGTTTAGTTCAATGTTGTTCACAGTCTTTTGGTCCGTTACGTGTTGCCGGTCAGGGATTGTCGTTGTTGTCGTCGATCAGGTTCATGATAAAGAGTACCACTGATACCGATGATACAACCACGGCAATGTTCGGCCCCCAATACCTCCTGAACGGACGCTGCCTCAAAGGTGGCACGACAATAATGTCATTCTGTTGTATATAATAATATTCGGAAGCCAGCAGGTCTTCTTCCAGGAGGTTCACATAAAACACTTCCGACTGGTCGCCTTTCTGACGGATGATTTTGACGTTCTCCCTATCGGCGAGTTCCGACAGCCCCCCCCCAAGGGCAATCGCTTCCATCAGGGTTACACGGGTATTTGTGGAAATCACTTGTTTTTCGCCACTCACTTCGCCGAGGAGCGTAAACCTGAAATTCAAAAGCCTGATCCTGGCAACAGGATCCTTGAGATAGGGAGAAAAAACTTGTTGAAGCTTGTCTTGTGCTTCAAAGACCGTGTGGCCAGCAAGCTTCACTTTGCCTACTACCGGGAATTCAACCTCACCAACGTTGTCCAGCAGGAAGGCATTTTGGACCTGGTTCCCCCCGCCGCCCTGGGTAGAGGGATACAACCTTGAGAAGAAATCGAACTCCTCGTCGGTAAGACTTTCAATCCGGATGGAAAGTAGGTCAAGGGGCTGTATCCGGTATTCCCTGATCTGCATCTGGTATGTTCTTACCACGGAATCCTTGGGAAGGTTCTTCCGGTTGACATCGTCCTTCTGGAGATACACGTATTTTCGGTTGGGCACACAAGCCGTGAACACCGTGACGACGCCCAAAAACAGCCAAACAGGAGTTAGTTTCACTTCAGGATATGGATTAAAAGACCGTAAATATACAGGAACAAAACCAATAAGCCGATGTGTAATTTGACGCGAAATGTTACGCCACAGCCGACCAGCACAGCCCCCGGGAAGTTAAGACCGGGTCTGTTTAAAATATTAGCATAGATTTGCGTTTCTTGCTTCACATGCCTGACGAACGCGACACGGATATGATACTGGTGACGGGCGCGGCCGGCTTTATCGGCTACCACCTGGCCCGCAAATTACTGCAGATGGACTACAAGGTCGTCGGCATAGACAACATGAACGCCTATTATGACCCGGGCCTTAAGGCGGCTCGAGTACGGCAGCTTCAAGACTTCACCGGCTTCATATTCCATCAAAACGATCTGACTGATCGCACGTGCCTCGGACGTCTTTTTGAAGAATACCCCTTCCGCTATGTGCTACATTTGGCTGCACAAGCGGGCGTCAGGTATTCCACCGTAAATCCTCACGCCTATCTCGAAAGCAACTTTCATGGCTTTCTGAATATTCTTGAAGGGTGCCGCCGCCATCCCGTAGACCATATCATCTTTGCCTCATCGAGTTCAGTCTACGGCGCCAATACGCGGATGCCGTTCTCTGTACATCAAAATGTGGATCATCCGATATCCCTGTATGCAGCTTCGAAAAAATCGAACGAACTCATGGCGCATGCTTACGCTTCGTTGTACAAGGTCCCGACGACGGGCCTGCGATTCTTTACCGTCTACGGCCCTTATGCCCGACCCGACATGGCGTTGTTTCTTTTTACCAAAGCAATTGTCGAAGGTACCCCGATCGATGTCTACAACAACGGTGACATGAAACGTGATTTTACCTATGTCGACGATATCGTCGAGAGCATGGTGCGGCTCATGCCCAAGGCTCCCAGGCCAAATCCGCAATGGTCCGGCGATCAGCCCGATCCCTCCTCAAGCTTTGCTCCCTACCGGCTCTTCAACATCGGCAATAATAAACCCGTCGCCTTGCTTGACTTTATCGAAGCAATTGAAAAAAAACTGGGCAAGAAGGCTATCAAGAATCTTTTGCCGATTCAGCCTGGCGACGTTCCCGAAACATATGCCGACGTTGAAGATCTCATCAACGAGATCGACTTCAAACCCGCAACTCCCCTCCACGTAGGGATTGGAAAATTCGTGGACTGGTATGTCGACTACTACAAGGTGAAACTTTAACGCTCATTTTGTGTCACCGCCTGCGTGTCGCCGGCCTTGCGCCGGGACCGAGGCTTCGGCAGGAGCCTGGGCATTGGTTACCCTACGCCTCAACGCTTCGCGTACCATTCATACACGCTCGCGAGCCCTTCCCTGAAAAGCACCTCCGCCCGGTAGCCCAACCGTTCGCTTATTTTGCTGACATCCGCCTTCGAATGCCGGATGTCCCCTTCCCTTTCGGGGCCATGGACCGCCTCAATCTCCTTTCCCGAAACCTGTCGCAATATCTCCACCATCTCGTTCAGCGTTGTCTGTTCGCCGCAGGCAACATTGTAGACCTGGTTGAGGGCGGCGGTGTTTTCTGTGAACAGGGCCAGCAGGTTAGCCTGTACGGCGTTGTCAACGTAGGTGAAGTCCCGGCTGTTTGTGCCGTCGCCGTTTATCGTGGGCTGTTTTCCTTCGAGGAAGGCCCTGCAGAACAACGGGATCACGGCGGCGTAGGGGTTGTCGGGGCTTTGCTTGGGGCCGAAGACGTTGAAGTAGCGGAGCCCGACGTAGTTGAGGCCGTAGTTGCGCCTGAATACATCGGCGTAGTGCTCTACCGCCAGCTTGGTCACCGCATAAGGACTCAGCGGTTTGCCAATGCGGTCTTCGCGCTTGGGAAGTTCGGGACTGTCGCCGTAGGTGCTGGACGAGCAGGCCAGGATCACGCGGTCGACCTTGTTCTGCACGGCGGCAAAGAGCACGTTGACGGTACCGTCAATATTCACCTGTGTGGACCGCATGGGATCTTTCAGGGACCGGGGTACGGAGCCCAGCGCCGCCTGGTGGGAGATCAGGTCGTAGCCTTTGGTCAGCTCGAGCATGGTTGCGTAGTCGCAGATGTCGGCTTTGACGAATTCGAACTTCGGGTGCCCTTCGAATTCCCGGATGTTGTCGTAGTAGCCGTTGGAGAGGTCGTCGATGACGCGGACGAAGTCAACGCGGGGGTCGTTGAGCAGCTTTTCGGTGAGGTTTGAGCCTATGAATCCGGCTCCGCCGGTGATGAGAATTCGTTTATGCATTTCAAGGGGCAAATATAGGGATTCGGGATTCAATTCGGGATCCAGGATTCAAGGCATGGTTCCCTGGCGGCGACCGAAGGGAGCCGCATCGAGCCCCTAAAACTCCGGTGGCCGAGCCTGCCGAGGCCGGGGGGCCAGGGGGGGCCGGGGGGCCAGGTAAGCCGGGTAACCAGGTAGCCAGGTAGCCGGGTAGCCGGGGGACGAGGTGATCGGTGCGGCGGGCGTGGATGATCCTGCGGTACGCGTCGCCAGTCGCCGGGGGGCGAGATGGCGGGTTCGGAGAGCTTGGGGATTCGGGGATTCAAGGCATGGTTCCCTGGCGGCGACCGAAGGGAGCCGCATCGACAACCCTAAAACTCCGGTGGCCGAGCCTGCCGAGGCCGGGGGGCCAGGGGGGGCCGGGGGGCCAGGTAAGCCGGGTAACCAGGTAGCCAGGTAGCCGGGTAGCCGGGGGACGAGGTGATCGGTGCGGCGGGCGTGGATGATCCTGCGGTACGCGTCGCCAGTCGCCGGGGGGCGAGATGGCGGGTTCGGAGAGCTTGGGGATTCGGGGATTCAAGGCATGGTTCCCTGGCGGCGACCGAAGGGAGCCGCATCGACAACCCTAAAACTCCGGTGGCCGAGCCTGCCGAGGCCGGGGGGCCGGGGGGGCCGGGTGGCCAGGTAGCCTGTTGCCGGGTAGCCAGGTAGCCGGGGGCCGGGTAGCCGGGTAGCAGGGTGGCCGGGTAGCCAGGGGCGGGGGGCCAGGTGTCCGGGTATCGGGTAAGGCGCATAAGGGAGCAATCGTACAGCCATATAGGAGCCATAGGAGTGCCTTAAGAGTGCCTTAGGAGTGCCTTAGGAGTGCCTTAAGGGTGCCTTAGGAGAGCCTTAAGAGTGTTGAGAAGGTCCCGGGTCGCCGGTTGGCTACCTGACCAAAAAATACGGATTCAACAGGTCCTCCTTGTTGTACCGGAGCTCCGTCTCTTTCCCGAACTCCATCACCTTCAATCCCACGGCATTGACGATCGCGTGGGCGGCGGCGGTGTCCCACTCCATGGTGGGCGCGTAGCGGGGGTAGACGTCGGCCTTGCCCTCGGCGACGAGCATGAACTTCAGGCTGCTGCCCTTGGAGACGAGGGTGGGGTTTTCAAGCTTGTCGATGAACGTCTGGGTTGCGTCATTGAGGTGAGAGCGGGACGCCACCACCCGCAGTCCCGCCGCGGCGAGGTCCGCGGGCTTGCGGCGCTCCAGGCGCGTGACGTGTCCCGCATTTTTCAGCCACGCTTCCCCCGCGGCGGCATAAAACACTTCGCCCGTGACCGGCACGGCGACGACGCCTAGGACGGGTATTTGTCCATGGATGAGGGCGATGTTGACGGTAAACTCCCCGTTGCGTTTGATAAATTCCTTTGTGCCGTCAAGCGGGTCCACCATCCAGAAGGACTCCCAGTGACGCCGTTCTTCATAGGGGATGGTCTTGCCTTCTTCGCTGAGGATGGGCAACCCGGCGGGCTTCAATATCTCCACGATACGATGATGAGCCCTTCGGTCCGCCAGCGTCAGCGGCGAGTTGTCGCCCTTGGCTTCCGCCTGGAAGTCGCCGGCGTTGTAGACAGCAAGGACCTCGACGCAGGCGCGCTCGGCGGCGGAAAGGGCGACAGGAAGGAGGGATGAAATGTTCATTTCTTGCTTATTCAGGCTTCAAGGATTCAGGGCGGAACCTTGAGCCGGTCGCGATCCTGAATCCTGAATTTTCAATCATTGCTGTCCGGGGAAAGTCTCGCGTCACGTGTCAACTATATTTGTCATCGTTCATCTTGCCATCAACAAGCCCATTCCATAGCCCGCTCCAGGGCCGCGGGGCCCCGTCCCTACAGATTTTCCGCTGTTTTCTATCCCTGCCTTTGCCGGCAGGCAGGCGCGCCTTGCCACTGCCAGACCGAAGATAGAAAAAGGCGTCAAATCTGCAGGGACTCGGAAGACTCAGGCGCGAAACAGGGGCTTGCCTTTTCAAACTCAACCCAAATCGCCGATTCTGGTCTACGAATAAAGCTTTCTTTGTAAATTCTAGTTTTCCCCCGGACAACATGATTTTCAATATTTTGAGTCCCGTATAATTCTAAACCGAATTTACGTCAAACGATCATCCCCGCCGCCACCGTCTCATTCGTTCCTTCGTCCACGAGGACGAGGCTTCCCGTGATGCGGTTCTTGCGGTAGGCGTCGAAGAACAACGGCTGGGCTGTGCGTATCTTTACGCGGGCGATGTCGTTCATGGCGAGCTGGTCCACGCCCTCTATACGCCCCAGGCTGTTGATGTCGAGCTTGTACTGAATCTCCTTGAGCACGCCGCGCACTTCGCGCGTGGTGTGGCGGATAAAGAACTTGCTGTTCACGTTCACCGGGCGCTGGTTCATCCAGCACAGCATGAGGTCGATGTCCTGGTCGGAATGGGGATGGTTGTTGGGCTTGGCGATGATGTCGCCGCGGCTGACGTCGATGTCGTCTTCCAGGGTCATGGTCACGGACATGGGCGCAAACGCCTCCGTGAGGTCCTCGTCGCCGAAGCCGATGGTCTTGATCTTCGACGTAAAGCCCGACGGCAGGATGACGACTTCGTCGCCGGGACGGAAGATCCCGCCTGCGATGCGGCCGGCGTAACCGCGGTAGTCGTGAAATTCCTTCGCGTGCGGACGCACCACGTACTGCACGGGGAACCGGCTGTCGATGTGGTTGTAGTCGCTCTCGATGTGCACGGTCTCCAGCATGTGCATGAGCGTGGCGCCCTGATACCAGGCCATGTTTTCGGAGCGGTTGACGACGTTGTCGCCGGCGAGCGCGCTGATGGGCACGAACTGCACGTCGGAGATCTCCAGCTTGGAGGAGAACGCCTTGTATTCCTCGACGATCTTCTCGAAGACTTCTTCGTTGTAGCCGACGAGGTCCATCTTGTTCACGCACACGATGATGTGCGGGATCTTCAGCAGCGAGGCGATGAAGGAGTGGCGGAAGGTCTGCTCCACCAGTCCCTTGCGCGCGTCGATGAGAATGAGCGCCAGGTTGGCCGTGGAGGCGCCGGTCACCATGTTGCGGGTGTACTGGATGTGCCCCGGTGTATCGGCGATGATGAATTTTCTTTTGGGTGTGGCAAAGTAGCGGTAGGCCACGTCGATTGTGATGCCTTGCTCGCGCTCGGATTTGAGGCCGTCGGTCAGCAGCGACAAGTCGACGTAGTCGAAGCCCTTCTTCGCGCTGGATTTCTCCACGGCTTCAAGCTGGTCTTCAAAGATCGACTTGCTGTCATACAATAAGCGCCCGATGAGCGTGCTTTTTCCGTCGTCTACACTCCCCGCGGTGGTGAAGCGGAGGAGTTGGTTTTTGAGGTAATCCATTCTCGTTATTCTGATTTAGTGCTAATTAGATGATGATCGCCGGGTAGCCTGTTGCCGGGCAGCCGGGTGGGTGAACCTGCTTTTATCATGGGTGCCTTTGGATACTGTGGAGTAATGCTGATTGCCTGATAGCAGGTGTAGCCAGTTTCCAGATTGCCGGCCTGGCCGGAACCGAATTGGAGATTCAATTTCCCGATTCTGCGAAACATGGGTTCTCTTTTTCTAAGGCTCATTTTCATTCGTTCGTTTTTTCTCTGTAGGAGGAATAAAGTGGTTGTTCACCCACTGGCTATAGCGGTTTATGCGCTTGCTCAACATGTCGTACCTCCTTTGCAATTCTTCGAGCCCATCCAGACCCGAGGCCGACCCCGTCTCGCCAAGGAATTCGAGATGCAAAATAGTCTCATCACACTCTGCCTGAGCGTAAACAAGGTACTTGGTAAAATCTGCCTTGTACCGCCGTCGGCAAAATCCTTCAACAATCATCGCCGTCACCGACTTCGATGACCTTCTCACCTGCTGGCCTTCTTCGTAAAGTTCAAACTTTGGCAACTTCATGGATAGCAGATGTACCTGAACTGCCAACCCCTTTGAGTCGGCATAAATTTCCAATTCTTTGTAAGATTTCATATGGGTCCTGTTTTTAGCGCCTCTTACAAAATGTTCCTCATGACTTCTGTCCCGTTCTTTCCCATCCCAAGTAGTTTCGCACAAGCGGCTACCATCCCGGCCGCAGGCATCCACAAGGTTCGCCGGACCCCGCAACCTCGCTCCAGCCGGCCACCCGGAAACTGGCCATCCTGCCATCCAATCGCCCTCCCAGCACCCACGAAGCTCGCCCGAGGTCGCAACCCCCGCTCTAAAAATACCCGCTCTTCTTCCGGTCTTCCATAGCCGTCTCCGACCGGCGGTCGTCGTGGCGCATGCCGCGCTCGGTGCGTCGGGAGGTGGCGACTTCGGCGATGATCTTTTCGATCGTGTCGGCGTCGGACTCCACCGCGCCGGTGATGGGCATGTCGCCGCAGGTGCGAAAGCGAACCTGCTTCTTCATCGGTTCCTCGCCGGGCTTGAGCTTCAGCCACGGTGAGGTCGACAAAAACGTGCCGTCGCGGAGGATGACTTCGCGTTCATGCGCGAAATAGAGGGTCGGAATAGGGAGGTCTTCGAGCTTGATGTATTGCCAGACGTCCATCTCCGTCCAGTTGGAGATGGGAAACACGCGGAAGTGTTCGCCCATGTGTTTTCTTCCGTTAAAGAGGTTCCACAGCTCGGGACGTTGGTTCTTGGGGTCCCATTGTCCGAACTCGTCGCGGTGGGAGAAGAAGCGCTCTTTTGCGCGGGCTTTTTCCTCGTCACGGCGCGCGCCTCCCATGGCGGCGTCGAACTTGTTCCTTTCGATCGTGTCGAGGAGCGTCACCGTCTGCAGCGCGTTGCGGCTGGCGTTGAATCCCGTCTCCTCCTTCGCGCGGCCCTTGTCGATGCTTTCCTGAACGGAGCCCACGACGAGGCGTACGCCCAGTTCCTTCATGAGCCAGTCGCGGTACTCCATGGTCTCGGGGAAATTGTGCCCCGTGTCGATATGGACCAGCGGGAAGGGGATCTTCGCCGGGTAGAACGCCTTGCGCGAAAGGAAGGCGAGCACGATAGAATCCTTGCCTCCCGAAAACAGGAGCGCGGGGTTCTCAAACTGCGAAACCACCTCCCGGATGACAAAAATGGCTTCCGCTTCGAGTTCCTTCAGATGACTTAGATAATACTGACTCATTTTATTCGTTGTGTTCGTTTTTTCGTTGTATTCCTTTTGTTCTTTTAATGGGGGGTCGATGGCCACGGTCCACACGTCGCGGGGACAACTCCAAACTCCAAACTCTAAACTCCAAACTCTAAACTCTAAACTCTAACCTTCAAACTCTAACCTTCAAACGCTCTCCGCCCCTATCCTCGGCGTAATATACTGCACGAGTTTCCCGACCGCTTCTTCCACGCTCACCTCGTTGGTGTGGATGGTGATGTCTGGGGCCACGGGTGGTTCGTACGGAGAATCAATCCCCGTAAAGTTTTTCACCTCGCCGGCGCGCGCTTTCCGGTAAAGTCCTTTTACGTCGCGCTGTTCGCATACGTCCAGGGGTGTATCCACAAACACCTCCATATAATTACCATGCCCCACAATGTCTCTAACCTGTTGGCGATCAGCTTCGAACGGCGAGATAAAGGCCGACAGCACGACCATTCCCGCGTCGACGAACAGCTTCGACACTTCCGCAATGCGGCGGATGTTTTCCACGCGGTCTTCGTCGGTGAACGAGAGGTTGCGGTTCAGGCCCGACCGGACGTTGTCGCCGTCGAGCAGGTACGTCTTGAATCCGCGTGCATAGAGTTCCGCCTCGAGCTGCACGGCGAGGGTCGACTTCCCCGAACCGGAGAGCCCGGTGAACCAGATCAGCAGGGGCTTTTGTCCCAGCAATTTCCGGCGATCTTCGGCGCCAACTTTCGTCTTAATGGGATAAATGTGTTCCAAGTCAGATGAGGTTATAATACCAGGAGATAAACGCGACGCAAGTTACCGTATAAAGCACGGCCAGCGGGGCGCCCACGCGGAAAAAATCCCGGAAGCTGTAGCCGCCGGGGCCGTATACCATCAGGTTGGTCTGGTATCCGATGGGTGTCATGAAGTCACCCGACGCCGCAAACGCGATCGTCACGAAGAACGGCGTTGACGGCAAGTCCACCTGGGCAGCCATGGCCATGGCGATCGGGAACATGATGGATACCGCCGCGGCATTGGTGATGAGCGCGGTAAGGCCTGTCGTCGCGAGAAACAGCGCAGCGATCACGGCCACGGGCCCGTAGGCGCTGAAGGTGCTCACCAGCGCATTTGCGATCAGCGTAGCCGTCCCTGACTTTTCCAGCGCGACGCCCACCGCCAGCGAGCAAACGAGGATCATGAGTAAGCTGAGATCGAGTTCACGTCGGATCTCGGTGATGTTGAGGATGCCAAAAAAAACCAGGCCGGCAAGGATTACCAGGCATGCGTCGAACAGGGGGATAAGGCCACCGATGCCGGCGATCAGCAGCGCGAAGCTGAGCACGCCGAGTACCTTTTTCCACTTGCCGTTCTCGGCCTTCACGCTCTTCGGCACGGACAGTTGAAACAGGTCCTTCTCATGGGTGCGGTGTTCGTGGTGGCCGTCGGCGAGCAGGAGCAGAAAATCCCCACCGCTGAGGTGCATCTCCCCTACTTTTCCCGGCACGCGCTTGCCATTGCGGTGAATGGCGATGATGGAGGCGTTGTATTTTTTGCGGAAGTCGGAATCCTTGATGCGGACGCCGACGAGGGCGGAGTTTGCCGGGATCACGGCCTCCATGAAGTTGAACTGTTCGTCGTCCAGGTCCGCGCTCTGTTCGCGGGGGACGCTGATGCCGTTGTCCTCGCGGATGAGGTTGTAGATCGATTGTGTGTTGCCGGCGAAAAACAGGGTGTCGCCGGCCTGCAGCACTTCTTCGGGTGACGCGGGCGAAATTACTTCACTGCCGCGGATGATCTCGACGAGGAACACATCCTGGAGGTTACGCAAGCCGGCATCTTTCACTGACTTGCCGATCAGGGGCGACGCCGGGAGGATCTCCGTCTCCACGATATACTCCTTTACATTTTCGCGCAGGGCCTCGATCTCGTTAGGGTTCGACGGCAGCAGGTGATACCCGGCAAGGTAAAGGTACGCGCCGCCGAGCACCGTGACGATGATGCCGAGGAAGAGAAAATCCTTGAATCCCAGGAGGGGCAGGCCGTATTGATCGATGAGGCTGTTGAGGACGAGGTTGGTGGAGGTCCCGATCACGGTGATCATGCCTCCGAGGATGGTCGCGTACGACAATGGGATCAGGAACCGCGAGGCCGGGTGGCCCGTACGCAGCGCCCAGTCCTTGACGTAGGGGATCATGAAGGCGACGATGGGTGTATTGTTGAGCATAGACGACGTCACCGAGACAAACGCCATCATCCGCAGCAGAAAGCGCCGCGGCGAAAGGTTGTAGTGGAACACCTTGGCGAACCACGCCGAACCAAAGATCGAGCGGATGCCGGCCGTCAGCACGACCAGCAAAAAGATGAGGACGATCTGGTGGTTGGATAAACCCCTGATCAGCTCGCCCGGCGTGATCACTTTCCCTAACAACAGGGCCAGCGATGCCACAAAGAAGGTCAGCGCGGGGTTGAGCCATTCCCGGTACAACGACAGGATCAGAAACCCCACCACGACGATCACATATCCGTTCTGGAACGTAAACTCCACTAGTTCGGTAGATAATAGGGACAAAGGTAAAAAAATGTTCCGGGGTGGCAAGGGTTGGGTCGGGAGCCCGCGATTTTCGACGGAAGGATCAGATCAATGGATCCAGCGGCTCTGTGATGGACAATATCGCCGAAGGTTTCGGCCGGGGTGGAAACAAAGAATTCATCTGTTTTTTAAGCTATGCAGCGGGCTCTGCCAGTGAGTCGCGGTCCCAACTGTATCGGGCGCTTGACCGTCGGCACATCACCCGCGAGGTTTTTGAAACGCTGTTTGCCGACACGCAGGAATTAACCAGCATGCTCACTCGATTCATGCCCTATCTGGAGCGAAGTGGAATGAAAGGTTCGAAGTATAAAGGACGTGGCCCCCGGAATCATGAATGATCGAACCCCCGAACAATGGAATTTTCTACGCACGCTAAGATCTGGAAAGATTCCAAAACCGCTGAATTACACTCAAAAACCCCTCCATATCCCCTAGCGGAATCATATTCGGCCCGTCGCTCAGCGCCTGCTCGGGGTTGGGGTGGGTTTCAATGAAAAATCCGTCCACGCCGGTGGCGGCTGCCGCGCGGGCGAGGTAGGGCGCGAACTCCCGTTGTCCACCGGAGGAGCCCCCCTTGCCGCCGGGCTGCTGCACGGAGTGGGTGACATCGAAGATCACCGGCGCGAACTGCCGCATGACCGGTAGCGACCGCATGTCGACCACCAGCGTATGATAGCCAAAGCTCGCGCCCCGCTCGGTGAGCAACACGTTGTTATTGCCCTCCTCCCTCACCTTCGTGACCGCATACTGCATGTCTTCCGGCGCCATGAACTGGCCCTTCTTGACTTTCACCGCCTTCCCGGTGCGGGCGGCGGCTTTGAGCAGGTCGGTCTGGCGGCAGAGAAAGGCGGGAATCTGCAGGACATCTACCACCTCGGCGACTTCGGCGCACTGGTGGGACTCATGCACGTCGGTGACTACCGGCACATTCAGGTCCTTTCGCACCCGCCGGAGAATTTCCAGTCCGCTGTCCAGCGATGGCCCCCGGTACGATCCCGATGACGTGCGGTTGGCTTTGTCGAATGAGGACTTGAAAACATAGTCGATACCCAGCTTTTCACAGATCGCCTTCACGTGGCTGCCTGTTTCCATGCAGATGTCATAGCTTTCCGCTGCGCAGGGCCCGGCAAAAAGTACCATGCGCTCGCCGCCAACGGTGATGCCCGGGTTGATTGTCACTTTTTCTTTAAAGAGGTTCATGTTGGGTTCGTTGGGTGCTTTGTTAAAAGGTCGACGGTCCACCGTCTATGGTTAAACGGTAGACTATTCGCGCAAAGATCAAAAAAGAACCACGAATCAGTCGCCGGGGTCGAGGATTTTTTCAAGGAGGCCTTTGGCATCCAGGACGAGGTCGGCGGCTTCGCGCAGCACCCCGCTGCCCCCGCGGGCGTAGGTGACGAGGTCGACCCGTTCCTTAAGATAGTCGAAGGCGTCGGCGGGGCAAACGCTGAATCCCGCCAAACGTAGTACAGGCAGGTCGTTGATGTCGTCGCCGATGAACATCACTTCCTTGTGCTTGAGGGCATAGTGTTCGACCAGCTTCCGGTAGACCATCCCCTTGTCGACAATGGCCTGGTGGCAGAAATCGACCTTCAGTTCGGCACAACGCCGGGTCACCGCCGCGGATTCCCGCCCCGAGATCACGCCCGTGACGATGCCCGCTTTCTTAAGGTAGCCGATGATGAGGCCATCCTTGACATTGAACTCCTTGATCGTCTCGCCCGAATCCGTGTAGATGATCCTTCCGTCCGTCAGCACGCCGTCGACGTCGAAAAAAATAGCCTTGATGAGCGCGGCCTTTTTGATTTGTTCGCTGGAATATTTCGGCAATGTTCGCTTACAACAGGTGTGACAAAAAAGAATTACATTAGTTGCCGAAAATTAGGAAAAGCTTTTTACTTTATTGTCGATAACCCCTTCCGCGTTCATGAATATTTTTCGCTTTGTTTTCTGCCTTGTCCTTACCGCTGCCTCGATCTTCCTGCTGAACAACAGTTGGAACGTAAAAGGCACGCCGATACCGGCGTTGGGCAAGTTCCTTGACCCGTTTCACGGCTTCTGGCAAAACATCGAAACGGAGGACGCGCCCGTTCCCGACGAACTTGATATCCCAGGGCTGCAACAACCGGTCAGTGTCATTTACGACTCGCTGCTCATTCCCCACATCTTCGCCGAAAATGACCACGACCTCTACCTGGCGCAAGGGTATATCACGGCGACGCACCGCCTCTGGCAGATGGAATTCCAGGTGCAGGCCGCCGCGGGGCGTATCTCAGAGATACTTGGCTACAGCGAAGGGGTGCTGGATTACGATCGAAGGCAACGGCGGCTGGGCATGGTCTACGGGGCGGAACACGCCCTGGAGGCGATGATGAATGACCCGGAAGTCGCCAGTGCGCTCACTGCGTATACCGAAGGCGTTAACGCCTACATCCAAAGCCTTGACGACGACGACCTGCCCCTCGAATACAAGCTTCTCAACTACCGTCCCGAGCCCTGGACCCCGCTGAAGATGGGGTTGCTGCTGAAAAACCTGTCGCAGACGCTGAACATGTCCGACCGCGATCTGGAAATGACCAACGCCCTCAGGATCTTCGGGAAGGATGTGGTAGACCTGTTGTATTTCGACAACGAAACCCCTACGGGCGAGCCCATCGTCGACAATCCGGGAGGATGGAATTTTCCCACCGTGCAGCTAGACACCGTCGCCCTCGCCCTCCCTACCGAACTCATTCCCGTATCGCAGCGCCAGGATCCGCCCCGCGGCATCGGCAGCAACAACTGGGCTGTTCACGGAAGCAAGACCGCCGGCGGCAACACCCTGTTGTGCAATGATCCACACCTCAACCTCACCTTTCCGTCGATCTGGTATGTCGTGCACCTGCACGCCCCCGACGTCAACGTGATGGGCGCGTCACTTCCCGGCGCCCCGGGCGTAGTCGTCGGCTTCAACGACTCGATCGGATGGGCCGTGACCAACGCGCAACGCGACCTCGTCGACTGGTACCGCATCGAATACCAGGACACCACGCGCCGGGCCTACCGCACCGACGACAAGTGGAAACTCGTGGACTTCCGCGTGGAGGAAATCCGCATCCGCGGACAGGAACCCTTCTACGACACCGTGCGCTACACGCACCACGGACCGGTGGTGTACGACCTGAACTTCCACCACGAGCTTCAGCGCAGTGGATACGCTTTCAGGTGGATCGCCCACGACGGATCCCTGGAACTGAAAACCCTGCTGCACCTCAACCGCGCACACAATCACGGCGACTACATGAAGGCGCTGGATTACTGGTCTGCGCCCGCTCAGAATTTTGCGTTCGCCTCGGCGTCGGGAGACATCGCGATGCGCATCCAGGGAAAATTTCCCGTCCGCCGCGAAGACGAAGGCCGATATGTGCTCGACGGCTCGCAGACGAGTTCGGAATGGCAGGCGTTCATTCCCTTCGACCACAATGTAATGACCCTCAATCCTCCGCGCGGGTTTGTCAGCTCCGCCAACCAATTTCCGGTCGATGAAACTTACCCGTACTATGTTCAGGGCGTCAACTATGAAACGTACCGGAACCGCCGCATCAACAGCGTGCTGGGCGCAAAAGATTCCCTCACGGTGGCGGACATGATGGCGTTGCAAAATGACAATTATAACCTGCAAGCCGCGGAAAGCCTGCCGGTGATGCTGTCGTTGCTGGACAAAACGGCCCTCAGGGGCAAGGAGAATGAGATCGTGATCGGGCTCGGCAACTGGGACTTCTTCAACACCGCCGAATCCGTTGCCGCATCCTGGTATGAAGAATGGTGGCGCATGCTCAACGCCATGCTGTGGGACGAAATGAGGACCGACTCCGTCACGCTGGACGTGCCCAACGACTTCGTCACCATCCACCTGATGAAAACGGATACGGCGCTTTCATTTTACGACATTCAATCCACGCCGGAGAAGGAAACGCTCGAGGATGTTGTGCGGCAGGCGTTCACGGAAAGCGTAACGCGCATACAAGCGTGGGAAAAAGAGCACGGCAAAGAGCCGCAATGGGCGGACTACAAGCATACCACCGTTCAGCACCTCGCGCGCCTGGCGCCGTTCAGTACAACGGTGCGGGTAGGCGGTGGTCCGGGCATTGTGAACGCCGCCGGCTCGAGGAGCGGACCCAGTTGGCGGATGATCGTCAGCCTGGGCGACGATGGCGTGCGCGCATGGGGTGTCTATCCCGGCGGACAGTCCGGCAACCCCGGAAGCGCCTTCTATGACAACATGATCCCCTATTGGACGTCGGGAAAATATTACGCGCTCAACTTCTTCGGCGACGCCGACGCCTACAACGCTAAAGCTTTGTTCACCACCCAACTCAATCCGAAATAATGAAATTCCTCGTACAGGTCGTCTTCATCGCCATCCTTGCCTTCTTCCTCGAACTCTTTCTGCCCTGGTGGAGTATCGCCATCGCCGCGTTCATCGGTGGACTCATCTTCAACACCAAGGCGAATTTCGGCGCCGGATTTATGGCCGTTGCGTTGTTGTGGATGGCCAAGGCTTTTCTCCTTCACAACGCGTCCGTGGCGCCCCTGGCCGACCGCGTGGCGCAGCTCCTGTTCATGAACGCCATCCTGCTCATCGTCACCACGGGCGTGATCGGCGGCCTCGTGGGCGGGCTTGCCGGCATGACCGGCGCGGCCGTGCATCGAAAGCGGAAGCGAAGAACGTATTATTGAGTGACGAATTACGAGTGACGAATGACGAATGGGAAGAGCGGGCGTGCGTTGGGGCTGGAACGCCACCCGCCCTCACCTCGCGCGAGGTCGAAAAGTCCCGTCACCCGTGCCCCCGCACGGCGCCAAACTATAAACTATAAACTATAAACTATAAACTGTAAACTGTAAACTGTAAACTGTCGACCGTAAACACCCATGAAAGCCCCAATCCTCCTCGCTCTCCTCACCCTCCTCCCTGCCGTCGCCGGATCCGTGTACGCGCAGGAAAGCAGCGGGCTGCGGAAACTCAATGGTACTACGCTCTATGTGTCCACCGTGGGGTCGGGCGAAAACCTGGTGGTCGTTCACGGCGGCCCCGGTTTGAGTCACGACTATTTCCGCCCTCATCTCGACGGGCTGGCTAAGGATTTTCAACTGGTCTATTTCGACCAGCGTGCGTCGGGACGGTCGGCGTTGCCCGCCGATGACTCGATATCCATCCGGTTGATGGTGGACGACATCGAGGCGTTGCGAAAGGACCTCGGCCTTGGGAAGATCAACCTTCTGGGACATTCCTGGGGCGCCATACTCGCCACGCACTACGCCCTCACCTACCCCGGCCACATGGGCAAGCTCATCTACAGCAACCCTTCCACCTTCAGTCATGAATATGACTCGCTCATCATGGAAGAAATGCAGAACCGGTCAACAGACGCCTATGCCGAAGCACAGCTCACCATGAGAAAACACGGCGCTCCCAAACTGAGCGATTATGAGACGTTGTTTCGGGAAAGTTTTAAATTGTCCGCCTACGACACAGGCAACATCCGGAAGTTGAACCTGGCGCTGCCTGAAAATTTCCCCCGTGCAAGCCGGGCGTTGCACAACCTTAACCGCGACCCCGCGATGGCCATCATCCTCTACGACAGTGTAAAGCAGTTCGACTTTCCCGTACTCATCATCTTCGGTCTGAGCGACCTCCTGCCGCTCACCGCCGCAAAGCAACTCGAAGAGAACATCGCCGGCGCAAAGCTTGTGGTCTTTCGCAAAAGCGGGCATTTTCCGTTTGTGGAAGAGCAGGCGATGTATCTCAGGACGATCCGCGAATTCCTGAAGCCGTGATGGATTGGGGTATTCGCATTCGTAATTCGGCAATTCGTAGTTCGTAATCACTGCTGTCCGGTAAAAATTAGAATTTTACATATAAACTTTGCTCGTAGACCAGAATCGGCGATTTGGG
>CAZKBK010000046.1:7298-35966 GCA_964551035.1 uncultured Roseivirgaceae bacterium | reverse complement strand
GTGAATGCAAGGGCTTCGTCCTCATCGACGGCCTGGTCGCCAATGGCTGAGAGGACCGGCGCATCGTTTACCGCGTTCACGGTAATCGTAATCGTTTCACTATCCGTGAGGTCGCCGTCGCTTGCGCTGATCATCACGGTATGCGGTCCGGTGTGATCATTCGCAGGAATCCACGAAAAATCCCCGGTAATTGCGTCGATTGTCATCCCCTTGCCGGAAGAGGTGGCGTCAAGGCTGAAGGTGAGGGATTCCGGATCTGATTCCTCATCCGTGGCAGAGGCGGTGAATGCAAGGGCTTCGTCCTCATCGACGGCCTGGTCGCCAATGGCTGAGAGGACCGGCGCATCGTTTACCGCGTTCACGGTAATCGTAATCGTTTCACTATCCGTGAGGTCGCCGTCGCTTACGCTGATCATCACGGTATGCGGTCCGGTGTGATCATTCGCAGGGGTCCACGAAAAATCCCCGGTACTTGCATCGATCGTCATCCCCTTGCCGGAGGAGGTGGCGTCAAGGCTGAAGGTGAGCGATTCTGTGTCCACATCCGTTGCGGATGCCGTGAATGCAAGGGCTTCATCCTCATCGACGGCCTGGTCGCCAATGGCTGAGAGGACCGGCGCATCGTTTACCGCGTTCACGGTAATCGTAATCGTTTCACTATCCGTGAGGTCGCCGTCGCTTACGCTGATCATCACGGTATGCGGTCCGGTGTGATCATTCGCAGGGGTCCACGAAAAATCCCCGGTACTTGCATCGATCGTCATCCCCTTGCCGGAGGAGGTGGCGTCAAGGCTGAAGGTGAGCGATTCTGTGTCCACATCCGTTGCGGATGCCGTGAATGCAAGGGCTTCATCCTCATCGACGGCCTGGTCGCCAATGGCTGAGAGGACCGGCGCATCGTTTACCTCCACCACGGTCACGTCAATGGTAGTCTCAGGAGTCGCGCATCCCAGCACATTCACGGCGACAGAATATGTTCCGGATCCGGAGACGGGTATCGACGGCTTGATGGGATCGCTTTCGGTGGAGGAAAATCCGTCTGGCCCGGTCCAGTCATGGCTCCGCCACGCAGAAGAAACGCTTTCCGGTCCGGCGGCAGTGGATTTTTCCTCCTTGTACGTACCGTCATTTCCGTTACCTGAAACGTCTGTAGCCGTCGTGCCCGAATCTTCATTCAGCGTATAGTAGGCGTACAGATTGGGGTATTCGGATGATTTGAGTTCCGCGGAGATGTCTGATACGATGTCAGCCTGAGTCCGTGCCGTTTTGTAGATCCGGATCTCATCCATTTGTCCTGCGAAGAAATTCGACGGATTGGTATCCCACTCCTGTCCCAGGGAAATGCGATCGTCCGAGGCGGGGACCTCAACTGTTACGGTAAACTGAAAGGAACCATCAATGTAGACAGTAGCTTCCTTCGTGCTTTGGTCTAACGCCATGGCAACGTGATGCCATTTTCCATCATTCACGGGTTGGGTAGCGGATGATCCGGTGTTGTAGATACTGATTATCCCGGTGGCGGTGTTCATCTGCAGCAACAGGCGGTTCTCGTCACCTAATACATTGGAGTTGATGGCAAACAGGGCATCGGTTTCGGAACCGCCGCCAGCCGGTTTCATCCAGAATGAGACGGTAAAATCTTGTCCCGCGATGTCATCGGCAAGCGCGTTTATTTCCACCCAGTCGTTTGTGCCGTCAAAATTTAAACCCTTTCCCCCTCCGGAAGCATCATAAAGCCGGAGCGTCTCATCCTCATTTACGGGGGTATTGCTGGAAATTTCCGGCGTAGTCGGGTTCATAACTGCTACCACTGTGGTGGCGTTGGCTGACCCTCCTGTTGTTGTCGTGGCTTCAACATGATAAGTAGCAGAAGCTGATGGTGTTAGCGTCACCGCCGGATCAGTTGAGGAAAATCCAGGTGGGACGGATGTCCAGGAGTATGTACATGGGTCCTCGAAGTTGGCGATATCGGACGTTACAAAATCGGGCGATCCTGAGACGGTCCCTGTGAAGAAGTTCTTACTGTAGTCAAAAGCCGCTGAGCTGCCGGGTACATTAAAGTTGTAGTAGGCCACCAGGTGTTCATATTTGGTGTGGCTATCATTCAGTTCCTTATGCATCCAGTCACCAATATCGTCCTCGGTCAGCACCGTATTCCAAAGCCTGACCTCATCCATGGTTCCAATCATAAAGTCGCTGGCGGTGGAACCATCAAATTCCTGTCCCAGACTCAGGTGGTCATCGGGAGCCACACCGTTTGCCGACATGTTAGTCAGGAGCGCGGTTGTCTCAAGCATCCCGTCTAGGTAGACCTTTGCTTCTTTTGAGGTCTTGTTGTAGGTATAGGCGACGTGATGCCATTCCGCGTCGTCGATCCTGGAATCGGAAGGATAGTAGACACCATCGTACACGTATACCAAACCATCCGATTTATAGGGCATGAGTATCCGGTTGTCACCGGAGCTTGTATTGATAGCAAATATTTCCCGGTCAACTGATGTTGAAGGAAGTTTTACCCAGGCGGAAAAAGTAAAATCGCTGTTGGCAATGGATGGCGCCGCCTGGTTAAAGTCGATATAACTGCTTCCGTCGAGTTGAATGGCATGATTGCACGCAGCGCGAAGGTCGCTGGTACCGTCCGAACAGATGACCTCCCCGGTAGCCGTGGCCGTAATCTCCGGGGCAGGGTAAACGCGCACCGTAACCGTTGCATCGACGGCGCCGCCGCAGCTATTGGTATAGCTATACACGAGTTCGTGCTTGCCGGTTCCGGCGGCGGCAGGATCAAAAGTGCCATCGGCAGCGATCCCACTGCCGGACCACGTTCCCCCCGCAGGCATCGCGGTGAATGCGAGGGAGGGTGAATTTACGAATAGCGGGGCGGGAGATTCCGGCGTGACAGATAGTATCGTAACGCATTCCGTGTTGCCGTACGACGTTCCGGCTGAGTTGGTGGCATAGGCCCGCACGTAGTAGGTGTTGCCGGGCTCGAGGCCAGTTATCACGAAATTAAATGACCCGGCGCCCTCCTGGGCCTCGCTCGTAGATCCCAGGTGTGACGTTTCAAAAGTCGGGTCTTGATTCGTGTCACTCCATATCAGGCCGATGTCGAGGTCATTGGAGCACCCGGCGTCCGTCACTTCGCCACCCATCGTAGCCGTCGTTGGCCCGGGATCGGATACCGTGCCCGATGTGACGACTACAGGCAACAAGCTTGATCCGTCGGGCGTCACCCGGCTGGCGGCGTCCATGCCAATCAATGTGCCATCCAGACCGTTGGATGTCAGGTCGGAAGCCACACCTGTAGAGATGCCGGTGTTAAAGTCCCAATAGGCCACCAGGCCGGTTTCTCCGCCCGTTAAATGCTGATTCCGGGCGTCGCTGATCTCCGTGGCTGTACGCACCACATTCCAGATCCGAACTTCGTCCATGTAGCCATCGAAGAAGTTTGAGGCCGGAGTACTGGCCGTGGCGCCCAGGCGGAGCGGGTGCCCATTGACCGATGCGTCGCCGTTTACATCGGCCTGGACACTGAGCGCTCCATTGACATACAACTTGACCCCGTTAGTACCGTTCGCGTAGGTGACGGCTACGTGGGTCCACTCGTTCATCGGTATTTCGGTAGCGCTGGATAAATTAGAAATCCCGCTGGCAATAAATCTGAGTTTATTGAGATGGATGTCGAAAGTATAGCCGTTCGATGTACCGGCTGTGCACTTGTCAATGATTCTTGTGCCGGTGACGGATGGATTGATCCAGGCTTCAATCGTAAAGCTAGTGGTCAGGTCCAGGAGGGGGTGATCGGCGACCTGTATATATTGGTCCACGCCGGAAAAATCAAGCACCGCATTACAGTCCGTATGGGGCGGCGGACTGGCGATCGTCGTAAAGCTGACTTGATTGCCATACGCCGTGCCGGCGCTATTGGTGGCGTAGGCGCGAACATAGTAGGCGGTACCGGCCTCCAACGCGTCGAGTGTGCTTACAAAGACGCCTACACCTGTGCCGTCGGTCGTGGAACCCTCTTCGTTGACACCTAACTCAGGATTTTGTGTGGTGCTCCAGACGACGCCCCTGGCCGTGACCTCCGCGCCACCATCGTCGGTGATCTCGCCCCCCGACGCGGCCGAAACGGACGTGACAGACGTGGCTGTGCTTGTCGTCAGCACAGGCAATTCTGGCGTGGTAAAATTCACCTCGTTGCCATACGCCGTGCCGGCGCCATTAGTGGCGTAGGCGCGAACATAGTAGGTGGTACCGGCCTCCAACGCGTCGAGTGCGCTTACAAAGACGCCTGCGCCTGTGCCGTCGGTCGTGGAACCCTCTTCGTTGACGCCTAACTCAGGATTTTGTGTGGTGCTCCAGACGACGCCCCTGGCCGTGACCTCCGCGCCACCATCGTCGGTGATCTCGCCCCCCGACGCGGCCGAAACGGACGTGACAGACGTGGCTGTGCTTGTCGTCAGCACAGGCAATTCTGGCGTGGTAAAATTCACCTCGTTGCCATACGCCGTGCCGGCGCCATTAGTGGCGTAGGCGCGAACATAGTAGGTGGTACCGGCCTCCAACGCGTCGAGTGCGCTTACAAAGACGCCTGCACCTGTGCCGTCGGTCGTGGAACCTTCTTCGTTGACGCCTAACTCAGGATTTTGTGTAGTGCTCCAGACGACGCCCCTGGCCGTGACCGCGCTACCGCCGTCGTCCGTGACGTCTCCGCCGGAAACCGCTGAATTCATGGTGACCGAAGTCGCAGCCACGGTAGTGACACTCGCCGTTTGCCCCGCCGCTGCCACCGCCCACATCAGCATGACGCAGGTGAGCGCCGGACCGGGTAAAAGAGAAAGGCTTAGCTGTTTCAGAAGTTCATATCTCATATGCATGATCTTTCGGTTTTAAGTCATTCGATTTTAAATGTTCTGCTACTTTGCCTTATCGGTTTGCGAACTACAACACCTGCGTGGAGAGCAGGCGTCACAGCCAGTAAAAGAGAAGCAGGATCAAAGCATTCATCACAATCGCGATGAGTAGAAACCATTCTCTTCGTAGGAACCTGGATACGCTGACAAGAAACCGGACGTGGTTGAAAGGGCGGTAGAATGTTTTCATAGTGGCTTGCCTTTGTTGGCATAGCCAAACTTATTGCCTCAGTGCCGTTCGATCGCAAAAAACGGAACGGGTTTCCATAGCACTATACTGCGATGTGATGGCAGAATCCTGCAATGGATTGATTAGTAGCCGGTTATTTCAGAACGCCACCCCGTGGGTGGACGCAAAAGGCCCGGGCGGCCGCATACATCGCTGCCTGTAAAATTGCACGTGCGAGAGAGCGTCAGCCTTGTCTTGTTTGTTCAATGTAGTCTCCCGGCCGTTTACCGAAACGTTGAAAGAAAAGGTTTGAAAAGTAGGAGTCATTGTGGTAGCCCAGTTCATAGGTGAGCTGACTGAGTTTGTTGATCCTGCCGGCAAGCAACAGCTTACGGGCGTATTGTAGCTTTACTTCGGTGATATATTCGCCCGGGGTCATACCGACGATGGATGCCATCCGGGGATACAGTTGGCGTTCGCTTATCCCCAACGACTCGGCCACGGCTTTCACGGAAAGGTTCGCCGTTGCAATATTGGACTCAATGAAGGCCTGCGCTTTGCGGATGAGTTTTTCGTCTTCCGCCGTGATGGGATTGCGTTTATCCGTGCGCTTTTCATCCGTTTCAAGTTCATGCGCGAGGGCCAATCTCCTCCTCAGGTTGTAGATAAGATTGGTTACGCGGACAATCAATTCTTCGCGGTCAAACGGTTTCACCACGTAATCATCGAGGCCCATGCGAAGACCGCTGAGTTTATCCTCCTGCGAAGCCAATGCGGTGAGAAACATCACGGGAATGTTGAAATGAGCGGCAGATTTCTTCAACTTTTCCAGGAGTTCAAAACCATCCATCTCCGGCATCATCACATCGGCGATGATCAACTCCGGATTCAACGTAGCGAGCTTCTCTATGGCCTCTTTCCCGTTGGATGCTTTTTCGAGATTGAAGTAACCCGACAGCACTTCATGAACATAAGCCTGCATCTCTTCATTGTCTTCCACAACAAGCACCACCGGCTTGTTGGATGCTATTTCAGGCAATTTCGCGTTGATCACTTCGTCCAAACCGAGCGCCAGGTCTGGTTTCGGCGACTCGGTGCTTTTGCTGATGCCCGGCCCCTCAGGCGATGGCAGCGGGGGGTGGCTGGATACAGGGCCTTTCACTGTAAAAATTACACCTCCATTGACATTCCTGGCGTCAATACTTCCATGGTGGAGGTCCACGATCTCTTTGGCAATAGCCAATCCCAGGCCGGAGCCACTATTGGTATCGTTGTTCGACGCCTGGTAAAAGCGGTCGAATAGCCTGCCCAACTCGCCCTCGGGAATGGGGTTGCCGGTGTTGAGGACCGTGATCTCGTATTGATCGGTTTGCTTACCGACCGCGACGCTGGTTTGCCCGCCCGGAGACGTGAACTTGAAGGCGTTGTAGAGCAGGTTGTTTAAGACTTTTTCAAACCGGCGTGTGTCGATCATGGCGGTGATGTTGTCGGCCTTCTCGTCCGCTTCAAACGCCAATGTAATTTTCTTGCTTTCGGCCAGTGACTGAAAGGAAGACACCTGGCGCCTGGTGTACTGAATGATGTCCATGGGTTGCAACGACAATTGCATGGTGCCCAACTCGAGCATTGACAGGTCGAGCAGGTCATCAATCATTTGGCCGAGTTGCCGGGTGTTTCGTTTCGCCCTTTTTATGCGTTCGTCTTTTTCGAACGGTGGCAATGATTTGGTCTGCAACGATTCCAATTGCCCGTTGATGAGTGTGAGCGGCGTACGCAGCTCGTGGCTGATGTTGGCGAAAAATTCAGACTTAAGATCGTTCAGCTTTTGCAATTCGCGCGATTGTAGTTCGATCGTCCTTTTACTCTTCCGCAGTTTGGAAAAAGAAAAGGTGAGCAAGGCCAGTACGATCACAAGGACCGACCCTCCCGTGCCCAGCACCCAATTGAGTCGCTCCTGCTGCGCATTGGCCAATTGAAGTTGCAGGTTTTCAGCTTCCTTTTTCTCCGTTTCGTATTTCACCGCCATTTCGGCCAGCGTTTCGGAATGCGCCTGTTGGTTCAACGCTTCAACGGTTTCACGGTAGCTGTAAAAGTGGTCGGTGAGCTCATCGGTTTTCCGGAGGCCTATTTCCGCTGTGACCAGATACATCAGCGCGTTGCGTTTGATCGGGCCAAGGCTTAAACTATCTGCAATGCTCAGCGCTTTAAGGGCATGCCGATATCGTTTTTCAAATTCATTCCTTCGTCCGTAGGTCGCCGCCAGAATATTATGCGCGTTGGCGATGCCGCGGTAATCCATAAGTTGTTGCTTCAACGCCAGGTTTTTTGCACCATAGTACAAAGCGGAATCGTAATAGGCAGGATTTACATCCACCATGTGGTTGTAACAATTTGCCATGTTATTGTAGTAGGTGCTGAACTTGTAAGGTTCCTTTTCTTCTGTCAATCCGCGCATGGCCTTGCGGAAATAGGGAATTGCTTGTTCATGGCGATTCATTTCCAACGTCATCAGGCCAATGTTGAAGGTGACACGCGCCAGTCCTGACGGATTACCGAATCCTTCATACAACGTACCGGCCTCTTTCAGAATCTCAATCGCCTTTTCATATTGTCCCGTCCCCTTATACACGAAAGCGAGTGAGTTCAGCGTATTGGCAGCACCAAGCCGATCATGGGTAACCTGGTAGATGTCTAACGCTTGCAGGTAGGCTTCCATCGCCTTCTGATATTCTGAACGTGACTCATAAACACGCCCCAGGTGGTGCAGCGCCCTTGACTCATGCCGGTCATCAAACGCCAACCGCAAGGCCTCCTGAATGAATAAAAGCGCTGAGTCATAATTTCCGATACCGTGATAACTTTTAGATAGGCGGTAGTTTGAGAGAAACCCCAGGGTATCTTCTGGGTATTCTTTAAGGAGTTCAATACTTTCATTGGCATGCCGCAAAGACTGTTGCCAATCACGGGAGTCATAAGCATCCGCCAATAGCAGGTGCAGCCTGGCCCGTTCAATACCAGAAGCATTTCTTAACAATGATTTAAGACTGTCAACCTGCCGGGTATGGCGTGGTTCATCCTGTGCTGCCGACCAATGCCCCTGGAGCACCAGAAATAACAGGATAAGCCATTTTGGACTTACAGAACTTTTTGCCAGTGCCGGCATCTTGCTGGGGTTAGGTTAAGCAAATATAGCTAAACCCGGCCTTCCTGTCATCCGCTCGATCCGGACTTTCGAAGGTTGATAGTATTTACCTGAAGCGAGTCCGTTATCCTTCAGTCGGGAAAAATTCGTACTTTGGTTGGGCTTTCCACTTTTCAGACGACGCACCTAATATTGATACCAAGGCCCCAATTATATGAAACTGTTTTTCCGGTACGCACTCCTTTCGCTCACCATTCTTTCGGGATGCCATCAGGCACCGACCAATTTTGAGGGTGGCGAAGCAGTCGATGTGGCCCGCAACGTCAAGCGCGCCACGGACATTCCCGAGCGAAAATTGATCAAAGACGGTTACGTTGAGTTCGAAACGAAAAGCATTGAACGAGCCCGTCAGGCCATCTATCAGGCCGTCCAGAAATACAGTAGCTACGTAGCCTCGGACGAAGAACGAAATTCAGCGGGTCGCAGAACCAACACAATTGTCGTTCGTATCCCTACCGGGAGTTTTGACACCTTCCTGATGGAAGTCACGAAGGGGATCGATCGGTTTGAAAGCCGGAACGTGACGGTGACAGATGTAACGGAAGAATACCTCGATGTCGAAGCGCGGCTTAAGACAAAAAAGGAACTCGAAGCGCGATACCTTGAACTGCTCAAGCGAGCCTCAAAGGTCACCGAGATCCTGGAGATCGAAAGACAGATCGCAACGCTTCGGGAAGAGATTGAATCGGTTGAAGGCCGGGTAAAGTACCTCGAGAATCGCATCACGTACTCAACACTCACAATAACCTTTTTCGAACCGGCATCGGAGCAAGCGGAATTTGGCAAAAAACTCTCCGAGGGGCTCGTAAACGGCTGGTACAACCTGCTGTCGTTCCTGGTTGCGCTCACGCATGTCTGGCCGTTTCTGTTAATCAGTGTGGCAGCGATCGGAGGCTTCAGAATATATTCCAGAAAAAAGCGCGGTGGGATTGAATAGTAGTCCAATAACCAGCGCCTCGTCAGGAAGCTGATGCGCCCGGGCGGATCGATGCGCTTAAAGTACAACGGCCGGTGTCGTCGCCAGGCTTTCGCGGCAGGTTGGATCCCGTCCCGGTGACAGAAACAGATTTATATGCAGGAAGTATATTTTACCGACAAAACTTTTGACCAGAACGACGCCCTGGCAAAAGCAGAATACGAAAACTGTATTTTCAACGGTTGCGACTTTTCCGACCATGACCTTTCGGAATTCAAGTTCATGGAATGCACATTCAAGGGCTGCAATTTCAGCCTGGCAAAACTCAACAAGACTGTGTTTCAGGACATCAAATTCAAAGACTGCAAAATGTTGGGGCTGCGCTTTGACACCTGCAACGCGTTTGGGCTCTCCTTTTCGTTTGACGGTTGCCAATTAACGCATTCCTCGTTTTACAAAACGAAAATAAAAAAGACCGTTTTCAAAAATTCCCAGTTACAGGAAACCGACTTTGCAGAAGCGGACCTGACAAGCGCCGTGTTCGACAACTGTAATCTAGCGCAAGCCATTTTTGACCACACGACGCTTGAAAACGCTGACTTCCGGACATCGTACAATTATTCCATTGACCCGGAAGTAAACCGAATCAAGAAAGCCAAATTTTCAATTCTAGGCGTCTCGGGGCTATTGGATAAATACGATATTAACATCGAGAAATAACGCCAGCAACTTGCACCTCTTAAAACCCCGAACATAAAGCCGAAAAATAAGATTCGCACCACGTGTAAAATCGGCCCTTTGTTCTGCAAGCAATGCCTTTATTTTCGACCTCGGGGTCGTTTATTTGATCACCGTTGTCAATACGCTTTCAAATAGGCTTTCCAGGTTTCCGGGTAAAGTTCCCTGATCTGTTCAAGGGTTGTGGGGGACGGGGCAGTCGCTCGGTAGTCCACGCCCTGGCGGGCGAATTCGTCTACGATCTCCATTTTCGTCTTATGTTCTTCAGATCCAAGATCAACGATCCAATACTTCAACAATTCGACCGGATAGCGCACATCGTCGTAATTGACCGAGTCTGAGCCGGTCCGATAATAGTAATAAGGCTGCGTTACGTCGGCCTTTTTGTCCACAATCAGGTAATGCGCAATGTCGACCCTTTCTCTCGAAAGCGCCTGGTTGGCTGCGGTCCAATTGCGCGCTGTCTTATAGTCGATGTCGGCACCGGCCTCGACGAGGGCTTTCACTTTTAAAAGACTCCTGGAAGCGGCGTGGATCAAGGGTGTTGTACCTGGGTAAATGACATTGCTTCTGCCATCTCCCGCGTACGCTATATTCGGATCCGCCCCGAACTGTAGCAGCAACTTCACATACCTCGGGTCTGGATTAGACTCATTATCCAACCATGAATATTCAGTCGCAAAAAAGAGGGCGGTCTTTCCATCGTCGCTTCTCACATTAGGGTCAGCACCGTCCTCGAGAAGAATTTTTACCATTTGATACTTTTCCATCTTCACACACCACATCAAGAGTGTGAGTCCATAATGTTCCTCGCGAACATCAAGGTGCTCAGACAAACTTTTCGCGATTTGGGAAAACTCTTTAATATTCCCGTCGTGCGCTGCTTGCGCCAGAGGCCAAATTTTCGTGTTCTCAAAATTGCCAATGTGTCGAATGCCCTCCTGATCACCAGCCGGCCCACAAGTGCTAAAGCTCACGATAATTAGTAATAAGAATTGTTTCATTGTCCTTTGTATTCTCTTAAGCCACTCATCAGGATATTCTTGTCTCGCTCTCTTCACAACGAAATTAGGTCATACTTTGGCTTAAACGTCGACGGGTCAATGTCGCTTGCAGGTGTATGCCCTCGACTTTCCTGAGCCCGCACCCGTTTGCCGGTAAATATAAAATAAATATGCGCTAGAACCTTTTTCGATCTTGCCCACTGAGGCGAACTGCTTTGTTGCGAGATTTGGTTGCACCCGACTGGACACCGTTCATTTTACGAGAAAGGTTTTACCAGTAACAACAAAAAGTCCGAAGTCCGCCCTCTCCGGGCCCCCTTGCTCTTTCATTTACCGCCAGACATGTGGACCTCAGCCTGTATGCAATAAATCCCTGTCCGCCCCTTTTTATAACAAACCCCTTATTGCCCTGAATCTGACGCTATCGTAACCGGATCTATTATTGACGACACAATACTTTACAAAATCCCATTGCTTGTCCCTTCTGACAAAGATGAACGTCGTGTCTGGAAAAATCATCCTCGTTGCGTGGGGATCAGACCCTTCACGCTCAGGAATTAAGCGCTTTGAAAATGAATAACAGGTCGCCTCGGGACTATCGAAGTCATTCACGTGGTCAACCCATACACGCGCGGCCCCATTGTCTTTCGTCTCATTAAGTCGCCAAACAAAATGGAAGCACTCCGCATCAAAGCAGTACTCTCCCATCGGTAACGGCTTATTCTCCTTACCATATGGAAGTGTTTGAAAATTACCAATCCATTTATCAATATCGGAAATTTCGATTTTATCGAGCTTGGACGATTCCCTTTCAACTCGACTATTTATGATATCTCTCCCATTGTCGGTTAACCTTCCCGAGTTGCAAGCCACCAAAAAAATAGAAAATACTGCCGCGTGCAAATACCTATAAAGAATATTCATGCCTTAATAATAATAACAATACTTCACAACCTTCTAATATTCCTGGAGCTGATCCGGTAAGCCGGAGTCTTTGCCGGTGAAAAAGAAATAAAATAAATACCAAGTAGCGTGAGACCGACTGCCGTCATAATCAACGCGCCCGGTTATAACCTTTTGTCATAATTATAGCTTCTTCCTTTAAGATAATCGTCACGGCAGCCCGTGCTTCCCAAATGACCCGGGTGGTAAAAAATACCGGGACGCCTCCGTGGTGTTTCCCGTACCCTTCACCTGACCAGGTGGCCCTTTCCCGCTCTTGCCAGCGGTCAAATATTTAGGGTTTGTGCCTGCCGAATTCAACTATTTCTCCTCTCCCGTTCGTTAAAAAATAAAATCCAAAAAAATCCGCGACGCTTGCATTCTCGACCTCTATCACGAAATAGTTGTCCCCTAGTTTCCTTATAGTATACTGCTCTGCAAGAGAGCGTGCCAGGCTATCAGACGATTGCCTAAATCTTACAATCTCTTTGACAAGCAGATCATATTCCTTCAAGATGTAGGTCGAAGATTCTAATTTAGAACGGTGCGACTCACATGTAAACCCAGAGTACGCGTATAGAATCGCAAGGCCGATTACGGCAGCGGTCAGCGCGGCGGTTATACCTTTTTTTGTCATAACTATAGTTCCCCCTTTCTCAAATGCACCCATCCAGTCGTACCCTTGTTACTTTCAACTTCGACCCAGTCACCTTCCTCGTTACCGGTCCTATCAAATGTTCGCCTTTCGCCGCATTTCCGATAATTCTTCCTGCTGCCCTTGCGCGAACATTCAAACCGGTCGTCTTCGTATTGACCGAATACTGTAGGTCAGGTTCATAATCAAAATCCACGGTTAAGGTCATCTCGTCGTTACCAGCCTTCTGGAAAGAATCCAACGCCTTCTTTACTTTCAATATTCCGTTATTTGCTTTCGTAACCCCGACGCAACCGGCTGTTCCGGGTGCAGTTTCTTCGTTACCATCTTCGTGAAGGAAGAAGCCACCCCGACCACTTGTTATCTTGTTCCAAACCTTAGTCAAAAACTTGGGCTTTAGCCGTATAGCAAACCTACCCCAACCAGCGCCTGTTTTCTCAGTGGGAACCCCTGGTGTTAGCTCCATATAGTAGGACCCTTCAGGAATTGGTCCCTCGTTTTCTACATTGGTTGCGGACCGATCGTTTAGATACTTACCGCGACCGCTCGAGGCTTTGACTGACCAAAGTATTTTCCCGGTGTCGTCCCGGTAAAACAGTCGTCTCCCGTTAAAAATTAAGTCGTCAGTTGGCTCCCTGCCATCCGGGTCCCTGAACCTAATCGGATTATTAAGGGAATAATGATATGGTGTTATGCCTGCATACCGTTCCATCTTTGGGTCAACAGAGGAAAAGACACTCGTCCTCGCATCATAATACCTCGCCCCGTAATAATACAACCCCGTCTCCTCGTCAAGTTCTTTCCCATTAAACAAATACGGTATCCGGTCACTGTTCGAATGCTCCTCCACAAACGTCTCCCCAAACGCGAAATACTCCAAATGTTGGTAAACCTCCCCGCTCGCATCCGTGACGTAACTCGTACTTCCCAAATGATCCGGGTGATAAAAATACCGGAACGCCTCCGTGGTGTTTCCTGTACCTTTCACCTGCCCAGGCGGAACCTTCCCACTTTTGCCCGCTGTCAGTATTTGTCCGTCTGCACCGAGGAATTTAAGATTCTTTACGATACCATCAAAGATCCGCTGGCCTTTGAAACGTAATCCACCTTGTTTCCACCCGCCTTGAGGGGACCTTTTCCATTTCCGTCCAGGCCACCTCCGAGCTTACTCACTATACGTTGTCCTTCGATGTAGTAATGTTTCGTGTATCCTCCGCTCTTTAGAACGATATACGGGTTCACATACACGCTGTAATTACCCATACTGCCGCTGCCCGCCTTCCACTCACCGTTCACAAATATCCTTTGCCCTATGCTCTTCCCCTTCAACACCCTTTCGCCTGACGCATCGTAAACGTAGTGGTAGATCTCCCCGTTGTCCGAGATCGCCCTGATCCTGTTCTCTTCATCCCACATGATGTCTCGCCGTTGGCCACTAAGATCGCTCGTCCAACCGGTCTGGTTTCCATTGGCATCGTAGGTGTACTTCTGATCGCCGATCTGTACCGGGGCGTTGGGTAGTGGCTCGACCCGCCCATCAGGTTCGAGGCCGGAACCGGCGCCTTGTTCTCCAGGCTGAGGATGTTGTTCACCTTGTCGTAGGTGTAGACATTATCCATGAACAACCCCTTGCCCGCCGTCTGCGCTTTCATCGTCTCCAACCGCCTGCGCTCGGCAAAGTCGTCTTTATTCAAAAATTCAATGTACACCCCAGCAAACGTCAGTGTCAATATTTCTCCAGGTAATCCTGCCACTCATCAGGATATTCTTGTTTTGCTCTCTTCACAACGAAATCCGGTATGAGAACCGAGGAATAATCCACACCATTTTTTTGCAAAAAATCAACTATTTTCATTTTCAATTTGTGCTTTTTTGAGCCTAATGGAAACATGTGTTCTCTTAAAATATCAGCGATATATATTTTTTTTCCATTAGCCTGAAACTTTCCTCGATCGAATAGGATCCTTTTAAAATTCGCACCGTGCTCCAAAAGATATACCGTGACATCATAGTGCTTATAGATCAACGCTTCCCTCAGTGGAAAATGGTTAAACTCATCAATGTAGTCAATATCCGCACCCGCTTCGATCAACGCCTTCACTTTATTCATCGGCGAAACACCTGGAGTCACGTCACTGCAAGCGGCAAGCAGGGGACTCCATCGAATCGTATTATCAGGCTGCCGGGCACCAGTCTCAACTTCGTTTGGATCGGCACCGTAGCGCAAGAGAAGGTGTAAGAATTCCGAGTTATCACCGTCTTTATTTGAAATCTTTGCCGCTTCGATCAGCGCTGTTGATCCACTATATTTATTATGGAGATTGGGATTTGCTCCAACTTTTAGCAAGGCCTCGCATGAAACGGCCTGTTGGTTTAACACCGAAAGAAGCAATAGACTATTGCCAAACTTGGCTTCCTGGTAATTGACATCCAACCCTGCATCTTTGACTAAGCGTCGTATTTCATCAACATCTTCTTCTTCCACAGCTCGTGCCAGCGGCCAAATGGGACTGTCCATAAAAAGCAAGTAATCGTCTCCATGCAAATTCCGATGAGTGACAGCTGCATCCCTTTTTTGTCCGCACGAATGAATCGCTAAGAAAAGAGCAAGTATGATAAATATATTCATAATGTTATAACTCATAGTTCGGGACAGGTATGGGTGGAAGTTGAAAACCATCTACTCCTGATGTACGGTAAATCAGGTCATATTTTAACTTAAACTTCGACGGGTCAATATCGAAGGACTTGAGCATATTGTCCATGCTATGACCATTATATATCGATGAATTATCCTGAGGAAATACCAGATTTATCCTTCCATTCGCCGAAGGAACATCGGTGGTACTTTGAAAAATATTTAGTGGGTCAGTCACCATAACATATGCATCAACGATGGATCGAGGATTTTCAGCAATCGTCCTCGACGACACGCCGGCAGCATTAAATGTAATTGCATTCCTACCAGTCTGGTAAGCATTTGCCGCTGCTTCTCCTCCACCCAGTGAATGTCCGGTAAAAGTCAATTCAGTTCCCTCACCCAATTGTGCGCTGATGGCGGATGCGTTCTTCATAGACTCGGAATATTGCCTTGAAACGCCAAGGGTTTGGAGACCATCATGTAGAACGTCCTTTGAGTCTTGCGTTCCTGCTGTTGCATAGACATACTCGACCGCTCCATTAACGTTTTCTCGCTCATAGATTTGTGACTTGAGACCGCTTTGTGTGTTCTTTGCAATTCCAAAATCCCGGGTTGAAACCCTCCAACCTCCGATTAGGATCCTATTAGACTTGTCTCCATAAACGTGGGCAGACATAGCAGCCGCTTCTGCTGGCGTTGGCTCTGCTCCCTCGGGATCAACCAGAGTTAGGGGATTGTTATACACAAAAGCGAAGGGAGAAATACTAGGATATTTGTCCATCAAAGGATCCACGCTCAACCACACACTCACCCTCGCATCATAATACCTCGCCCCGTAATAATACAACCCCGTCTCCTCGTCAAGTTCTTTCCCATTAAACAAATACGGTATCCGGTCACTGTTCGAATGCTCCTCCACAAACGTCTCCCCAAACGCGAAATACTCCAAATGTTGGTAAACCTCCCCGCTCGCATCCGTGACGTAACTCGTACTTCCCAAATGATCCGGGTGATAAAAATACCGGAACGCCTCCGTGGTGTTTCCTGTACCTTTCACCTGCCCAGGCGGAACCTTCCCACTTTTGCCCGCTGTCAGTATTTGTCCGTCTGCACCGAGGAATTTAAGATTCTTTACGATACCATCAAAGATCCGCTGGCCTTTGAAACGTAATCCACCTTGTTTCCACCCGCCTTGAGGGGACCTTTTCCATTTCCGTCCAGGCCACCTCCGAGCTTACTCACTATACGTTGTCCTTCGATGTAGTAATGTTTCGTGTATCCTCCGCTCTTTAGAACGATATACGGGTTCACATACACGCTGTAATTACCCATACTGCCGCTACCCGCCTTCCACTCACCGTTCACAAATATACGCTGTCCGATACTCTTCCCCTTAAGCACACGCTCGCCTGACGCATCGTACACGTAGTGGTAGATCGCCCCGTTGTCCGAGATCGCCCTGATCCTATTCTCTTCATCCCACATGATGTCTCTCCGCTGCCCGCTCAGGTCACTGGTCCAACCGGTCTGGTTACCATTGGCATCGTAGGTGTACTTCTGATCGCCGATCTGTACCGGGGCGTTGGGTTGCGTCTCGCCATAGGCGTAGGCCATGCTGTAAGTGGTCTTTTTCTGCTGCTGTCCTTTACTGAGGTGCACCTGGTCCTTCTGCGTGATGCCGCCCACGCTGTTGTAGGCCATCGAAAGCGTGTACGAATGTTCTTCGTTCGACCCCTGGTAAGTCCCCTCCGCCGAGGTGAGCCGGTACAGGTCGTCGTATTCATAAACGTAGTGGCTCGATCCGCCCATCAGGTTCGAGGCCGGAACCGGCGCCTTGTTCTCCAGGCTGAGGATGTTGTTCACCTTGTCGTAGGTGTAGACATTATCCATGAACAACCGCTTGCCCGCAGTCTGCGCTTTCATCGTCTCCAACCGCCTGCGCTCCGGCTCATACGTATAGGTGGTCTTCGTGCCGTTGCCGTACGCCAGGAACACACGCTGCTCGAACTTGTCGTAGCCCAGCTGTTTTACGTAGCTGAATGTGGCGCTCTTCTTCCTGCCATCCATGCTGCGCAACAGGCCCCCCACGTTGTAGGTGTAGGTCACCTTCTCGCCGTCGGGATACACCATCGACACCAGGCGGTTCCAGGTGTCGTATTCCCACTCCGTAACATAGGTCTGCTCGTCGAATTGCGGGATGACAATGGTGCGGATGTTCTTCACAACCTCACCCAGTGGCCCGTAGAAGAATTCCTGCGCGCCGCTGGCGTCTTCCTGCAGCACGATCCTTCCCGCGCGGTTGTCCGTGGCGCCGGCCTCGCCGTAGGTGTACTTCACGTTGTTCTCCGCGTTCTGCGGGTAAACGATCTCCACAAGGCGTTCGTGGTCGTACATATAGGTGATGGCCATCCCTTCCTTTGCCAGGTTGGCGGTGACGAGTTCCACCAGGTTGCCGGCCAGGTCGTAGCGGTAGGTGGTGGTGCCCGCATCGGGATGGATGCGCTGTACGCGTCGCCCGAAGTTGTCGTACTGGCTGAGCGTGGTATGACCCAGGTCGTTGGTGGCTTCCACCTGCTCGTTGATGGCGTTGTATTTAAAACTGGTCCATACATCTTTTTCGGCAGTGTAGTTCTTCACGGCGGTGACCCGGCCCCGCACGTCGGTGAACTGCTCCGTCTGTTTGCCGTTCGCGTCCGTGGTCTTCGTTCTGAACTGCAACTTGCCGTCGCGGTCGTTGCCGAACCCGTATTCCGTCGTGGTGACGGCGTCATCGGGAAGGGTCACCGACAGCGCCCTGTTCAGGACGTCGTAGGTGGTCCTTGTGGGATCGATCGCGTCGAAATCTTCGATGAACTCACCCAGGGAATTGAGGTCCGCCGGCGCAAGGGTCGGGTAGTGCGCCGTCGTAGTCCTGCCAAAGGCGTCGAACAGCACCCTGCCACTTACCGTCATCATCTCCACGTCGGGCTTGCCTTCGCCGTCGAAGATGGCTACGTCTTTCTTGGTCTGCAGCACGCGGCCAAGCCCGTCGACGAAGATCACGGTGTTGAGCGTGTTCTTCGGGTTGGCGGGATCAAAGTGCCGGGTGACGGCGAACGGTGTGTCGCCCCCGGGGTGGTACTCGAACCGGATGGTCTTGTTGGCGCCACCCTTTTCGTACGGACCAGTGATATTGATCACACGGCCCAGGGGATCGAGTTCGTAGACGATGTCATTGCCATTGAGGTCTTTCGTAGTCAGCACCTGGCCGAAGCGGAAGTCGTAGGCGGCTTCGCTGCTGTAGCCGTAGCTGTTGCTCACTTTCGTCGTGTAGGTCTGTACTTCGGTGTCGTACTGGTATTCGAAGCTCAGCCGCTCTCCGTTGCTGTTCTCCGGGCGGGTGATCTTCGTCAGGTTGCCGTAGGTGTCATAAGCGAGATCGTACACGGCGGCGTTCGACTCGTCCAGGTATTGCCGGATCCGGATCACATTGCCCGATGCGTCGATCTCCGATTCGCGTTTGCGGTAAACCCTTCCGTCGCCGTTCACCGTGATCGACTCGGGGCTGCCCTTGAGGTAGAGGTCTTCCACGTTGTGGTAGGTGATGTCGGCCACGAGGTCGTCCTCATCCACGTCGATGTCGCCCTTATCGGTGAAGGTAACGACGTTGCCCAGGGAATCGTAGACGAAGTGTGTCTCGGTTGTCTTCCCGGGATCAGGCTGGCCTTCGAAGAACTCCTGGCGCGTCGTTTCCAGGCAGGGGTACTTCACGCCTTCCCGTACATCCTTCAGTTTGAACGCATTCGCCTTCGCCACAAACTTGTTGCCTTCCCCGTCAGTCATCACTTCACCGAGGAGCAATCCCTTCATGAAATAGTCGCTGTTGTTGAAGGTCTGCGTCACCTGGGTATAAACGGGCGCGCCGTCCTTCTCCGTGTCGTGGCTGCGGGTGATCACTTTCTCAAAGCCGAAGAAGTCGCGCTCGAAGCGGTCGTGGTAGCCGTTCTCGTAAGCGAAGGTGGTCAGCAGGGAATCCACGCCGTCGCCGGCATATCCGTCGAACACTTCGACGCGGTCGAGCACCCACTGGCTGTGGGGCATCTCGTACGTATTCCCTACGCGCACGTAGTCCATGGTAAAGCTGGCACCGAGCGGCCGGTGTACGGTCTTCAGCATGTTGGTCCGGCCGATGGCAGAGAGGGAGACGTTGAGGTCACTTTCCGCTTCGGACGTGACAAAATCTGGGTAGCCATCACCGTTCATGTCGGTGAAGCGCGAGAGGTCCCGGCTCATCGCGTTCCCCCCGCTTACGCTGGGCGTTACGGTCCACTTGACTCCAAGCAAGGTGAAGCCTATGGTAAATGCCGCGTTCGCCGACTCGCTGGCGGTTGCGTTTTCGCTGATGGCCGTGGCGCCGTACCATTCCAGGGGCGTGATCGCAAACCCGTTCCCGGTGTTGATCCACACTTCCACCGGGTTCCCCTTCCTCACTTTGTCCGGTAGCCCGTCGCCGTTGATATCCATCAGCATTTCGTTAGAGGCATTGTCGGATCGTGCCAGGCTGAAACCGACCGAGATGCTGCCGTTGCCTTTGGTGACCCCGAGACCGAGCCCGCCGGTTTCGGTATGGCTTTCACCCTTCTGGATCTGGCCAAAGTTCCACGTTTCCGGTGCCGTGAAGCCGTAGCCTAGGTTCAGCATCACTTTTCCGTCAGCCAGGTTCACGCGGTCCGGAAGGCCGTCGCCGTTGATGTCGAGCCACGAGTAGTTGGCTTCGTTTTCTCCCGTGGCCGCGCTCACATTCACGGACACGCTGCCCGACAGGGACGCGGCATCGCCACCGTCGACCTGGCTTTGCTTAAAGGTCTTTATGCCGGTCCTGAACTTGGGCATCGGCATGGGGAACGATCCGGAGAGGGAATACGCCCGCGTCGACGCTTCCGTTTCCTGCACAAACCCGAGGCTGGGGATGACTTTGTCGGAAAGCCCCCCGCGCGCATTGGTGTACTGGATGATCTTTTCGGAGACGATGTCGGGGTAGCGGTCGCCGTTCATGTCCATGAAGTCGGTCAGCACGTGTGAGTCCGCGTCCGATTTGGTCAGGCCCACGGCCACAGCGCCGAGGCTATACGCATTTCCTTTGCTTTTGCTCACTTTGTCGATGCCGCGCGCGCCTGTGCCGGGCTCGATGATGCTGAGATCGTCGTCGCCCAGGCGCGAGCTGTGGATCACTTCTCCCGACAGCCACGCGTTCTGGTCACCGCTGATCCAGTGCTGGTCCGCGGCCGAGGCAACGAGCAAAAAGAACGGGTCTTTCTTCGCGTCGTACACATCTTCATTCTGCAGTTCCTCACCGCTATCGACATTGATCTCCTTTTTCCCTTTTTCCTTTAGTTCTTCGCTGAGCTTCAGCAGGCCAACGTTGATCGGCTGTGTCGCCTTCTCCCGGTTTCCATTCCATCCGAAGTGTCCCCATCCGCGGTACAGTGTCCCAAAGATCACGTCTTCACGGTCCGCGGTCCGGGGCATCGTTGTGTGTAAGCCTGCCTGCAGCGTGGTGTCCTGTTCCTGCACACTGAAGGCGATGTCATAGAGGCCGAGCCGTTGTCCGAGGTAGGCATCCCGGGTGTGGAACTCGAAAAAGATCTTGTCACCGTGTACCACGGGAACGCTGAGGATACTGTCCGACACGATCTTCCCATCCTCGACGCGAAGCACCTGTTTGGCGAGCAATGTATCGAGCTTTTTCGCGGTAAGGGTGATGTCGCCCGTGTAGGCCGGCTCAAAAAAGACCCGGGGCAGGAATGCGATTTCAGGGTCGACACTCACCGTATCGCGCTGGCCGGCGGAATCCAGTTCTACCAGGAACGGTTCGGCGTTGTGCAAAGCGTTCACGTATAACCAGTATTCCGGCGTCGGTGAAACTTCGATCACGAACTTGCTCAGGTCGATGTCGGGGTTGTCGGCGGAAACATAAACGAGTTTCGGCCTCCAGGCAAAGGAATTCCAGTCGATGTTCGATGACGACACGACCTTGAACGTGTAACTGTCCTGGTCGGTCACGTGCAGGTTGAAATCCGGAAAGGCAACGGCCTTTTCGTCCCACCTGTACGCCCTGTGCCAGACCGTATCGATAATGTTCCTTTCATGGTCCTCCTTAAAGATGAAAAGATCCAGGTCGTCGGTGGTAACGGGCTTGTCGAGTTCCCCCGTGATCTTTACCGTGCCGTTGATGGGCGGTATCACGTTCTGATCGGACGATACAACATAGTCGTCGCCGGCGGAAAACGTGTAGACCAGCCTCCCGTTGGGATCCAGGAGTTCCTCGTCTTTGTCGAGGTATTCGATCATGGGATTCCACAGCACGGAGTCGTAGGAACCGTTGTCGCGCGAGCCCACGCGGAAGAACAGCATGTCGCCACGGTTGACAGTAAGCTCGTCAATGCCGGTAGGGTCATGAGGCTGGTCGTCGTTGGCCTCGATGATATCGTCCCATAGGGGTGTGTTTTGCAGTTGGATGGCGACGCGGACACCGTCAACCGGTTCCTCCGCGCGTTGCGGATCGCCGCTCTGGAGCAGTTTAACGGGCGCGGTCACCCTGACCTTTCCGCTGTAGGGCGCCTTCCACATGCGTACGATATCGAGCAAGGGGTTCTGGTCAATGGCGAGCTGGCGTTCCTGTTCCAGTACGTCGCGGTCGTAGAGATCGCTCGCCATCGTTCCGGATGAAAAGATCGGGTTGGGCGTCCCTTCACTGCTGTCGACATACTCGATCTCCCCCGTGTCAGGGTCGAGGTGGTTGAAGTAGACGACACCGTTTTTGACGATGTCAGGAAGTTGGTCACCGTTCACATCGGCGAAGTAGGTGGTTGTCTTTGAAGTGGTGTTGCTGCGGCTGTAGCCGGCGAATATCCCGAACGAGGCCTCTGCGCCGAAGCTGGTGGTCCTGCTCTTTTCGCGGAAGAATGCGTCGGCAGCTGCGCCATGGATCGGAATATCTTTTATGGCAAACCCGTGGCTCTCCTGGTTCGCCAGGTTAGGCCGATAATGGAGCTGGTTGTTCTTAACGTATACTTTGTCCTGAAGGCCGTCACCGTTCATATCGATCATCACGAGGAGGCCTTCTGTTTCCGATTTGGAGTAGCCACCTGATACGCCCGCCGATGCCTGTTTCGACCAGACCATTACGCCGATACCGACCGATACGGTAACGCCAATGTTCCGGTCTTTGGACCTGGTCCCACTCAGCGCCGTGGCGAAGTCGCCGAACCCATCCACATCAGTCTTGAAATTGCCGGTAATGCCGTCTCCGGGCACCGTCCACGCTGTGCCTTGCGACAACGGTTGAAACTGGTCGCCGCTCCGCACGTCATTGTAATATTCAAAGATGTGTTCCGTAAACTTGTTTCCGTCTGCGTCGAAGTCGGCGATGCCCGCCAACAGCGTCTTGCTGAATTCGCCGCGTTGGTACATGAGCTCGTAATGGCGCACAGGATCGCCGTCAAACTTCACTTCGATCTTCCTGAGGAGATCCGCCGTGGTCTGCTTGAAGCCGAGGTTGGCCATGACGGAAACATCCGCGCGCAATGACTCGCTCAACTGGCGATCGCGTTTGAACAGCACCTCGTATTTTCCATCGACACCCGGCGTACCCGTGTAGGTGATCCGGCTGATGTATATCTGATAGCCGGGTACCGTTGACTCGTCCGAGACTTTGTCGTAATAGTAGCGTACCGTGTTCCCGTTCAGGTCGCGGACTTCGCTGAGCATCCACTGGGCGATATTGCCGTCGTCGTTCGCCTCATCGGTCCGCAGCACCGATTGTTCATCGAAACCTGTCGACGTCGCCCCGTAGAAGTATTTCGTCCCGCTTTTGTCGGTGATCTCCCACCAGTAGGCCGACGGACTGTCGCCGTTGCGGACGATCCTGCTGAACGAACCCTCAACGCGGGGAAAGAAACGTTTGCCCGAAGGATAGCGGTCCTGCAACTCACCGCGGTGGGCCACGGGGGTGAGCATCTCACCGTTCATGGCGTAGGTCTCGGTTTCCTTTGCGGGATCATACCGCGGCACCCCCCAGCGCGTGTCGATGCCGATGGACGGGATCATCAGGTTCCAGCCGAGGCCCAGCCACCCGTTGCCGCCCCCGCTGTTGTAGTTGATGCCGAGCTGTGGCTGCATGCCGCCCCTGCCTGCCGGAATGTTGATGGGAAATCCAACGGAGGCGCTACCAGTATTGTTGGCCTGCGGAGGCTGGATGAGGTTTACCGCTGCGGTCGGATTCGCCGCCTTGATTCCTTTCATCGAGGTCGAGTTGTACGCTTCGACTTCGGGCGACTCCGGGACCTTGATGATGCCGTTTATGTAATCCGTGAAATGCACGGTCTTTGAAACAACCTCCGACGACTCCGCCAGCACGGTGTCCAGGTCGACAGGCACCCAGTGGTGCGCCCTTTCGTCGAAGTAATAGGTCCTGATGTCCTTTTCGGTGTATCCGTCGGGGATCTTTTCTGGGTCGTAAGGGATCCGCAGGATGGCGGCTTTCCCAAACATTATACCGTTGGGAAGGAACCGGAAACCCGCGTGACGGGCGGTCACATTCTCCATCCCGGCGTCGAGCGGAGGAAGGTCTACCGGACGCAGCGTGGTGATCGAAAGGAGGGCGGCATTCGACAATGAACTATCGGCGGTCGTCAGCGATGCGCCGTGCAGGCTGACCGTAACTTCGGCCCTTGCCTGGAAGAGCGTTTCCTTTCGAAAGGTGAAGGGTTCCATCGCGTAAACGAAGTCGGCTGGATGCGCTTCGCCGAAGCTCACCGTCGTACACTTCGTCGTGCCATCGGCATAGTGGGCTTCCACGTCAACGGTACACAATTCGCTCCCCGAGGCAAAATCAATAATCGATTCAAACTCCCCCTCGTAGGCACGGGCCTCCTTTCCATCCACCATCACCCTGGTGACACCGGATGGGATAAGGCCCTTGATGTAGGCCTTGCTGATGAAATAGTCCGGCGAAGGCTGGTTGAGAATGATCCCTTCTTCAGCGATGTCAACGGTGTTTTCCACTTCAATCCGGACGTTCCGGACCCGGTAACTGTGCCGCGCATGCTCCGGCAGGGTAAAACGAATGATATTGTCCCCTTTCGTCAGCCACTCTGCCTTGATGCGTTCGCGCTGCAACGCCCACCCTGACCGTTCTCTCACCAGATAACCGCCCACGGCAACCTGATCGTTGATGCTGCGTGACACCGCGGTGTGGTCCTGCACGCCGTCCAGTTCATACACGAGCCACACGGCCTCCCCGTCGCAAAGTTCGTCGGGTACGTCGACATGGAAAATGTTGTCGGCGGGGTTGTCGAAGGGCACCTGGTCGTTGATCCCTATCAGGCCCTCGCCCTGTGGCGCGGGGTACGTGCGGCGGCTCGCGTCCGCAGCGGGATCCGTGCCTGTGGCATTCGCATTAACAACGAGTGCAAGGGCCACGGCACCCGCAACAAGACACTTGGAGTAGCGTGAACTCATTTCTTCAGGTAAGGTTTTTTTTTAATAATACCTGACCGCCTAATGCACGATCAGCTTGTGTGTTTCCGTTCCGTTCGGCGTCTGGATCACCACCACATACATCCCCGAGTCACGCAGACGCGTAATAAATTGATATTCCGTGTTCCCCGAATCCCGCATCTCGTCAACCATCAGCCCCCGCGAGTTGTACACCCGCACAATCACACTCGCCGCCTCATCCAGCGACACACCGACGTTGTAGTTTTCATTCACACCCACGATGGTCGGATAGACCGCGGTTCGCTGTGTCTCGCTTCCTGAAATGCGGACATCGTCGGTGAAGACGCATCCGTCCGACTGCCGCGTTACAAAGACCCGGTATATCCCCGGTTCCGGTACGGTGATGCTTTTCTCCGTGCTGCTAAACCCGAAGTTGTTCTCCCATTTCCATTTGACGGGAACCGTAGGGGGTACCTGTGATGACACGTCGAGCACGATCGGTTGCCCATCCGTAAAGACGCGATCCTCCCCGAGGGAAATTTCAATAACGTCCGGCATTACGAGCGTGAACACCCGATCGACGACGTCATCCGCGTCGTCGCTCACGGAGAGGCTATATGTTCCCGCCACGAGGTCATCCTGGGTGGCCGACCGTTCACCCGACCGCCATGCGTGGGAAATATTCGCTTCCGCGTTGGTGAGCGCGAACTTGTAGGGTGGTGCCCCACCCAGTACTTCGATCCTGATCTCCCCGGCACTTTCGTCCGAACAGAGCGGCGCCTGGAGCGTTCTTACGACGGCGAAGAACTCGTGGGCGCGGGCGAAACCGAAGTTGTCCTTGCCCGACCTGTCCGTGTCCCAAAAGATGTTGTAGACCGTCTTCCCGTCTACCACCCCCTCGGGTTCAATGTATTCGAGGTTGTCCACCGAGAAATTACCGGCGCCACTTCGGTCGACAACCAGCCAATAGCCCAGGCCATGCGCGGGGAACCGCGACTGGTCGACGTGCAACTCCGTCGCAATCGCGTCCGAAGTATTTCCCGTCGCTGTGACAAGCCACTTGCGCCGGAGCACGGAAAGGATGGAGTCAGGCCCTTCACCCCGCTGAGTCGCCAGAGGTTGCCCGTTGCTGCCGAAAAGGATGAAATCACCATCCGCCAGCGTTGTGGAATTTTCCGCATTGGTTGCCCTGAGTTTTCCCGCGCTCATCACGAGCAGCGACGAGTCGTAGGCACTTCCGGATTGTTTCTGGTTTAGTTTGAACACATCATCCCTGCCGATGCCGGCGATGTCGTTTCCGAACGCCGCGTTCTGCCCGACGTGCCAGAGCACCTGCTCACCCGAGCTTACGAAGTTACCCGCCTGAAGGCCGGTACCGTACTTGATGGCCAGGTACGTTTCGTATTGTACGCGCTCCAGGAAGGTGAGCGCGCGATTAAAAACGATCAGCTCGGCCAGCGCGCCACGAAAGGGTTTGAAGGCGCCGTTCGGGGAGGCGGCTATCCCCAGCCTTCCTTCCGAGGTAGAGAGGTTGGTGTTGTCCCAGGATTGCAGCAAAGATCCGAGTACCGTGAGCCGTTCGTGTTTGCCGTAGAAATCATGGACCGTGTCGGGCCCAACCGCCTGGCGCGTCGTCATGAGTATCTCGCGGACGCCGCCACTTGTGCCCCAAACCGCGCGCTCTGTGGTGTCCGCTGATTGGAACACCACCAGCACACTCAACTCTGCAAGACCGTCAAGGGTGAACGGAACTTCGAGGTAGTCGTCGAGGCCGTCAAAGACCACCGCGGGATTGTAATTGAGAAGTTGTGTCGATGCCGGAAGCTGGGTTGCTGTGGTGGCAACGGCGTGATTCGCATACAGGCCTGCATCCTTCCAGTCGGACCCGGAGGGCTGATGGAGGTCGGATCGCAACCAGACCCGGGGCGCGGCAAGGGAATCTTCCCGAGTTTGCGCCAAGCCAACCCCGGAAAAAAGGGATGTAAGAAATAGTGCAAAAAAGGTCTTTTTCATAGGATCGGTATAGGCTGCCAGTTGACGATAAACCGTCCGGTCCGACCTGCGCGCGCCAATCCTCACAACGCCGAAGCCACTGGCAGCGACCGGGAGAGGCCATTTTTATTGCCCCTCGCCTGTAAATATCCCAAAAGGCCGGTAGGTGAACACTAAAAGCCAGCGATCGTCGCTGCGGGCAGGTAAGGTTATCAGCAGGGAGCGAAGAGCTGAGAGCTGAGAGCAGGGTGGGCGTGACGTGTAGTTCGCAGCTCGTGGTTGGGATTGTTCGTAACGTTGGCCTTTGGCTGTTGGCTGTTAGCTCGCAACGTACGTGACGAGATCCCCACCACAGCGACCAAACTCGCCCCCCAAGTCCGCACTGCTCTCTGCTCTCTGCTCTCAACTCTCTGCCCTCTGCTCTCTGCTCTCAACTCTCTGCTCTCAACTCTCTGCTCTCTGCTTTAATTGTCGGTCAAGGAAGAACGTGCCCAGCGGTACAAGGGATGCGACGCCCGCAATCATCACCCCGCCAAATCCCCATTGCATCGGTCGGATCGCCAGGAGGACACAGATACCGTAGGCCACAAACAAAACGCCGTGCGCCCATCCCACGAAGGTCACCACTTCGGGGAGACCCGCCCAATATTTCAACGGCATGGCTATTAGCAAAAGGACGAGGTATGAGACACCTTCCGCAAATCCAACTATCCGAAGATTTCGTATATGATTCATTGTTTGAAAATTTTACTTACCCAATACTTCTTTTAAGACCATCCTGAACTCGTTCAGCATCATGGCGGTGGCGCCCCACACGACCTCGCCCTCCACTTCAAAATGCGGGGCGAGCATCCGGTATTTCCCTGCGGCGAGTATCTCCTTTTGTTTGATGGCGTCGTCGCGGAGGATGGAGGCGATGTCCGTTTCCAGCACGCGCTGCACTTCCACAGGATCCGGCACGTAGGATGGCCGCAGGTGGCTGACGGCGACCACGGGGGTCACCATGAAGTTGCTCGGCATCACAAAAAAGTCGCTCAACCTGCCCAGTACGTCCAGGCCTTCCGGGGCGACGCCGATCTCCTCGTGGCATTCCCGCAACGCGGTATGTACGACACCTTCGTCCTGTTCCGCTTTCCCTCCCGGCAAGCTGACCTGTCCGCCGTGCGCGCCGAGGTAGTCCGCGCGGCGGATGAGCGGAAACTTGATCAGCCCATCCTCTTCAAAAAGGAGGATCAACACGCCACCAGGCCTCGGCGGATGCCGGTGGCTAAACAGCGGACGGACGTCGCCGACAGGATGCGCGCGGAAAGCCTCGTGCGCATCCCCGCCCGGAAGCGGCTGAGTAAGCCGTTCACGCAGCCGTAATACCAAACGGTCGAGGGAGATCGTCATGAATTCCGCTGCAAGTATAGCCCACAACGCCGCTTTAAAAAAATGCTCACAGAAAGGGTGGGGTTGAATTTTAAGGGCGGGCGTTGTGGATGATGTGGCGGTGATTAAGGGACGAGGTACGAGGTACGAGGTACGAGGTACGAGGTACGAAGTACGAGGTACGAGGTACGAAGTACGAAGTACGAAGTACGAAGTACGAGGTACGAGGTACGAAGTACGAATGGCAAGGGTGGGGTGAAATTGAAGGGTGGTCCGTTGTGGATGATGTGACGGTGGGCAAGGTACGAGGGAGGAGGTACGAGGGACGATGGTAGGGCGAGGTGGAATTGAAGGCTGGACCTGGTGGATGGTTTAACCCCAGGCGTGAGGTACGAGGTACGAAGTACGAGGTACGAAGTACGAGGTACGAAGTACGAGGGACGAATGGCAAGGGTGGGGTGAAATTGAAGGGTGGTCCGTTGTGGATGATGTGACGGTGGGCAAGGTACGAGGGAGGAGGTACGAGGGACGATGGTAGGGCGAGGTGGAATTGAAGGCTGGACCTGGTGGATGGTTTAACCCCAGGCGTGAGGTACGAGGTACGAAGTACGAGGTACGAAGTACGAGGTACGAAGTACGAGG
>CAZKBK010000046.1:0-7198 GCA_964551035.1 uncultured Roseivirgaceae bacterium | reverse complement strand
ACGAAGTACGAGGTACGAAGTACGAGGTACGAAGTACGAGGTACGAAGTACGAGGTACGAAGTACGAGGGACGAATGGCAAGGGTGGGGTGAAATTGAAGGGTGGTCCGTTGTGGATGATGTGACGGTGGGCAAGGTACGAGGGAGGAGGTACGAGGGACGATGGTAGGGCGAGGTGGAATTGAAGGCTGGACCTGGTGGATGGTTTAACCCCAGGCGTGAGGTACGAGGTACGAAGTACGAGGGACGAATGGCAAGGATGGGGTGAAATTGAAGGGGTTACGAATGACGCATTACGAGTACACCCGATCCAGTCCCAAAAAACCAATGGGCAACTCCGCCCGACCCTGAATGGCCATATCGGCGAGTAGCTCACCGATCGCTGGCACAAACTTGAAACCATGGCCGCTAAACCCGCAGGCAACGACGACCCTTTTGTCAGTTCCCGGAACATGATCGATGATAAAGTGCTCGTCCGGGGAGTAGGTGTAGAGGCACGACTTCGAGGTCACAACCTCGCCTTCAGCGTCCGGTATGTAACGTGTGATGAAGTCTAGAATTTTTCTTTCGTCGGTTGCGGGAACACTGCGGTCGGAATGGTCGGGATCGATGGGTGTGCCGCGGCGGTGACTGGCGAGCTTCAACCCTATCGGTCCGCCGAAATTCTCGAATGGCAGGATCGGAAATCCGTAAAACATTCCCGCGCGCGGATCCTCCACAAACCAGCAGGGAAAATTTCCCAGCGCGAAGGCGTCGGGGGTTTTCGGGTTCACCCACACCAGCGTCTGACGTGTCACGCTCAACTTTTCCCTCAGCGACGGGATGAGCGATGACGTCCAGCTTCCCGCGGTGATGATCAGGCGGTCGGACGTGTACACGTCTTTGTCGGTCTCCACCTCGATCTTTCCCCGTGATGGTTTCCAACGCGTTACCCTTTCATGGGTGCGGATATCGGCGCCCAGCCTTCGGGCCGCGTCCCTGTAGGCGTGAATGGCGCGCTCCGGCGTGATGAAGCCCGCCGACGGCTCAAAGAGGATTTCGAAAGCGTCGGGAATGGTAAACGCGGGAAACTCCCTCGCGGCTTCTTCACGCGTCAGCGGCGTGAGGGCGATGCGGTGCTGCTCCGCCGAATGCCGTACGCCACGCATCGTGGCGTGATCCTTCTCCCCCAGGTAGACGATGCCCGTTTCATGGTAGAGCGCGGTTCCGGATTCCGCCTCGAATGATGCCCAGTTGCGGTACGCGCGTTCCAGCAGCGGCACGTAGGCAGGATGTTCGAAGTACGCCTTACGGATGATCCGGCTCTGCCCCGCGTGTGAGCCGCGTTCATGCACCACATCGAATTGCTCCAGTCCCAGCACGCCATGTCCCTTGCGCGCGAGGTAGTAACATGCCGCCGCGCCCATCGACCCGACGCCGATGACAATCGTATCGATGTGTTTAGGTCCGGATGTCGCTGTCGGCATGCTTAAATGTTTGGGTGTTGATGCGGTCAAGCTGGTCGGCCAATAAACAAACCCTCCATGCAAAATTCCAATATCCCGGAACCAGCACTCCGAAATCCCAAACTACGCCCCCGCCACCTGGTAAATCACCGCGCCCAGGATGAAGAGGAAGGTAATGATCTGCAACAACAAAAAAACACCTACCAACATCACCACCCGAAGCGCAATGGCCCTCCCGGCCGAGATGCGGTAGAACGGCATGGAGGCTCGGACCCAATATACCATGGCAACCACAAGCGCCAGGCTTGTGTAAACAACAAAGCTTTTGGTGAAATAGAACACCAGCATCAGCGGAAGACTCAGGAGTGTAATGTGCGCGAGGGAATAAAGCGCAAACCATGCGTTATCTTTTAAGCCCCGCCGGTGCCTGCGATAAAGAAGCCAGGTGATGACGAGCACCAACGGCATGAGCAATACCTTCTGGCCTGTTTCACTCAGAACGAAAGAAAAAAGCGAATGGTATTGATCCACCACCGACGCAATGTCGACACCCGACGAGCCGGTATCCGTGCCGGCAAAATTCTTTTCAAGATCCTGTACGCTTTTGTTGATGATGTAATCCCGCAGGCCGCTGGCCGACAACAGGTAAAGTTCGATGGCCGTAACAGAAAAGAAATAGAGTACCGGCGAAAGGTACGTGGTCTTATCGCGGCAATATTCGTCGATGACCTCGCCCGGGCGTTTCGTGAGCCCCACCAGGGTCCTGACGATCTTGTTGTTCTCCCATCCCACGAGTTCACCGGTGACCTCCTTTACTTCGCTGGCTTTCTTTTCGGTTTTTTCCATAACGATCGGAATCGGGCTGTACCCAAAATTAGGGAACGCACGGCCGAAAGCCAAATGGAAGAGCCCGCTTCAGGGCGCCAAAAAGCCGGCATGCTCAGGAAGGCAAATACACGCATCCATGCCCCGGAGCCGGATCACTTGAATTTCCCACCATTCGATCTACCTTTGTCGACTAACCGCGACGGATGATCAAGACCATACTTTCACCATTCAAGAATTTCGCCTGGTTCAAGCGCATGAACGCCAAGGTGAGCTATGAGCTGCTGGCGAAGTACATTCCCGCCGAAGACTGGCACTTCATGAACTACGGCTATGTGCCCCAACCCGGCGAGCCGGCGATGCCGAAAGACGACGATCCCAACGTGCAATACTATCCCATGCAGATGTACTACTGCCTGGCAAACAAAGTGGACGTCCGCGGAAAGAACGTGCTGGAAGTAGGCAGCGGGCGGGGCGGCGGCGCCCGGCTGGTCAGCAGCGTGTTACAACCCGTCCGCTATACGGGACTGGACCTCGCCCACAACGCCATAAAACTGGCAAAGAAGATCCACTCGCTTCCGAATCTGGATTTTCTTCAGGGAAGCGCGGAAGACATCCCCATGGCGGACGCGTCGGTCGACGTGGTCATCAACGTAGAGTCCAGCCACGCCTACGGCAACGTCCCGAAATTTCTGAGTGAAGTACGCCGCGTGCTGAAGCCTGGCGGACATCTCCTCATGGTCGACTTCCGTTATACACACCAGATGGACGAATTCCTCGCTCACCTCGGCGCGTGCGGACTCGAAATGACCTCGAAGGAAGACATCACCGCCAACGTCGTCAAAGCCATCGAAGCCGAGGACGCCGCGAAGACCGCCCGCATCCGCAAACTCTTCCCGCCGAAATGGCAAAAGCTCTTCGCGGAGTTCGCCGGCGTGGTGGGCTCAAAGTTTCATCGCAACCTTGTGGAAGGAGAGAGAAAGTACTACAGGTTTGTGCTGCGGAAAGGGTAGCGTAGGGGGGAGAAGGTCCGCAGTCAAGCGTCCACCGTCAACCGCTCCGTATCAACGACCCGCTCAGGATACAAAACCAACGCCGAATCAATAATCTCGATCAACCCATGCCTACGCTTCGCTTCGGCAGGCAGGCCGGCAACCCGGCAGCCCGGCAACCATCCCCCCGTCCCTGTTCCGATAAAACGCTATATTGCAGCAGAATACGAAAACCCCGACCATGAAACTACGCGCACTTGCAACCCTCTTTGTCATCGCAGCACTGCCCTGCGCGGCCCAGGAATTCGACAAGGGCAAGCTTGACGCCTTTTTCGACGCCCTCTCCGCCAACAACCAGTTCATGGGCAGCGTGGCCATCTCCCGCGGCGGCGAAATAATCTATACGCGCTCCACAGGATTCACCAGCGTTGAAACCGGCAGGGAAGCGGACGAGCATTCCATATACCGGATCGGCTCCATCTCGAAAACATTTACCGCCGTGCTCGCGCTCAAGGCCGTGGAGGAAAAGAAACTCGACCTCGATGCCACCATCGACAAGTTCTTCCCTACGGTTCCCAACGCCGCCCGCATCAAGGTGCGGCATTTGCTCAGCCATCGCAGCGGAATACACAACATCACCAACGACGCGGACTACGTTACCTGGCACACACAGCCGAAGACCGCGGATGAAATGGTGGGGATCATCGCGAAGGCAGGAAGTGACTTTGAGCCCGACACCAAGGCCGCGTACAGCAACTCCAACTTCATTCTCCTGACCTACCTCCTGGAAAAGACTTTCAGGAAGCCCTACGCCGAACTGTTGACATTGTACATCACGAAGCCGTTGGGGCTGACCAACACGGCGATGGGAGGAAAGATCAACCCCGCAAACAATGCGTGCGCATCCTACCGGTTCGACGGCAAGTGGGTGCTTACGCCTGAGACGGACATGTCGATACCGATGGGGGCAGGCGCAATTGTGTCCACGCCTTCCGACCTGGTCAGGTTCGGCAACGCCCTGCTCGGCGGAAAGCTGTTAAGCAGTGAAAGCCTTGCGCTGATGAAGACCATAAAGGACGGGTATGGACTGGGCCTCATCCGCTTTCCGTTTTACGACAAATTCGGGTACGGACACACGGGCGGCATCGATGGGTTCAGTTCAATGTTCGGGCACTTCGCCGACGGCAACGTAGCCTTTGCCCTAACCTCCAACGGCACCGTATACGGCACCAACGACATCGCCATCGCCCTGTTGAGCGCGGCCTACGGCAAACCCTACGAGATTCCCGTGTTCACCACCTACCAGACCACCACGGAAGAACTCGACCAGTACCTTGGAACCTATTCGTCCGCGCAACTGCCCCTGAAGATCACCGTCACCAAAGACAAGAACAACCTCGTTGCCCAGGCCACGGGCCAGTCTGCCTTCGCCCTGGAAGCCACGGCGCGCGGCAAATTCAGATATATCCAGGCCGGCATCATCATGGAGTTCGACCCCGCAAACAAGACCATGATCCTCAAACAGGGCGGGGGGCAGTTCTTGTTTAAGAGGGAGTGAACTTCGCCTGACGCGATTCGGCCAAAAAATATCCGGAGCAGCATGGGAACCGGACGCTCCGGGGACCCTTAATCCGGTCAGAAAAAAACCTCCGACATAGATTCGGAGGTTTAAATGGAATACCGGGAATCGTTTAATGGATGAATCCCGGGCAGTACCCGAGGCCGGAATCGAACCGGCACACCGTTAGGTACACGATTTTGAGTCGTGCGCGTCTACCAGTTCCGCCACTCGGGCTTGGCTTCGCCGAAGCACTAAAAACCAGCGGGAAAAACATGGCTCTGTTTAATGCTGACTTTTTCAACGCCCCGGCGAAGAGAGTGCAAATATGCGGGAAATGAGGGTTTCAAACAACGGGTGGATGAACTATTCAGGGGCAGGCCTAAACATAAAACAAGGTTCTGAATAGCCGCCACAGCGGCTGCATCAAGCCTTCGCACGGTCCCCCCTCGATGGTGTCTGTAGCTGAATACCCTTTAGGCGGAAACCGAAAATCCACCGGATGTTCTCCTGAAATTCCACCATGACGGTTCCCTACACATAGGAAACGTATGACAGAACATCTTTTTCCCGTACGCCCGGAGATAAAAAATATACGATTCACGAACAGTCCGCCGACTCGCCAAATCCAGCAGAAACGCGCTGACCTCTGACGCTTCGAATCTTGTCAAGATCTGGTTTCTTATGACGTTGTGGATGTCCATCAGGCTAAGATGCACAGTTTTCGCTTCCGCATGGGTTAGGAAGGTGTCAAATGCTATGTAGTGGTCGGTCTCAATGGATTTTTTCAATTGCGGCTCGAAAATCCTTACCAAAGTCGCCAGACCTATCGGAAAGCTCTTGCCGTCCATTCGGACGTTATAGAATGATATATTGAGTAAAGACTTGATGGAAATACCGCAGAAAATCACATACACCCAAAAAAGCGCCTCATCGCCGATCGGCCTCCGAAAAACCGTCGAATTGATCTCGATCCGAATAAAATATTCAGACAAAAGATATAGGAAGACAACGGCGAAGATGCCGTAGATGGCGCCGAGAACCCAGAGCGCCAGCGACCTCCGGGCAAATGCAAAATAAAGGCTGGTACTATTGAACAGGTCGCTCAATGCGATGTACACCCCAATCAAAAAGCTGATCACATAGGCCAGCAACAACATGGCCTTCTATCCGGCAAGCGAATAAAGATCGGACATCGTGGGAATTTCGTCCGGTTTTAACAACGAGACCCGCTTGGCCTCCAAATCCAGTTTAACAACCTTGATTTGCTCGAGTTTCCGCAGTAGCGGAACAATCCCGGACGGGGCAAGCTGACTCTTCAGCGCCAATAATTCGACCGGCATCGGATCACCGTACGCACTCAGGATTCGTATGATGTTGAGGAAATGCAACTGATTGGACATGGTTCCAGGGGTTACTGTTAAAACGGCTAACCAGCGAAATTGGATGTTTCAATAGCCATCATTTTCTTCGTCCGGGGCAAAACATGCACAAAATGAGACCAAACTGTGGTCGCAAAACCGATACCAGGAGGTGTTAACGACCATGTTCAATAGGGAACATTCTCACCCATAATATATGCCCTTTCCGATCAATGCGCAAGTCCGGAATACCCTATCTCTCCCGGGGCATAGGCATACCCTTGCCGGAGACCGACGACCTTTGGCGAGGCCAACGACATTGTCAACCACCAAAGCATCTCCTCCCCGACCGGCGACCAGCACCCCATCGCTTTGCCCCGTTTTCGGCGGCTACGTGACGAGCATAAACATGGTTGCAGTGATGTGACACTTTGCAACGGTTTTGCTCCTTCAACCGCACACGACCGGATCACGACCGGATCACGACTGGATCACGACCGGATCACGACTGGATCACGACCGGCACTCGTTGCGCCGTATGCCGGTGATCCTGGGGAAAATATTCCACATGGGCCACGGCTCCGCCCGGCCACCACCGGAAGTGACTCCCACATAAACGCGTAAACACGTACATTTACCCATGATCGACGCAAAACAAGCCGTAACCAACGCCCAGGACTATCTCAAAATGTTCTTCCCCGACGTGAAGAACGTTCAGCTCGAAGAAGTGGAACTCAACGCCGAGAACACACAATGGCTGATCACCCTCAGCTTCCCCGACGACGACGGCACCGCCATCGGACTTTATCCCAAAAACCGGAAATACAAACTCTTCCGCATCGACGCCGAGAAAGGAAACGTCACCGCGATGAAAATGAGGGAACGGTAGTTATTCAGGATTCAATCATTCGATGATTCAGGACCCCGCAAAGGGGCCGGTCTGCACTTAATTTTCAATATCGGATCATTGTTGTCCGGTAAAAATTAGAATTTTACATGTAACCTTTGTTCGTAGACC